>DATFHD010000109.1:0-155833 GCA_035248785.1 Pyrinomonadaceae bacterium | reverse complement strand
CGCTGCAACCGCTCCGCGCGCCCGCGGGCGTCGCCGCCGGGGCGGGCCGCACGGGCGCGGTCAGCCGCGACGAGATAGCGAAGATTGTTGACCGCTTCCTCAGTCAACGCCCGTCCGGCGCGCCGCAGCCCGCCGCGCAGCCGCTCCCAGTAGTTCAGCAGCCGCACACGTACGTCCAGCAGGACGTAGACATCGAGCCGCAGCGCGTCGCGCACTCCGGCGGCGCCGCGCCGCACCCCGAGGCCGCGCCGACCGCACAGGCCCCGAACGGCGGCGGAAACGGCGGCGGCTCTCCGGCTCAATCTGCGCCAGCGCCGGCCCCGCGCACGCCGTCCGCTGGCGACGGCGGACAATCTTCCGCGCCGAAGCAGACTCCGTCGCCCGCCGCCGGCAACGGCAAGCGCGCCGTGGACTTCGTCTGCGAGGACGACGTGCGCCGCGCCATACAGAAGGGCGAGAAGATTTACGTCGGCGCGCGCACCATCATCACGCCCGCCGCCCGCGACATGGGCGAGGCCGCGGAGGTCTTCGCGAAGGCTTAGGGCGACGGGCGTGAACGACGAAGGCCGACCTCCGCTCCGGCGGATACACTCGGACGAGACACTTGAATCCGGCGAGAGCGGTCTCTCTTTGAGGTATTGGCGTAGTCGAAAGACGGAAGAGATCGTTAAGTCCCTAAGGAAAGGACTCGACGAATCGCTCAAGGTTAAGCCCGACGGCCGCGTCATAAATGGAAACGTCCGCATCAAAATCCTCGAAGAGAGAGGCTTCGATGTTAACGGCCTCGACAGAGAGGCTGTCTGAGTCCGACTAGGTGTATTGATGACAGTTGAAGAACACATCGCCGTCTTCTCCTCCTATTCCGCAGACGAGAAGAAGGAGTTTGTAGCGCGACTGATGTACGAACTGACGCTCGTGGCCCGTGACAGCTATGAGGTCGGACAGGACGGACTAACCAACCCGCAACGCATGCGCCGCGTAAACGAAGTTCAGCACAGGGTCAGTGCCTACCTGTTGGCGCTACTTAGCGACAACCCTAACCGCTACCCCGACGACGTTCTCGTGAAAATTGTTTTGGAGCACCCGCAGGACGAAGAGTTGGGCCGGCAGTTGAAAGAAGCATTTGCCCGGATGGCGGCGCGGCGGCTGACAGCCGCATAGGCGGATTTCGGACTGGGAAGATGTTCCTCGGAAAAGTAGTCGGCACCGTGTGGTCAACGAAGAAGACGCCCGATCTGGAGGGCGTCAGATTTTTGATTGTGCACCCGATTGATCTGGACAAGGAGCCGACGCGGAACATCGTGGTCGTCGCCGACCGTCTGGGCGCGGGCGTGGGCGAGGTCGTGATGTGCGCGTACGGGAAGGCCGCGCGGACGGCCGTCGGCGATCAGGAGATGGCGATAGAGGCGGCGGTCGTCGGCATCGTTGACCGCGTGGACGTGCAGGACGACCTCGCGCGCTCCGACGAACTCGTCGAGTCGGCCCGCGAACTCCGCGGCCGTGACGGCGGAAGGTAAAAGGCTGAAAGCTGATTGCTCTCGAATGGCTGACGAAGAACTGATCTACAGAATCACGCGGGCGGTCTACGGCCGTTTGGGCGCGCAGGCCGACGAGCGGACGGTCGAGGCTCTGGTGATGGACGTGTACAGGGCCGTCGAGCCTTCGGTCGGCGCGTCGGGCGCCGGGCGGGCCGAAGGCGGGGCGAAGCAGGACGGGCGCGCAGACCGCCTCGTCGTCTCGGTCTTCGGCACGGATCATCCGGGCATCGTCGCGGCCGTCTCGCAGATTCTGGCCGAGGCCGGTTGCAGCATCAACGACATCAACCAGACGGTCGTGCAGGGCAAGTTCGCGATGGTCATCATCGCAGACATCTCGCGCGCCCGCGAGACGGTGACGGCGCTCAAAGACCGCTTCCGCGGCGAGGGCGAGCGCCTCGGCGTCCACATCTACGCGCAGCGCGAAGACCTCTTCAACGCGATGCACAGGATTTAAGAAGGTGATAAGTGATGAGTGATAAGTGATAAGAAGGAACGGCGGCGGCCTTATTCTTATCACTTATCACTCATCACTTATCACCACCTTACTTATGCAGCCTGAAATCTCTCGCAGGTGTCTTGTGTGCGGCGCGGCGGTGCGCGCGGGCGCGCGCTTCTGCCCGCAGTGCGGCCAGAAGATGGAGGCCGAGCCCGCGGCGGATGAGCCGCAGGCCGTTCCCGATGAGCCGCAGGCTGTTCTCGATTCCGAGCCGGCGCGGGATGCGGCGCCGCCGACGAAGGAGTTCTCGGCGTTCGCGGAGACTTCGGGAGGCGGCGCCGTCGCGTCTTCAGAAGACGGGGCGCGCGCCGCTCTGCGCGAGACGCGTGAGACGCCGGCCGAGGCACCCGCCGTCCAGACCCCGGCCGCCGAGACTCCGTTCGTTAAGACTCGGGAGGTTGAAACTCCGGCTGCCGAGACCGCGGTTGAGACCGTCGTCGAAACTCCTGCGGTTCAGACTCGGGCCGTCGAGACTGTGGTCGAGACCCCGGCTGTCGAGACTCAGGCCGCGGGAGTCGGCGCGGCCGATGTGGCTGCTTCGGCGGAAGAGGCGCGCGGGCGCGTGGCTCGCGTGCGCGAGGGCGCGCGCGAGCGTGTCGGCGTGGCGCGGGAGCGCGTCGGGAGGATGAAGGACGACGCGCTCGTCGCGTTGGAAGAGCCGGCGGACGACTCCGGGCTGCGCTTCGTACTGACGGCCGCGGCGCTCTTCGTCATCTTCCTCGTCATCCTGCTTTTGAGCACGACCCTCCTCCGGTAGCGAACGCGGGGCATGGAATACACACAGGCGGAAATCCTACAGACCGTGCGCATGACCGAGGTCGAACACCTCGACGTGCGAACGGTCACGCTCGGCCTCTCTCTGCGCGACTGCGTGCGCTCCGACATCGCCGAGACGGCCGAGGCCGTGCGCGAGAAGATCGAGCTAACGGCCGCGCGCCTCGTCCCCACCGTCAACGAGATCGGCGAGGAGTACGGCCTGCGCATCGCCAACAAGCGCATCTCGATTACGCCCGCCTCGCTCGTCTTCGACGGCGCGCGCTCGGCCAAGGAACTGCTGCCGCTCGCGCGCGCCATAGACGAGGCGGCGAAGCGCGTCGGTGTTGACTTCATCGGCGGCTACTCCGCCCTCGTACACAAGGGCGAGACGCGCGGCACCTCGGTCTTCATTGACTCCATCCCGGAAGCGCTCGCGACGACCGAACGCCTCTGCTCTTCGCTAAACGTCGCGACGACGCGCGCGGGGATAAACATGGACGCCGTCCGCCGCACGGGCGAGATCATCAAGGAGATGGCCGAGTTGACCCGAAGCCGCGGCGGGCTCGCGTGCGCCAAGTTCGTCTGCTTCGCCAACGCCGTCGAGGATAACCCTTTCATGGCGGGCGCGTTCCACGGCGTCGGCGAGCCCGAGGCGGTCATCAACGTCGGCGTCTCCGGCCCCGGCGTCGTCAACCGCGCCGTGCGCCGCGCGCCCAAGGGCGCCTCGCTCGACGAGATGGCCGAGCTCATCAAGAAGCTCTCCTTCAAGCTCGCGCGCGCGGGCGAGTTGATTGGCCGCGAGGCGGCGCGTCGTCTGGGCCTGCGCTTCGGCATCATTGACCTCTCGCTCGCGCCGACGCCCGAGCCGGGCGACTCGGTCGGCGAGATTCTTGAGGCACTGGGGCTTGAGCGCGCGGGCGCGCACGGCACGACCGCCGCGCTGGCGCTACTGACCGACGCGGTGAAGAAGGGCGGCGCGATGGCTTCGAGCGCGGTCGGCGGGATGAGCGGCGCCTTCATCCCAGTCTCCGAAGACGCCGCGATGATCGAGGCCGCGCAGGCCGGGGCGCTCTCGCTCGAAAAGCTCGAAGCGATGACAAGCGTCTGCTCCGTAGGCATTGACATGGTGGCGGTGCCCGGCTCGACTTCGGCCGAGACCATCGCCGCCGTCATCGCAGACGAGATGGCCATCGGCGTCATGAACAACAAGACGACCGCGGTGCGCATCATCCCCGTCCCCGGCAAAGACGTGGGCGACATCGTCGAGTTCGGCGGCCTCCTCGGCAGCGCGCCCGTCATGCCCGTCAACACCTTCTCCCCCGAACTCTTCATACGGCGCGGCGGGCGCATCCCCGCGCCGATACACTCGCTGCGCAACTGAGGGCGCGCGGCTTTCGGGAGCGGCGAAAGGAGTTTCCCCCATGAAGCCTTTACTCTTGTGCCTGTGCCTGCTGCTGGCTTGCGCGGCCGTCGCCTCGGCCGGCGACGACAGGAAGAAGGAGGGGAAGCCGCACCCCGACCTTTCGGGGACTTGGGAGCTGGACAGGTCGAAGAGCGACTTCGGGCTGTTCAGCGACCGCCCCATCTCAAGGGCCGACTCGACGCTCGTCATCGCGCACCGAGACCCCGAGCTGAAGGTCACGCGCACGCTGAAGCTGAACGGGCAGCAGGAAGTGCGTGAGTTCACCTACTACACCGACGAGCGCGGCGAGACGAACCCGGCGACCATCGGCGCGGGCGAGGTCAAGTCGAAGACGAAGTGGGAGGGCGAGAAGGTCGCGGCGCACTCGAAGATGAGTTGGCCGGGGCGGGGCGGCGGCGCCGCCGTCGAGATGGACGTGACGCAGAAGTGGCAGGTCTCTTCCGACGGGAAGACCCTGACCAACACGACCGTCATCACCAACCAGATGGGCGCGCAGGAGATTAAGCTCGTCTACCGCCGCGCGTCCTGAAACGCGCGTAAGTTGATACGGAGGGTCGAAAGGGATGGATGCACTCGGGATGGTCGAATGTCGGGGCTTGGTGGCGATGATCGAGGCCGCCGACGCGATGGTGAAGGCTGCGAACGTGCGGCTGGTCGGCTACGAGAAGATTGACGCGGGGCTGGTGACGGCCATCGTGCGCGGCGAGGTCGGCGCGGTGCGTTCGGCCGTTGACGCGGGCGCCGCGGCCGCGCGCCGCGTGGGCGAGGTCGTCAGCGTCCACGTCATCCCGCGCCCGCACTCGGAAGTGGACGAGGGCATCCCCGTCCTCGAAACCGGCGAGACGACGCGCAAGAAGATCGCCGGCTCGGTCAGTGCCAAGCGCGACGACGAGAGGTGAGCGAGTTGGCCGGGGGCTTGCAGACAGCCGCGCCCGCGGACGCTTCGGCGACGACCGGGGCCGCGGCGGGCGACGCGCCTGACGCGACGAACGTGGCGCGTGCGGCCGAGTCGCCGGAAGTCGCGGCGCCACCGGACGCCGCGGCGGGCGAGTGCCCGAGTTGCGGCGCCTCGCTCGTCGGCGACTACTGCCACGCCTGCGGCGAGAAGCGGCCCGAGGCGCGCGACCTCTCCGTGCGCCACTTCGTGCGCGACGCGGCGCAGGAGTTGACCAACCTCGACTCGAAGCTCTTCCGCACGCTCTTCGCGCTCCTCTTCCGTCCGGGCTTTCTCACCGTCGAGTGGGTGCGCGGCCGGCGCGCGCACTACCTGAAGCCGCTCAACCTCTGTCTCAGCATCCTCGCCCTAAACCTCTTCGTCTACACCGTGTCGAAGCAGGCGACGATGTTCGACATCGGCATGCTCCTCGCGAACGAGCAGCAGAATTTGGAGCGGTGGCACATCAAGGGCGAGGGCGCCTTCACGAAGCTCTTCAGGCACGCCGCCGAGCGAAAAGGGGTGACGCCCGAGAGCCTGCAAGACCCTTTCAACGAGCGCTGGCAGCGCGACATGTCGCTGATCCAGCCCGCAATCATCGCCGCGCTCGCCCTGCTGCTCCAACTCGTCTACGTCTTCTCGCGCCGCTACTTCGTCGAGCACCTCGTCTTCTCGATGCACTTCATCTCGTTCGCGACGGTGACGATGATGTTGATGTGGCCGATCTACTACTTCTTCATCGGCATCCAGCCGACGATGCGCAACCTCCTCATCGGCTCGTCGAAGTTCGTCGTGGACATCGTCTACCTGTTCTTCGCGCTGCGCGCGGTCTACCGCGGCCGGACGGCGCTCGACGCGCTGCGCGCCGTCGTCGTCTTCGCCGGCTACTTCCTCATCTACGTCACCACCAACATGGTCGCGCTCGCGGCGGCCACCTACGCCGTCCTTCTCAGGTAGTCAGCGCCCGGCGCCCGCGACGGCGTTGAAGAAGAGCGGGTAGGTGGCGAGCGACTGCGCGCGGTACTGCGGGCGGAAGCCGAAGAGGTAGACGCGCCCCTTGCCGAGTTCTACCTCGACGAGCGCCGCCTTGCCGCGAATCCTCTCCGCCCCGAGCAGCCAGCCCGAGAGCAGAGGCGTCCCCGCCTCGGGGTAGCGCGCCACGACGCGCGCGCGCGCGGCCGAGGGGCCGGGCTCGACCTCGAAGACCGGCGAGTCCTCGACCCACGCGACGGACTCGCGCGGCATCCCCTTGGCGACGGGGTTCGCCGTGTCTATGACGGTGCGAAGGATTGAGCCGGGGCAGTAGAACTCCGTGCGCTTCAAGTCCGCCGTCACGTCGCGGACGGGCAGCCCCAACTGCTCTGCGGCGAACTCGGCCGCGCCGTTGAGCGCGACGAGCGTCCCGCCCTGCTCGACGAACTCGCGCAAGGCCTTCACGCCCTCGCGGCCCAAGCCCCCGGTCAACTCATCAGGCATCGAGCCCTTGCGGTAGCCTTCCAGAATCGCCCGCGCCGGCTGGTCGGGGATGACGACGGTGTCGAACTTCGCGCGCAGGTTGCCGGCGCGCACCTCCGCGTCTTCGAGCGAGGAGTACTTGACGCCGAGCTGCTTTTCAAAGACCCAGCGCGTCCAGCCCTCGTCCATCGAAGGCACGTGCGACCTGTAGAGGCCGACGCGCGAGACCTGCCGCGGGGCGGCGCCGATGGCGAGGCTAGTAGAGCGCGGCACGGTCGTGTCCCGGCCGGCGGACTGTGTGATGAGGCGGCCGCCGCGCGGCGCGTCGTAGACGGGCGCGGCCGGCACGTCCATCAGCAGCGAGAGGGTGTGCGCGGTCACGTCGTAGGGCGCGATAGGGTGTCCCGACTCGTCGCGCAGGTCTGGGTAGTGCTGCGCTTCGAGCAGCGCCTTGGCGAAGGCGCCGTAGGGCTGCGCGAGCGGCACGTAATAGTAGTAAGGCGGGGCGGGCGAGGGCCGACCGTCGCGCATCGGGGGCTCGTCCACTCGCCGAACCTCCACGCCGCCGCGCTTCAGAATCTCCAAGACCTCCATCGCGTTGAGCGACAGGGGAACACGGAAGCCCTGAAGCTCGCCGGGCTTGCGCGGGCGGACGGCCTCCTTGCCGATTGAGTAGAAGCGCTTGAGCCAAGCCTCGCGGTTGCGCGCGGCGTGCTTGAGCAACTCGAAGGCGGCGGTCGTCATGTAGTTCGTGATGTCGCGCAGGCTCCAATCGCCGCCGGGCCAGAGGACTGGGAAGTTCGGAGTGGCCTTGCGCGCGTCGTAGCCCTCGCCCGCGCGTAGCTGGTCGGCGCGGACGTTGATGGGCGTGGCGATGTTGACCGAGGCCGTCTCGGAGAGTATGCGCACGCCGCCGTGGTAGTGCGAGTAGGCGCGCGCGGGCGTCCAAGCGTCGTAGGTCGAGTCCCACGTGATGCCTTTGAAGCCGGCCTTGAGCATGTTGTCGGCCATGAAGTGGCCGAGTTCCGTGTAGCCCTCGACGAGCTGACGGGGCACGTTCGGCTCGACCGGCTGCATGTAGGGCGGAAGGAAGAGGCGCGAGCCGTAGGCGCCCTGCTGGTGTATGTCGTGGACGATCTGCGGGTGCCAGACGTTGTGAACTTTATCAACGGTCAGTTTCGTCTCGGCCTGCGTGAAGGCGTACCAGTCGCGGTTGTCGTCGTGGCCGACGTACTTGTGATAAAGCTCGGGCGGGTTCGTCCCCTCGTAGGGCGTGCCGAGCGTCTTGTCGTACCAGCGCTTCACGATGTCCACGCCGTCGGGGTTGAGCGACGGGACGAGAAGGACGATGGTGTTGTTCAGAATCTCGCGCACCTCCGGCTCGTCCGAAGAGGCGAGCCGGTGCGCGATGAGCATCCCCGAAAGGTAAGAGCCGACCTCGTTCGAGTGTACACCGCAGGTGATGAGGACGACCGTCTTGCCGTTGCTTATCAAGCCTTCGGCCTCGGCCTCGCCGCGCCTGAGCGTGCGCGGGTCTGCGAGGCGGCGCTGGATGTCCTTATAGGTTTCGAGGCGCGCGATTGTCTCCGGCGCGCTGATGGTGGCGAGGACGAAGGGCGCGCCCAAGGTCGTCTCGCCCAACTGCTCGAACTTCACGCGCGGGCTCGCGGCGGCGAGGCGTCGGAAGTACTCGACCGTCTGCGCCCAACTCGCGAGCTTGCGGTCGTCGCCGGGGCGGAAGCCGAGCACGTCCTCGGGCGCGGGCACGGCCGCCGGGGAAGCCACGCGCGTTTGTGTCTGGCGCGCGTGCGGGGCGGCCGTCCGGTTCGCGTAGGGGAAGAGGAGGAGGAGGGCGAGCGCGCAGGTGAAAAGGTGCTTGGGCATCGGAGAAGTTTCCGGCAAAGGGTCGCGGGCTGTCAGAGCTTGAAAGTTTCGGGAGCCGAGAGTTTAGCACAGGGCCGCGCCCTTCGCGTTCTTGCTTCCGCGCGCTCGGCGCGTGTAAAGTACGCGACAGTCCCCTTAATTAAAGCTCTTCCCGTGTTCGCGTAAACAAGTCGGAGGTCACTTCAGATGTCCACCGGAACCGTAGACAGCGAGCGCGCGGCCGCCGCCGCGGCGCAGGAGTATCCTGACCGCACAGGCTGGACGCCGGACAACCCGTACCTCGCCGCATACCGCCCCTTCATTCCCTCGTCCGCGCGTCTGCGCGAGCTGACGCCGCTGCCGCTCATCATGGGGACGGTGCTCGGCATCATCTTCGGCGCGTCGTCGCTCTATCTGGTGCTGAAGGTGGGCCTGACGGTCAGCGCCTCGATTCCCGTCGCCGTCATCTCGATCACGCTCTTCCGCGTGCTCTCGAAGATGGGGCTGCGCGACGCGACGATTCTTGAGAACAACATCGTGCAGACGGCCGGCTCCGCGGGCGAGAGTATCGCCTTCGGCCTCGGCGTGACGATGCCGGCGATTCTCATCCTCGGCTTCGACCTCGACATCTACCGCGTGATGCTCGTCGCCGTGCTCGGCGGACTGCTCGGCATCCTGATGATGATCCCCTTGCGGCGCGCGCTCATCGTACAGCAGCACGGCTACCTGAAATACCCGGAGGGGACTGCGTGCGCCGAGGTGCTGAAGGCGGGCGCGTCGCGCGAGTCTCTGGAGGCGGCGCACGCCGACGAGGCTTCGGCGCGCGAGGCAGACGAGGCGATGCTCGGCGGCAAGACCATCATCGCGGGCTTCGGCATCGGCTTCATCTACTACGGCCTCCAACAGATTTTCAAGACGTGGAAGGAGGTGCCGGAGAAGGTCTTCGGGCGGCCCTTCGACTCGGGCTCCATCTCGATAGAGAACAACCCGGCGCTGCTCGGCGTCGGCTACATCATCGGGCCGCGCATCGCCGGCTTCATGATGGGCGGCGGCGTGCTGGCTTACCTCGTGCTGATTCCGGCCATCAGGTACTTCGGCGCGGGGCTCGCCGAGCCGCTCGCGCCCGAGACGGCGCACCGCATCTCCGAGATGACGGTGGCGCAGATACAGAAGGCTTACATCCTCTACATCGGCGCGGGCGCGGTCGCCGCGGGCGGCATCATCAGCCTCTTCCGCTCGCTGCCCGTGATTTGGAGCGGACTCAAAGGCGGGCTCGCAGACCTGCGCGGCAGCCGCGGGCAGGCCGAGAACGCGCCGCGCATTGACCGCGACCTCTCGATGAAGTTCGTCATCGGCGGCGTCATCGGGCTGCTCATCGCCATCATGGCGTTCCCGCAGTTGGGGCTTCAGAACAGCATCGCCGCCGCGCCGGTGGGCGCGCTGCTCATCGTCGCCTTCGGCTTCCTCTTCGTCACCGTCTCGTCGCGCCTGACGGGCGAAGTCGGCTCAAGCTCGAACCCGATTTCCGGCATGACCGTGGCGACGCTGCTGCTGACCTGCCTCGCTTTTCTTCTGGTCGGCTGGACGGCGCCGCCCTACTTCGTGACGGCGCTCTCCATCGGCGGCATCGTCTGCATCGCCGCGTCGAACGGCGGCACGACCTCGCAGGACTTGAAGACCGGCTTCCTCGTCGGCTCGACGCCGAGGAACCAGCAGATCGCGATTCTCGTCGGCGCGCTCGCCTCGGCCCTTGTGCTCGGCTACATACTCCTGTGGCTCAACCAGTCGGCGACCGTCTACGTGCCAGTCAACGACGCGCAGGTCGCGCTCGCGCCCTCGTACCGCTTCGACCCGAACAACTGCGAGAAGACTGGCAGCGGCGCCGCGAAGCGCGAGGGGTTGATGGGCGCGCAGGCGAGTCAGGACTCGGCCACCTACCTCGTCTGCCACAAGACCGACACTTTGCAGGGGCCAGCCGGGCGCTACCTTACTAAAGACGACGGCACGCCCGTCTACCTCGCAGACCCCGGCATCAACGGCGTCATCACGACGCGCCCGGGCGGCGGCGAGGTGACGAAGTACAACGCGCCGAAGGCGACGCTGATGTCCTACATCATCAAGGGCATCCTGAGCGGTCAGCTCCCTTGGGGGCTCGTCCTGCTCGGCGTCTTCATCGCCATCGTGCTCGAACTGTCGGGCATCCCTTCGCTCGCCTTCGCCGTCGGCGTCTACCTGCCCATCTCGACCTCGGCGCCGATCTTCGTCGGCGGGCTGGTGCGCCTCGGCATAGACCGCTACACGAAGCGCAAGTTCACGGGCCGGAACCTGACCGAGGAGCAGTTGACGGCCGAGGGCGACAAGAGTTCGGGCGTGCTGCTCGCCTCGGGCTACATCGCGGGCGGCGCGCTGGCGGGCGTCGTCCACGCCTTCCTCAACCTGAAGGAGAGCGTGGCCACGCGCCTGACGCACATCGAGGAGTGGTCTACGGCGCACAACCCGTTCTTCGCGGGCGACGGCTCAGACCTGCTCGCGCTCATCCCGCTCGCCGCGCTCACGATTCTGCTTTACGCCGTCGGGCGCGAGTGGTGGCTCGCGCCGCCTCGCAAGTACGACGCGCCGCCGACGCCGCGGCGTGAGTGAAGGCGCCGCGCTTGACCGCGCCCGCGCGCGGATGGAAAAATGGCTGACTGAGGGACGAAGGGTGTTGAGTTCCCTCAGTCAGCCGTTCTCTTTTTCGCCGTCTGAGATTGAGAGCCTTGGCCCCCCTCCCGTAACGACGACGCGCGAGCCAGAGACGCCGCGCGCACATCTCTCCAAGAGACACTAAAGCCTGAGATGAACCACAGCACGACCTTCATCAACCTGCGCGCGCTCGCGCTCTGCCTGCTGCTGGGCGCGACGCCGTGCGCCGCGACGCGGGCGCAGTCGAATCAGAACGACAAGACGGGCGCGCAGGCCAACACACAGCAGCCGGCCGCCGCGCCGACGACGCCGACCGAAGTCGTGCGCGCCTTCTACAAGGCGCTGCGCGAGGCGCGCTTCCGCGACGCGCTGATGATGTCGGTCTACCGCCCGGCCATCGAGGGGCTCAAGCCGCAGGAGTTGGAAGAGCTGCGCCCAGACTTCGAGCGGCTGGCGACGCAGGTGCCGGCCGACTACGACTTCACCGGCGAGCAGTTGAGCGGCGACGACGCGACGGTCTTCATGAAGACGGGCGAGGGCAAGGACGTGAAGATCGAGCCGGTCTACCTCGTGCGCGGCGCGGGCGGCGCGTGGGTCGTGGGCGACCGCGCGGGCGCGGCCGAGGTCAAGCGTCAGGGCAAGAAGTTCTTCTTCGAGCAGCGCATCGCCGCGCACGAGCAGGACGCCGAGGACATGCTCAAGCGCATACAGGCCGCGCAGATCGCCTACTCGCTTCAGAACGGCGGGCTCTACGGCGACCTCGACGCGCTCGTCCGCGCCGGCTTCGTCCCGCAGGACATACTCGGCACAGAGACGACCGGCTACCGCTTCGCCGTCACCACGACGGCCGACAAGAAGTCTTTCGCCGCGCGCGCCGAGCCGGCCAGTTACAATCACTCCGGCCGGCTCTCCTTCTACATGGACAAGTCAGGCATCCAGAGGAAGGACGCGGGCGGCAAGCCGCTCTCGCCGGGCAAGTGAGGCGGGACAAGTAAAGCCGGACGCCTTTCGATTCGGCGCGCGACACCTCCCCCCGTAAACCCGATGCGTCCAGAGGGCCGGACGAAAGCGCCGGCCGACGCGGGGAAGGGAAATGCCCGAGCGTTTACGCTTCATCACAAGCCGCCTGCGCGACTTCGTCGGCAACCGCCGCCGCGCTCCGCGCTACCGCGTGAAGCTGTCGGCCTACGTCGCCGTGCTCGACGCGTCGCCGTCCGCGCCGCCCTCAGCGGGGCTCGCGGGCCACACGCGCGACGTGAGCGACGGCGGAATGGCACTACTCCTGCCCGCCGTGCGCGTCGGCGGCAGCTACCTCGTCGGCGAGGGCGTCAAGCTCCGCATCACCCTCAAGCTCGGCGACATGAGCGCACGCCTCTACGGCACGCCCGTCCGCTACGAACAGCTCGACGGCGCCCCTCCGGAAGCGCGCTTCCTCGTCGGCGTCCGCCTCGACGACTCCGGCGACCGCGCGATTCTTACCGAATACCTGAAGAACCTGAAGGAAAGTAGTCAGTAGACAGTAGACGGTAGTCAGTAGGAAAGACGAAGGCGGCCGGGCATGATTGCTCCGGCCGCCTTCAACGTTTCTCAAACGCTAACCGCCTACTGACTACTGACTACTGTCTACTGTCTACTCTTACTTAAAAACGACCCAGCCGAATTTCTCGGGGACGTGGAAGGCGGGCTCGGGCGTGTAGGTTGGCTGCCATGCGAGGTAGCCGCGTGTGGGGTCGCGGCCGACGCAGCGGAAGAGGTTGCAGCGCCAGCGTTCGCCCGCGCGCGGGGCGTGGTCGAAGGCTTTCCAAGGGACGCGCATCGCGAGCGTGAGCGAGTCTTTGCCGACGAGCGCGGCCGCCGTCATGCCGGAAGGGTACTCCCAGTTCTTCTGAAGCTCCTTCGGCCCGACGATGATGCTCAGGTCGAGCCACTCGCCGGTCGGCGCGACCTCGAACTCGGCGTAGTATCTGATCGGCCCCTGCTCGGGCGTGAGGAACATCTCGCACACGTCTCGCTCCCACAGCCCGATGGTCTTGCGTTCGCGCTGCGGCGCGTCCGAGACGACGAGCGGCTCGGCCTGCCGGCAGTCGAAGCGGACGGTGAGCCCGCCCGCGTCCCAGAGGATGCGGGCCTCGGCCCTTCGCCCCTCCGGCGCCTCCTCGCCCGACCAGTAGCGCGTCAAATGCGCCGCGCGCGCACGCGCCCACGCCGCGTTCCCGAAGTCGCCCGCGCGCACCTCGCCCTTGACCCGCAGCGCCTCCACGATGTTCGTGATGTCGTAGTTTCTCGCCACCATCTCGCTCAGAAGATTCCTTTGACCCAGCCGCCGTCCACGACGAGCGTCTGGCCGGTGATGTAGGAGGCGCGTTCGGAGGCGAGGAAGGCGACGGCCGCGGCGATCTCTTCGGGCCGCGCCATGCGGCGCATGGGGACTTCTGACGCCCACGACTCGACCATCTCCTCCTTCGTCCGGCCGAGCCGCGCGCCGCGCTCGACGGCGTGCTCCTCCTGCCGCGACGTGAGCGTCCAGCCCGGCGCGACGTTGTTGACTGTGACGCCTTCGGCCGCCACCTCGTTCGAGAGCGTTTTGGCCCAGCCCGTCAGCCCCGCGCGCACCGTGTTTGAAAGTAAGAGCCCTGCGATGGGCTGCTTCACGGAGATGGAGGTGACGTTGACGACGCGCCCCCAACGCCGCGCGCGCATGCCCGGCACGACGAGCGCCGCGAGCCTGACGGCCGAGAGCGCGTTCAGCTCGAAGGCGCGGCGGTACATCTCAAGCCCCGTCTCCTCGAAGGTCGAGCCGGGCGAGCCGCCCGCGTTCGTCACGAGCACGTCCACGCGACCCGCGGCATCCGCGGCGGCGCGTACGAACCGTTCGGCCTCCTCGTCGCTCGTCACGTCGGCCGCGACGCCTTTGACCTCCGCGCCGGTCTCCGCCGCAATCCTCTCGGCCGCGGCGCGTATGCGCCCCTCGTCGCGCGAGCAGATGAAGAGGCGCGCGCCCTCGCGCGCCAGCTCAAGCGCCGACGCGTAGCCGATGCCGGCGCTCGCCGCCGCCACCAGAGCCACGCGACCTCTCAGCCCCAAGTCCATATATGACCTTCGTTAGAAACCGCGTCAACGTCGCGGATACGGAATCTCGTCAACATTACTTCTTTAATGCTTCGAGACACTTTGAGAGGAGGCGCGACGGGTCTTCTTCGTAGACGACCGCCGCGCCGGTCTTTGTCGGCAGCACGCGCAGCAGTCGTTCGGCCTCGTCGGCCGCGCCGCCCGTGCCCGTCAGACACCCGACGACGCGCCCCTCGTCGTGCGCGATGGTCAGCTCGTTGAGCGTGCCCACGCCGCCGCGCAGTATGAGGACTACGTCGCACGAGCGCACGAGCACGACGTTGCGCCCCTTGAGGCCGAAGCCCGTGTAGACGAGCACGTCCGTCCCGTCCGTCGGCAGGCCGTAGCGCTCGACGTGTTCGCGCTCGTTTGAAGCGGGCGAGATGCCTACGTGCAGTCCGCCCGCGCGGTGCGCTGACGAGCCCGCGGCGTGCGGCAGCCCCGTGGTCGCGCCCGTCAGCGCGACGCAGCCGTGCGCGGCTATCGCGCGGCCGAGGGCTTCGGCCTTCGCGCGCAAGCTTTCAGCCTCACCGGCGTATGTCGCCTCGCCGGCCGAGCCCATGACGCCGACTTTTATCTTCATGGCCGTGGAACCAATACCACTTTCCGCCGTGCGAAGTAAACAGCCGCGCCCCGTCTGCCGCACGCGGCGCGCGGGCGCCCGAGTGTTTAACTTGACAGTGCCGCCGAAAAGAAATAACTTGGCCGCGCTCAGCAATTCGCGCGGTGGGCGCGGGCGCCGCAGTGAACAGGCCGCCCCGAAGCCTTCCGCCGTTCCACACGTAAAGCCTGTAATACAACCCGACTCACAGGCCGAGTGCTATCCCGCCGTCGAGCGGAGCGGCCAACCCGTCCGGCGCCGGAGTTTGCGTACTCCGTGCGTACCGCGCCGTTCCGAGTTTCGCCAAACCCTTTGAGGAGAGATTATGAACATCCCCCGTCAGTACGGTTCGAGATTCCTCGCCGCCCTCGCCGTCGCCGCGCTCGCCGCGGCGCTCCCGCTGGCGCGCACCTCAGCGCAGCAGACTTCCACGCAGCAGGCGCCCGCCAAGCAGCAGTCGCCCAACGGCAAGATCGTCTTCCAGAGCACGCAGGGCGGCGACGGCTTCATCAACGACATCTTCGTCATGGACGCCGACGGCAAACACCAGACGCGCCTGACCGACACGCCCACCTTCGACGAGGTGGTGCCCGTCTGGTCGCCCGCGGGTAACCAGATCGTCTTCCAGACCGACCGCGGCGGCAACGGCTACGAGCTTTACCTGATGAACGCCGACGGCAGCAGCCAGCGCCCGCTGCGCTCCGCCGCCAACGGCGGCCCCGTCACGGGTTCGAGCGTCGAGTGGTCGCCCGACGGGACGCGCATCGCCTACTCCGACGGCCACGACGTCTACGTCATCGAGGTCGTCGCGCCCGGCGGCGGCGACAGCACGGCCGCGCCCTTCAGCGTCTCGGCCGAGAAGGCGGCAACCACCAGCGACATCGAGGCTGCGTGGTCGCCCTCGGGTCACCAGCTCGTCGTGCGCAACGCTATTCCGAACTGTAGCGGCTGCACAGACCTGTACACGGTGAACGCCGACAGTAGCCCCGGCCGCGTGCACCTCGCGACCGGCCCCGGCTTCGACGTGCACGCGCGCTGGTCGCCTTCGGGGACGCTGGTCGCGTACGAGGGCGACCGCGGCGGCCGTGGCATCTACGTGACGAACGCCGACGGCACGGGCGCCGAGACGAAGGTCAGCGGCGCGGCCGGGTCGTTCGGCACAGTGGAATGGGCGCCCGACGGGACGCGGCTCGCGTTCAAGTCCGCCAACAGCGGCGTCTACGTCGTGAACCCCGACGGCTCGGGGCTCACGCTCCTGACCGACCTGCCGGCCGACGGCGGCGGCGACATCTTCTGGTCACCCGACGGCGCGAAGGTCGCCTTCCACAACTCCGGCGGCAGCACCGTAGACCTCTACGTCGTCGCGTCCGACGGCAGCAGCCGCAAGGCGGCGAACTACACCAAGACGAAGAGGGACGACGAGTTCGCCTGCTCTTGGCAGCGGCTACAGTAGGGCAGTAGCCAAGACAGTAGTCAGTAGTCAGTAGGAAAGACGAAGGCGGCCGGGCATGATCGCTCCGACCGCCTTCAATTTTCTCAAACGCTAACCACCTGCCGACTACTGTCTACGTCCTCCTGTACTTGTCGAACCACGCGCGGAGGAAGAGGATCTGGGCGACGCGGTTGGAGGGGTGGCGCAAGCTGAACTCGGCGTTGAAGCCGTGGTACTCGTCGGCGAGGCGCACCATGGCCGTGGGCACCTTTCTCATCTTGAGCGCGCGGTAGTACTGCTCGGTCTGCTCCAAAGGCGTGCGCAGGTCTATGTCGCCGGTGAGGATCATGGTCGGCGTCTTGACGTTGCCGACGTAGGTGATGGGCGAGCGGCGCATGTGCTCCTCTGGGTCTTCCCACGGCAGACGTTTGAAGTTGTAGTACCAGTCGGCCGAGTCGGTCGTGCCGACGAACGAGTACCAGTTGACGACCGGCTTCATCGCGACCGCGGCGGCGAAGCGGTCGGTGTGGCCGACGATCCAAGTCGTCAGCACGCCGCCGCCCGAGCCGCCCGCGACGAAGAGGTTGCGCTCGTCCACGTAGCCGCGCTTTATCACTTCGTCCACGCCGCGCATCAGGTCGTCGTAGTCCTGACCGGGGTAGGCGTTGTTGATGGCGTTGCCGAACGCCTGCCCGTAGCCGGTCGAGCCGCGCGGGTTGGTGTAGAGCACGACGTAGCCCTCGGCGGCGTGGTTCTGGAACTCGAAGTTGAAGCCGACGCCGTACATCGAGTGCGGGCCGCCGTGGATGTAGAGCAACAGCGGGTACTTCTTCGAAGGGTCGAAGTCGGGCGGCTTCACGACCCAGCCCTGCACGCGCGTCCGTGAGCAGTCGGACGCCTTCGGCTCCGAGGGCGAAGAGTCTGCGGCCGTGCAGCGCGTCTCGCCCGCCATGCCGACCGAGTCGTACCAGACCTCCTCGACCTGCCCGAGCTTTCGCCCTTCCAGCACGTCGTCGTTGACGGCGGTCAACTGCTTCAGTTCCGACGCGGCGAACGCCTTGAGCTTCGACGACTGCGTGGGAAGGCGCAGCGTGTAAACGTCAATGGGCTTGTCGGCGGCGGTGCGCGTGCCGACGAGCAGGCCGTCGCGGCTGAGCGAGGTGAAGCTGAGAATCTGCGCGCCCGCCGTCAACTGCCGCGGCGCTCCGCCCGAGACGGGGACGAACCAGAGGTTCTGCGAGCCCCGGTCTTCGGCCGTGAAGAAGAGGCCGCCGTTGTCCTCGGCCCAGACGATGCCGGCGGGCGCGCGGTCGAAGCCGTCGGTGAGAGCGCGCTTGTTCGTCCCGTCGGCGTTCATCAGGTAGAGGCGCGAGACGTTGTAGGTGTTGTCGTTCTGGTCGTTGCCGGTGTAGGCGATGAGCCGCCCGTCGGGCGAGACCTGCGGGTTGTTGTCGGGGCCTTTGCGGTCTGTCAGTTGTCGAATCGCGCCGCCGTTCAGGCCGACGGCGTAGACCTCCGAGTCGTTGCGAAGGTACTCGGCGTCCGACTTGCGCACGGCGCTGAAGAAAACGGTCTGCGAGTCTGAAGACCACTCGGGCGAGCCGTGCTGGTAGTCGCCGTCGGTCAACTGGCGCGCGGCGCCGCCCTCGTCCGAGATGACGAAGATGTGCGTGAAGCCTTCGGGGCGCCAGCCCGAGCCGTCGTTGCGGTAGTTCAGGCGGTCAACGACGCGCGGCGCGTCAACCCACTTCGCGCCCTGCGGGCGGGCGGGCATCTTCACAGAGAGGCCGGGGTTGCCCGCGACGAGCATGTTGAAGGCGATGTGTCGGCCGTCGGGCGACCAAGCGAGGTTTGAAGGCGAGCGCTCAAGGCGCGTCAACTGCGTCTCGCCGGGCGCGTCAATCCACCGGACGAAAATCTGCGGGCCGGCGGGCTGCCCCTGCGCGACGTAGGCGATGCGTTTCGAGTCCGGCGACCAGACGGCCTGCGAGCCCTTCGCAAGGAGGCGGTTGCGCCCGCCGTCCGAGTCCATTATCCAGATCTCGTCCTCATACTTGTCGTTGACCTTGTCCGTCCAGCGCCGCGTGTAGACGACCTGCTTGCCATCAGGCGACACGCGCGGCGACGCGACCATCTCCCAATCCAGAAACAGGTCAACGCCCAGACGCGCCTTCTGCGTCTGCGCCCAAGCCTGCGGCGCGAGCGCGACGACGACGGCGGCGGCGCAAAGGACAAAACTCCTCAGTCTCATCTCCATGAAACTCTCCGTTCTCTTCTGTTGTTGCGGGCGCTGGCCGGGAAGCCTGCGCGGCGACGTGTTGAACTGCGCGCGAATGATAAAGGAGAAGGGCGGCGTCGGGCCCGCGACCGCCGATGTTCTACCGGCGTCTCTACGTATGACTACCGGTAGAGACCGAACACGTTGTTGGAGCCGTCTACACACACCGAGAAACGGGACTGCTGAAGTGGAGTCCATGTGTTTCTCTGAATCTGCCCGTAAGGGTCGGGGTACGGAAGCTGTCTTCCGTAGGCGCTATCCCAGACGTAGAACCCTCCCCCACTGCTATAGCCTATGCCGTCTCCACCGCCGAACGGGCCGTACCAGATATTCGGGTATTGCATCCAGAACATTCCCTGAACGGTCGGGCACGTGTTCGCGGGGAGTGCGGGCGTGTCGGTAAAGGAGTTCTCAGACACGGGCTTCGACGGGACGGAGGCGGGGACGGAGGCGGACGCCTTCGGGGCGATGGGGGAAGCGGTGACCGCGGGCGCGTCCGGCGCCGGCGGGTGATCCGATTTGGTAATCTGATGTATCGCCAGAATCAAACCCGTCACGGCCGTGATAATGCCCGCCATAGCCGTCATGCATCCGGGAATTGTTGACCAAAAGCTCTGCGCTCTCGCCTCTTCGGCCATCGGTTACTCTCCTGATTTATCTTTACTCGCCGTGCTGAAAGATAATGGTGTTCGTGTCCGCGGTCGGGTGCATGAGCCTGCCGGGCAGCCGCCCGAGCCTGAGGCAATACTGAGCGCGCCAGCCGCCGTACCCGGCACGCGCGCGGCAGTCGGCGGAACTAAACCACGCCCCGCATGCCGGACGCAACCTTTTTCTTCATACTTTAAGCGGGCGGCTTCGGGGGCCGCCCGCATCGTGTGTCGGTTAGTTGTGGTCGTGACGGTTACGGCGCGATTTTGGTCGCGGGGTTGCTCCAAGGGCTCTGGCCGGAGGCGGTGACGGCGGCGACGCGGAACCAGTAGCGGGTGCCGCTGTTGAGTCCCTGAATGGTTGTGGAGGAGCGTGTGGAGACGGCGGCGTGAGCCCATGAGGTTTCGGTCGGAGGGTCTAGGCTGCGCTCGATGACGTAGGAGCGGGCGTTGCGGACGGCGTCCCACGAAAGTTCTATCTCGCCGTCGTGGTCGCCGGCCGTGGTTGCCATAGACGCGGGCGCGTCGGACGCGCTCGAAGCGGGCGTGTTCGGGCCGCGCACTTCAAGCCCCGCGCTGTAGATGACCGACTCGTCGTCGCCCGCCACCGACTCGACGTACGCGACCAGTTGCGACACGAGGCCGTCCACGTTGTCCTCACCCTGCGCCAGCTCGGCCGTGCGGTGCTTCGCCTCCAGACGCGCCGCCTGCGCGGCTGTGAGCCTTCCTTCGAGTTCGTTGATATTCACTCTCAGGTCGTCCAGATCGGGGAGTGGGTGGGGGAAGTGTGGGTTGCCCGTCATGGCGGCGAGAATCTGCCGGGCGCGCGCGATCTTTTCGGGGATGCTTAATTGACGGAAGTTGAGCTTAATCTTGGCCATACTGAGGTCTCCTCCTTTGAGGTCAGAGGTTGCGGTTGTGCGAGGCGTGCGAGAACTTGCCGGATAAGGCGGCGCGAGCATACTCCCGAAGCCTGCGCGTAGCAAGACAATTTTCGCGCGCGGCTGTGAGTTTTCTCACGGAATCAGGGCAAAAGTGTCTAATATTGCTCTGATACTGTCTAATATTGCCGCAATATTAGACACTATCAGAGCAATATTAGACAGTATCAAAGCGATATTAGACACTATCGCCGCGATGTTAGACAGTATTAGAGCAATGTTAGACAGTATTGCCATAATATTAGACAGTATCGCCGCGATATTAGACAGAATCACCGTGATGTTAGACAGTTTTGCCGCAATCCTGTCTGATATTACGGCGATACTGTCTATTATCACGGTAATACTGTCTGGTGTCGCCTTGAGACTGATTCATCCCGGCCCGATACTGATTGGTTCCGTCCCAATCTTAATCAATCCCACTCTAGTTCTAATCAGTATCGCCGCGATATCAATCAGTTCTGCGGCGAGACCGATTGATATCGCGGCGATACTACAGGGAAGTGAGTGCTTCCGACTCTTCGCGTCGGTGGGTCGGGTGCGTGCCGTTGTCAGGCGGCGCCGCGCCGCGTCTGAAGAGAATCCCCTCGTGCTAAAGCTTTTCTCCCGTGTCGCGCCCTCTGCGGCTTTCCATGTACCGGCGCATGGACGCCACCCTCTCCTGCGCGTCGGGTATGCGTAGCACCACCGGTTCGAGATGCTTGAGGTACAGGTACGGCGGGATGCCCGGCACCTCGCGCAACTCCTTGAGGAAAGGTTGGAGCTTGGCGTAGACGGCCACGTGCTCCGTATTGATGGCGTTGAACATCTCGCCGTCAATGGCCTCGAAGACGACGAACGCCGCCGCCATGTCCCAGTACGACGCCACCATGCGGAAGTCCGCGCTGTGCTCGCCCACGAGGACGTTAAGGATGTCTTTCGCGCTCTCGGGGTAGAAGCCCGTGGCGAACCAATCGCGGGCCTTACGCATGGCCGGCTCAGACCGCAACTCGTATAACCTCAGTATGCCGATCATGCTCTCGTGCGGGGTACTCATCTAAGCCCTCCTCCGGTAAGAACCACCGCGCCGAAGGCCGCCACTCAATGAAAGCCGTCTAACGCCCGGCATCACCAGCGCCCCCGTTCAACTGTCATGAGAGGCACGCTACCGGGGCGTCGGGTGCATGCCGTTGTTGGGCGCGGGTGAAAGAATAAAATTCCATTACCCTCTCGGCAACTCTTGTGCGGCTTTCTTTTTCTGCTCATTAATCATTGATGATATACGTTCGTGATCGTTTCTTATCCTTTTCTCATCTCCCGGCATTTTCATCCATTCAAATTCCCGAAACTGAGTGCTGTGGTCACAACCCTTGATGCGGGACTCGATAATATGCACCCAGTACCAAGAATACATTAATGAAAATAGTTTCTCTTTAGGATGGATATTGCCGTTTTCCCTCGCTTGGTCAACCAGCCAAAAGAAACTTGGAATAGCTCTTATGTAAAAACGGGCTTCTCTGTCTTTAGGGTCGTCAGAGCTACTCAAATGGAAGGCAATTTGCTCAAAGTTCATTCCTTCAAAAACGCTATATTTTGCCCCCCGCGGTAGAAGATATTCTTGGCTTACAAGGCGAGCCTTGACATAGTATTCATCTGTCATAAATTTGGTTAGGAGGTCAAGAGCTTGCTTTCTTTGTTCTTTAAGGTTTTGTAGTCGAACAAAGATGGCGTAAGAAACAATGGCTGAAATAGCACCACCGACAAGTGCACCTATAACTGAACCAATTACTGCTTCCACATTCCCTCCCATATCAAACTAGCGCCCAACTAATATTGTGCCGAATGATTCGGCCGAACTCCGCCACAAGGTAAGAAGCCGAGTCGTTCGGTCAAACGCGTTGACAGGGCGGCGAGGGCCGCGGCGGGAGTGGGACGCGCGCGGCCCCGCCTTCGGGTTAGTAGTCGAGCCACTCTATTTTGCAGGAGGCGTTGGTGTAGCCCATGATGGCCCGGCCGTTGTCGCGCGCGAGGAAGAGCGCGTGGATGACGTTCGGGTCGTCGCTGTAGCCGACGTAATCGGCGTTGGTGCCGGGCGCCTTGTAGGCGAAGACCTTCTTGCCCGTGGAGGCCGGCTGGTCATACACGCGCAGCCGCCCGATGCTCCCGCTCCAGACTTTCTCACACCCCGAGCTGCTGGCGGAAGCGCCGGGAAGCTCCTTGTCCAAAGGCGCCCTCGATCTGTCAATCTTCTCGCTCGGGTCTGCTGGTCTCTTGCTCATGTCTGCCTCCTCGTGCCGGCTTCGCCCGGCGTTGAATGTGGTGTGTTCGGCGAGGTGAGTGGGTGACGGCGCGCGCAGGGGAGCTTGAAAGTTATCCCTGCTTCTTTCTCTTGCCGGACGCGGGTGTGGGTTGGGCCGGGGGCGGCGCGCACGGCCCGCCCCTGTAGATTAACCTGTAGGTCAGAGGTTGCTTCAGCCATCCGCTGGTGATGTTCACGCTCATGGTCAAGGTCTTCCCGTCGGCGTCGAGGCTGTAGGTGCTGACCCGCCGCCCGTTCTTCCCCTCGAAGGTCTGCTTCAAGTCAGACCCTTCCCACACCGTACTGACTTTAAACTTCTCCCCGTCCGCGCGCGCCCAGTCAACAGGCTTGCCGTCGGGGGTCGTTTTAATCGCGCCCCACTGATCGGTCGAGAAGCTGACCTCCGCCTCGGCGTCGTGGATTTCTATCCAACGGTAGGGGCGCGTGCTCTTTCTCAAACCGGCGGCGACTGCGCTTCTGGCGTAGAAGACCACGTGCTTCACCGCCTCCTTTATCGCCGCCTCGACGTTATCGCTGGCGGCCTCGTCCAGAGCGTACCTCCCCTCCGGCTTCGGGGCGCTGGGCGTGTGCGCGCGGGCGCCGCCGAGAGAGAGCGGCGCGGCGCAGAGAGAGAGCAGCGCCGCGCAGCACAGCGACGCCGCGCGACGTGACAAAGCATTGGCTTTCATGAGGAGTCCTCCTTCGTGTCTGTGTTAGCCCGGCATGCACGGGCCGGCGATAAGGATAGGCAAGAGCTGCACGTCGTCGGTCGTGAGCCAGCGCAGGAAGAGGTATACCGTGGCCGCCAGCCCCATCAGAGAGATCATTAAGGGCCAGAGCGTCCGCAACAGGCTGAGCCATGAGAGTCGGCCGAAGTTCGGCAACGCCTCGTCGTGCTCGCAGTCGTCCACCGATATGATTTCTTCGAGCGACTGTCTTGGCTCCCCCGTACTCACGAGCGAGGCGAACGCCTGATAGTGTTTTCGGGCCCTCTTCTGGTAACGACAGATGGACTCGAAACAGGTCGAGGTGAAGAACGCGCCGTAGACGCCTAACGGTATCAGGGCGCCGGTCAGCGGCCAGTCGCTTATGGTCAGGCCGCCGTGCGCCACGACGCCGACGACGGCCACACTGGTCAGCAAAATAATGTTCGAGACCTTCACCCTCTGCGCCTCCTGACTGCGCGCGAGGAGGATGCTGTCCTGATACATCGCCCACAGGATGTCCTTCTGCTCCTTTATCCGGGTGTGCGTGACATCGAGGGGATTCGTCGGTTCGCCCCCTCCCAGCGGGATAAGGCCGAGGGCGTCGGAGGAGTCGTAGGAATTCATGAGGTACCTTCTTTCTACGGCCCGCGCGTGTAGGCGCGACGGAAGCCGTGATGGCGCCGCACGGCCCTGCGCCGTGAAGACTCGGGCCGGGCCGCGCGTGTCGGGGCGCGGACAGAACGGGCGGGCGGCGGGCCGGGGCCGCAGACCTCCCGCCCGTTCGCTTTACGACGCGAAATGCATCGCGGACTCGCCGGCCGGCGCCGCCGCGCTCCGTTGCGGGCGCGCGACTTCGTCGAAGTTTGAAAGGCTTCTGAGGTTAGGTTTGATTACAGACATGTTGAGGTCTCCCAGATTGAGGCCAGAGGTTGTAGTCGCGCGAGGCTTGCGAAACCCTCAAAGTGTGTTGGCGGGAGGATAACGCCGAAGACCCCTGAAGGCAAGATTTTTTTCCGACGGCGCGGCAACCGTTTGGCGAACGCGCGGGGATGATAAAGGAAAGGGTGAGGCAGTGAAGTGAACGTTTCTGACTGCCCGCGTCTGAGCTAGCTCGTGCGGGCCGGGCAGACGAGGCAATGCACGACCGCGTACCACGTACCCCCTTCCTGCACCGCCGTCGCAAAATATATGAAATGTGTCGCCAGCGGGTATTCTTCCACCTTCCTCTGCGCCGTCACCGACAACGCCCGACGTATTTCACTGTCGGGGACATCATCCCCGAACCCTCCGCAGACGTTTCCGTGGGCCGACCAGCCCATCTTCCTCACGTTCTTTTTGTGATAACAGTAGTCGGGCGCCGTCCTTGAGCACTCCATCTTCGGCGTCCCTCCCGCGTCGGCGTGTATCCAGTAAAGGTCGGGCGACTCCAACCCGGCGTCGTCTTGAAACCGCTCCTGAATACACGGGTGGAAACGCCTGTCGGCGCATAACTGAAGAAAGCCCCTCGTCTCCGGCTCTTTCGCGTAGGCGCACCGTTTGACCGACCAGTTTTCTTCACTGAACGCGTTCGGTTGATCGTTCATGGCATCTCCTTATCGTTGAAAGTCGTGGGCGGGTACTGCTTTTCACCCTCCTGACGTCGAGTGCAAAACAGAATCGGTTGTTCGAGGTGTGTGAAACCCTGCCGGTAAGAGCGGCGGGAGGATATCGCTGAAGGCAGGTTAAGGCAAGGCTTTTTTCAACCGCGCGGCCCGCAGCGTTCACGCGTCCCTGTCCCACAGGCGGCGCGTGAGGAACCAGACGAGGCCGGGGAGGGTGAAGAAGACGCCTGTGGCGACGGCGACGGCGCGGGGCGAATAGTTGAAGCGGTCGAGCGCCTCGCCCGTGACGTAGTTCGAGGCGGCCATCGCGAGCGTCATCAGCATCAGCTCGGCGGCGAAGACGCGCCCGCGGAATTCGTCATCAACGGTCGCCTGCAACAGCACCGTCGAGAAGACCCAGAGGACGCTCCCGGCCATGTGCGCGACCGCCAGCCAGCAGAGCGCGAGCGCGAAGCTCTGCGCCGTGCCGAAGAGCACGTAGAAGACGCCCGCGACGACGAAGGAGACGCCGATGGCGTTCTGCATCTGCGCGCGCGTCTCGCTGTAGAAGCGCCGCGTGAGCATCGGCCCCACGGCCGTCCCGATGCCGCGCGCGACGTAGAGCACGCTCATGCCGACGGCCGCATCCTTGCCGACGGGGAAGACCTTCTCGCCGAAGACCGGCAGCAGCGTGAGTATCCCTCCGCCCGTGCCCCACGCAGTCTTGACCAGCATCGTCGCCAGAACGCGCGGACGACCCTTCACGTAGCGCAAGCCTTCCAGAGTGTCCGTGACGCCGAGCGCCTTGCCCACGGTCAGACGCCGCTTCTCGCGCGGCGGGCGCGGCGGAAGCCTCATGCGCCAGACCAGCCACGCCGAGACGAGGTAGGTCAGAGAGTCTATGACGAAGGCCGCGTCTGTGCCGAACCAGCCCGTGACGGGGCCGCCGACGGCCGCGCCGAGCGTGAGCATCGCAGACCATGTCACGGACGAGATCGAGTTGGCCGTCACGAGGTCGGGCGTGCGCACGACCGAGGGGAGCGCGGCCGAGCGCGCCGGCTCGAAGAAGGAGGAGAAGCCGAGTTGCAGTACGGTCAGGAAGTATACGAGCCAGACGTGCTCGGGGCGGCGTACGAAGAGGAAGCAGAGGACTACGCCGGCGCGCGCGAGGTCGCTCGCGATCATGATGTGGCGTCGGTTGAAGCGGTCAGCGAGGACGCCCGAGAGCGGCCCGAGCGCGACACTCGGCAGGAAGCGCGCGACCAGCACGAGCCCCACGGCCTTGCCCGAGCCCGTCAGACGCAGGACGAGCGTGAAGAGCGCGATGGTGTCGAACCAGTCGCCGAGCTGGCTGACGACCTGCCCGAGCCAGAGCTGCCTGAAGTCTCGGTTCGCGCGCAGCAGCCCCGTGTATCCGCCCGGCGTCGCCTTCTCCGTCGCCTTCTGCTCGTCCGTCGCCTCGTCCTGAACCGTCGTCATTCGATTGTTATCTCATTCTGCACTCCGCGAATCAACATGACCGCGTCACGTTGACCGCCGCCGCCCGCTTTACTCGGGCCGCGTCGAAGAACCGCCGCTTTTCCAGTCAAAAACGACTGCCCGTCAACAAACTCACAACGGCACGAAGGTTGTTAAAGGGAGTGTGCGGCCCGCAGGGGCGCGGCACGGCGCACCGCGAGCCCTCCGCACGGGGCTCGTAAGGCCGCACCAGTTCTGGACGCTTTGAGGCGTCCGCTTTGAAAGGTGAAGCGCGTTTTGAAAGTTGGGGCGCGCGCGTCGAGGGTTCCGGCGCGCCCCACAGAGTTCTCACCCAGCACGGCGGGCGAGTGCCACGACCCCGCCGTTTGCCCCCAAGCCCGTCGCCGGGAGTGGCGGCCGATTTGCTCCCGGCCGCCACTCCCGGCGACGGACGGTTTTTGAAGAGTGTTGAAGTCAGAACCGCCTGCGGTAGCGGGCGGGTCGGTGTTACGACAGAGAGCCGCACGACGCAGCCCCGACCCGCCCGCTACCGCAGGCGGTTCTGACCCGTTTAATTCCGCCGGAGGGCGTGAGTGATTCGCACCTACATGTCTGATCTGAACCGCGCTGCGGGGACGTATTGGGCGGCGCTGGTCGCGGCCGGGGCGGCGGCGCTCGTGTGGGGCGCGTGGGCTTGCCTCGGGTTCGGGCCGACGCAGTGGGCGCAGCTCGTCGTCCTCGCGAGCCTCGTCGTCATCTCCGGCATGATGCCGGTGCGCATCCCCGGCACGCGCGCGATTGTGACGGCGGGCGACTGCTTCATCTTCCTCGGCGTCATCTTCATCGGCGTGCCCGCGGGCGTGTTGCTCGGCGCGCTCGAACTATTCACCAGCTCTCTCAGAAGCCCCTGCCGCGCCTCGACGCGCATAGCGATGCCCGCCTGCATGGCCGTCACGGTCTACCTGTCGGGCCACTCCTTCTACTTCGCGCTCGCCGCGCACGCGGGGCTGACGCGACAGCCCGCGGGCGCGACGGAAGCGCTCACGCTCGAACAGCTCGTGCTGCCTCTGGCGCTGATGGCGCTCGTGCAGTACCTCGTCAACAGCGCGCTCATCGCCGTGCTGCTCGGCCTGAAGAGCCAGCGCAGCGTTTGGCGCTGCTGGCGCGACGGATACCTCTTAAGCTCTTGGACGTACTTCGCGGGCGCGGCGGCGGCCGGCGTCGTCTACGAGGCGATGATGAAGTTCGGGCTGCTCTACGTCATCCTGAGCGTGCCCGTCATCGCCGCCACACTCGTCACCTACCGAACCTTCTTCGAGCGCGTCGCAGAGAAGACGCGCGAGGCGGCCGAAGTCTCGCGCCTCCACCTCGCCACCGTGGAAGCACTCGCCACGGCCATAGACGCCAAAGACCAGACGACGCACTTCCACGTACGCCGCGTACAGCTCTACTGCGAGCGCATGGGCGAGTTGATGGGGCTCTCGCCTTCGGAGATTAAAGCGCTGAAGGCCGGCGCCCTGCTGCACGACGTGGGCAAGCTCGCCGTGCCCGACCACATCCTGAACAAGCCGGGCAAGCTGACCGAGGCCGAGTTCGAGCGCATGAAGGTTCACACGACCGTCGGCGCGCAGATACTCGAACGCGTCGCGTTCCCGTACCCCGTCGTCCCCATCGTCCTCTATCACCACGAGCAGTGGGACGGTCGCGGCTACCCCGAGGGCTTGAAGGGCGAAGAGATTCCGCTCACCGCGCGCATACTCGCCGTCGTTGACTGCTTCGACTCGGTGCGCGAGGAGCGGCCGTACCGGCGCGGCATGACGCGCGAAGAGGCTTGCGCGATGCTCAGGCGCGGCGCGGGCGGACACTTCGACCCGCGCGTCGTCGAAGTCTTCCTGCGCCACCTGTCGCGCTTCGAGGAGGAGATAACGGCCGCGGGGCTCGACAACCGGGGCTTGACGAACGAAGAGTGGGAGCACCGCGACCTGCTCGGCGAAGATGCCGCGGCCGCGCCGCAGCCCGCGACGCACACGGCCGCGTCCGCGCACCGCTCCGACTCTCCGCACTACCTAGATCAGATTACGAACGCGCACCGAGAGGTCTACGCGCTCTACGAGATCGCGCGCACCTTCGGCTCGTCGCTCGACATCGAAGACACGGTCACCGTCCTCGTCAACAAGGTCGGGCATGTCGTCCCGTTCGACCTGTGCGCCGTCTATCTTTACGACGACGAGAAGGGCTACGCCACGGCGGCGCACGTCGCCGGCCGTCACGCCGAAGCCTTGCGCGGCCGCGCGGTCGCGCCGGGCGAGGGCGTCGTCGGCTTCGTGCTCGCCAACCGCCGGCCCTCGTTCCTGCTAGACCCGATGCTCGACTTCCGCGACGTGGAGCTGCCCGAGGGCCGGCAGTTCCGCTCGATGGTCGCGCTGCCTCTGACGAAGGACGAGAGGGTTCTGGGCGTGCTCGCCGTCTACTCTGCGGAGCCGCGCCGTTACACGGACGACCACCTGCGTCTCTTGGACACCGTGGCGCGTCTCGCGTCCGACGCGCTGGCGAACGCGATGAGCCACGCGCAGGCCGAGTCGAACGCCTTGACCGACACGCTGACGGGGCTGCCGAACGCGCGCGCCATGTACGTGCGCTTCGAGCAGGAGGCTTCGCGCGCGCGCCGCACGGGGCGGCCGTTTCAGGTCGTCATGCTCGACCTCGACGACTTCAAGCAGGTCAACGACACCTACGGCCACAAGACCGGCGACCGCATGCTGCGCGAGGTGGCGCGGATACTACAGGCGCAACTGCGCGAGTACGACTTCCTCGCGCGCTACGCGGGCGACGAGTTCGTCGCCATCGTGCAAGACCTCTCGGCCGAGCAGACCAACGAGCTGCGCGAGCGCATCGAGCGCGCCGTCTCGCGCTTCAAGCTGCACGTGCGCGGCGACAAGCACGCGCGCGTCGGCATCTCGGTCGGCGCGGCCTCCTACGGCGTCCACGGCGAGACGCTCGACCAACTTTTAATCTCCGCCGACGAGGCCATGTACTCCGCCAAGTCCTTCCACAAGCAGCGCCCCGCCACAGACACCGCCGAACGCCCCGCAGAACTCGCCACCGGAGACTTGGCCTCGACGGCGATAAATTAAGAGCCGTAAACAGTGAACCGCGACGAGAAGGATTGTCTTCCTCTCGTCGCGGTTCACGGTTCACGGCTCACGGCCTTCTTACGCTGACGGCCGGGTGAAGAAAAGCTTCGCCACCTGACACGAGAAGCCGGGCAGCAGCGGGGACTGAAGCAGGTCGTCGGCGTGAAGCTTCTCCGCCAGCTTCAACTCGTCTCCCTCGCGGCGATACACTTCGACGAGTCGCTGCATCCAGTCCACAATCCAATACTCCGACACATCTCGACGCGAGTAGAGCCTGAGCTTAGCCACGCGGTCGCGGTGTTCGTTCCTCTTGCCGGGCGACAGCACCTCGACGACAAGCTCCGGCGCCCTTGTGAAGTGTCCCGCGTGGTCGAGCGAGCCCGCCAATCGCCCGTGGCTGACCCACACCACGTCCGGCCCCACGTCGTCATCGTCGGAGAACACTATCCCCGGAGAGATTAGCGCGACGCCCGCCCCGCTCTCGTCATTCCACTCCTGAAAGTAACGAAACAATTGGCCGCAGGCAAACTGGTGCCCGGCGCTCGGCAGCTTTGACACGTAGAGATCTCCTTCGATGATCTCGTAGCGGTTGCCGTCGTCCGGCATCTGCAAGAGATCGGCGGAAGTGAACTTCCTCGCGGTTTCCATTTTGGATTCCTCTCTACGGTTGGCGGCCCGTGTGAGCATTCTAAGGCTAAGAGACTGCTTTGTGAACATCCTTCGTCTTGACTTTCCCCCGCCCGGTCGTTTTCAATCAAAGAGGCACACCGAAGCCGCCCCCCGACGTGGCCGGGCGGGGACGCGAGAGAGCCCCGCGCCGTTGTCTCGGATTCGCGCCGCAAGTCGCGCCTCACGCGGCCGGCGCTCAGGTCAGTCAAGCAGGAGCATGACAGTCTCTTCCCCTGTTTCTGAGAAGGCCGCGACCATCCTCGTCGTCGAGGACGACGCGCGCGTGCGCGAGGGGTTCCGCCGCGCGTTCGAGTCCGAGGGGCACAGGGTTCTGGCCTGCGGCGACGCGGCCGAGGCGCTGAGAGAACTGCACCGCGTCGGTTGCGACCTCGTCGTGCTGGACGTGGAGTTGCCGGGCGTGAGCGGCCTCGCGCTCTGCCGTCTGCTGCGCGCGCAGGCGGCGACGCGGCGTCTGCCGATCATCATCGTCTCTTCGCACGACCGGGAGGAGTACAAGGTCGAGGCGTTCGCGGCCGGCGCGGACGACTACGTGGTGAAGGGCGTGACGGCGCGCGAGCTTCTGACGCGCGTCGGCGCGCACTTGCAGGTCGCAGAGCGCGAGCGACTACTGCGCGGGAGCAACCGTGAGCTTTCGTTCATCGCAGACCTCGGGCGCGGGCTGCTCCACGCGCTCTCGCCCGCAGAGGTCGTGCGCCGCGTGGCGGGCGCGACCTTCGAGGGCGCCGACACCGCGTTGGCGGCGGCGGTGCTGATACGCGAGGGCGGGACGCGTACGAAGGCCGGAGTTTCTCCGAATGAGGGGCTGACTGTCTGCGTCTTCGACCGCGAGGGCAGCGCAGAGGAGGAGCCCGCGCTCGTCAACGTCGCGCGTCTTCGGGCGTGGCTCGCCGCATCGCCTTCGGTGTCGAAGCTAGTTGAAGAGCCGGAAGGCTTCTTCCTCAATGACGAGGCGCACGCGGTAGAGTTCGCGGCGCCGCTCCGCTTCGAGGGGCGCGCTCTCGGCGCGCTCGTCGTCGCATACGACCGGCGCGCCGACTGCGGGCAGACCGAAGAGCGCTTAGTCGAAGCCGCCGCGCAGCAGGCCGCGCTCGCCGCGCGCATCTCGACGCTGTACGAGGCCGCGCGCTCGGCCTCGGTTCATCTCGCCCGAGAAGTCGAGCGGCGCACGGCCGAGGCCGAGAGCCAGCGGCGCTTCACCGAGGCGATTATTGATTCCTTGCCCGTCTCGCTCTACGCCGTTGACCGCAGCTACCGCGTCGTCGCTTGGAACCGCAACCGCGAACTCGGGGGGCAGGGAATCCCGCGCCGAGACGTGCTCGGCCGCAACATCTTCGACGTGCTCAAGCGCCAGCCGCGCGAGACGATGAAGGCCGAGTTCGAGTCGGCCTTCCGCACCGGCGAGATACAGCGCATCGAGCAGGAGTCGCGCGGCCGCGACGGCTCGACTCACCACTGGCTCGTCAGCAAGGTGCCGATGCGGATTGACGGCGAAGAGGTCTCGCACGTCATCACGGTCGGCGAGGACATCACGGCGCGCGTGCAGGCCAACCGCGCCGTCGCGCGCACAGAGCGTCTGGCCGCGGTCGGGCGGCTCGCGGCGGGCGTCGTACACGAAATCAACAACCCGCTTGCGACCATCTCGGCCTGCGCCGAGGCGCTTGAGTCGCGCGTCGCGGAGGGCGCGTACGGCTCGGGGCCGGACGTTGACGACCTGCGCGAGTACCTTCAGCTCATACGCGGCGAGGCTTTCCGCTGCAAGCAGATTACGAACGGGCTTCTGGACTTCAGCCGCGCGCGCGCCGTCGAGCCCGCGCCCGTCAACGTCTCCGAAGTAGTCGAGTCTGCCGCGCGTCTGCTCGCGCATCAGAAGCGCGGCGCCTCAATCCAGATTGAGACCGAGTTCGCCGAAGACCTGCCGCTCGTCTCGGGCGACACGGGGCAGTTGCAGCAGGCCGTCATCATCCTCGCCGAGAACGCGATTGACGCGATGCCGCAGGGCGGGACGCTCACGCTCCGCACACTGCGCGCGGAGGATGAGGAGGGCGAGTCCGCCGCCGACGAGGGCGAGTCCGTCGTCGTCGAAGTCAGCGACACGGGCCACGGCATCCCCGTCGAGATTCGCGAGCGGATTTTCGACCCGTTCTTTACGACGAAGGAGGTCGGGCGCGGCACCGGGTTAGGACTCGCCGTCTGTTATGGTATTGTTACCGAGCACGGCGGCCGCATCGGCGTGGAGTCGGCCGTCGGCCGCGGCAGCACGTTCCGCATCACGCTGCCCGCGGCGCAAAATCCGCACGGAGACCTACCCCGTTGAGCGAGAACCGACAGCCCGCGCGCATACTCGTCGCCGAAGACGAGGCGAACCTCCGCCTCGTGCTGCAAAAGGAACTACAGCGCATGGGCCACGACGTGCGCGTCGCGCCCGACGGCGAGGCCGCGCTCCGACTGCTCGAAGAGAGCAACGTGGACGTGCTCCTCTCAGACATCTCGATGCCGAACCTCGACGGCATGGAACTCCTCCGGCGCGTACACCAGCGCCCGAACCCGCCCGAGGTCATCATGCTCACCGGCCACGCAACGGTCGAGTCGGCCATCGAGGCGATGAAGCTCGGCGCCTACGACTACCTCTCGAAGCCCTACCGCATCGCGGAACTAGACGCGCTCGTCAAGCAGGCGGCCGAGAAGCGGCGGCTGCGCGTGGACAACGCGCGGCTGCGGACGCTCGTCGAGCGGCGCTCGTCCACGCCCGAGATCGTCTCGGTCTCCGACTCGATGCGCGAGGTGATGCGACTCGTCGAGCGCGTCGCGCCGTCGGACGCGAGCGTGCTGATTACGGGCGAGTCGGGCACGGGCAAGGAACTCGTCGCGAACGCCATCCACCGCCTAAGCCTGCGTAGCGAAGGCTCGTTCATTGATTTGAACTGCGCCGCGTTTCAGGAGTCTTTGTTAGAGTCGGAGTTGTTCGGCTACGAGGCCGGCGCGTTCTCGGGCGCGAAGGGGAGGAAGCTCGGGCTGTGGGAGCTGGCCGACAACGGCACGATATTTTTAGACGAGGTGACGGAGCTTCCGCCGCAGTTGCAGTCGAAGCTTCTGCGCGCGATTGAGACCAACTCGTTCTACCGCGTCGGCGCCGTGCGCAAGGTGCAGGTCAACGTGCGCGTCGTCGCCGCGACGAACCGCGACGTGAACGAGGTCACGTCGGACGGGCGCTTCCGCGCAGACCTCCTCTACCGCATCAACAGCTTCCAGATAAACCTGCCGCCGCTGCGCGAACGCCCCGAGGACGTGGAGCCCATCGCGCGCCACTTGCTCAAGCAACTCGCGGGCACGGGCGCGCCGGAGCTTCTGCCCGAAGCCCTCGCCGCGCTCAGGTCTTACTCGTGGCCCGGCAACGTCAGGCAGTTGCGCAACACGCTCGAACGCGCCGTCCTGCTCGCCAACGACGGCCGCATCACGCCGGCCGAACTCCCGCCCGAGATAGTCAGCCCCGTGACAATCTTCCGCCCCGTCGCGGTCGTCGCGGGCGCGGACTCTTCGGGCGCGGCCGGCGGCGCGCAGCAGCCCGGCGTCCCGCCGCCGCTACGCGAGGTCGAGCGCCAGCAGATTCTCGCCGCGCTGGAGCAGACCGGCTGGCACCGCGGCAAGACCGCCGAGATTCTTGGCATCTCACCTTCCACGCTCTACAGACGCCTGCGCGACTACAACCTGACAAAAAGGCAGTAAGCCTTACGGCCGGCGAAAAAGGTTGACTTAAACTTATGAAGGGCGTATACAGCGTCCTGTCGCAACAGTCGCCTCGCAACTGCGTTGACGAAGTCCTCAGAAGATTCCGTCAGCCCACCCCACGCAAGGCGCTTTACCCGCTGAAGGAGAGATGCCATGACCTTCTCACGTTCGACCGTCTACGTCTTAGTAATTGTGGCGATTGGCGCTTGGATGCTACAGGCGGGCACCGGCTTTGCGGGCCAAAATCAGGATAGGGTAGTTGATAAGGCGACCCTCACCGGCGAACCTATAAGAATCGCCGGCATGAAGACCAAGAAGAAGGGTGAGATTAAATTCGGTGGAAAATTCGTCGAAGACGATGACTGGGTAGAAGGATTCACCATCCTTGTTCACAACATTTCGGGGAAAACGATCACCGCCCTAGCGGTGGATGCGACCTTCCACAGGCCGGACGGCAAGTCGTCACGGGAGACCCCACCTTTCTCGTACACCTTCCATTTCGGCCCCAACCCTCTCTTCCCGGAGTATTCCCTACGCGACAAGACGAAGATCATCAAGCCGGGCGAGACGGTCGAGCTTAGCCTGCCGGATGAGGACTACGAGGGCATAAAGGGTGCGCTTAAACAACTGAACTACCCCGGTAGTGTGAAGCGAGTTGAATTGATGATTCATACTGTCGGGTTCGAGGACGGGACAGTCTGGTCGGGCGGCTCTTGGTTCTACCGTGACCCCGATAATCCCGATAAACTAATCAGGGAGAAGCGACCACAAGGCAGAGCGCAAAATCGCTCTGCCGATTTTTTTTCCGCTCAAATCCATAACCTCCGGCAAGTTCGCGCGGGTACTTTTTACGCCAGCGTCTTGGGTTCCAGAACCGAGCCAACTTTCGGGCGAATGCGGGGAAGAAGACATCCCGCTGAGGTGGTGGTGCAGCGGCGGAGAGCCTTTGACGTGCTCGGTTACATACGACACGGTTAACACGTCCGGAACGGAGCGGATCGTTGAAACTTACCCGCGGGGTGCGCCATGCCAAAAATGGGACACGTCTAGGAATGTTTATCTCTTGTGTGGGACTGTAGAGGTCGTTGACGGCCTTAGACAGTGCTCCGACCACCCGACCTCATGCCCTGACCTGTGTGACGAATACCAGCCGGACACTTTTCTAGGCCCGACGGATTTTTGTAAATACCCCGGTTCCAACGGATGCCCTCCGGGCGCTTCGAGGGCCGGAAACTGCTGCTTCCAGCCGTCACCCATCATCATCAATGTCAAAGGGAACGGCCTTAACCTGTCGGCTGCTGCCGCCGGGGTGAATTTCGACCTCGACGCCGACGGGATAGCGGAAAAGCTCTCATGGACTAAGAGCGCTACGGACGATGCGTGGCTAACCTTAGACCGCAACGGAAACGGCCTGATTGACAACGGCTCCGAGTTGTTCGGCAACCTTACACCGCAGTCCGCCCCCCCCGCCGGGGAGCAGCGCAACGGCTTCCTCGCGCTGGCCGAGTACGACAAGCCGGGCGAGGGGGGAATTTAGACGGAGTGATAGACGCTCACGACTCGGTCTTCTCTAGCTTGCGGCTGTGGCAGGACGTGAACCATAACGGCATCTCCGAGCCGGGCGAGTTGTACGCCCTGCCGTCTCTCGACGTGATACGCATCCACCTCGATTACAAAGAGTCGAAGAGCGCGGACGAGTACGGCAACCGCTTCCGTTATCGCGCAAAACTCGACGACGCGAAGGGGGCGAAGGTGAACCGCTGGGCGTGGGACGTGTTCCTCGTCTCTCAGTGAGCCGCACGCGTAACCGGAAGGCGGCCGGGACGCCGGCCGCCCTCCTGTTTACGCGTGCGGGTTTCCGGCTTCAGTCGTCGCGGGTCGCGGCCTTCCGCGTGCCCTCCGTGTAGCCTTTCGGGAACGCGAGCGAGAGCGCGACCGAGAGGGCGATGACTGCGCCGATGAAGCCGAGCGAGAGGCCGATGGGGAACTTGCCGCCGTAGAGGCCGTTCAGCCAGACCATCTTCAGGCCGACGAAGACGAGCACGACCGCCAGCCCGTACTTCAGCAGGTGGAACTTGTCCAACGCGCCCGCGAGCAGGAAGTAGAGCGCGCGAAGGCCGAGGATGGCGAAGATGTTCGAGGTGAAAACGACAAGCGGCTCGCCCGTCAGCGCGAAGATGGCGGGCACCGAGTCAACGGCGAAGATGATGTCCGTCGCTTCGAGGAAGAGCAGCGCCACGAAGAGCGGCGTCGCGTGGAGCAGCCCGTTCTCGCGCACGAAGAAGCGCTGGCCGTGGGGCGCGTTCGTGACGGGCACGAAGCGCCGGAAGAGTCTTATCAGAAGGTTCCTGTCCGGCTCGACGCCCTTCTCCGACGCGAACATCATCTTGACGCCGGTGAAGATGAGGAACGCGCCGAAGACCAGCACGACCCAGTGGTATTGCATCAACGCGCTCCCCGCGGCGATGAAGGCGGCGCGGAAGACGAGCGCGCCGACGATGCCGTAGAAGAGGACGCGGTGCTGGTACTTCGACGGCACGGCGAAGTAGCCGAAGACGAGCACGAAGACGAAGATGTTGTCTACCGAGAGCGACTTCTCGACGACGTAGCCCGTCAGGAACTCAAGCGCGACGCGCCACGCCGCGGCCTGCGGGTCGAAGCCGGGCAAGGCCGCGAGGCGCGCGTCCTGCGGGAACTTCCAGAGCGCGTACTGGTAGAGGAGGAAGTTGAAAGCGAGCGCGAGCGCGACCCAGACGACGCTCCACGTCGCGGCCTCGCGGAAAGAGACCTCGTGCGCCTGCCTGTGAAAGACGCCGAGGTCGAGGGCCAGAAGTAGAAGTACGAAGCCGGTGAAGCCGAGGTAGAACCACCAGTAATCAACGAACGGGAAGAGTTCAGCCATCGCTCAATCCTTTCTGCGCGAACGTTCATCAAAGGCGCGCAAAAAAGAAAGACCCTTTGCGCACCAGCTGTGCCGCAAAAGGTCTTGGTCATCGAGCTTCTTTCTACTCTCCCCGCTGAGCCGGGCGCTGCTATGGTCGGGCGCCGTCCTGACGACTTCAGCAGACCCGCACGCGGCGGGCGACCTACTCCCCTTTCGAGAATTAAATCCTAAGTGAACGACACACACCCGTCAAACGACGGCGCGTTACATTTCTGTCACGCGGAAGAGGGTAGACAGTAGTCGGTAGCCAGTAGAAAGAAAGGCGGCGCGTCGAGACCATATGCCGCGCGCCGCCTTTTATCCTACTGACTACTGACTACTGTCTACTCTCTACTCTTCATCCTCCCCCGCCGCCGGTCGTGGTCTTCTGCGGGTTCTTGGGTTGGCCGAGGGCGCGGCGGGCTGTGTCGGCTTTGTCGCGCTGGCCCGTGCGCTCGTAGACGGCGACGAGGCGTTCGAGGACGGCGCTCGCGCCGGGCTGTAGACGGAGCGCGGCCTCGTAGTGTTTGGCGGCCTCCCTGTCCTTGCGCTGGTCTTCGAGGATGCCGGCGAGCTTGACGTGCGCGTCGTACTCGTTCGAGGCGCGCGCGAAGCTCTTGTAGGCGTCGTCGTAGTGGCCGAGCCGCGCGTGTACGACGCCGAGGTTGTTGAGGATGACGGGCTCGGCCGGCGCGAGCTTGGCCGCCGCGTTCAGGCGACGGAGCGCGCCGCGATAATCGTCCGCGAGGTAGAGCGAGTAGCCGAGGTTCGCGAGGACGGCGAAGTCTTTCGGCGCCACCACGAGCGCGCGCCTGTAGGCTTCGGCCGCCTGCTGGTGCCAGCCGAGACGGTCGTAGGCGAGCCCGAGCAGGTTGTTGGCCTCGGCCAGTTGCGGCCCGACGGTCGTCGCGGCCGTCTGCAACTCTGCAATCGCCTCCTGTACGTAGCCCTGCTGCAAGAGCGCGCGCCCCTGCGAGACGGGGTCGGCGGGCACGCCCACGATGAGCGGCACCCACATCTTCGGCTTCGCCTGCTCGACCACCTCTCCGGCCGCGGGCCGAACGATGCGCGCGCCCGCGCCAGCCTCGGCCGGCGCCGACGTGCGCGGGACGAAGACGGGCTCAGTCTTGACCGCGCCCGCCGCTTCGTCGTTCGCCGGCACGGGGGCCGCGGGAGTCTCGACCGGCTTGACGGTGACGGCCGCTACGGTCGTCTGAGTCTGCGCCGAAGGCTGTTGAGTTTGTGCGGGCGTCTGTGCGGCGGCCTCGGCGTTCGCGGGAGGCGTCGTGTTTGAAGGCGCGTTGTTTGAAGTCGTGGCGGTCTGAGTCTGGGCAGCCGCGTTCGCGTCGCGCGCGGGAGTCGTCGGCTGTTTCTTCGACTGCTGTGAGCCCGACTTCCGGCCGCCGCCGAACAGGCGCGCGAGCGCGCGGAAGGGCGCGGCGAGCGCGCGCGCGAACGAGTTGCCTTTGCGCTTCGGCTGCCCCGCGTCGCCGTCCGCGCCGGCCCCGTCCGCCGAGTCTGCGCCTTCGGAGTCGGCGTCTTCGGCGGACACTTCTTCGTTAACGTTCGGCGCCGTCTTGACGACCTCGCCCGCGACCGAAGCAGACTCGAAAGACCCGCGGCCCGCGAGCGCGGCCTGCGGCCAGAGCACCGCGAAGACGAGCGCGAGCGCGATTGAGAGGCGAAATGTTCTGCGCTTGGACACGGCCGAAACCTCCTGCGGCCCCGGGCCGCTCTGTCCGGACTTTCAAGAGGAAAGCTTCAAGGCGGGCCTTCGCGGGCGCTCGGATTATAAGCCACGGGCCGCACGATATAAAAACGCCGCCGCGCCGCGCCGGTTGCAGTTTGTCGGGCACTAAAAGACGGCGCGCTCGAAGGAAGCGACTCCTTCGAGCGCGCCGTGACTCGCGGGAACAGTCGGGCGGGAGCGTTCGCGTTTAAGCTTCGCGCCCCCGCGCGGCCTACTTGCTGGTGTTGACGTACTGGATGCAGTCGCCCTGATTCTTGAAGGGCGTGCCGTTGGCGCGGAAGAGCGTCATCCAGCCGCCGTTCTTGCAGTCGTCCTTGTTCGTGGCCACGGCGCCGTTACAGGAGCCGCCCGGCGAGGACTGCCAAGGCGAGTAGTCAACGCCGGGGCTGACCAACGCGCCCGCGCCCGTGCCGACGGGGCCGGGGCCGTTGGGCGCGCCCCACCAGTTGCACTCGCCGTCCACGAGCGCCATGGGGAAGGCGGACGTGAGCGAGGGGTGGACGGCGATGCCGAAGACGGCCGGGCCGACGTTGAACTGGTTGTTGTGAACCTCGGCCGACCCGAAGGACGGGTTCGACTCGAACCAGACGCACATCGCGTCGTTGACCGGCGAAGGCGTCAGGTCTGTGACGCCGCTGAAGGTGTTGCCCTCGACCGTGACGCCGGGCGTGTCGCCTTCGAGTCCGACGGCGTGCGCCCAGCCGCCGCCCGTCAGCGTGCTGAAGGCGTTGTCGCGAATCGTGAGGCCGGAGACGTTCAGGGCGTTGCCGACCGAGACGCCGTAGGCGCCGCGCGTGTCGCTCTTGATGTTCTGAATAGTGTTGTCCTCGATGAGCGTGTTCTGGCTCGGGTTCGTCGCGCCGTTGACGCCGATGAGGACGCCTTTCGCAGACCTGTCGCTGTGAACGTTGTTGATCCTGTTGCCGGTGATAGAGACATTGTCCGCTCCATCAGTGCTCCCGCCATTCTCCAAATAGATGGCTTGGGCCGTGCCGTTGCTGGTCGTGTCCGGGGACGTGACCGTGTCAATGATGGTGTTCGTGATGTCCGCGCCGTCGGCCCCGGCCTTGACTACGATCCCGAAGGCCGCGAAGGCCGGGACGGAGTGCGTCAGCGAGAAGCCGTCTATCGTGACGTTCGCGGCGGAGACAGTTATCTGCCCGTTGACAGTTGACTCCGAGGGGCTGCCGAAGATGCGCCCCGAGACGGGGTTGCCCGCCTGCGCGCCGTTGACCGTCAGGCCGGTGAGCGCCGCGGAGATGTTGACGTTCTCGTTGTAGCTGCCGGGGCAGACCTGAATCGTGTCGCCGGCCGAGGCGGCGTTGACCGCCGACTGGATTGTGTTGTAAGTCGCGCCGGGGCATTGCACGTTGTCGTCGTCCACGACGAGCGTGGCGGCGGCCTTCGACGGGCGCGCGCCGGGTATCGCGAGACACACGAGCGCTAAGAGGGCCAAGAAGGAAATTGCGAGCTTGGTCTTCATCTGCTTTCCCTTTCACTGAGTCTGGTGGTTAAGGGGGCTTAAGAGATGGCCCCAGTGAAAAGAAGGAAACGTCCGCGCGAGGTGGCTGAAGTGGCGTCCGAGCGAGGTGGCTCGTGGTCGGCAGGTTAGAAGCGGGGGCGCCGGTGATTAAGTCTCACCGGCGCCCCCTCGAAGTCCGGCGGTCTTACTTGCCGGTGTTGGCGTACTGGACGCAGTCGCCCTGATTCTTGAAGGTGGTGTTGTTGGCGCGGCGCAGCGTCTTCCAGCCGTCGCCCTTGCACTGTTCTTTGTCCGTGACCAGCGGGCAGCCGGCCGAGTTGACCGTCGTGCCCGTGGGCGTGCCGGGGCAGAGGTCGTTGGCGTCGAGCACACCGTCGTTATCGTCGTCGGGGTCAACGCAGTCGGCCATCGAGTCGCCGTCCGTGTTGGTGAAGCCCTCGTCAACCAGCCCGTCGCAGTCGTTGTCTACGCCGTCGCAAGTCTCGGGCGCGTTGGGGTGGACGGACGCGGCGTTGTCGTTACAGTCGGTGTTGTCGGCGACGTAGCCCGGCGGGGCCGTGCAAGCCTGCGTGGTGATTGAAGGGTTGCCGTAGCCGTCGCCGTCGTTGTCCTTGTAGAAGGTGTTCTGCGAGAAGTCGCCTTGGAAGCCTATGGTGCCGCGGCCCGGCGTCGTCTCGACGTTGGTGTCGGTGCCGGTGCAGAGCACGGGCTGGTAGACGATGTTGGCCGAGGCCGGGCCGGCGATGTCGGGCTGGCCGCCGGGCGCCGTGGCCGTGCCGCCGTAGGCCGCGGGAATCTGCGCGGCGTAGCCCGGCTCGGTGCTGTTGGCCGTGGTGACGGAGGGGTTGGTCGTGCCCCACCAGTTTTTGGTGAAGTCCTTCAGGTTGGTGCCCGGCGGCGGGACGGCGCCGCCCGCCTGACGGTCAACGACCTGCCCGTACCAGTTGCCGCTGATGTTGTTGTTGTTGAAGTGCGAGTTGAGCGCCTGCTGCGGCGGGACGTTGGTGCCGCCCGAGGCGTCTATGAAGAGGACGCCGACCGTCCAGTTGTTGGTGATGAAGTTCTCCGTGACCGTCGTGTTGTCGGTCTGGTTGCGGAAGAACAGGCCCGTCCGGTTGTTGTCAATGATGTTGTTGTGGATGAAGTTGCCGTTGCTGTTGTTGATGTCTATGGCGGTGCGGTTGCCGACGAACTTCGAGTTGCGCACCTCGGCCGAGTTCGTCAAGCCCTGCACGGCGACGCCGGCCGTGTTGAGCGGGTCGTTCCAAGTCGCGACCGTGTTCCCGTCGCGCGTGACGGTGAAGCCGTCAATCAGGACGTTCGACGCGCCGACCTGAATCGTGGCCGAGCCGCCGCCCGAGACGCCGCTGACGGTCGTCGTCGAGTAGCCCGCGCCGAGGATGCTCATCGTCTTCCCGACCGAAACGTCCTCGTGGTAGGTGCCGGCCGCGACGTGGACGGTGCCGCCCGGGCTGACCTGCGTGACCGCGGCCTGAATCGTCTTCTTCGCGGTGGCGGGCGTGTCGCCGCCGTAGCCGTCGTTGCCGGTCGCGGCGTCAACGTAGCAGACGGTCGTGCACTGCGTCTCGGGCTCGAAGTCGTAGGTCGTGTTCGTGCCGCTCAGGCCGATGGTGAAGTTATCAACGTTGCCGTTGAAGCCCGCCCAGTTGCTCCCGGCCTTGAAGACGAGCCCGACCGCGTCGGGGCGGATGCGCGCCGTCGGCCAGTTGAATTGCACCTGCGCCCAAGTGCAGGGGTTGCTCTGCGGGCAGAGGCCGTTCGAGCCGGCGGCGGTCGTCTTGCTCGCCCACCAGAGGCCGCCCAGCGCGTTCCAGTGCTGCCAAGTGTTCTGCGGGACGGTGCCGGACGCGCCCTGATACGGCTCGAAGACGAGTCGGCCCTGAAAGCCCGTCAGCCCGTCCGAAGTCGAGAAGTCTATGGGGAACTGTAGCGCGATGGCGAGGTTGTTTCCCGCGTCGAAGCTGCTGCGGTAGGTGTCGTAGCTGAGCGTAGAGATCTGGCTCAGCGGGATGGGCGCCGTCACGGGCAGCGCGAGCGCCTGTCCGTCCGAGGCGCCGCCGAGTTGGAGGTGCGCGCTGCCGCCGCCGGCCGGCGGGGTCGCGGGGCCGGCCGTGAAGTTGCCGGTGGCAGTCGCGACGCTGTCGTTCTGGTCGTCTATGAAGAACCAGCCGTTCATCGAGGACGGCTTGACCACGACGGTGCTGTCAGCCGTGACCACGGCCGAGGGGAGAAGCAGCGCGGCGACGAGCGCCAAGCCGATAAGACCGGGCAGGAATTTTCTTGTTCTCATTTTCTTCCTCTCACTGAGTCAGGGGGTGGATTGGGGGGCAAAAGAGACTCCCCAGTGAAAAGACACAGAGCAAAAATGCAAAGAGCGAAAGACAGGCGCGTCCGGGCGTAGACGCTTTCCGAGCGAGGCGGGTTAGAAGGTCGAGGGCGCCGGGGATTCACGCTCCCGCGGCGCCCTCTTCAATCGGCGGTCTTACTTGCCGGTGTTGACGTACTGGACGCACTGGCCCTGATTCTTGAAGCCGGCGCCGCCCGCCGTCTTCACCTTCTGCCAGCCGCCGTCCTTGCAGTCGTCCTTCGAGGTCGCGACGCGGTACGGCTCGAAGTCGTAGGTGACGCAGACGGCGCCGTCGCCGGTGCCGTAGCCGAGCGAAAGGTTGTCGGTGGCGGTCGTCAGGCCCGGGTTGCCGCTGCCCTCGTTGACGCCGAAGCCGCCGATGATGACCGCGTTCGGGTTGGCCGCGACGATGGTGCTCCAAGAGACGAAGGTGTCGCGGTTGGGCGCGACGTTGATCGGGTTCGAAGACCACCAGACGGCGCTGCCGCCCTGAAAGGCATCCCACGTCTGCCACTGATTGCTGATGACCGGCCCTTGGCCCGTGTTGTAGACCGGCTCGAAGACGAGCGTGGTGAAGCCGCCGGGGTCGGCGCCGTTGATGTCAACCTGAATGTTGAGCGCCGCCACCTGCTGAAGGCTCCCGGCCGAGCGGTAGGTGGAGTAGCCGATCTTGTTGATGTCGGAAAGGTTCACGCCGACGTGGTCGAAGTTGAAGAGCGTGGCCTTGTCGGCGCCGGTCGGCGTCGTGATCTCGTAGCTGCCGACGCCCGAGGGCGGCGTGGCCGGGCCGACGCGCACCTCGCCGTCGCCCGCGTTGCGCTTGTAGAGCACCCAGTTCTTCGTGGGCGGCGTGTCCTCGGCCTGCTCGGCGATGTCGTCGCCGGTGACGACGACGCGGTCGCAGGTCGCGCGCGCCGCGCTGTTCGGGAGGGCGCCCGCGAGCGATACGGTCAAAGCTAGTAATGCCAGTAAAGTAACTTTCCTCATGACTCTCCTTGTTCGTCCTTTGAGTTGGGGGGCAAGATTTCAGCCCGGGTTAACGTAAATGCGGAGGCGCGTCGGGCGTTACAAAGCCCTCGGCGTCCCGCCGAGCCGCGGAACGGGGAGAAGGCCGAAGGGCGCCGTCCCTCAAGGGCGGCGTCGCGCCTTCGGGCTGCCACTGCACTTCCGTGGAGACGGGAAAAAAATGCGGCCAACGCTGGCGAGCTAGACCCGTGTTACTCCGCAGCTCGTGTGACTCTTCCGCCACTGCGTCCGTTACTACGCGGACGCGGTCGGGAAGACGGAATTAGGATGGCGGCTGCATCCTATTGGAACCAGATGCGGCTGTCAACCGCTTGGCGTACATTCGAGACGCGCAAATTTATTCACGATTAAAAGACGGGGAATGGTGCCAATTTTCCACAAAGGGGCGCGGTTGCAGGAGTTGTTGCAAGGCGGGGCGCGGGGCGTAGACAGAGGAGGGAAGAATGCTCGCGGCGTTGCCTTAAAGCTGCGCGGCTCAGTCGCGGCTCTGCTCGAAGGCGCGGCGCAGGTCTTCGGCGACGGGCACCGCGCGGCGCTCGTCCAAGTTCATCGCGACCTGTATGAGCGTGACGGAGGCGCAGAGGTGCCCGTCCGCCGCGCGGCGCAGGCGGTACTCGAAGGTCACGGAGCTTTCGCCGACGCGCGAGACCCAGACCTCGACCGACGCCTCGTCGCCGTAGACGAGCGGCGCGAAGAACTCCGCGCGCACGTTCACCGTCGGGAAGCCGAGCCGCCGCTCCGACATCAGACGCGCGTATGCGACCCCGCAACGCGCCGCGAAGAACTCCTCCATCGCCGCGTGGCAGTAGTGCAGCAGCACGGGGTAATAGACCAGCCCCACCGGGTCGCAGTCGCCGAACCGCACGTTGATGCGCGTGGAGAAAGGCATCTCGTCACTGCTTTAGTTTTTTACGGTCAATCTTCCCGCGGTCGTTTTTGGGGAGCGAGGAAACGAACTCGACACGGCGCGGGTACTTGTAGAGCGCGAGGCGCGATTTGACGAACTCTTTGATGGACTGCGCGAGTTCTTCGCCGGCCGCGTGACCCTCGCGGAGGACGACGAAGGCTTTGGGCTTGACGAGGCCGTCGCCCGCGTCGTGGCCGACGACCGCCGCTTCGAGCACGGATTCATGTTGGAGCAGGCAGTTCTCGATCTCGGCTGGCGCGACGAAGACGCCCGAGACCTTGAGCATGTCGTCGGTGCGGCCGTGATACCAGTAGTACCCTTCGGCGTCCACGTGGAACTGGTCGCCCGTCGTGCACCAGTCGCCCGCGAAGGTCTGCTTCGACTTCTCGTGCGCCTGCCAGTAGCAGAGCGCGGCCGAGTCGCCTTTGATTCTGAGCGTGCCCATCTCGCCCGCGGGAAGCGCGCGCCCTTCGGCGTCCACGACCTCGGCCTCGTAGCCGGAGACTGTGCGGCCGAGGCTGCCGGGCTTCACGTCGCCGGGGCGGTTCGTGATGTAGATGTGGAACATCTCGGCCGAGCCGATGCCGTCGTAAATCTCAACGCCGAAGGTCTCGACCCAACGCCGGTACAACTCCTCGGGCAAAGCCTCGCCAGCCGAGAGGCACATGCGCAGGCTGGACAAATCCCTCCCGGCCGCGCCTTCGAGGTTGAGCATGCCGTTAATCATCGTCGGCACGCTCGTCAGAATCGTCGGCCGGTAACGCTCGATGACCTCGAACAGCTTCTCGGGCGTTGACCTTTCGGGGAAGAGCGCCGTCGCGCCGCCGACGGCGAAGGGGAAGAGGAGGTTCGTGCCCGTCGCGTAGCCGAAGAAGAGCTTCGGCACCGAGACGGTCAGATCATTTTCATTAACTCCGAGCACGCCCTTCGCGTAGCACTCTGTGTTGTAGGGCAGGTCGTGTTGCAGGTGTACGGCGCCCTTCGGGTGTCCGGTCGAGCCGGAGGTGAAGAGCCAGATGGCCACGTCGTCGCGGCTCAGGTCGGCCGGCTCAAGCTCGTCCGTTTGCGCGGCAACTGCTTCGTCAAACGACCGGAACGGCCCGCGCTCCCCGCCGACGACCAAAACGTTCTTCAGGTACTTCGACCCTTCCGCCGCGCGCGCGAAGTTCTCCACCAGCGATTCGTGTATGACGGCGACGCGCGCACGCGTGTATTCGAGGTAATAACGATAATCATCCGCCGGCGGCAGCGGGTTGACCATCGTGACGACGCCGCCCGCGCGGTTCGCCCCGAACCAAGTCCACACGAACTCCGGACAGTCGGGCAGCGCGATCAGCACGCGGTCTTCCACCCGCATCCCCGACTCGCGCAGCGCACCACCCGCGCGGTTCGACCTGCGCACGGCGTCGCCGTACGTGTAAGTCTCGTCGCCGTAGTAAAGACAGACCTTGCCCTCGCGTCCCTCCTCCACGTTGTGGTAGAGGAAGTAGTCCGACATGCGGAAGCGCTCGGGGAACTCGACGTTGGGCATAAATCAGAAGGCGGCGCCGGCCGCCTCGTGCTCGGCGTAGGCACGCGTGTCGAGGATGCGGCGCATCTCGCGTACGACGAGTTCGAGTTCTTCGTCCTTGGTGTAGAAGTGCGGCGAGATGCGAATCCCTGCGCCGGGGCGGTAGTCCACGATGAACTCGCGGCGTATGAGTTCGCGCGTGACGGCCGCGGCGTGCTCGACGGCGACGGTGATGGTGCCGCCGCGCCGTTCGGGGTCGCGCGGACTCGTGACGCGGAAGCCTGCCTCTTCGGCCAGTTCGATTAACGCTTGCGTCTGCCGGACGTTCTTCTCGCGTATGCGCTCGACGCCGACCTCGTTAATTATTTTGTACCCGGACTCGGCGGCGTAGAGCGCGGGCACGGCGGGCGAGCCGTGTAGGAAGCGCGCGGCGCCTTCGGCGTAATCAATCGTCTCCTCGAAGGCGAAGGGCGCGGCGTGCGCCATCCAGCCCGTGACCTTCGGCTCAAGTTGTTGTCTGAGGCGCGGCGCGACGTAGAGGTAGCCCGCGCCGGGGCCGCCGCAGAGCCACTTGACCGAGCCGCCCGTGGCGAAGTCAACGTCCAACTCCTTCACGCTGAACGGGACGGTGCCGGCCGACTGGTAGGTGTCGAGCACGACGAACGCGCCGACCTCATGCGCGCGCTCGGTGATGGCCCGCGCGTCCTGCAAAGACGCGCTCTTGAAGAGGACGTGCGAGAGCGGGACGAGCAGCGTCTCCTCGTCTATGGCGGCGAGCGTCGCTTCGAGCGGGGCGGTGATGCCGTCCTCCGACTTGACCTTGTGGATTCTGAAACGCCCGTCGCGCGCGTGCGCCTCGTAGACGTACATCACCGAGGGGAACTCAAGCTCGGAGTAGACGATCTTGTTCCGACGCGTCTCGGGCGTGGTGTCGAAGCAGGAGAGGATGACCGACTGGCAGACCGAGACGTTCTGGTGCATGACGACCGTGCCCGGCTCGGCCCCGATGATGCGCCCGACTTCGTCTCCGACCGTGAGCGGCATGTCCCACCACCCTTCGGCCCACGCGCGCACGCCGCGCGTCGCCCACGTCTCGGCGTAGTCCTGCAAGCGCTCGCGCGTCCGCCGCGGCATCGCGCCGAGGCTGTGCGAGATGAGATACACGGTGCTCCCCAGAATCGGGAACTCCCGCCGCCACTCAAGAAGCTCGTCCGTCAAACGCTTCGACCTCCGTTTCAGATTCTTCCGATCCTCGCGACTTCGCCTTCGCCCTTTCAATTGCCTCCTTCAGGTCGGGAAAGCGTTCGCGGAAGTTGGCGCGCTTTAACTTGTAGCGGCCGGGCTTGAGCATGTCGTCGTCAGTCCAGCCCCGCTTTAAGCCCTCCTGATAGTCCTCTTCAGTGACCACCAACTCGATCTCCTTAGGAGCCGGCTCCGGTTGCTCACCATCTTTCTTGTTCCTCATATGCTTTTCTCTCTGCCGGCGTCGGCAGGCGCGCCGAGATAATGCGGATTACGTTGCCGCGTCGTTCGACAAAGACGACGTATAACATCCGAACCGCTGAATACCCGATGACGAAAAACCTCTCCTCATCGTAAGAGTGTTCGGCGTCCCTCTCATCTAACGCGTACGGGTCGTCAAAGACCTCGGCGGCCTCGTCGAAGCTGACGCCGTGCTTGCGCAGGTTGGCGGCCGCCTTCGCGTCGTCCCACTCGAATCTCACGGGATTGAGCGCAGCCTCTCTTAAGCTGTTCGGATTTGCGTTGGCGGACGCTGGGGTAAGTATAGCCGCGGGGGGGTGGAACCGCTACTTTTAACTTGAGGGGATTACTCGTCGCGCAGCAGGCGTGCGATCTCGCGGTCGGCGTCCACGGGCGACTTGCGGAAGGCGGGGGAGGGCGCTTTGAGGTTGTAGGCGGCGATGCGGCGGTTGAGGTCTGCGACGTGGCGTCGGAAGTCTTCGGTAACGCGGCGCCAGTCCGACTCGGCGCGGGCCGAGGCGCGGCGCGAACGGATGCTCTCGCGGTAGGCGTTGCGCGAGCGCAGGAGGTCTGCGCGGGCGCCCTCGACGGCGCGGCTCAGCTCCTCGCTCTCGCTGATCCAAGGGAGCGCGAGCAGGTTGCTCTTGAAGATGCGGAAGGCCGTGCGCCCGACCTGCCCTGCGAGCGCGTCGGCCGCCGCGCCGCGCGTGAGCTTCGGCGCCGCCGACGCGCCTATGCGGGCCCCGCGCCGCAGGCCGCCCCTGAAAATCCAGCCTAAAATCTCTTCCCACTTCATGTACAAAATCCCGCGGCCCGCACGCGCCGCGCCCCATTCCTGCCAGCCCCTTACGACCGCATCGCCCGCAGGGTTTAGGAATTTTTTGATACACTCACAAACTCGAAACCCTATGTGGCACCCCGAACCAGTCGTGAGGCATTCGATACCGGAGGCGCGTTGGCCGACGGAGGAGGAGGCGAGGGCGTCTCTGCTCTTCCAGCCGGTGCGCGTCGGCGCGGTCGAGCTTGAGAGCCGGACGTGGGTGCCGGCGATGGTGCCTTGGCGCGCGACCGAGGACGGGTTCGTGACGCGCGAGAACCTTGAGTGGTACGGGCGCTTCGCCGCCGGTAGGCCGGGCGCGATTGTCGTCGAGGCGACGGGCATCCGCGACGTGCCTTCGGGGCCGCTCCTGCGCATCGGGCACGACCGCTTCGTGCCGGGGCTGCGCGAGCTTGTCGAGACCGTCCGGCGCGAGAGCGGGGGCCGCACGCGTCTGCTTATACAGATCATAGACTTCCTCGCCGTGCGCCGCCGGCCGGAGAAGGCGAAGTTCTTCGAGCGCTTCCTCGAAGTTAATGAACGCCACCGCCGCGCGCTGGTCGAACTGACGGAAGATGATAGTTGGGCTGTGCGGAATGAAGGGGACGTGCGCGCGTTCCTGAAGGACGCGCCCGAGCAAGTGTTGGAGAAGGTTCTCGACGCGCGCGAGCTTGAGTCGCTGCGCTTCGGTTACCGCGAGCGCGTGACCGACACGCAGCTTGAGCACGTGCGCGAACTGCCGCGTGTGCTCCCGCGTCTGTTCGCCGACGCGGCGCGGCGTGCGCGCGAGGCGGGCTTCGACGGCGTCGAGCTGCACTACGCGCACGCCTACACGATGGCCTCTTTCCTGAGTCGCCGGAACGACCGCGCCGACGGCTACGGCGGCTCGCGCGAGGCGCGCGTGCGTCTGCCGCTCGAAGTTTACGGCGCCGTCCGCGCGGAGGTCGGCGCGGACTACACGGTCGGCGTGCGCTTCCTCGGTGACGAAGTCATCGAGGGCGGGAGTCGCATCGCCGACGCGGCCTTCTACGCTTCGGAGTTCGCGCGCGCCGGTTTCGATTTTCTCTCGGTCTCGAAGGGCGGCAAGTTCGAGGACGCGAAGCAGCCGAAGGTCGGGCAGGCCGTCTACCCTTACACGGGCCGAAGCGGCTACGAGTGCATGCCGACGGTGCTCTCGGACGAGCTGGGGCCGTTCGGGCGTAACCTGAATCTCTCAAGGGAGGTGAAGCGCGCGGTCAACGAGGCTGGCTTCCGCGTGCCTGTCGTCGCGGCGGGCGGCGTCGGCACCTTCGAGCTGGCCGAAGAGATTCTGCGGCGCGGCGACGCGGACATCGTTGGCGCCGCGCGCCAGTCGCTCGCAGACCCCGACTGGTTCCTCAAAGTCCGCACGGGCCGCGGCGCGGAGGTGCGCCGCTGCACCTTCACCAACTACTGCGAGGCGCTCGACCAGTCGCACAAGCAGGTCACATGCAAGCTCTGGGACAGGGAAGCGCTCGACGAGCCCGGCGTCCGGCTCAGTTCCGACGGCCGCCGCCGGCTGCTGCCGCCGAAGTGGGAAGGGATGAGGGATGAAGGATGAGTTGAAAGCCGGCTGCCTTTACTTCATCCCTCATCCCTCATCCCTTCCTTCACTTCTCCCCGCGGGCGGCCCTGAGGGCTTTGATGAAGTCGCCGGTGGCGTCTTCGGGGCTGGACTCGTCGCCCTCCGACTCCCAGACGAGGCGCGGGGCGTGGTCGGCGCCGACGGCGAGGACGTACAGCTTGCCCCAGATGAAAGGGTCGCCGGGGATGGGCGAGCGGTGCTGCCTCGTCACCTTGAAGACGAGGATGAGGTCTGCCGCGTCGTAGCTCTCCGCGGCGGTCATCCCCTGATACTTGCGTATGTACTGGTTGAGCTTCTCCGCGATGCGGCGCGCGGCGGCCGGGTGCGGGTGCGGCGGCGCGCCGGAGAGCGTGCGCCTGTAGTCGTCGAACGCCGTCGCCGCCGGCTCGCGCACGTCCAGAGTCATCGCGCGCGAGACGAGCAGCGCGACCAGCCTGCGCCCGCGCACGTCTTCCAGACGCCCGCGCGCGACCTCCGACGTGCGTTCGCCGTCGTCCTGCGCCGCGGCGCGCTCCGCCGACGCGCCGCCCGCGAGCGCCGCGAGAGTGAGAAGTATGAGGAAGGCTCTGCGCTTCATCGTCGTCGGCACAATCGTTCAGGCGCGCGCGGCCGCCTCGCAGGCGGCGACGAACGAGGGGTCGCGTCGCCGCAGGCTCTCGGCGTTGACGCGCTTGCTGCGCGTCATCAGGCTGTAGGCGAAGGGCAGCGGGTCGAGCCGCACGTACTCGCGCGCGCGCTCGAACCAGACGCGGCTCTCGTGCGCCGCCTGCTGGTACTCTTCGACGACGGGGCGGCGCTCGCGCTCGAACACGTCGAGCGCCGCGGGTACGTCGAGCCCCGCCTCGAAGAGTCGGAAGAGGGCGATTGAGTCTTCGAGCGCGAGCTTCGTCCCCGAGCCGATGGAGAAGTGTGCCGTGTGCAGCGCGTCGCCGAGCAGCACGACGTTCCGGCGGCTCCAACGCGCGTTCTTCACCAGCAGGAAGTTTATCCAGCGCGAGTTGTTCGACAGAAGCTCCTGCCCTCCGAGGTCTGCGGCGAAGACGTTCGCGAGATAGCCGCGCGCCTCCTCGTCAGTCATTCCGTCCAGCCCCGCGCGCGCCCACGTCTCCTCGTCGCACTCGACGATGAACGTGCTCAGCTCCTTGCTGAACTTGTAGGAGTGAGCGGCGAAGACGCCCTCGCCGGTCTCGCGGAAGGTGAGCGTCAGCCCGTGGAAGAGATGGCGCGTGCCGTACCAGATGTACTTGTTGCGCCCGCGCTCTATAGTCGGACAAAGCTCTTCCGCGTAGCGCTCGCGCACGGCGCTGCCGACCCCGTCGGCGCCGACGAGCAGGTCGCAGTCCGCTGCGAGCGCATCCACGTCTTCCACTTCGGTCTGAAAGAGCAGCCGGACGCCCACCTCCTCGCAACGCTCTTGCAGGATGTTGAGCAGCCGCAGGCGCGAGATGCCGGAGAAGTCGTTCCCGCGTATCGTCACCTTCGAGTCGCGCAGCACCACGTCCACGTTATCCCACGTCTCGAAGCTCTCCGTGATGCGCCCGTGCGAAACCTCATCCGCCTCCCGCAGGTTCCTGAGCGTCCGCCCCGAGAAGACCACGCCCCACCCGAACGTCGCGTCCGGCGGGTTGCGCTCGTACACCGTCACCTCACATGAGGCGTCGTGCCGCCTCATCAGAAGCGCGAAGTACAGCCCCGCCGGCCCCCCGCCGATGACGTTGATTCTCATGCCCAGATTCTTAAGAGGACAAAACCTTGTCCAACAGGTCTCGCACGCCCAGCCGGTCGGCCCACTCCCGAAGGTATTCAAAGTCCAGCCCCTCGCCCTGCGTGCCCACGACGCCTAACACGTCCGCCCACTGCACCCTAGACACTTCGCCGCCGGAGCGATACCACAACAGCTTCGCCAAGATCGTGTCTTCCGCCGTCGCCACGTAGACTTCCTGCGGCGCGTCGGGCGTTATCTTTTCCGCGCGGCGTCGCGCGAGTTGCTGCCGGCTGAAGTCGTCGGGCTTCGGGATGAAGATGTCAACCTTGAAGACCGCGTCGAAGTGGATGGCGTTGAAAGAGCCGTGCCGTGATAAGGCGCGGCGGACGGCCTGCTCGTCTATGTAGAACTTCTCTTGCAGGGCTTCCACCAGCGGGCGAACGTGTTCGGGGCGAAGGTCGGCTACGATGTCAACGTCCGCGGTGGTTCGGTAAAGTCCCCACATCGAGCTGGCGAAAGACCCGACCACGGCGTACGCGACGCCGAGGTCTTCCAACGCACGCCCGACCAGCGCCAGAACTTCGTACGGGCCTTCCATGCGAGCCTAAAAGCCTTCCTCAACGGGGTCGAAGCCGAACGCCCGCACGACCTCTTCGCGTGACAGCACCCGCGCGATGAGCCTGCGCCGTAACTCTTCTTCACCTGCTTTGGGGAAGCGGCGGCGGAGGTCGGCCAGCGCCAGCAGGCGGGTCATTTGTATGAGTTCGCAGGTCAACTGAAGGCGCTTCCAGACCGGCGTGCGTCGCGCCAACTCGAAGAGCACCTGCTGAGCCTCGGGCGTGGTGTCGGACGATAGAAGTTCCATCAGCTTATACCGGGGGCCGACTTCGTTCGGCCCGAATTTCGGCTTCTACTACTCCTTCAGCATCTCGCGGGCGATGACGAGCTTTTGAATCTCGCTGGTGCCTTCGTAGATGCGTAGGGCGCGCACGTCGCGGTAGAGGCGTTCGACGGGGTGGCCGTAGACGAGGCCGTAGCCGCCGTGAATCTGGACGGCCTCGTCCACGACGCGCTGCGCCGACTCGGTCGCGTAGAGCTTGGCCTCGCTTGCGAGGCGCGTCAGCCGCGGGTCGCCGGGGCGCGTATCGCGCAGGTGCGCGGCGCGGTAGACGAGCAGGCGCGCGGCGTCCAGCTCGGTCTGCATCACGGCCAGCTTCTCCTGTACGAGCTGGTGCATGGCGAGCGTGACGCCGAACTGGCGCCGCGCCTTCGCGTGCGAGACCGCCTCGTCGAGCGCGCGCCGCGCCATCCCGCAGGCCGCGGCGCCGACGCTGGCGCGGAACATGTCCATCGTCTGCATCGCGAGGCGGAAGCCCTGCCCCTCTTCGCCCACGCGGTCTTCTGCGGGGACGCGCACGCCGTCGAACTCGATCTCGCCGATGGGGTGGTCGGCCGAGAGAGGCGTGCGCGCACGCACGCGGAAGCCCGGCATGCGCGCGCCGACGATGAAGGCAGAGAGTTCCGCGCGCCCGTCGGCACGCGTGCCCGTCCGCGCGAAGACCGTGTAGAAGTCCGCGAGCCCCGCGTTCGAGATGAAGCACTTGCGCCCCGTGATGACGTACGAGTCGCCCTCGCGCGCGGCCGCTGTCTGGACGTTCGACACGTCCGAGCCGGCCTCGGGCTCCGTCAACGCGAAGGCCGCGATTGAACGCCCCGAGCGAGCGCGCGCGAGCCAGAAGTCGCGCACGTGCTCGGGCGCGGCCAGCGCGGCGGCGTAGGTGCCGAGGCCCTGCATGACGAAGGCGAGGTCTGCGACCGGCGAGTGGTATGCGAGCGACTCGCGCACGAGGCAGAGCGAGCGCGCGTCGAGCGGCGTGCCGTCGCCGCGCGCCACTGCGTAGTCGAGCAGGTCTGCCTGCGCCAGCAGCGAGAGCAGCGCGCGGAAGTGCGCGTCGGCGTCCTCTATCTCTTCGGACGCCAGCGGCTCCACCTCGCGCGCGGCGAAGTCGGACACGCCCGCGGCCAGTCGCGCGTGCTCGTCCGTGAAGAACGGCATCCCCTCGATGAAACTGTCGCGCTGCATCATCTCCGCCTCGCTCACTCTACGCTGACGATCCTGCCCGTCTTACTGTTAACACGCACGGTCTTCGCCCCTTGTTCCGCGGAGCCCCGCGCCGGCCCGAAGACGACCGTGTCGCCCGTCACCTCGGCCGGCGCGTAGCGGCCGGGAGGGATGAGGGCTTCGGCCTCTCTTCTTTTGACACTCTCTCTGTCGTCGGCCTCTCTGTCACTGTCTCTATCATCGCTGTCTCTGTCGCCGCCCTCTTCGGCCGCGGCCTCGCGCCGGTCGCGGTGCTGCCAGACGTAGGCGCCGTTCTTCAGTTCGAGCCGCGCGACGAAGCCCGCGCCGCCGAGGTAGAGCGTGCCGCCGCGCCTGAGCACCTCCACGCCGCCCGTGGGCGCCGACTGCCTCCACAGCGCGCGCATCGAGGGCTGTTCCAAACGCGTGATGAAGACCGACGGCCCCGCCTCGCCGCCGTCCACTTCGCAGAGCAGGAGCAGGTCGTCGCCGTACTCTGTGAAGTAGAGCCTGCGTATTGACTCGCCGCCGTTCAGGTGAAGGTTATAACGGCGCGTCCTGTCGCCCTTCACCCTCCGGCCGTTGCCGTTGGCGGCGACGTGGTACGAGAAGCCGCCCGACTCGAACTCGAAGGCGGCCGGCGCCTCGGCCGGAGTCCCCGCCGCCAACTGGAACTCGCCGCGCGCGTCCGTCTGTACGCCGCGCGCCGACGCTTCCACATTCGCCGCAGTCTCGGTCTGACTATTCCGCGCGCCAACAGTTGACGCAAAGCAAAGAGCGAGTGCCGATGCGAGCGCGAACGCGGGCGCCGTCTTCAAAAGCGTGGCTACGTACAGCGCGGCCTTCATCATTCTTCTTCCCGGCTCGCGGCGCGGAAGCGCGGCTCGCGCTTCTCCGTGAAGGCGCGGTAGGCTTCGGCGTAGTCCGGGTGCTGCATGCACGCGGCCTGCGCCTGCGCCTCCCATTCGAGCGCCGTCTCCAAAGACACGTCCAACTCGCGGTTCAGCATCTCCTTCGTCATCCCGAGCGCGAACGCGGGCCCGCGCGCCAGACGCTCGGCCACGGTGCGCGTCTCCGACTCCAACTCCGAAGCCGGCACGACCCGATTATAGAGCCCCGCCGCCAGAGCCTCCTCGGCCGTGATGAAGTCGCCGGTGAAGAGAAGTTCCGTCGCCTTTGCGAGCCCCACGAGCCGCGGCAGAAGGTGCGCCGCGCCCATGTCCGCGCCCGACAGTCCGACCTTCACGAAGAGGAACGCGATGCGCGCGTCCACGGAAGCGATGCGCAAGTCCGAAGCGAGCGCGATGCACGCGCCCGCGCCCGCCGTCGTGCCGTTCAAAGAAGCGATGACCGGCTTTCTCAACGCGCGTATGTTGCGCACAAGCTCGCACGTCATGCGCGTGAACTCAAGGAGTCCCTCGGCGTCGCGCCCCTGCAACTCGCCTATGATGTCGCGCACGTCGCCGCCCGAGCAGAAGGCGCGCCCCGCGCCCTTGATGACGACCGCGCGCACCTCCGTCTCGCGTTGCAACGCGGCGAAGGCGTCGGTCAGCTCGCGGTAGACCTCGAAGGTCAGCGCGTTCAGGCGCTCCGGCCTGTTCAGCGTGACCCACGCCACGCCCGCGCGCACTTCGTAGAGAAATGACTTCGGAGTCAGCATAGCTAAGGGCTCACAGCACGGCCGTCCCTTCGATCTCGACCTTCGCGCCGTCTTCCAGAAGACTCTTGACCTCGACGAGCGCCATCGCCGGGTAGTGGCGGCCCATCAGCGCGCGCCAACGCTCGCCGACCTCGGCCGTGCGCGCGAGGTATTCGCGCTTGTCCGTCACGTAGACGACGAGGCGCGCGACGCCCGTCGGCGCGCCGCCCGCCTCCAAGACCACGGCCAAGACGTTCCGCAGCGCGCGCTCGAACTGCTCGACGAAGTCGTCGCTCACGAGCCGCTGCTCCTCGTCCCAGCCGATCTGCCCCGCGATGAAGAGCAGACGCGGCCCCGGCGAAGTCAACTGCCCGTTCGAGTAGCCGCGCGGCCGTCCGAGCGATTTAGGGTTGATAGTCTTCATCCGAAGTTAATCAGAAAAGCACCGTGCCGCCGTCAACGTTGATGGCTTGGCCCGTGATGCCTCGGCCTTCGTCGGAGGCGAGGAGGAGGGCGAGGGCGGCGACTTCCTCGGGCGTGACGAGGCGGTTCTGCGGGCTCATGCGCTTGATGGCTTCGAGCGAGTCGGCGGCCGAGCGGCCGGTCTTGGCCTCGATGTTCTCGACGGCGCGCGTCGTCATCTGCGTGTCCACGTAGCCGGGGCAGACGGCGTTGACCGTCACGCCCTTCGACGCCACTTCGAGCGCCGCCGAGCGCGTCAGGCCGAGTACGCCGTGCTTCGACGCCGAGTAGGCCGCGATGTAGGGCGCGCCCGTCTTGCCCGCGATGGAGGCGACGTTGATGACGCGCCCCCACCCGCGCCCGACCATCGCCGGCAGCGCCGCGCGCATGCAGTAGAAAGTTCCCGAGAGGTTGACGCCGAGGTGGCGCTGCCAGAACTCGTCAGAGGTCTCTGCGAACTTGGAACTCTCGGCGATGCCCGCGTTGTTGACGAGGATGTCGGGGCCTTCAGTCCCGTAGAACTCGCGCGCGGCGTCGAAGGCGCGCGCGACCGAGCGCGGGTCGGAAACGTCGCAGGCCGCGTGCGAGGCCGCGCCCGCGCCCCGCTGCGCGCGAATCTCGTCCGCCACCTTCTCGACTTCGGCGGTCGTGCGCGCGACGACGAAGACGCGTGCGCCCTCGCGCGCGAAGGCGAGCGCCAACGCGCGGCCGATGCCGCGCCCGCCGCCCGTGATGAAAGCCGTTTTGTCCGCGAGTCTCATAGGCGAGTCGAGAGTATACCAAGTTTCACTTGAGTGTAGAGCGGAGAGTGCTACGCCGTGTGTGGGGCGGAAAGTGACACGCTGCGGGGGCGCCCGCGTGGTTAATTATCTCGCCGAAGCGCGCGGCGAAAAAATATTTGCGGGCCGTGATCCCTCGCGCGCGTTCTTTACGCGTTAGGGTGCAGAGACACCCTGACTTTCTATGGGCGGCCGCGGGCCGCCCGGTTGCACTGCCCATCACAACCGAAGAAAGGTGCTTTGACAATGAAGCTCTCCAAGATTGCCGCCGCCCTGCTGCTCGCCGCGGCCGCCGTTTCCTCCACGCTCCTCCCGACAGTCAACGCCAAACAGCCGCGCCCCTACGGCGACGTGCAAGTCCTTGCAACCTTCCCGGCCGAACCCGGCTACCCCGAGGGCATCGCCGTCAAGGGCAACAAGGTTTACGTCTCCGGCCCCGCGCGCTTCGGCACCGCCGGCACAGGCCCCTCCACGGTCGTCGCCTACAACCGCGACACGGGCGCGCTCGAAGCGACCTACACGACCGAGGGCGAGTACCTCCCGGCCGAGCACGCCAACTCCTGCATCGCCTTCGACGGCAACGGCAAGCTCTACGTGCTGAACCTGCAACTCGGCATGTACCGCCTCGACACGGGCTCGGGCGCGCAGGAAGCTTACTCGGCGCCTTTCCCAGACCTCCCCGCGTGCTCGGCCGCGCCCGCGCCCTGCTCGCCGACGGCGTTCGACGCGCCCGCGCTCCCGAACGACATAGCCTTTGACGAGGACGGCAACGCCTACGTGACCGACTCTTTGCAGGCGACCATCTGGCGCGTCCCCGCGGGCGGCGGCACGCCGCAAATCTGGTATCAGGACGCGCGCTTCGCGACCGCTCCCCCGGTCGCCGTCGGCACCAACGGCATCCGCCTGAGCCCCGACCGTTCGAAGGCTTTCGTGACGGTGACGTTTGACCAGACGGGACAGGCTTACATCTACACTGTGCCGCTGGTGGCGTCGCCCGCGCCGGGCTCGGCCGCGGAGTTCAAGCACTTCGGGCCGACCGACCTGCCCGACGGCATCGCCTTCGGCAAGTCCGGCAACCTCTACGTCGCCATCGCCACGCCGGGCTTCTCGGGCGTCGTCATCCTCGGGCCGGACGCCTCGGAGGTCGGCCGTCTCGCGAACGCCGCGCCGGGCGACATCGAGCCCTACGACTCGCCCGCGAACATCGCCTTCGACGGCCACGGCTCGATTCTACTGACCAACCACGCCTTCGCCACCGGCATCCCTTCGCACTTCCAAGTGCTCGACGTATACGTCAACGACAAGGGCTCGCCGCTCTCGAAGCCCGACCTGCCGTAAGAACGTAAACCGAAAACAGTGAACCGTGACGAGAAGGATTGATTCCTTCTCGTCACGGTTCACTGTTTTCGGTTTACGGCCTTTCAGGCTCGCGGCGTGCGGCGTCGGAGGAAGGCGCGCACGCGCTCGCGCGCCTCGCGCGACTGGAAGCATTGGAGCTGCGCCTCGGTCTCGTACTGAAGCATGCGCTCAAGGCTCTCGTGCTCGCTCATGTAGACGGCGCGCTTGGCCGCGGCGATTGACGCCTGCGGCGCGTCGCGCAGGCGCTCGGCAAGTTTCTTCGTTTCAGAAACGAGCTGCGCGTCCGGCACGACGCGGTTGACGAGTCCGAGTTGCAGCGCGCGCTGCGCGTCAATCGCCTCGCCGAGGAAGAACATCTCGCAGGCGAGGTTCGACGGCACCGCGCGCGGCAGGAAGAACGAGCCGCCCCAGTCCGCGTGCAGCCCGACCTTCACGAACGACTGGCTAAAGGTCGCCGACTCGGCCGCGAGCCGCATGTCGCACGCGAGCGCGAGGTTGAAGCCCGCGCCGTAGGCCGGCCCGTTCACCGAAGCCACGACCGGCTTCAACATCTGCCGGATGGCCGTCAGCACGCGGCGCCCCGCGCCGAGCAGGCGCTTGAACTCCTCCGCGTCGGCCTCGTCCATCAACTCGGCCATGCGCCCCACGTCTGCGCCCGTCGAGAAGGCGCGGCCCGCGCCCGTGATGACGACGACGCGCACCTCCGGGTCGCTCCCCGCGTGCTCCAAAGCCTCCGCCAGATCGCGCCGCATGTGGCCCGCGAACGCGTTCAGCTTCTCAGGCCGGTTCAGCGTGATCGTCACGATCCCGCCCTCGAAATCAACGTTGATGTTTTCGTACATAGGTGGGTGTCGGGTGCCGGGTGTCGGGTGCCGGGGTGGTCGTTACCTGACACCCGGCACCCGACACCTGACACCTATTTTCCTTTGAAGACCGGCTTGCGCTTCTCGACGTAGGCGCTGAGTCCCTCGCGGGCGTCTTCGGATTGGAAGAGCTGCTGTTGGAGTTCGCGCTCCAATGCGAGGCCGTACTCGAAGGGGACTTCGGCGCCGGACTGTACGCTGCGCTTGATGCGTCCGACGGCGAGCGCGGCGCGGCCGGGCGCGGTGAAGCGTCGCGCGTATGCGAGAGCCTGCTCGCGGAAACCGTCGGCCGTGTCGGCCTCGAAGAGGTGGTTGACGAGGCCGAGTTCCAAGCCTCGCTCGAAGTCGAAAAGCTCGCCCGCGGCCATCAACTCAATAGCGCGCGACTTGCCGACGACGCGCGCGAGCCGCTGCGTCCCGCCCGTGCCCGGCAGCACGCCGAGAGAGACTTCGGGCAGGCCCATCTTGCCCGCGCCCTTGCGCGCGACGCGTATGTCTGCGGCGAGCGCGACTTCCAACCCGCCGCCGACGCAGTGGCCGTTGACGGCCGCGATGACGAGCTTCGGCGTCTGCTCAAGACGGCTGAGCGTTTCGTTCGCGTGGAGGCAGAAGAAGTATTTGAAGGTCGGCGTGGCCTCCGTCAACATCTTTATGTCGGCGCCCGCGCAGAAGAACTTCTCGCCCGCGCCTGTGAGAAGGATGACGCCGACCGACTCGTCCATACGCGCGCGCAGTATCGCCGCGTCGAGTTGCCGCATCATCTCGTACGAGTAGGTGTTCGCGGGCGGGTCGTCGAGCGTGAGCACGGCGACGCCCTCGGCCGCCTCGTAGCGGACGAGTGTGCGCCCGCCGGCCTCTCCGGTCGCCCCCGCGGCCTTAGCTTCGGCTTCTGCCATCGGCTTTCTTGCTCCGTGAATGTTTGAATTTAAGTGCGGACGAAATGTCGCCGCCAATATTAGTGCTTTGATTTGGCGGGCAGCTTGGCGGGAAGGTTCTGCTCATCATCAATCAGCACGTCTACGCATACGCCCGCCAGCCGCGCATACCTCAACAGGACAGGTAGGTGCGGCTCTCCCTTGCCCGTTTCGTATTCAGAAATCCGGTTCTGCGTGAGTTCCACGTCCAGCTCCCTGATCAGCTCGTTTTGGGAAAGGCCGAGGGCCGTCCGTATCTGGACAAGCTTTTCGGCAAGACGTTTCGGCTTGAGACGGGCACCCCGCGCCATCAGGAGTCACCCCCTGATAGATACAGGTTGCTTCTAACCGAAGCTTCGGTTAGAATGTCTCTGCGTAAACGCTCTGCCGTGAGTAGGAACCTTCCATGCTCAACGGCGACGCTCATCTCTGAGGGTGAGCAAACACTTACGCATCCGACCGTCGCCTTATTTTCAAAGACTAGAACGCGGAGGAGAATATCACATGAGCATTCTAGTGTCCGCCTAGTGCTGGCACGTCCGAAGGGCAGGGCTGTGCCGCGCCCCGGCGATCCACGCCGGGGGAGGGGGCCGCGTTCGCATCCTACTTGGCGCACGCGGCCCCCCGACTTTTGAGGCAAGCGGGGGTTTTGAGGCGAAGCCCGTCGGAAGGGACGCTTGACACGCCGCGCCCGTCCCGCGTAGGTTGGCAGCGTCCCGCCAGACAAAGGGAGGCGCATCCGTTCTGGTGAGCGGCGCGGTCTTCAAAACCGTACGCGCGCCTGTGAGAGCAGGCGCGGGTGGGTTCGATTCCCACACGCCTCCGCCACAAAAGCTGTTAGCGGTTAGCGTTTGGCTTTTAGCTGACGCTGACGACCCGCCTCCGACTCTTGCTAACAGCTAACAGCTAATCGCCAACAGCTAAATCATGAAAGACTGGATCGCCTTGAACATGACGCCGGGCGTGGGGCCGCGCGCGGCGGCGCGTCTGTTGGAGAGGTTCGGGTCGGCCGAGGGCGTCTTCGGGGCACTCAGGTCTGAGTTGGAGCGGATGCGCCTGCGGCCCGAAGCGGTCGAGTCAATCGTGCTGCGCGACCGACACCCGGAAGCGGCCCTTGAGCTTGAGCGCCTGCGCGGGCTAGAGGGCGCGGAGGTTCTGGCGCTCGACGACGGCGCGTACCCCGCGTTGCTGCGCGAGATTCCAGACCCGCCCGTGACGCTCTACGTGCGGGGCGCGTGGCGCGAGTGTCTTGAGGCGCCGTGCGTCGGCGTGGTCGGCTCGCGGCGCTGCTCGACGTACGGGCAGAACGTGGCGCTCCTCCTCTCGCGCGAACTGGCCTCGCGCGGCGTGACCATCGTCTCGGGGCTCGCTCGCGGCATAGACGCGGCCGCCCACCGCGGCGCGCTCGAAGCCGGCGGGCGCACCGCGGCTGTACTCGGCACCGGGCTGGATGAAGTCTACCCGCGCGACCACCGCCGTCTGGCCGAAGAGATTCTTGAGAAGGGTGGCGCGCTCGTCACGCAGTTCCCTCTGGGGACGCCGCCCGTGGCCGAGAATTTTCCTTACCGCAACCGCATCATCAGCGGGCTGAGTCTGGGCGTCGTTATTGTTGAAGCAGCCGAGAACTCCGGCTCGCTCATCACGGCGCGGCTCGCGCTTGAGCAGGACAGGGAAGTCTACGCAGTGCCGGGCAACATCACTTCGCGCAACTCCTTCGGCACGAACTTCCTGATAAAGGGCGCGGGCGCAAAGCTCGTACAGCAGTGGCAGGACGTGGTCTCGGAGTTCCCGCCCGACATCGCCGCGCGGATACTTCCGCCCGAGTCGAAGAAGAAGGGCGACGCCGCCACGCACGCCGAGGCGCGCGAGCCCGCGGAACTTTCGGAGCCCGAACGCGCGGTCTTCAAGCTCATCATGACGGACACGCCCGCGCACATAGACGCGCTCGCGGAGGCGTGCGGCCTACCGATTTCGGAGTTGAGCGGCGTGCTGCTCGCATTGGAGATGCGTGAGCTTGTGAGGCAACTGCCCGGCCGTTGCTACGTGCGGAGGCTGTGAGGGGCCGAAGGGTTCCCGGCGTAAATTGTGCGGAATTCGGCGCGCGGGCGTGCGCGCTTCGGCGCCCGTTGCTTTATAATGCCGCGACGCCGCAGCATCCTGTTTCGCCGCGCGAACGCTTGGGAGAGGAGCCGAAGGTTTTGAGCACAGACGCCGGTTCGGTCAGAGTCAGCATCTTCAACCAGAGCTACAGCCTGCGTTCGGCCGACGGCGACGGCGAGCACATCCTGCGCGTGGCGCGCATCGTGGACGAGCGTATGCGCGCCATCGCTTCGGGGCTCGCCGTCCACGACGTGGCGAAGGTCGCGGTGATCACCGCGCTCAACCTCGCCGACGAGCTTGAGGGGCTGAAGAACTTCTACGAGTCGGAGCTGCGCGACATGCTCGCGCGCGCGCGTGAAGAGGAGGAGGCGGCGGCCGCGCCCGAGGCAGAGCCAGTCGGGCCGGAAGGGCCGGAGTCGCCGGAGGAGTTCGAAGAGCCGCGCACGACCTTCGCCGAAGCGGGCGAGCAGTTCGCCGAGACGCGCGAGCCCCACGCCGCGCCTCCCGACGACGTTGACGCACGCGCCGCCACGCAGGAGGAGCAGTCTTGGTTCGACTCCATCTTCGACGACTCGGACGCGCCTTCCTCGAAGACAGGCGACGAGCGTCTGAGCAGTCAGGTCGCCTCGCGCCTGCGTAGTCAGGTCTCGGCACGCCTGCGCCGCCTCCGCCAGCCCTCGCCCGGCAACATCACCGAAGGCGAAGGCGGCGACGCCTGACGCGCGTCGCCCTTCACTCTTTCAACGCGGCGGGCATCCCTGTCCGCACGTGTGCGCATCACGAATGAGAACAAGCGCCCGTCCTAAAGGACGAGGAAGGGAAGCAGGCAGTCTGCTCGATTCAAGGCGCGCACGGCCTCGCGTCTGCGCGCACGCGCTTGGAGTGTTCTCCGCCCTCGCAAGTTTTAAGAGCCTCGCCGTTCAGAATCAGGCCCGAAAGTTCTTCGACCGAGAAAAAGTTCCACGCCCGAGAAAAGGAGATTGCCCGATGAGACTCTTCAAGTATCCGGCGGCGCTCGCGCTCCTGCTGTTCGTCGCCGCCTCCCCCGCGTTCGCGGACATCGCGCTCCCCAACCCGAAGCCCAACCGCGTCAGCGAGGTCAGGACGGACTTGCCCTTCTCGCGCATGACCATCGAGCGCGTTGACGGACTGGCCGAGGTGCGTCTGCAAATCCCGCGCTCGCAACTCTCGCGCATGAGCGCGGCCGCCGGCTTGGAAGAGCCGCCCACGCGTTCGGGAATGATGAACGGCGCGAGCACGGCCGTCGCGGGCGTCTTCCTCTCGCTCGCGGTCGTGTTGACGGGCGTGCTGCTCGTGCGCTCGCGCAGGCGCGGGGCGGCGGTCGGGCGCGCGGCGGCGGCACTCGTGGTCTGCGCGACCGTCGCGGGGCTCGGCGTGGTCGCGGCCTACGCCAACGCGGGGCTGCCGCCGCCGGGCAGCACCGCGCAAAACCCCGGCACGCTCATCAAGGCCGCCTCGAAGCAGCCGCTCAAGGGCTCGATACGCATCGAGGTGGTCGAGGACGGGACTGAGATCAAGCTGCTCGTCCCGGCCAAGTCGCAGTGGAGCGGCGACGACGAAGAGTAAGCGCGGGGAGGAGTCGCAGGTGCAGAACGTCGCAGACATCGGCGCGCGCGTCCTGAATCCTTCGGGACGCGCGCACGGCACGGCGAAGGCCGGAGGCGCGGCGTCAGCGCGCGCCTTCGCCGCCGCATGCGTCTTGCTGCTGGCGGCGTCGGCGGCGCTGGCGGGCTGGGCGCCGCTCGGGCTCTCGGTCGCGACCGTCTTCATCTTCGCGGGGCCGCACAACTGGGCCGAGCTGCGCTTCTTCATCACGCGTTTGCCCGTACGGCTCGGGCGCTCGCGGCTCTTCTTCGCGACGGCCGCCGTCGGCGTCGTCGGATTGACGACCGGCTACGCGGCCCTTTCGCTCGCGCCGGGCAGCGCCGCGTGGAGCGAAGGACGCTGGTACTTAACGCTCGCCGTCTGGAACACTCTTGCAATCGCGTGGGTCGTGGCGCTCGTCGTGGTGCGCGGGCGTCAAAGTCGGCGGCGGCGTTGGGAGTGGGCCTTGCCCGCGGGGTGCGCGCTGGTCTCTCTGAACTGGCTCGCGCCGCAGGCGTTCGCGTTCGCGCTCGTCTACGCGCACCCGCTCGTCGCGCTCTGGTTCCTCGACCGCCAACTGCGTTTGAGCCGACGCGGTTGGAGCCGAGCCTATCGCGCGTGCCTCGCGTTGCTGCCCGTAGCGCTCGCAGTTTTGTGGTGGCGTCTGGCCTCTACGCCTTCACTCGCGGACGACGGGGCGGTCGCTTTCCGCATCGTGCAGCACGCGGGCGCGGGGATGTTGACGGGAGTCTCGACGCACCTGCTCGTCTCGACGCACGTCTTCCTTGAGACGCTGCATTACGGCGTCTGGCTCGTCGGCGTGCCTCTGGCCGCGGGCGCGGGGCTTCTGCCTTGGCGCGCGGCCGGCGTCCCGCTCGTCAGGCACAGGGACGGCTGGCCGCGCCTGATACGTTTGCTGCTCGCGGCGGGCGCGTTCGTCGTCGTCACCTTGTGGCTCTGCTTCCTCGCCGACTACGCGACGACGCGCGACGTGTACTTCACGGTCGCGATGGCGCACGTGCTGGCCGAAGTGCCTTTCCTCCTGCGCACGGTCTGAGCGTCGGCGCGCGAACGCATGGACACCGCACGACTCTGGCTCTTCCTGCCGCTCGGTTATCTGTTGACGGTCGCCGTCGAGACGCCCGTCCTCGTCCTGCTCCTCTCGCCTCGGCACACGCTCCGCCGCAGACTCTTCGCCGGCCTCTGGCTCACGGCCTGCACGTATCCCGTCGTGGTGCTCGTCCTGCCCGTGCTCTTCGACGGCGCCTCGCGCGCGGCCTACCTTGCCGTCGCCGAGGTGTTCGCGCCCGTCGCCGAGTGCGCTCTCTTCTGGCTCGCGTTCGGCGAGAAGGGGAGTTTGAAAGAGCGCTCGACGTGGCGCGACTTCGCCGCCGTCACGCTCGCCAACGTCCTCTCCTTCCTCGCGGGCGAACTTCTCACCGCCTACAACTGGTTCGGGCTGTTTGGCTGAAGCGCGCGCTGGCGTAGAATCGCTTCACAACATCTACACTGAGCAAGGGGGAGTTTCATGAGCAGCCTGTTCTCCGCTTTCAGCCTGCGGGGCTTGGAGTTTCGCAACCGCGTCTTCGTCTCGCCGATGTGCCAGTATTCGAGCCGCGACGGTCTGCCGAACGACTGGCACATGGTTCATCTCGGCAGCCGCGCGGTGGGCGGAGCCGGCCTCGTCTGCGTCGAGGCGACCGGCGTCTCGCCCGAGGGTCGCATCTCGCCCGGTGACACCGGCCTCTGGTCTGAGGCGCACACGCGCGCCTTCGAGCCCGTCGCCGCCTTCATCAAGTCGCAGGGCGCGCGCGCCGCGATTCAGCTCGCGCACGCGGGCCGCAAGGCTTCGACCGACGTGCCTTGGCGCGGCGGCAAGCCTTTAAGTGAAGAAGAGGGCGGCTGGCAGACGCTCGCGCCGAGCGCAGTGCCCTTCGGCGACTGGCCCGCGCCGAAGGAGATGACGCGCGACGACATCGAGACGGTCACGCGGCAGTTCGTCGAAGCGACGCGGCGCGCGCTCGAAGCGGGCTTCGAGGTCGTCGAACTGCACATGGCGCACGGCTACCTACTGCACGAGTTCCTCTCGCCGCTCTCGAACCGCCGCGAAGACGAGTTCGGCGGGAGCCTTGAGAACCGCGCGCGCTTTCCTCTGATGGTCGCCGAAGCCGTGCGCGAAGTGTGGCCAGAGCGTCTGCCGCTCTTCGCGCGCCTCTCCGCGACGGATTGGGTCGAGGGCGGTTGGGACTTGGAGCAGTCGGTCGAGTTCTCGCGTTGGCTGAAAGAGAATGGTGTTGACCTCGTGGACTGTTCGACCGGCGGGCTCGTGCCCGGCGCGCGCATCCCCGTCGCGCCCGGCTATCAGGTGCCTTTCGCCGAGCGGATTCGCAAAGAGGCGAACGTCTCGACCGGCGCCGTCGGCCTCATCACCGAGCCCGAGCAGGCCGAAGAGATAATCACGAAGGGGCAGGCGGACGTTGTCTTCCTCGCGCGCGCGGAGCTGCGCGACCCGTACTGGCCGCTCCACGCCGCGCGCCGGCTCGGCGCCGAAGCGCCTTGGCCCGTCCAGTACGGCCGCGCCGTCAACTGAGTTGGCGCTTCACCGCGACGGCGTCACGGCAAATCTTCGGCTGTGCCGTCCGTGTATTCGACGCGCGCGACGCCGACGACGATGTTGAATTTGCCGTTGACCTCGCCCGCCGCGGCCAGCGGCTGGAAGAAGTCTGCGAACTGCACGCCGCGCATCTCGAACCTACGCCGGGCGCCGGGCGGGACTTCGACCTCGAAGGCGGGCAGCAGCCCCTTCGCCAGCACCTCCGCCTTCTCGAAGACGTTCTGGCCTTCCGCCAGCGCCGACACCCGCCAGCGCAACTGCACCGACTTCACCACGCGCGTCGTACGGTTCACGACCTCCGCGCAGCTTGGCTTGTTGGCGTGCGGCCTAGGGGCGGACTGCATGCCGAGTCCGCTCAGGGCGACCGGCGCCGACGGGTCGTCGAACTGTTGCTTGTCGAAGTTGTAGGCGAAGCCGAACTTCCCCGGCGGCATCGGCTTGATGTCCGCGTAGTAGGCCGGGTCTTTTATCGGCTTGTTCTCGCACACCTCCGGCCACTGCCCGCGGGCCGCCCCCGCGGCGCAGAGAATGAAGAGGGTGGGGAGTAGGAAGCGGACTCGACGCGGCATCGCTCGTTCTCCTTTCGCTTGCACGGTGGACGGACTGCTCGCTCGCACGTTCTGCGGACTGCCGGGGGCTTGAACTGACTTCCCTTTACACGCGCGGCGCGCGAGCGCGTGCCATTTTCTGCGCCGCGCGATTCGGGAAGCGCGTGACTTCATCTAGCGCCAGCCGACAGAGCCGCGCACAGACTCGATGAGCCTTGCCGAGTCGTAGCCGACGCCGTCCTTGAAGACTATCTCGACCTTCTCTATGTCGGCGATGTTGGCTGAAGGGTCGCCGCGCAGTACGACGAGGTCTGCCGCCTTGCCCGCGGCGATGGAGCCGATGCTGTCGGCCTCGCCCAGATACTCGGCGGCGTTGAGTGTGGAGATGCGTATGGCTTCGAGCGGCGTGAAGCCGGCCTCGACCAGCAGCTCGACCTCTCGCTGACTGCCGAAGCCCGCGAGCGCGCCGCCGTTGCCCGTCGGGTCTGTGCCCGCCATCAGACGCCCGCCCGCGCGCACGAAGGCCAGCTCGAACTGCATCTCCTTCTTCAGAGCCGCGGGCCACGGCGAGTCTTTGCGCTCGGCCGCGCGTGCGCGAGAGACGAGGTACTGCGTGCGCGCGTCAGGCGTCAGGGCGTCGAGCACGCGCTGCTGTAGCGGCGGGCGGTCAGGCAGAAAAGCCTCGAAGACCGGCAGCGTCGAAGTTATCGCGACCTTGTGCGCGACGAGGTCGCGTATCATCTCTTTAACGGGCGCCGATTCGATGTCGAGCTTCGTCAGGTTCGTCACCGTGTCGTTCTGCGCGGGGCACACGTCAGGCTTCTTGCCGGGGAGGAACTCTGTGTCCACGAAGATGCCGTGCTCAAGATTATCAATGCCGAGCGCGGCGGCCTCTCGGAAGGTGACGGCGCAGAGATGGCCCGTGACTTTGAGGTTGCGCTTGTGCGCCTCCTCGACGGCCGCGCCCAGCTCTGCGCGCGTGATGTACATGTAAGCCTTGAACGAAGTGACGCCCTCATCGGCCCAGAGGTTGACCATGCGGCGCGCGTCGGCCGCGTCCGCGAGGACGTGGAACTGCGTGGCGAAGCTGCCCTTGCCGTCTAGGTACGGGCCGGTGACGTGAACCTTCGGGCCGGGGATGCGGCCGGCGTCAATCATCTTCTTGATGTTGAGGTCTGTGTACGGCTCGACGCTGCCCGCGGTGCGCATGGACGTGATGCCGCAGGCGAGGTAGAGGCGCGGGAAGCTCCAACCCATCTCGTTGAAGAGCGCGAGCCGTCCCGTCGGGTAGAACATGTGCTCGTGCATCAATACGAGGCCGGGGATGACGGTCGCGCCCGTCAGGTCGAGGACGCGCGCGCCCTCGGGAATCTTCGCCGACGCGTCGGGGCCGACCGACTGAATCTTGCCGGCCGAGATGACGACTGTCTGGTTGACCTGCGGCGGCGCCCCCGTCCCGTCAATCACGCGTACGTGCGTGAGCGCGACCGTCGCGTCGCCGACCTTCACGAACGCCTGCGTCTCCGCCGAGAGGTCTTGCCTGCCTTGCGTGTGTGCGACGACGACGGACAGCGTGTGTGCGACGGCCGCGGCGAGCAGCGTCAGGCAAAGGCCGAGTGCGAGCTTACAGCGCATCTTCTTTCCCCTTTCGGGCGGCGGGCGGTTTCTAAATTTTGAGGGACGCGCAATAATAGCAGCATCCGCGTTGAAGCAGTTCGCAAATTTTCAGACTCGGAACGGAGGGAGTGATGCGTCTGAAGAAGGTGCTCTCGACTGTCCTGCTGTTCGCCTCGTTACTCGCGCTGTCCGCGCCTCGACCGTCGAGCGCTCAGCGCACGCAGAAGCCGCCGCTGCACGGGCGCCACTGGATGGCGATTACCGGCAAGCCTCTGGCGGCGACGGCCGGCGCGATGGTCTTCCAGAAGGGCGGCAACGCCGTGGACGCCGCCTGCGCCATGATCGCCGCCACCTCGACCATGTGGGACACGCTCTCTTGGGGCGGCGAGACGCAGGCGCTCATCTACAACCCGCACACGGGCAAGGTCATCGGCGTCAACGCGCTCGGCGTCGCCCCGACGGGCGCTACGTCAGCGTTCTACAAGTCGAAGGGGTTCAAGTACCCGCCCGAGTACGGCCCGCTCGCGGCCGTCACGCCGGGCACGCCGGGCGGGATACTGACGATGCTCGCCGAGTACGGCAAGCTGAGTCTGAAGGACGTGCTTGAGCCTGCAATTCAGATGGCCGACGGCTTCGCCATCGAGGCGCAGCTCGCCAACACCATCGAGCGCCAGAAGGGCGAGATAAAGAAGTGGAAGTACTCGCCCGCCGTCATGCTGCCGCACGCGGGCCAGCGGCGCGAGGCGCCCGAGCCCGGCGAGATTTTCAAGCAGCCCGACCTCGCCGCGACGCTCCGCAAACTGGTCGAGGCCGAGCAGCAGGCGTTGGCCTCCGGCAAAGACAGGAAGGCCGCCATCTACGCCGCCTACGACCGTTTCTATAAGGGCGACATCGCGCAGGAGATCGCGCGCGGCGTGAAGGAGGACGGCGGCCTCATCACCGCGCAGGACTTGGCCAACTGGAAGGTTCACATCGAAGAGCCCGTCAAGACGAACTACCGCGGTATCGAAGTCTACAAGCTGACGCACTGGACGCAGGGGCCTGCGATGCTTCAGGCGCTCAACATACTTGAGAACTTCGACCTCAAGGGGATGGGCTACAACAGCTCGCGCTACATCAACACCATCTATCAGGCGATGAGCATGGCCTTCGCCGACCGCGATTTCTACTACGGCGACCCGTACTTCCCGCCCGAGGAGCCAATCGCCGGCCTGCTCTCGAAGGACTACGCCAAGCAGCGCGCCGGGCAGTTGAACCAGCAGCGCAACGACCCCAACGTGAAGCCCGGCGACCCTTACCCCTTCCAAGGCTCGCAGCCGAACCCCTTCCGCGAACTGCTCGACAAGTGGAGCCCGAAGGGCGCTAACCCGGCCACGCCCGCGCCCGCGAATCAGGACACCGTCCAGCCGTCGGGCGCGGCCGCGCTGACTCCGCCGCCTTCGGCGCCCGTGGCTTCAGAGTTCGTGGCGTCTGCCCAATCTTCTGACGAAGACTTCATGCGCGCCTTCTACTCGGGCACGACCTCTGTCGAGGCCGCGGACGAAGAGGGCTGGGTCGTCTCGGTCACGCCGAGCGGCGGCTGGGTGCCGGCGGTCATCGCGGGCCACACGGGCGTCGGCCTCAGCCAGCGTGCGCAGAGCTTCGTGACTGACCCGGCGGAAGGCCCCTTCAACGTCATCGAGCCGGGCAAGCACCCGCGCGTTACGCTCACGCCGACGTTGGCCCTGAAGGACGGCAAGCCCTACCTCGCCTTCGCGGTGCAGGGCGGCGACAGTCAGGATCAGAACCTCTTGCAGTTCTTCCTCGACATCGTAGAGTTCGGCATGACCGTGCAGGAGGCGACCGAGGCGCCGAACGTCAACAGCTTCCAGATGCGCAGCTCCTTCGGCGTCCACGAGACTCGGCCGGGAAGAATCCTCCTCGCCGAAGCGATGCCGCCGTGGGTGCGCTCGGAGCTGCGCCGCATGGGCTACGAGGAGACGTTCGAGGAGCGCACGTCCGGCCCCATCAACGCCATCCTTCTTGACCAGAAGCACGGCACGATGTGGGGCGGTTCCAGCAACCACGGCGAGGACTACGGCATCGCTTGGTAGCGTCTAACCGAAGGGCAATTAACCACAGAGACACAGCTTTAAGTTCTTAGCCGTGTCTCTGTGTCTCTGTGGTTAACTTTTCCTATTAAAACGTTGATTTCACGGCGGAAAAAAGGCCGTCCGCGGGCGAGCCGGGGCAACGGCTCGCGCATCAAAGCGGGGGCCGGGTTTGCATTTTCGGCGAAAACTTGAGAATAGTAGAAAAAGGTTAACAGACGTTTGCTCCCGGTTTCCGGCTCCGTTTGAGGGGCGCGACTTTTAATAAAGGAAGAATAGATGGCGAAGAATTTAGTCGTGGTTGAGTCGCCCGCCAAGGCGAAGACTATCGGAAAATACTTGGGCCCGGACTATCGAGTGCTGGCCTCCATCGGCCACATCAAAGACCTGCCGACGAAGGGCTTGGGCGTTGACGTTAAGAACGATTTCGAGCCGACCTACGAGGTCATCCCCGACACCAAGAAGCGCAACAACCGAAGGGTCATCGCGGAGCTGAAGAGCGCCGCCAAGGAGGCCGAGGCCATCTACCTCGCCGCCGACCCTGACCGAGAGGGCGAGGCCATCTGCCAGCACCTCGCCGAAGAGATCGTCCCGAAGCGCCCACGGAAGCCGCACTTCCGCGTGATGTTCAACGAGATCACGAAGCGCGCCGTGCAGGAGGCTTTCAAGGAGCCCAAGGCGATTGACGAGAATCTCGTTAAGGCGCAGCAGGCACGGCGCGTCCTCGACCGCCTCGTCGGCTACAAGGTCTCGCCGCTGCTGTGCCGCACCATCGGCGGAAGACTCTCCGCGGGCCGCGTGCAGTCGGTCGCGCTCCGCATGGTCGTCGAGCGCGAGCGCGAGATAGAGAAGTTCGTCAAGACCGAATACTGGACGATCGCCGCCAACCTCTCGGCCAAACTCCCGCCCGCCTTCGACGCGCGTCTGTGGAAGGTCGGAGAGCAGACGGTCAAGACCTCCGGCTTCGATCAGGAGATTAAGAAGAGCGAGATTCTCATCGGCGACGAGAAGACCGCCCGGGAGATTGTCGAAGAGGCCGAAGCGCAGCAGTTCATCGTCGCCGACGTGGCGACGAAGGAACGCCGCCGAAACCCCGTCCCGCCCTTCATCACTTCGAAGCTACAGCAGGAGGCTTCGCGCAAGCTCGGCTTCCCCGTCAAGAAGGCGATGATGGTCGCGCAGAAATTGTATGAAGGCGTCGAACTCGGCTCCGAGGGCTCGGTCGGCCTCATCACGTACATGCGCACCGACTCGACGCGCGTCTCGGACGCGGCGCTGGCGGAGGCGCGTGACTTCATCAGCACGCAGTACGGCGCCGTCTACCTGCCGGAGAAGGCCGTCCACTACCGCTCGAAGAAGGACGCGCAGGACGCGCACGAGGCCATACGCCCGACGGACGTTGCGCGCACGCCCGACGCGGTCGCGCGCTTCCTCGGCAAGGACGAGCTGAAACTCTACCGCCTCATCTGGCAGCGCTTCGTCGCCTCGCAGATGAACCCGGCCGTCTTCGACCAGACGACGATTGACATCGAGGCCGGCCGCCTGCTGTTCCGCGCGACGGGCTCGGTTCTCAAGTTCGACGGCTTCCTCAAAGTCTATGAGGAGGGCCGCGACGAGAAGGCGGAGGAGGACGACGAGGCCGCGCGCAAGCTGCCGCTGGTCGAGTCCGGTGAAAGCCTGACGCTCAACTCCGTCACGCCCGAGCAGCACTTTACGGAGCCTCCGCCGCGCTACACAGAGGCGACGCTCGTCAAGGCTCTCGAAGAGAAGGGCATCGGCCGGCCTTCGACCTACGCGGCCATCATGACGACGATTCAGGATCGCGAGTACGTCGAGCGCGTCGAGTCGCGCTTCCACCCGACGGCGCTCGGCATGACCGTCAACGACCTGCTCGTCGAGGGCGGCTTCGACGACCTCTTCAACGAGTCGTACACGGCGCGTATGGAGGAGGAGCTTGACGAGATAGAAGAAGGGAAGCTCGCTTGGACGGCCGCCATCGGCGAGTTCTACGAGAAGTTCGCGCGCGACCTGAAGGCTTTCGAGACCTACGTCAAGGGGCGCAAGCAGCAGGCCATCCCGACCGACGAGACGTGCGAGAACTGTGGCTCGCCGATGGTCATCAAGCTCGGACGCTTCGGGCAGTTCCTAGCCTGCTCGAACTACCCCGAGTGCCGCACGACGCGCGAGGTCGCGAAGACGACAGCCGACGGCGAAGGCGCGGCCGACGGCGCTGACGGCGGCACGGAATCCGTCGAAGAGACCTGCGAGCTTTGCGGCAAGCCGATGGCGATGAAGCGCGGGCGCTTCGGCCCGTTCCTCGGCTGCACGGGCTACCCCGAGTGCCGCAACATCCGCCGCGTGTCGAAGAAGACCGGCGCCGTCGCCCCCGCGCCCGTGCCGATTGAAGGCGAGACGTGTCCGGTTGACGGCGCGCAGCTCGTGCGCCGACACGGCCCCTACGGCGAGTTCATCTCCTGCGCGAACTACCCGACGTGCAAGTACATCAAGCGCGAGACGACGGGCGTCGCCTGCCCTCGGCCGGGCTGCAAGGGCGAGCTCGTCGTGAAGAAGTCGAAGCGCGGGAAGTTCTTCTACGGCTGCTCGGAGTACCCGAAGTGCGACGTGGTCTACTGGGACAAGCCCGTGGCCGAGCCCTGCCCGCAGTGCAACGCGCCCTTCATGCTTGAGAAGACGACGAAGAAGGGCACGACCCGCACCTGCGCGCGCGAGGAGTGCGGCCACAAGGAGGAGGTGCCCGCCTCCTCCGCGCCGACGCCGGCCGCGAGCCGCACGGGCAGCGAAGGCCGCGTCGCGGGCTGAATCAAGTTAAAGCTAACGCGGAGGGTGGGCCTGTAACGGCTCGCCCTCCGTTTGTCTTTTCGCGTCCGACAATTTAAATTTCGTCCGCACATCTAAACTTCCGCAGGAGACCTCGTCCAGATGATTCGGAGACGCCGGAACGCGGCCGCGCTCTTGTGCGCGCTGCTCCTCTTCGCGAACTTGCCCGTCGCCGCACGGCAGACGCCCGCGGGCGCGACACAGCCGCAGAACACGCAGGCGCAAGGGCCGCAGGCTCAGCCGACGCCCACGCCCGACCCCAACGACCCCGTGCAGCGCATACGCGACGAGGCGCTCAACCGCTCGCAGATCATGCAGACGCTCGACCAGTTGACGAACGTCATCGGCCCGCGCCTGACGGGCTCGCCCGGCATGCGCCGCGCCAACGAGTGGACGCGCGAACAGCTCTCGAAGTGGGGCTTGCAGAACGCGCACGTCGAGCCTTGGGGCACGTTCGGCCGCGGCTGGTCGCTCAAGAGGTTCGCCGCCGGCGCGGTCGAGCCGCAGGCGTTCCCGCTCAACGCCTACCCGAAGGCTTGGTCGCCCGCCACGCGGGGGCCGCTCACGGCCGAGGTCGTCTACGTGGACGCGAAGGACGAGCAGGGCTTGCAGAAGTTCAGAGGTCAACTCCGCGGCAAGATAGTCCTCAACGGCGCGGTGCGCGACCCCGCGGCACACTTCGAGCCCGAAGGCACGCGCAGGACTGAGAAGGACTTGCTCGAACTCGCCAACGCGCCCGACCCCGCGACACAGCCAGCGCGCCGCGGCCTGCCGCCCGACGCGCGCGCGGCCACCCGCTTCAACTCCGTGAAGTACAGCTTCTTTCAAGAGGAGGGCGCCGCGCTCGTCGTAGACCCGAGCCGCGGCGACGGCGGCAACATCTTCGTCCAGCAGGCCACGGTGCCGCAGGCGCTCCCGACGAACCCGCAGGCGCTTCAGGCTCTGCTCGACCGCGCGCCCGACGCCCCGCGACAGATACGCGCGTGGGACAAGGACGCGCCCGCGTTCGCCCCGCAGGTCGTGCTCTCCATCGAGCACTACAACCGCCTCGCGCGCATGCTTCAGGCGGGCGAGCGCGTACGCGCGTCCTTCGACATCGAGGCGGAGTTCTTAGACCAAGACCTGTCTGCCGCCAACACGGTCGCCGAGATTACGGGGACTGACTTGAAGGACGAGGTCGTCATGCTCGGCGGACACCTCGACTCGTGGCACGGCGGCACGGGCGCGACCGACAACGCGGCGGGCGTCGCCGTCGCGATGGAGGCGGTGCGTATTCTGAAGGCGCTCGGGCTTCAGCCGCGACGCACCATCCGCGTCGCTTTGTGGAGCGGCGAGGAGCAGGGACTCCTCGGCTCGAAGGCGTACGTCGAGCAGCACTTCGGCAAGCTCGAAACGCCGCAGCCCACGCCGCGCCCGACGCCCGAGCCGACGCCCGGCGCCGAGAAGACGCAGCCCTCCGCGCAGCCGACGCCTACTCCGGCGCCCGCGCGGCTCGTCACCAAGCCCGAGTACGACAAGCTCTCCGTCTACTTCAACCTCGACAACGGGACGGGGAAGATACGCGGCGTCTACATGCAGGGCAACGAGCAGGTACGCACGCTCTTCCGCCGCTGGCTCGCGCCCTTCGCAGACCTCGGCGCGCAAACCCTGACGCTCTCGAACACGGGCAGCACAGACCACGTGCCCTTCAACGACATCGGCCTGCCCGGCTTCCAGTTCATACAGGACGGCGTCGAGTACAACACGCGCACGCACCACTCGACGCAGGACACCTTCGAGCGCATCCAACCCGACGACGTGAAGCAGGCCGCAGCGATTATGGCCGCCTTCGTCTATCAGGCCGCGATGCTCGACGAGAAACTGCCGCGCAAGCCCGCGCCCGGCATCCGCTGACACACACACGCAGGAGAACTCCGCCCCGATGACGAAAAGCAAAGCGGCCGCCGCGCTGCTACTCTTCGCGCTGCTGTCGCCGAACGCCTCAACGTTACGAGCGCAAACGGCGACCCCGGCGACTCAACCGTCCGCTCAGCAGACTCCGGCGCAGGCGCAGGCTTCGCCCACGCCGACGCCCGACGTGATCGAGCGCATCAAGGACGAGGGCTTGAACCGCTCGCAGGTGATGCGCACGCTCGAATACCTGACGGACGTTATCGGCCCGCGCCTTACGGGGTCGCCCGCCCTGAAGCGCGCCAACAACTGGACGCGCGACAAGCTCACCGAATGGGGGCTCGCCGACGCGCACCTCGAACCGTGGGGGCCGTTCGGGCGCGGCTGGACGCTCAGGCGTTTCTCGGCCGAGGTCACGGCGCCGCAGGCTTTCCCGCTGCTCGCATACCCGCGCGCGTGGTCGCCGGGGCTCGACGCGCCGCTCACGGCCGAAGTCTTGCTCGTAGAGGCAAAGAACGAGGAGGAGTTGCAGAAGTACAAGGGCCAACTGCGCGGCAAGATTGTTCTCGCCGGCACCGAGCGCGAGCTGAAGCCGCGCTGGGAGCCCGTGGCGAAGCGCCTGAGCGACAAGGAACTTCACGAGCTTGCCGACGCGCCCGACCCCGCGCTCCTGCCGCAGCGCCCGCAGCGCCAGCGCTCGCCCGAACAGATAGCGGCCGCGCGCTGGAACGACCGCAGGACGCAGTTCCTGTATGACGAAGGCGTCGCGCTCCTCGTCGGCTCAAGCCCGGCGGGCGACGGCGGCATGCTTCAGTTCGTACAGTCGGCCGCCGTGCCTCAGCCGTCAGACCTGCCCTTCGACCAGCGCAAAGGCCCTTGGGCGACCGACGCGCCCAAGCTCATCCCGCAGATCGCGCTCTCGAACGACCACTACAACCGCCTCGCGCGCCTCATCCGACAGGGCCAGCGCGTGGAGATGAGCGTCAACCTGCAAGTCGAGTTCGACGACTCGGACGTGATGTCTTACAACACCGTCGCGGAGATTCCGGGGACTGACTTGAAGGACGAGGTCGTCATGCTCGGCGCGCACTTGGACTCTTGGCACACGGCGACGGGCGCGACCGACAACGCCGCGGGCGTAGCCGTGATGATGGAAGCCGTGCGGATTCTGAAGGCCGTCGGCGTCCAGCCGCGACGCACCATCCGCATCGCTCTGTGGAGCGGGGAAGAGCAGGGGCTTCTCGGCTCGCGCTTCTACGTCAAAGAGCACTTCGGCCCTCTGCCTTCGCCCACGCCCGCCGCCGCGTCCGCAACGCAGCCCGCCGCCGCCGCCGCCGCCGTCGCCGAGAAGACGGGCAAGACTCCGAAGAAGCGCGAGGCGCGCGACGCCGCGGCGAAGACGAACACGCCCGTGCCGCCGGCGGCCACGCAGACGCCGGCGGCAACAACGACCGCCGCACAGACGCAGTTCAAGCCCGAGCACGAACGCCTGAACATCTACTACAACGTGGACAGCGGCACGGGCGCGATACGCGGCGTCTACCTGCAAGGCAACGAGGCGCTGCGCCCCATCTTCCGCCGCTGGCTGATGCCCTTCGCGCAGTTGAAGGTCGGGCAGAACACCTACACGGTGACGACGCTGACGGCCTCGAACTCCGGCGGGTCGGATTTCCTCTCCTTCGACGCCGTCGGCCTCAACGGCATAGACTTCCTACAGGACGACCTCGAATACGAGACGCGCACGTGGCACTCCAATCAGGACAACTACGACCGCGTCGTCCCCGAGGACGTGATGCAGGCCGCGGTCGTCGTCGCCGCCTTCGTCTACAACTCCGCCGTGATGGACGGCCGCCTCCCGCGCAAGCCGTACAAGGCGCCGGAGCGGCAGTAGAGGGCGCGGGGGCCGGCGGGTTGGGACATATCTACGAATGCTTACGCCTCCCCGTGTTCGGGTCGCGTGGGCCGAGGGTCACGCCTTTCACCCACAACGACCCGTCTTGAAACTTCACGTATTGGGTTCGAAGTTCCGCCCTCCTGAAATCCGGCGTCAGCCCCTGCTTGGCCAGCAGTCCGCGCCGAGACGCGGCTGTAGCAGAAGCAGCGAGCCGAACGCCACGACCGAAGCCGCTGTTATGTAGAATGCCCTTTTCATCGTTCTCCTCCTTATCTTGCCGGCGCCCGACGGCCGACCCCGCTCGACATGGCTCAGATGTCGAGCGAGAGGTCGGCCAGACGGCGCCGCTTGATAATCGCTCCAACCTCCGCACCGAAACAGGCGGCGACTACCAACAGCAGATTCTTCGCCAGTTCGCCGAGCAGCCCCTTGGCGTCGCCGGGAAGGGCTCCCCGGTCAGCCAGAGGAATGGTAACTATCTGCATGATGAACCAAGGGGCAACCAGCCAGAGCCCCAGCCGCCACCCCACCTTCGGCCAGAGGAACCCCACCGCCACCCCGACGACGCCGTAGGCGGCGACGTGCGCTAACAGGAGCGTCCGCGCGTCGCCCCCGAACAGAAAGAGCGAACCCGTCACAGCGAATATCAGCAGGAGTCCTGTCAAAAACACCTTCAGTCTCATGGCTCCCTCCACGGCTTGGCGCGCCTACCGGCGCGTGATGATGATCCTCGGCGTTGCCCTGGCGAAGACGACGACTATCGACGCCGTTAGCAGGTAGCCGCACCCCAGAGAGCCCGCGATGTAGCCTAGCGTCCTGATGCAGGAGTCGTGCGCGGCGCAGGCACTGGAATAGATCGGCTGCCCGAGCCTGTCGCGTATGCAGTGGCAGCCGGGGCCACAACACCCGTAGCAGTTATTGCCGCCCTGCACAGGGACGCCGGCGGCCGCGGGGAATGCGGCGGCGCCGAGCAGGCTCGTCTTGCTCGCGGGCGCGTCGGACAGGTTCGCCGCGCAGGGGCGGACAAAGCTGGCGACCGCCGTCACGCCGAGCCTCGTCTTGAACCGCCCGACCGCCGAGGCTAATACGGCCCCGCCCTTCAGCCCCGGCTTCTTCGACGCCGCTTGATCTTCTTCGTCGGGCGCGAGCAGTATCGCGGTGGCGGCGTGATCCATCCACACGTCAGTCGCCCGGTACCCTTGGTCGAGGAGGGCCGCGCTCGTCTCCCGCGCCAGAGCGCCGTCGCCACTCGCCAGTCACTGGTACAGCGCGTCAGGGTCGGAGTCGGAGACGGGATACGCCTCCTGCGTGTCGAGGTTGTACGTCAACGTTACCCCGCCGAGGGTGACGTTCATGATGCTGTAGTCGGACGGCCTGTCTAGCTCGTAGGTGGCGTATGCGAGGGTGTTGCCGCCGCCCTTTATCTGATCGCTGTCGGAGTAGTGAAAGTCTACCCGCTCCTCCCAGCCGCCGTCGGAAGTGGGGGCGTAATACGTATCACTCTCCACGCTGTATGCGTCTACGTTGACGTACTGCCCTCCCGACCAATACTGCCCCGAGAATGAGTCGGTGTAAGGGTTGCCGTCATCCGGCTGATCCAACATCAGCGCGTGGTTTTGTGGCGGCCCGGACTTGGTTCCGGTTGCCGCCGCGGCACCAGACGACATCGCGGCGGCACACAGAGCCGCCGCGATAAATATGCTCATCACGCGACGCGACATTGCTCCCTCCTCCTTTCCGGTTCGAGCCTGTTCATTGCGCCCGGACGCACACGACCGGGGAGGCGGTGATGCCGCCTCCCCGGTCGCAGGATGATGCGGCGCGAAAAACTGCATGGGCTCGCCCCGATCAGGTTGAACTCAGGTTTTACGTGGGGGATTTGAGTTTAGAATTTTATAAGTGGGGGAATGTCCCGCGTAAGTGGAGGGAAATTTACTCCTAAACGCTCGCGGACGCAAGAGGAGTATTTGCAGCGAAGGTCGTCTCACCTAACCTTACGCCGGCGGGATGTGCGGCTGGAGGCCCGTGCCGCCTTCGTCGAAGGTGATGCCGGCGGCGACCTCTTCGGGGAGGCGCTCCCAGCCTTCGCCCGCGGTGTGGCGGAAGGTCTCGGCGTTGGCGCGGGCGAAGGCGCCGGCCTCCGGCTTCCAGATGCGGCGCTCGACCTGTATGTGCGGGTGCTTGAGGCGTATGACGTTGAAGGAGTTGGCCTCGCCGCGGCCGCGCGTGGAGGTGGCCGTGCCCGCCTGCACGAAGAGCGCGGAGTGGCCCTGAATCCTGTATCGCTCGGCCGTGCGCCCCGCGTGGCTGACGTGCATGTGGCCCGCGAGCAGGAGGTCTGCGCCGCAGGCCGCCAATGCCTCCATCGCCATCTGCGCGCGCCCGACGATCTCGCGCTCGTCCGCACCCGAAGGCACGTCGAAGGGGTGGTGCGTGACGACGACCTTCAAGACCGTGTCCGGGTACTTGCACAGGTGCTCGCGTAGACGTGCGACCTGCTCCTCGTTGACGCGCCCGTACTTGCGCGTCAGCGAGCGCGCGGTGTTGACGCCCGCGACGACCATCTCCTCATCCTCGTAGACCGGCTCCACGTCTTCCGAGATGAAGCGCCGGTACTTGTCGAGCGGCCGCGCGAAACGCGACACCACGTCGTAGAGCGGAACGTCGTGGTTGCCGGGCACGACGACCTGCGGGTGCGGCAGTCGGTCTAAAAACTCACGCGCCTCCTCGAACTGGTGCGAGCGAGCGCGCTGCGTCAGGTCGCCCGAGACGACGACCACGGTCGGCGCCGCCTCGTTCACGGCCTCGGCCAGCGGCGACACCAGCGCCGGGTCTATGCGCCCGAAGTGCAGGTCTGAAAGGTGTACGATCTTCTTCATGACTTCGGAACTATGACCTTCAGCGCGCCGGGGCGGACGCGGTAGTGGAGCGGCGTGGTCAGGACGTTGACTTCGCCGTCCGTGGCGACGGGCAGACGCTTGGGCCTACGCGTCTCGACCCAGATTTCCTGAGCGGTGAGCGCGTCGAAGTCGTGCGCCTGCCTGAGCCGGCCGAAGAGCGCGCTGAGCGCCAGACGGAGCAGCCCGAGCCTTCCCGTTCGGTGCGCGACGTAGAGGCTCAAACAGCCGGCGTCGAGGCATGCGCGCCCGCCGAGCTGCAAACTCTCCATCTGGTACTCGTTGTTGCCTACGAAGACGAAGGGCGTCTTGCGCACGATGCGCTGTCCGTCGGCGTCGAGCCGCACGTTAAGAAAAGGGTAGCGGCGCAGCACCGCGAGCCCCGCGCGCAGGAACGCCGCCCACTTGCCGCTGCCCTCGCGCTCCTGCAATTTCTCGCGCCGCCGCACGATGCGCGGATAGAGGCCGAGGCTTGAGTTGTTGACGAAGACCTGTCCGTTGACCTCGCCCACATCCACCGAGACCACTTGCCCCTCGCAGACGTTGCGCGCCGCCTCTTCGAGCCCGAGCGGGATGCGCAGGTCTTTGGCGAAGTGGTTGAGCGTTCCTATCGGCAGCACGCCGAGCGGGCGGCCTGTGCCGACGAGTTCGCCCGCGACCGAGCTGATGGTGCCGTCGCCGCCGCCCGCGACCACCGCGCGCGCGCCGTTCGAGAGAGCGCGCCGCGCGAACTCGGTCACCTGCCCGCCGTCGTGCGCGACCGAGACGTGCGCGGCGGCGCCGCACGCCTCGAAGGCTTCCGTGATGGCGCGCGCCGCGTCGTCGCCCGCCGAGCCCGCCGCCGCGTTGATGATGACCTCTATCCGTCCGGCCATCGCCCCCGAAGAGAAAGCGGGCGAGCGCGCCGAAACGTCGGCCGCCCGCCCGCCTGAAAGTGAAGTATGAACGCTGAGCGCCGAACGCTGAACTGAAGACAACTCGCCTTTTAGTTCATCGTTCATCGCTCAGCGTTCACCGTTTTAGGAAGCGCCGTAGCCTTCAGTCCCGCCCGACGCCGCGCGCGCGGAAGTGTTGGCCGTGTCCGAAGTGCCCGCGCCCTGCGTGGTCTGCCCCGTCTGACCCGTCGGAGCGGTCTGGCCCGAGGCGCCGCCGGAGTAGGCCGTCTGCGCAGGCTGCGAAGCGCCCGCGGACTGACGGCGCTGGCCGCCGCCCTGCTGCGCCCCGCCCTGCGCCGAGAGGTCGAGGCCGATCATCCCTTTGAGCTTGTTGAGGAGCGCCGGAACGACCACGTTGCGCGCAGTCTTCGACAGCTCTTCGAGCGCGCGCTCGCCGAGCGTGGAAAGCTCCTCCTGAAGCTTGTCGTAAGCCTTCGTCTCCTTGAAGCGCTCGAAGAGGCCCGGCCCCTTCGGCTCCTCCTCTTCCGCCGTAGCGGCTGAAGAAGAGGCTTGGGAGACTAAAGCCTGCGGCGCGGGAGCGGTCGGGGCCTGATAGCCGCTGCTGTAGGACGGACGTGTGTCCGGCCCTACGTCCTGTGACTGTTCGTAGCCGCCGCGGCCGAAGACCTCCGCGCTCTCGGTCGAGGCGTTCGACTCGGGGCGGCCCGTGCGCTGGTACGCGCCCGCAGACTTGCCGAGGACGGGCTGCGCTGCGTAAGAGCGCGGGATGCCTCGGTCGTAGCCGGCCTCGATGCGGTCGAAGCTGTCCTGCCCCTCGTAGTCCTCCTCGTCGTCGCCGTCGCCCTTGAAGGCGCCCATCACGGCGTAGCCGACGAGCGCGCCCGCGGCGAAGGCGCCGACGGTGAAGGGGATTGGGCGGCGCCGGAACTGCTCGCGCCAGTCGAGCGTCTCGCTGATGTTCTCTTTCACCTGCTGGTACTGGTTCACGACCGTGTCCTTGATCTCCGTGACGGTTTGAGTAATGGATTCGCGCGCCTCCTCCATCCGGCGCTGAAGCGCGGCCTTGGTCTGGTCAACGTCGTCGTCGGCTGAATCGGACGCGCGCGCCAAGCCTACATTTCGTTCTTCAGCCATTGCTTGTCCTTCCTTATCTCTTCGAGGGTCGTCGTCGGCACGGGGTTGTAGGCCGCGAGCTTGTTCTTCATCACGAGCACGATGACCGCGCCGACGACGATGTAGACGACGCCCGTGATGAGGAAGCCGAGGCCGTAGCTGTTCGGACTGAACCGCTGGGGCGCGGCCGCGTCGTTCGCGAACAAGCTCGAAATGAAGAACGCTATCGCGACGTTGACGAGCGTGAACCCGATGAGCGCCACCATCGCGCCCACGGCCGTGAACGCCCCGTTGCGCGCATAGAAGGACGCGTCCTCCTTCAGCTCGACCTTCACGAGGCTGAGCTTCGTGTCCACGAGGCGCATCACGTCGTCGCCCAGCTTGCCGAGCAGCGCCGGCAGATTCTCAAGCTCCGGCCCAACGGCCGGCGCGGGCACGTCCGCCCGCCTCCTCTCAACTTCGGCCATCGCTACCTCCCCGTTAGTTCAAAGTTCAAAGTTTGAAAGTTCAAAGCGCAAGGGCGTTCAGAGGTTCAAGGCTCAAAGCCGGTCGCCCGACTTTGAACCCTGAACTTTGAACTTTGAACTTACTTCCTTACCTGCGTCCGCCGCGGACGAGCAGGCCGATGACGAAGCCGGCGGCCGCCGCGACCAGAAGCGCCTGCCCCGGGTTCTGCCGCGCGTAGTCCTTCGCCTGATTGGCGTACTCCGCGTAGTCAACGTTGCGCAGGTCTTGGAGCTTGTCGCCCACGACCGAAGCCTTGTCGCTCAGGTAGTCGCGCGCCGTGGAGGCCGCGTCGGCCACCGTCTGGCCGTACTCCTTGGCCTTCGCCCCGATGCCGCCGCCGGCCGGAGCCGTGGCCGTGCCCGTCCCCGTGCCGCCGCCGGAGCCGCCCGTCGTGCTGAGGCCGGTGCCGCCGCCCGAGCCGGTTCCGCCGCTCGCGCCGCCCGAGCCCGTGCCGGCGCTTGAGCCGCCCGAGCCGGTTCCGCCGCCGAAGTTGCCCTCGTTACCAGGAATGTTCTGTGACATCGTCTTTCTCTCTCCTTACAGGGATAATTAAAGTCCCGAACTAATGAAAGCGCGCGAGAGTTCGCTTCCAGAAAAAGCATTTCCGGCCGCAGGGGAGCAAGAGCCGTGCCGACTTGCCCGCGGCGGCGTCTGCGAGGGAAGCGCGCGGAAACGGCCTCGCCGCCCCGCCCGCCAGACTTCGGTTTTGTGTTGAAAATGTACGGGCTAAATTTAGCACAAGGCCCGGAATAATACAGCACGAAAGTTATCCAAACGCCTTGACAAGTTGTGGCATCTGAGGTAAGTAAGTACTTACTTTAGGCCACGGTTCGGAGATGAGAGGTTAAAAGCATGACGAGACAGGCCGAAAATGCGCGCCCCGAGGCGCCGCCCGGCACGCCGCCCACGGGCGGGCGCATGGCCGCAGACGAGCGCCGCCTACAGATCGCACAGGTCGCGATGCGGCTCTTTTCCGAGCGGGGTTTTCGCGGCACGACGACGAAGGAGATCGCGCAGGCCGCGGGCGTCTCCGAGGCCATCATCTTCCGCCACTTCGCCACGAAGGAAGACCTCTACACGGCCATCATTGACTACAAGGGCTGCGCGGGCTTGGGCGCGAGCCCCGTGGCGGCCGAGACCGAAACGCCCGTCGTCGAGCAGGTCTGTCACAGCGTCTCGGAGGCGTTGGAGCGCGGCGACGACCGCGCCGTCTTCGAGGGCGTCGCGCTCTCGATGCTCGAACACCACCAGAGCGACCCGGACTTCCTGCGCCTCCTGATGTACCTCGCGCTCGAAAAACACACGCTCGCGCAGGTCTTCTGGGACAAGAACGTGCGCGTGCTCTACGAATTCCTCGGCGGCTACATACGCCGGCGGCAGACGGAAGGGGCCTTCCGCGACGTTGACCCCTTCGCGGCGGTGCGCGTCCTTATCGGCGCCGTCATACACCACTCGCTCGTCAACCTGCTCTGGGACAAAGACCCCGCGCGCCGGCTCCTCAACGTCCCGAACGAAGAGGCCGCGCGCCAGTTCGTGGACATGTTCCTGCGCGGCGTCGCCGCCGACGCGGCCGAGTCAGCGCCGCGCAACAACGCCGACGGCGAAGACGTTAAGAACATAGACATTCAGGACAACCAGAATTGAACGCCATGCTTTCCCTTAAACAGATTAAGACGTTACTCGCGCTCGTCTTCGTCGCCGCGTTGGGCCTTTCGGCCGCCGCGTGCGGGGGCTCGCGCGCACAGGCGAACAAGAAGGACGTGCCCGCCGCCGCCCCGACCCCCGCGGCCGTGGACGTGACGACCGCGCCCGCCATCATGCGCGACCTGCCGCGCTTCATCGAGGCGACGGGCAGCCTCGCGGGCGACGAGCAGACGGACGTGGCGCCGCAGGTCGGCGGCCGCGTCGTCTCGGTGGGCGTTGACCTCGGCAGCTTCGTCCAGAAGGGGCAGGTCATAGCGCAGCTCGACGCGGGCGACGCGCGCCTCCGTCTCGAACAGGCGCAGGCCGCGCTCGCGCAGGCCAACTCGGCCGTGACGCAGGCCGAGGCGCGCATCGGCCTCTCGCCCGGTCAGAAGTTCGACCCGACGCGCGTGGCCGAAGTCGGCGCGGCGAAGGCCGCCTACGACCTCGCCGAGAAGAACATGCGCCGCTTCGAGCAGTTGCTCGAATCCGGCGACATCTCGCGCTCGTCCTACGACCAGCAGCGCGCGCAGCGCGACCAGCTTCGCGAGCAGTATCAGGCCGCGCTGACGCAGGCCAACCAGTCCTTCGCCGCGGTGCAGACGGCGCGCGCCGCCGCGCGCGCGGCACAGGTGCAGGTCGAGCAGGCGCAGAAGGGCGTACGCGACGTGACGGTCTACTCGCCGATTAGCGGCTACGTCGTCGAGCGCTCGGCCGACGTGGGCGAGTTCGTCTCGACCAGCTCGAAGGTCGCGACCGTCGTCCGCACCAACCCCATGCGCGTGCGCATAGACGTGCCCGAGCAGTCCATCTCTACCGTGCGTCCGGGCCAGAGCGTCTCGGTCTCTGTGAGCACGTACCCCGAACGCACCTTCGCGGGGCGCGTCGCGCGCGTCTCGCCGAACGTCTCTTCGCAGTCGCGCACGCTGACGGTGGAGGCCGAAGTCGAGAACGGCGAGAACCTTCTCAAGCCGGGCCAGTTCGCGACCATACGCGTGCTGATGGCGCAGTCAGACCCGGCCGTACTCGTCCCCGCGCGCGCCGTCCGCTCGGACGGCACGACCGCGCGCGTCTTCGTCATCAAGGACGGCGTCGCGCACGAACGCCTCGTCGCCACGGGCCGACAGGACGGCGACCTCATCGAAATTAAGGGCAACGTCTCGGCGGACGAACTCGTCGCCACCTCGAACGTCGAGCAACTGGCCGACGGCGTTCCCGTCAGGCAGTAGTTCAAAGGGTTCAAGTTCAAGGTTCAAGGCTGAGCTGGGGAAGAGCCATGCAGAAACTAGCCGAAATTTGTGTACGCCGTCCGGTCTTCGCGACGATGCTGATTCTGTCGCTGACGGTCGTGGGTCTGTTCTCGCTGACGGCGCTGGGCGTTGACCTGTTCCCGAAGATAGACCTGCCGACGATTACCGTCACGGTCATCAACCCCGGCGCCTCGCCGCGCGAGGTCGAGACCGAAATCACCGACAAGGTCGAGGGCGCGGTCAACACCATCAGCGGCATAGACGAGCTGCGTTCGACCTCGGTCGAAGGCGCCTCGCAGGTCTTCATCACGTTCCTGCTCGACAAGAACGTGGACGTGGCCGCGCAGGAGGTGCGCGACAAGGTCGGCCTCATACGCGGCGACCTGCCCGAGACGGCCGAAGACCCCATCATCCAGAAGCTCGACACCGACGCCGCGCCGGTGCTTCGCATCGCCGTGTCGGCGTCCAAGTCTTTGCGCGAAGTCACGGACATCGCCGACAAGGAGATCAAGGAGCGCATCGAGAGCATCAACGGCGTCGGCAACGTCGAGATCGTCGGCGGCGCCACGCGCGAGATACACGTCTGGGTAGACCCGGACAAGATGCGCGCCTACAACATCACAGTCCCCGAGGTCGTCGCCGCCGTCCGCGCGCAGAACATGGAGGTGCCGGGCGGGCGCGTTGACGAGGGCGCGCGCGAGTTGACCGTGCGCACGATGGGGCGCATCACGAACCCGGCCGACTTCAACAACGTCGCCGTCTCTTCGCGCGGCGGCTACGCGGTGAAGATTTCCGACATCGGCTACACGGCCGACGAGTCGGAAGAGCAGCGCACGAGCGCGAAGCTGAACGGCCAGCCCGCCGTGACGCTCGTCGTCTCGAAGCAGTCGGGGCAGAACACCGTGCAGGTGGCCGACGCGGTGAAGGCGCGGCTGGCGGAGCTTGAGCCGGGCCTTGCGAAGAAGGGCGTGCGGACGCAGATCGTCGGCGACCAGTCGGTCTTCATCAAGGCCGCGGTCAACTCCATCAAGACGCACCTCATCGAGGGCGGCCTGCTCGCGGCGCTCGTCGTCTTCCTCTTCCTCTGGAACATACGCTCGACGTTCATCGCGGCCGTCGCCATCCCGACCTCCATCATCGCCACCTTCGGCCTGATGGCGGCGATGGGCTACACGCTGAACCAGATCACGATGCTCGCGCTGACGCTGATGGTCGGCGTCGTGATTGACGACGCCATCGTCGTCCTTGAGAACATCTTCCGCTTCGTCGAGGAGAAGGGCTTCGGCGCCTTTCAGGCGGCGATTGAGGGCACGCGCGAGATAGGTCTGGCCGTCATGGCGACGACGCTCAGCCTGCTCGCGGTCTTCCTCCCCGTCGGCTTCATGGGCGGCATCGTCGGCCGCTTCATGTCTTCGTTCGGCTTCACCTCTTCGTTCGCCATCGCCGTCTCTCTGCTCGTCTCGTTCACGCTGACGCCGATGCTCGCCGCGCGTCTCTTGAAGCGCGAGCAGGCGGCCGAGGGGCCCGCGACGGGCACCGTCCCGTCCGAGGGCGACGCGCCGTCCGCGCTCGCAGACGAGTCGTCCGTCGTCGCCGGGCAGGGCAACGCACTCTCGACGGCTCAGGAGACGGCCACGCAGGAAGTGACCGACGCGCCGGCTTCGGAAGAGGTCGCGCGGCGCGACGCGCACGCCTCGCACGAGCTCGGGCCGCAGCACTCCTCGAAGGAGTCGCGCTGGTACCGCCCCGTTGACCGCACCTACACGGCGATGCTGCGCTTCTCGATGGCGCACCGCTGGCTGGTCGTGCTCGCGTGCGTGCTGGTCATCCTCAGCATCGTGCCGCTCTTCAAGTTCGTCGGCAAGAACTTCCTGCCCGTTGACGACCAGTCGCAGTTCGAGGTCAGCGTCCGCACGGCCGAGGGCTCGACGCTCGCCTCCACCAACGCGCTCGTCGAGAAGATCGCCGCCGACATACGGCAACTGCCCGGCGTCACAGACACGCTCGTCACCATCGGCGGCGGACAGCAGCAGGTCGTCAACTCGGCTTCGATTTACGTCAAGCTCACCGACATCCACGACCGCAAACTGACGCAGGACGAGCTGATGCGCGACGCGCGCGAGATTCTGACGCGCTACCCGAAAGACCTGCGCACGAGCGTCCAACAGGTCGCGGCCATCTCGGGCGGCGGCTTCCGCAACGCGGACATCCAGTACGTCATCGGCGGGCCGGACTTGCAGAAGCTCATCGAGTACTCGCAGCAGCTTCAGGCGAGGATGAAGACCATCCCCGACGTGGTTGACGTTGACTCGACGCTCATCGTCGGCAAGCCCGAGGTGCGCGTCCACGTTGACCGCGCCCGCGCGGCGGACTTGGGCGTGAAGGTCGGCGACGTGGCGCAGGCGTTGAACGTGCTCGTCGCCGGGCAGAAGGTCTCGACCTACAACGAGGGCACGGATCAGTACGACGTGACGGTGCGCGCCATCGGCCAGTCGCGCACGAGCCCGCAGGCGCTCGAAGACCTCTTCGTGCAGTCAACGAAGGCGGGCTGGACGAACCTCTCGAACCTCGTGACGGTCGAAGAGGGCACCGGCCCTTCGGCCATTGACCGTTTGAACCGGCAGCGGCAGGTGACGCTGATGGCGAACGTCAAGCCGGGCGGCTCGCAGGCGGCGGTCATTGACCAGATGAACCAGTTCGTGAAGGAGCTGAACGTTGACCCCTCGTACACGACCGGCCTCGCCGGCCGCTCGAAGGAGCTCGGGCGCGCGGGCTACTACTTCATGCTCGCCTTCGTCCTCTCGTTCGTCTTCATGTACATGATTCTGGCGGCGCAGTTCGAGTCGTTCATACACCCCGTCACAATCCTGCTCACGCTGCCGCTGGCGATACCGTTCGGCATCCTTAGCCTGCTGATGACGGGGCAGACCGTGAACATCTTCTCCGGCCTCGGACTCCTCCTCCTGTTCGGCGTGGTGAAGAAGAACGCCATTCTACAGATAGACCACACGAACGAGCTGCGTTCGCACGGCATGGAGCGGCTTGAGGCCATCGTTCAGGCGAACCGCGACCGACTGAGGCCCATCCTGATGACGACGGTCGCGCTCGTCGCGGGCATGTTGCCGCTTACGCTCTCGACGGGGCCGGGCGCGGGCACGAACCGCTCCATCGGCGTGCTCGTCGTCGGCGGGCAGAGCTTGTGTCTACTGCTGACGCTGCTCGCGGTGCCGGTCTTCTACTCGCTCTTCGACGACGTTTCGCGCGCTCGCGTCTTCGGGCGCGTGTGGGGCCGCGTCGGCGGCGCGTTCGCGTGGGCTCGCCGCCGCGCGGTCGCCACGGCGCAGACGTTCTTCGGCCTCGTCGGCAGGCACTAATCGGCAGGCACTAAGGGTTCGCAACTGTTCGGGTGTGAAAATTATGTTCAGGCGTAATCACAGATTGCTTTTTAGTTTGTTATCCCTCGCGCTGGTGCTCGGCCCCGCGGCCGCGCCGCTGCGCGCGCAGCAGACGGTGCGCAGGGAAGAGCAGAAGCCCGCGCCGCAGTTCGCAGGTTCCATCTTTGGTTCGGCCGACGCCGCGAAAGAGAAGGGCGCTCCGGAGCCGAAGGCCGCCGAGTCGAAGTCGGCGGAGCCGAAGTCTGTTGAGTCGGAGTCCGACGCGGCGGCGCAGCCTTCGCCGATTCCGTACATGAAGGTCGCGTTGAAGCTGACCCCGGCCGAGCCGCAGACGGGCACGACGACGACGCAGCAGCCCGCGCCTTCGGCCAACAACCCGCCGCCGACTTCGGGCGCGCCGCAGCAGGGGCAGCAGACGGCCTCGCCCACGCAGTCGCAGACGCAGCAGTCAACGAACCCGTCCGCGCCCGCGCAGGGTCAGCAGCCCGCGCAGCCCGCGGTTCCCTCGACCGCGCCAGCGCAGACGACGCAGCCCACGGGCGACGCCGGACTCCCGGCGCCGCAGGCTCCCGCCGTACGCCCCGCGCAGCCCGCACAGCCCGGCGTGCAGGGCGGGCAGGTTCAGTCGCCCGCGGGGCCGCCCGCGCCCGGCCGCGAGAGCGTGCCGAACGCGCCGGCCGACACGCGCCTGAACGTCCCGCAGGTCGCGCCCGACTTCCGAGCGGAGCAGGGGCCTTTCCCCGCGCTCGAACGCGTCGGCGTGGACATGGGCGAGCAGCGCACGATGACCGTGCGCGAGGCGATTGAGCTCGCGCTCGCCAACAACAAGGACATCGAGGTCGCGCGCGAGAACGTGCGCGCCGCAGAGTTCGACTTGCAGGCCGCGCGCGGCGCCTACGACCCGCGCTTCACGACCAACTCTTACTACGAGAAGACGGAGACGCCGACGGCGAGCTTCCTCTCGGGAAGCTCGACGGGCTCGGTCACGCAGTCGGGCGTCTTCAGCACTTCATCAGTCCAAGGGCTGACGCCGAAGTTCGGCGGCGGCTACCGCGTTGACTTCGTCAACAACCGCATCACGACGAACAACCAGTTCGCCGCGCTCAACCCGCAGTACCCGACCTCGCTCAACTTCAGCTACACGCAGCCGCTCATACGCGGCCTGCGCTTCGACCAGACGCGCCGCCAGATAGAGATCGGCAAGAAGAACCTCTCGTTGACCGACGCGCAGTTCCGCCAGCGCGCCGTCGAGACCATCACGGCCGTGCAGCGCGCCTACTGGGACTTGGTCTACGCCCTGCGCAACCTTCAGATTCAGCGCGAGGCCGTGTCGGACGCGCGCAAGCAGCTTGAGCACAACAAGCGGCTCGTTAACGAGGGGATGCTCGCGCCGATTGACGTGGTCGCGGCCGAGGCGCAGATATCCGGCTTCGAGCAGAGCGTCTACTCAGCGCTCGACGACGTGGGCCGCGCCGAGAACAACCTCAAGAACCTCATCGCCGAGAACCGCGAGGCGCCGCTCTGGAAGGTCTCTGTTGTCCCGACCGACTCCGTTGACCTCGCGCCGCCGCCGGTCGCGCTCGACGACGCGATGCAGGTCGCACTGAAGTCGCGCCCCGAGCTTCAGTCTTCGGACGTGGCGCGCGAGATAAACGAGATCGAGCAGCGCTTCGCGCGCGAGCAGACGCGGCCGCAGGTTGACCTCGTCGCCTCTTACGGGCTCGTGGGCCTTGCGGGCGCGACCAACACCTCGGGCACGAACCCGCTCGCGACCTCGAACCTAGACCTGCGCAACCGCATCAACGAGCTTTCGGCTATAGTGGGCCTCAACCCTTTGCCTGCGCCGACGGTGGTGGGCGTCCCCGGCGGGCTCGTCGGCGGCGAGTTTCAGTCGCTCGTCAACCTCGCCGCGAACCGCTACACGAACTTCCGCGCGGGCGTGACCGTCAATCTGCCCTTCCGCAACACGACGGCGAAGGCGCAACTCGGCCGCACGCTCGTTGACGCCGAGCGCATACGCACGCAGCGCGAGCAGTTGGAGCAACTCATACAGGTTGACGTGCGAAACGCCTTGCAACTCGTCCGCACGGCCGAGTCGCGGCTGCGCGCGGCGGCCGCGGCCCGCTCTGCCTCCGAGCAGCAGTACGCCTCCGAGCAGCGCAAGCTCGACGCCGGGCAGAGCACCGTCTTCCTCGTGCTCGAACGTCAGACGCAGCTCACCACCGCACGCGGCAACGAGTTGCGCGCGCAGACCGAACTCAACAAGGCCGTCGCCGACCTCCAACGCGCCACCGGCAACGCGCTCGAACAGAACCGCGTCGAGATTCGATTGAAGTAAAACGCGGGCTTGTTCTTACGCCGTCCGGCTCATCTATTTTGAGGTGGAAGATGTGTCTGTCCCGGCCGTCTCCGGCTTCACGGCCAACTTGACCTTGACCCAGACGGGCCAGTGGTCGGAGAGGTCTGAGTCGCGGTCAACGCCGGCCGCGCGGGCTTCGAGGCCGCGCAGCCAGACCCAGTCGAGTTTGAGGCCGATGAGGAACGTGCGCCACGTCATCTCGTCGTCGGCAATCGGGGTCGTGAAGCCTTCGCCCTCGAAGAGCTTGCGGATGGCTTCCGCGTCCTTCTGCTTGATGGTGTTGAAGTCGCCGACGACGACGGCGCGCTTGACCTGCGGGTAGAGCTGAAGGTCGTCGAGCACCGTTCGCCAGTGCGAGACTTTCTTCTCGACGGGCATGCGCGTCTCGGCGTGGACGGAGTAGAAGCGCAGGAGCCCGCGGCCGACGTGGAGCGTCGCGCCGACTGCGACGCGGCGGCGACCCTCGGGGCCTTCGTTGTTGAGCAGGACGCGCGACACGTCCGACATGGGGAAGACGCTGAGGATGGTGACGCCGGTCTCCTCCTCGCCGTCGGCGTCTGTGGAGGGCGGCGCGGCCCACGCGTAGCGCATGCCGAGCGCTTCGGCGAGCTGGCGCGCGGTGTTGACGTTGCCCGTGCGCTTCTTGTTACGGTCAACCTCCTGAAGGCCGATGACCTGCGCGCCGCCGACCTGCGGGTCTTCCTTGAGCATCTTGACGATCTGCTTCAGGTCGTCGCCGCCGCGCCAGCGTATGTTGTAGGAGACGATCTTCAATTCGTCCGTCGGCGCCTTTTCCTCTGCGCCCTTCGAATCGCCGCCGACCTCCAACAGCACCGGTTCCTTCCCGTTCGCGCCCGCGTGGCGGCCGGGCGGCATGAGGCAGAGGGCCGAGACGACGAGGAGGAAGACCGAGACGGCGAGCGCGGCTTGCAACCTCTCCGAATCATCAACCATTGTGTCCCGCCTTCCGAAAAACATCGCCGTTACTCCCCAACGTCCAGCCGCAGGCCGTCGCGCGCCTCGATGGTCTCGCCGTCCCAGAGGCGTTTCGCCTCGGCCTCTATGTTAATGCCGTCCCACTCCGGGTAGAGGTGCGCGAGCATGACGCGGCGCGCGCCCGAGAGTCGCGCGAGCCGCATCGCCTCTTCCAGTACGAGGTGCGTCTTGATGGGCTTCTCACGGAAGAAGGAGCACTCCATCAGAAATAAATCCGCTGCGCGCGCGAAGCCCGCCAGAGCCTCGGTGAAGCCCGTGTCGGAAGTGTAGACAAGCGACGTGCCGTCGCGTTCGGTCAGCCGGACGGCGAGGCTCTCGCTCGTGTGCGGCGTCGAGAAGGTCTCGGCGGCGAGGCCGGGCAGCAGCTCGAACTCAGCGCGCGGCGCGACCTCCTTTATCTCAACCGGGAACGGCTGCTCGAAGAGCTTGTAGCCGCCGGCCTCGTCGAAGCTGCGCAGCAGCCGCCCCGTCCCGCGCGGGCCGCAGACGACGAGCGGCTTGCGCCTCTCCCTCGTCTGCGGCGCGTGTCGTGTGCCGAAGAGGAAGGGGGCGAGGCCGCCGACGTGGTCGAGGTGGAAGTGGCTGACCCAGACGGCGTCGAGGTTCGCCCAGTCGCAGCCCTCCTCGGCCATGCGGTGCACGGCCGGGCCGCTACAGTCGAGCAAGAGCGTCGCGCCCGCCGCCTCGACCCAGTGCGACGACGCGGAACGGCGCGGGTGCGGCACGGCCGTCCCAGACCCGAGCACTGTGAGCCTCATCCGCTTGGTTTACCTTTCCGGGGAGCTTGAAAAGGCTATCACGCCGAAGGGGGAGGGCGGAAGTTCACTTGACCGCCCGCGCGGCTTGCGCTACATCTAACGGCGTTCTCGTCAAGACGGGCGTCCGAGAAGGTACGGTTGCATGCAGGGCGTGGTAACGTTGCTGGACGACCAGCACTACGCGCGGGTCGAGGCCATCTGGGAAGAGCTGGGGCAGAAGTTCGACGTGCGCGGCATGTACGTCACGCCCTACCCGCACTTCTCCTTTCAGGTCGCCGAAGCCTACGACGACGCGGCCTGCGAGCACTTCCTGCGCGAGCTGGCCGCGCGCACGCGGCCTTTCCGCGTCCGCACCGCGGGCCTCGGCATCTTCACCGTCGCGAGCCCAATCCTCTACATCCCGGTCGTGCGCAGCCCGGCCCTTTCCGAACTCCACAAGGAGATTTGGGAGAACGTCCGGCAGTTGACGCCCGGCTCGGTCGCGCACTACTACCACCCGGAAGAGTGGGCGCCGCACGTCACGCTCGCGCAGGGCGACCTCGATCAGGACAAGCTGGCAGAGGTCGTGCGCTACCTCAGCCGGCGCAACTTCCACTGGGAGTTCAACGTCACCAACGTCTCCATCATCTACGACACGGGGCGCGAGCAGGGCGTCCGCTGCCGCTTCAACTTCGACGGGAAGAAGCCTTGAAGGTTAAAGTAGTGCAAGCGGGAGTTAGAGCATGAGTGAAGTCGTGTACGAAGCGGGCGCGGCGGCGCCGGAGTTGGACGTGCTGGCCGTCTTCTCGCACCCGGACGACGCCGAGCTGACGGCCGCCGGCACCCTCCTGAAGCTGAAGTCTCTGGGCCGCGCGACCGGCGTGCTCGACGTGACGCGCGGCGAGATGGGCACGCGCGGCACGCCCGAGCAGCGCAGAGAGGAGTCGCGCGAGGCCGCGCGCATCCTCGGCCTCGACGTGCGCGTCAACCTCGAACTCCCCGACGGCCACGTCTTCGTCACGGACGAGGCGCGCACCGCCCTCGTCCGCGTCATCCGCACCTACAAACCCAAAGTCATCCTCACCGCGCACTGGGACGACCCACACCCAGACCACGCCGCCACCGCGCGGCTCGCGCGCGAGTCTGCGCGCCTCGCCTCGATGCGCCGCTACGACGAGGGGGCGGGCCAAGGCGCCGTCCACGTGCCCGCGCTGGCGCACTCGACCTACTCGCGTCTCATCGTGCCCTCCTTCATCGTGGACATCTCCGAACACGTCGAGGAGAAGCTGCGCGCCATACTCGCGCACCGCTCGCAGTTCTACGACCCGAACTCGCAGGAGCCCGTCACGCGCATCAGCGAGAAGGGCTTCCTACAGCAGCTCGAAGCACGCTGGCGCTACATGGGCTCGCTCATCGGCGTCGCGGCCGGCGAGGGCTACTACGTCCGCGAAGCCCTCAACGTCCACGACCCCGTCGAACTGCTCACGCGCCCGATGAACATCTACTCGTGAGGGTGTCGGCACGCCGGGCGTGAAGATAGTCCGCGCCGACGCGGGAACTGAGGCGCGATTCGCAGTTTCTCCCCTGAGCCCCCGAGGGCTGAGAAGACCCACACCGCCGGCCCGCCCGGCTTTACAGGAGTGACAGATGAGGATCCAACCCTTGCGCCTCTTTCTGCTGCCGGCATTGCTGCTCGTCCTGCTCGCCGTCCCGGCCTACGCCGACCCCGTCACCATCACTTTCACCCCGCCGGGCCCCACGGGGTTTTACACCTCCTACACGGAGCAGGGTTTTAACTTCAGCGGCAACATGTTCATTTTCTCCTATGGCCCGGGGAACTTCGACCTCGAAAACAACTCCTCACAAGCCACGAGGCCCAACACCATCAGGATTAACTTCGGAGGAGGGACGTTCGACTTCCTCGGCGCAGACCTGCTCCTCACCTACGGTCAGTCGAACGTCTTCCGGGCCTCGAACGGCGCGGAACTCGTCTTCGGACAGAGCAGCCTCGGCTTCGTTGACGCGCAGGGGCTGTTCGACGGCATCACATGGCTGGATTGGGTTCACACCGGGAGCTTCGGCGAGTCGGGGCCGAACCCGGCCGGCATGGACAACTTCAGGTTCAACGCCTACCCCAACACCATCCCGACGCCCGAGCCGGCCACGCTGCTCCTGCTCGGCTCCGGCCTGCTCGGCGCGCTGAAGTTCGCAAGGCGTAGGCGCGGGGACTGAACGCGCGCGGCTTAACTCACCGGCCCGATGAACATCTGCCCCTGAGCGGCGGGAGCGAACCCCGGCGCGCGGCCTTACATGACGGCATCGTCTTCGTCGTCCCAGCCGGCGAACGTCGTCAGCGTGTGCGTCAGGCTGCTCCCGAGCAACGCGACCAAGTTCTCCACGAACCAGACCATCCCCCAAGCCAAGGCATCCACGTCCCCGCCGTTCACTTCCAACCCTTCCGCCGTCTTGGGGTGGGTTAGCCAATTCCTGATGTGCGCGGCCTCTTTCATGAACACCCAGTCGGCGTCGGCGATGGGGAGGACGTAGTCCGTGTAGTGGACGCGCGCGAAGGCGTTGAAGGCGAACTTCATGTCTTCGAGCATGTTGATGTGGCTGACGGCCGAGTAGATGTCGAGGTCTTCGTCGTCGTCGAAGTCGAACATCTTCTCCAGCCTGTTCAACTCTTCCAGCGAGAAGGCCACGCCGCGGCGGTCGCGCGCCATGTAGGCGTGATACGCCATGCGGTAGGTGACGCCGTCGAAGAAGGCGAAGGCCGCGCGCGCGTACATCCTGCGCCAGAACGCGCGCCCCGCCTCGTCCTCCTCCGGCGTCGCCGCCAGCGCCTTCGAGCATCTCGACGCGTCATTCTTGAGGCTCGTGACTACGCCCCAGAACTCCTCCAGCGTAATCCCGTCGTTCTTCATCGCAGGTTCCTCCTTGAGGCCCGGACGCGAGGGTGCGTGAGCGGCAGCAATGATAACCGCGGCCGGGCGGATTCACACAGCGCTATTTGTGAAGAGGGCGCACCGTTTCTTCCCGGCCGCGGTCGGTCAGCCGCGGAAGGCGTCGCGCAGGAGGGCGTTGAAGCGTTCGGCGTGCTCCTCCTGCGGCATCATGCGGCAGCGGTCGAAGACTTCGAGGCGTGCGCGTGGGTTGAGGGAGAGGAGCTGGCCGGCTTGGTCAATCGGGTTGGTCGTGTCCTGACGCCCCCACGCAAGTGTGACGGGCTGGCGCAGGCGCGCGAAGGGCTCGCGGATGTCTGTGTTGAGGTAGCCGGAGAGGAAGGCCGTGGCGGCGTACTGCGCGCCGGGCAGGTGGCTGACGGCGTAGTAGTGCGCGACGAGGCGCGGCGTGGCGAAGCGCTTCTCGTAGAAGAGCTGCTTGCGCGCGTAGTCGCGCACGCTCCGCTCGCTCGTGACGGCGTTGTAGAACGAGGTGCCGAGCACGGGCGAGTGCAAGAGTCCGTAGAAGGCCGCGCCCGTCATGCCGGGGCGCGCGCTCAGGTGGTCGGCGCCCGTGGGCGAGACGAGCGCGAGCGCGTTGACGAGTTCCGGGTGCTCGTCCGCCGCGCGCACGGCGAAGGCCGCCGAGAGCGTGTGCGCGACGACCGACGCGGGCCGCCCGGCCACTTCACGTACGAAATCTGAAATCAGCTCGACGTAGAGGTCTGCGGAGTAGGGCGCGTTCGCGGGCTTGTCCGAGTAGCCGAAGCCGAGCAGGTCTATGGCGTAGACGCGGAAGTGTCGGGCGAGCGGCAGGAAGTTGCGCCGCCACATGAAGGCGCGCGCGCCCGCGCCGATGCCGTGGACGAAGAGGACGGCCGGCGCCTCCTCCTGTCCCGCGTGCCTGTAAAAAATCTGCCCGTGCTTCCAGTCGAAGGTGCCGGCCTCGCCGCCGACGGCGCCCGTCTCCGGCTCGGGCGCCTCGCGCGCGACCGATGCGTTAAAGGCCGCCAGCGCCGCCACGCCCGCGCCCGCCGCGCCCCCCGCCAGCAGGCCCTTCCAGAATGTGCGGAGCTTTCCCATCAGAGGTTAGAGGTTAGAGGTTAGAGGTTAGTGAAAGTCAACTACTGACCTCTAACCTCTAACCTCTGGCCTCTTAGATGAAGGCGAAGTCGAACTGCTCCTGATGGACGTGTTCGTCGGAGTCTACGTCTACGGCGCCGAGGTAGGCTTCGATCTCGCCGAGCACGTCGCGCTCGGAGGTGCGCAGGGCGCGCGCGACTTCGGGGTTGAGGCGGAGCGTGGTCTGCTTGAAGCGCTCGCCCTCGTTGGCGCGAGCGAGCCGGCGGGCCTCTTCGAGTATCTCGTAGCAGACCGTCTGCGCGGACTTCACGAGGCCCGCGCCCGTGCAGTAAGGGCAGGGCGAGCAGAGGGTGCGCTCCAACGACTGTTTGACGCGCTTGCGCGTCATGATGACGAGGCCGAAGTCGTTGTACGAAAGAACCTTCGTCGGCGACTTGTCGTGCCTGAGCGCTTCCTGAAGTGCCTGCAACACGCGCGCGCGGTTGCGCCGCTCCTCCATGTCTATGAGGTCGAGGACGATGATGCCGCCCAAGTCTCTTAACCTGACTTGGCGCGCGATCTCTTCGACCGCCTCCATGTTGGTGCGCGTGATGGTGTCTTCGAGGCGCGTGCCGCCGCGGCCGACGAACTTGCCGGTGTTAACGTCAATCGCGACGAGCGCCTCGGTCTGGTTGATGACGAGGTAGCCGCCCGACTTGAGCCAGACACGCGGCTTGATGGCCTTGTCTATCTCGGCCTGCACGCCGTAGGTTTCGAGTATCGGCTCTTCGCGCGTGTAGAGCTTGACGCGGTTGACGAGCCGAGGCTGGATGCGGTTGATGAACTCGACTACCTCTAGATACTCCTCCTCCGAGTCCACGCGGATGGCGGTGAAGTCGTCGGAGAGCTGGTCGCGCAGGAGCCGCTGGACGAGGTCGAGGTCTTTGTGCGCGAGCGCGGGCGCCTTCGCACGCTCGGCGTTCTTGCGTATGTCGCGCCAAGTGCGTATGAGGTAGCGCGCGTCGTCGCGGAGGTCTTGCTCCGAGATGCCGACGCCCGCGGTGCGGACGATGAAGCCGCCCGAGGGCACGTCCTCCTCCTTCACAATCGCCTGAATGAGCTTGCGCAGGCGCGAGCGCTCCTGATCGCTTTCAATCTTGCGCGAGACGCCGACGTGCTCGATCGTCGGCATGTAGACGAGGAAGCGGCCGGGCAGCGCGATGTGCGAGGTGATGCGCGCGCCCTTCGCGGCGATGGGCTCCTTCGCAATCTGGACGATTATCTCCTGACCTTCGCGCAGGAGGTCTGTAATCATCGGCTGGCGCCCGCGACGGTCGCGCCCGGCGCTCTCGCGCGGCGCGCGGCCGCCTTCACGACCGCCTTCACGACTGCTATCACGACCGCTGTCACGACCGCTGTCACGACCGCTGTCACGGCCGCTGTCACGGCTGCCCGCGCGGCTCGCGTCGTCTCTGTCGCTTCTATCGCCGCGGCTGTCGCGGCTGTCGCGCCCGCGGTCGCCGCCGCGCGACGAATCGCGCTCGCGCTGACGTTCGCGTCCGCCGCGTTCGCGTCGTTCTTCGCGCGGGGCGGGGGACTGGTGCTGCTGCGGCGGCGGCGGGGCCGCGACCTCTTCGGCCAGCACCTCTGCGCCGCCGTTGTCTTCGGCCGAGACTTCCGGGGCCGGCTCGTGCGCGTGGCCGTTACCGTTGTCGTTGTCGTTCTCTTGCTCGCCGCCGGGCGCTCCGCCCGGCTTGCGTCGGCGACGACCGCCGCGGCGCGCGAACTCGCCGCGCGGCGCGCGCTGCGTGACGCTCGCCTCCGCGTCCTCGCCCTCGGCGGCTTCGCCTGCCGCCTTCTTGCTCGACTTCTTACTGCCGCCCTTCGCCGCAGACTTCGAAGAGCCCTTCGCGGCAGACTTCTTCGACGCCGCCTTCTTCGAGCCCTTCTTCGACGCGGCCGGCGCTGCCTCGCCCTCTTGGCCCGCGGCCACTGTCGCTGCGGCGCCCGCGGCCGACTTCTTCGAACTCTTCTTCGAAGCGGCCTTCGCCGAAGCCTTCGCGCCGCGCTTCTTCGACGCGGCTGGCGCTGCTTCAGCCGCCGTGCCTTCGGCGTCGTCGCTCACGCGCTCGAAGGTCTGCGTGCCGGCGAAGGCGTCTTCGCCCGCCTCCTCTTCGACGAGTTCCGCGACCGACGCGGCGACCTCGGGCTGAATCGTGTGGAGGCGCGCGTGCGTCTCCCCGGCGCCCTCGTCGTCGTCTGCGATGCGCTCGAAGCCGCCGCCCGCAGAGGCCGCGCCGCCGAGCAGCGACCCGACCTCGGCGGTCGTCGTCGGCTCGATGTCGAACTCGACGGCACGCGTCTGGTCGCTCAGGCGCTCCTGTAGGCGCGCGTCCTTGAAGGTCGCGCCCTCCTCTGCGGCCGACTCCTCCTCGTCCACGATGCGCTCGAACGAATCGGCGCCCGCGACGAAGGGCGTCGAGACGTCTTCGGCGCCGAAGCCCTCGGCCCCTCCGGGGAACGAGACGCCCGGCGGGACTTCGCCCGACGCTGCCGCGCCCGGAGCCGCTTCCGCCTCGCCGCGCTCGCCGCGGCGACGGCGACGGCGTCGGCCACGGCCACCGGCCTCCTCGTGCTCCTGCTGCGGCGCGGCGGCGGCGACCGGCTCGGCCGCTTCCTCCTCGTCGCTCACGCGCGCGACCTCGTCGGGCGCGGGCATCGAGAACTCGGCGACGGCCGTCTCTTCCTCGCCCTCTTCCTCGGGCTCGGCCTCCTCCTGCGCCTTCTCGACGGCGCGCTCGCGCTCGACGCGCGCCCGCTCGATGCGCTCGACGGCGGCGCGCTGCGCGGCCTCGTCGTCGGCGCCCTCGCTCTTCTTCTTGTCCACGACGATGCGCTCGAACTCCTCCTCCTCGTCGAAGAAGTCCGAGACGTAGAGGAAGGCGTCGCGCTCAAGGCCGATGTCCACGAAGGCCGACTGCATGCCGGGCAGCACGCGCATGACGCGCCCCTTGTAAATGTTTCCAACGATCCCTTGGCTCGATTCGCCGCGCTCGATGTAGAACTCGGTGACGCGCCCGTTCTCGACGATCGCGATCTTCTTCTCGCGGCCGTTGACGCTGACAATCATCTCTTTGGGCATCTGTGTGAAGCTGTCTCCTGAAAGGTGCGGCGCGGCGCTTGCGGCCGCGCGTAACTGTGTCGGCGCCCTTTGTGCGGGCGTGTGAGAGCGCTCAGGCCCCGCGGGCCGGCGCTTGCGGCGGGAAGGGAGTCGTGCGGGAAGTTCTTCGGACTTGAAACGGCGCGGACGACAAGGCCGCACGCGCGTGTCGCGCGACGCCTGCACCGCCCCACCCGCCGCGCGCCCGGGGAGGTGTAGACCCCGCCCGCGCGGAAGCGTTCCGAACTGTTCACCGGGAAACTCCGTCCGCCTCGGCCGCTCGTGGCGCGTCGGGCCAATGGGAGCGGCGCGTCCTGAAACGAACGGCTCCCGACCTTCGCAGCCCGGCGACACTTGGCGCACGCGCTCTCGCGCGTCGAACGCCGCTGCGCACGCCGTTACGGCGGCCCTGCGTAAAAAAACTTTTCAGACGGGGGCCGGCCCTTCGGCGCGTCGCTGTAAGCAGCCTCGCGCACGCGGCGGCCCCGCCAGAATACCTTCAATCCTGTCTGCTGTTATGAGGCGCGCGCCGTCTCACGCCTGTCGAACCGAACGTGTGCGCGCGCCGTGCCGGAAGGTTTTATGTTCAGGCAATCAGGACAGGCAAGCGCAGTATAAACGACCGCCCGCCAAAAATGCGAGCGGCGGAGGGTTCGACCCGGAAAACGTCTGCGCGAGGCCGAACGCTTCGCCCGGTTCAGCCGAGAACGTCGTCGGCGTCAAGCGTGAGGCCGGGGACGGAGGCGGCGGTCAGGCTCTCGCCGCGCCTAACGAGGCGCGTCTCCTGATACGCGCCGTCGGCGGGGCGCGAGTAGACTTCGATGAGGTCTTCCGGCTGGTTGACGAGCCACATTTCTGGGACGCCGGCGCGCGCGTAGAGCGGGACTTTCACCTTGCGGTCGTAGTTGACCGTGCTGTCGGAGACTTCGACGATGAGCAGCACGTCGTCCGGCTGCGGATTCGCCTGCGCGTAAAAATCGTCCCGGAATCTCAGCAGCGAGATGTCGGGCACTGGCTCGGAGTAGTCGTTTATCTGAACCGGGTTCTGCACCCAGACGATTGCGTTATCGCCGGCCCGCCGTCCGAAGAGTCTCGTCAGCCTCCCGACGCAGGCGGCGTGGCGGCTGCCGATTGGATTCATTCGGATGATCTCGCCTTCTATCAGCTCGACGCGGTCTTCCTCTGACAGGATGCCGGCCGCGGCCATCCTGTAGTACTCCTCGACGTTGAACTGCTTCTTGACGACTTCGAGTGACATGGGTTTCGCGCCTCGTCGGGTTTGTCGAAGGATAGCACGTTTGCGCGGGCCGGCGTGAGACTTCCCGCCGCGCCTTTAGTTGACGAAGCGGCGCAGGCGGATGCTGATGGCGAAGCCGATGGCGACGGAGGTGGCGAGGATGGCGGAGATGCCCGCGCTCATCAGGGGCAGCGGGACGCCGATGACGGGAAGCATCCCGAGCGCCATGCCGACGTTAATGAAAATCTGGAAGCCGAGGCCGCCGACGATGGACATGATGACGAGCATCCCCGTGCGGTCGGGCGCGCGGCGTGCGCCGTGGACGAGTTTGGTTAAGAGCACGGCGTAGGCCAGAAGCAGCAGGACGCAGCCGACGAAGCCCGTGTTCTCGGCCGTGACGGCGAAGATGAAGTCCGTGTGCGGCTCGGGCAGGAACTTGAGCTTGCTCTGCGAGGCGTCGCCCTTCGAGACCGAGCCGGTGATGCCGCCCTTGCCCACCGTCACGATTGACTGCCAAGTGTGATAGCCGAAGCCGCGTCTGTCCGCGTTCTCCGGGTCGAGGATGACGTTGATGCGCTCCTGCTGGTACGGCTTAATCGCGCCGGTCTTGACGCCGACGACCCAAGCCGCCGGCACGGACGCCGTGCCGAGCACGAGCGCCGCGATGACCAGCCACATACGCACCGACGAGAGGAACAGCACGACGGCGAGCAGAGGGAAGTAGGTGATGGCCTGCCCCGCGTCGGGCTCAAGCATGATGAGGCCGACGGGGAGGGCGAGGATGGCGCCGCCCATCGCCGTCTCCTTGATGGAGAGCGTCGAGCTGCGGGGCCTGCCGAAGTAGCGCGCGAGCATCAGCACCGTCGGAATCTTCATGAACTCCGAGGGCTGGAACTGACCCAGACCGGGGACGCCTATCCAGCAGCGCTGCCCGTTAATCTTCAGGCCGATGCCGGGGATGAGCACGATGACGAGTAGCGCGAGGCCGAAGGCGTAGAAGGCCGGCGCGATGTGTACGAGCTTGCGATAGTCGGTGAAGGCCACCGCGAGCATCACGATTGACGAGATGCCGAGGCCGATGAGCTGCTTCTTCCAGTAACCTTGGTCGGGCTGCGCGTTGTAGATCATCCACGTCCCGAACAGGGCGATGGCGACCGCCAAAGTCGTCAGCAGCCAGTCGAAGTCGCGGAGCCTGCGCTTTTCCAGTGTGATCGCAACCATCGTTCGGATGTTAGATGCCGGCAGCCCGCCTTAATACTTCCTCCGCCCGAGTCCGCGGCGCGCGAGGCGTCGTCGGAAGGCGAAGGCACGCCGCTGGCGGAAGCGCGACGACTCTGCGAAGAAGATGTCGAGCAGGAACGCGACGGCCGTCCCCGCCACCGTCGTCCAGATGACGCCGAACGCAATCGTCTCGGCGATGGGGCCGGGCGGGTTCGGCGGCTGGCCGAGCAGTTGGTGCAGCAGCAGGTAGACCAGCGTGTTGAACCCGACCGCGCCCGCAAGGACGGGGATGCGCAGCAGCGGGTTGTCTATCATCACGCGCGTGACGAGCGCCGCCAGAAGGTACGCCGTCAGCGTCATCGAGAAGCCGCTCGCGCCGAGCAGACCGCCCGAGAGCAGGTCGGACGAGAGCCCCGCCACCGTCCCGATGAAGACGGCCAGCACGGCGTCGCGCCGCAGAGCGAAGTAGACGACCACCACCAGCGGCAGGTCTACGTACGCGAACGGCGGCCACACCGCGCTCAGACTCGATTGCAGGACGACGGCCAGCGCCACGCTGACCGCGAGTTTCCACTTCATAACAGTTTTCAGTTTTCAGTTTTCAGTTTTCAGTTGACGGCCCTGCTCTGGCTGAAGACTGAAAACCGAAAACTGAAAACTGCTCACTTCGTCTTCCCCTTGTCAACGTTCGGCAGCGTGCGCGCGGGGGCGTCGCGCTGCGGGGCGCGGTAGTTGAGGACGGCGACCTCCTGTAGCGAGTTGAGCCGCGCGCCGGGCTTGACGCGTATGTTGTGCGGCGTGGTGGCCGAGCCGGGGACGATCTCCACCACCGTGCCGACGTTCAGGCCCGGCGGGTAGATTCTGTCCTGCCCGGTCGTGACCACGTAGTCGCCGACGTTCACCGTCTCAAGCCCCGACACGTAGCGCATCTCCAAAAGGCCGTTCTTGCCGAAGCCGCGCACCGAGCCGACGGCGTTCGACTGACCCAACTGGCCGACGACCGCGCCGGCCGCAGAGCGCTCGTCCGTAATCAGCATGACCTGCGCCGACACGGGGCCGACGCCGACGACGCGGCCGACGATGCCTTCGGGCGTGACGACCGGCATGTCGAGGTCAACGCCGTTGGCCGAGCCGCGGTTGATGATGACCGAGTTGAACCAGACCGAGGGGTCGCGCGCGATGACGCGCGCAGGGATGGCCTGATACTGAACGTCCTTCGTGAAGTCGAGAAGTTTTTTGAGCCGCTCGTTCTCGTCGCGCGCCTGCCGCCCCTCGCGCAACTCGTTCTCGGCCTCGGCGAGTCGCTGCCGCAAGCCTTCGTTCTCGGCCTGCGCGTTGCGCATGTCGGCGAGGCCGCGGAAGAAGCCTAGCCCTGCGCCGCCGACGCCCGTTGTCGCGCGCTGCACGGGCGAGACGGCCGACTGCGCCCAAGCCTTGACGACCGGCTGCCCCGTCGCCGCGTCCTTCGCGTTCCAACTCATCAGCCCGAAGTTGACCGCGAGCAGCACGAGCAGCCAGAGCGGCGCCCGCTGCCTGATCTCCTTCTGCGTGCTGCGAACCATCTTCGTGGGGTGATAAGTGATGAGTGATAAGTGATGAGTAAAAGCTTTGTCTTATCACTTATCACTCATCACTTAATCACGGGTCTTCTACATCCCGCCCGTCAGGTTGTTGTCCCAGCGGACGCGCTTGAGGAGGTCGAAGTCCGAGAGCATCTTGCCGGCGCCGAGCACGACCGAGGAGAGCGGGTCGTCGGCGATGGAGACCGGCAGGCCCGTCTCGATGGAGAGCCGCTTGTCGAGATTCTTCAGAAGAGCGCCGCCGCCCGTCAGGACGATGCCGCGCTCGACGATGTCGGCGGAGAGTTCCGGGGGCGTGCGTTCGAGCGCGACGCGGACGGCGTTGACGATGGTCGCGACCGAGTCGGCCAGAGCCTCGCGCACCTCTTCGTCCGTGATGGTGATGGTCTTGGGGATGCCCTCGATGAGGTTGCGGCCGCGCACGTCCATCGAGAGCGGCTCGTCGAGCGGGAAGGCTGAGCCCAACTGAATCTTGATGGCCTCGGCCGTGCGCTCGCCGATGAGCAGGTTGTACTTGCGCTTGATGTACTGCGTGATGGCCTCGTCCATCTCGTTGCCTGCGACGCGGACGGCGCGCGAGTAGACGATGCCCGAAAGGGAAATCACGGCGATGTCGGTCGTGCCGCCGCCGATGTCTACGATCATGTTGCCGTGCGGCTCGGTGATGGGAAGGCCCGCGCCGATGGCCGCGCACATCGCCTCTTCCACCAGATAAACTTCGGAGGCTTTGGCGCGGTAGGCCGAGTCTTCGACGGCGCGGCGCTCGACCTGCGTGATCTCGCTGGGTATCCCGATGACGACGCGCGGGCTGACCCACGTCTTGCCGTTGTGCGCCTTGCGGATGAAGTGCTGAAGCATCTTCTCCGTGACTTCAAAATTCGCGATGACGCCGTCCTTCATCGGGCGGATGGCGACGATGTTGCCGGGCGTGCGTCCCAGCATCTCCTTCGCCTCCTTGCCGACGGCCTCGGGCGTATTTGTCACCTTGTTGATGGCGACGATTGAAGGCTCGCTGACGACGATGCCGCGCCCCTTGGCGTAGACGAGCGTGTTGGCCGTGCCGAGGTCTATGGCGAGGTCGCTGGAGAAAAGGCTGAAGAGTGACTTGAATGCCATTCGTTACTGTTTACGCACCTCTGACTTCTACTGTATGCGCCCCGGGGCTGTCCGACTCCGGGGGCTCGCGTCCGCGTTTTTCGCGCCAACGGGATGCACTTCGGGCGTCCCTGCTCCCTTTGTCTTCGCCCCGCGGCGTGGAACGAAACTACAAAGATACAACGAACGGGGCGAGAACGCTAACCGCGAAACCCTTTCGGTTGGCTTGGGAAAAGCCGAAAGGCGGAGCCTACTACTTCCTTCGAGCGGGGGGTGCTTTCGGGCGAGTTCGCATTCAATGCTTTACAGCATGCGCGGGCGTTTGTCTACAACTTTTTTAGGGATTCGGGCCGTGCGGGAGGGGAAGGGGTTCGGTGCGCGTCTGGAACCTTCCCGGTGGCGGCCGGGCGGCGCCTTCTAATGGGTTAACGGGAGTGCTCGGCCTCTATCCTATCCATGCGCTCCGAGATGTCGTCGTCCCGGTTCTGTAACTTCAAAATGTCGCGGTTGAACTCTCGGAATTTGCGGCCAAGGCTGTCAACCTCATCCTCAACCTTCCTGACCCGAATCCCAAGGTTCTTCAACTCCTCTTCGACCGCTGTCAGTCGCTCCTCAACGGCTGTCAGCCGAGTTAAGACCTGCTCCCAGATGGGGCGGGTGTCTTGCAGGCGGCGCTCGACCTTCTCTTCAAGAGCCGTCAGCCGCGTGTCTATTGAGCGGAGAAGTGAGAGGACTTCTCCCATATCCCCGCCCGGAAGATTCCGCGTCGTGTCTTCGCTCATCGAGTCGCCTTCGTGGCGCGATTATGGGCGCGGGGAGGGGCGTTTTCAAGAGGGAATCGGGGAGAAAGCGAAAGAGCCGGCGGCGAAAATAAAGGGCTTAGCGCCTCCGGCAAATTATGCGTCCTGCGCGGCCTCTTCGGCGTAGCGGACGCAGTTCTTGCGTGCTGCCTTGGCCTCGTACATGGCCGTGTCGGCGCGCGCGATGAGCTGTTGGGGCGACTGCGCGTGGTCGGGGAAGGCCGCGACGCCGAAGGAGGCCGTGAGCCCGAGGCGGAGGTTGCGACCGCCCGAGAAGGTGTGGCGGCTGATGCGCTCGCGGACGCGCTCGGCGACGCGCAGGCCCATCTCCATACCGGTCTCGGGCAGGACGACGACGAACTCGTCGCCGCCGTAGCGCGCCACCACGTCCGTGTCGCGCACCGAAGAGAGGATGACGCCGGCCAACTCCATCAGGACGTGCGAGCCGACGAGGTGGCCGTGGCGGTCGTTGACCTGCTTGAAGTCGTCGAGGTCGAGGAAGAAGGCGGTGACGTGCGACCCGTAGCGGCGCGCGCGCTTCAGTTCGCCGACGAGGTACTGGCGCAGGTAGCGCGCGTTGTGCAGCTTCGTCAGGTCGTCGGTCTGCGAAAGGCGCTCGGCCTCTGCGACGCGCGCAGAGTTCGAGAGCGCGGCCGCCAGCGGCAGCGCCAGAGCCGAGAGCAGCGCCGCGTCGTTTGCGGAGAAGGAGCGCGCCTGCGTGCCCTCGCGCACGGCTTCGAGGACGCCGACGACGCGCTCGCCCGAGACGAGCGGCGCGGCGACCGCGCGGCGCTCGCCCTCCCTTTTGCGAACCGTCTCTGCCGAGCCGGCCGCCTCGCGCGCGGCCTTCGACTCGGTTCCCGCGAGCGACAGAGCGTCGCCCATCAGAGTGCGCCGCCAGTCCTCTTCGGGCAGCGCGCGCTCGCTCTCGGTCAGGCCGCGCACGGCCAGAGGCTCGAAGGGCGCTTCGCCGAAAGGCCCGGCGTCGCCGACGAGGTAGATCGTCCAGCGGTCTGCGGGGAAGAGCGCGGCGAGTCCGGCGAGCGCGGCCGCGGCGGCGCCGCGCTGGTCTGCCGCGAAGTGCAGGGCGGCGACGACCTCGAAGGCCGCGCGCAGGCGCTCGACGCTCAGGCGCTCGGGGAGCAGGAGGCTCGCGGGCGCGACTTCGGGGGAAGCGCCCTCGGCGTTCTCCTCGTCGTCCGTCCCGCGCTCCTCGACCTCGCGCAGAAGCGCCGCGACCTGCACAGGCCCCGCGGCGACGGCGTGAAAGCCTAAACGTTTAAGAGTAGCTTCGTGGAGTGCGTGCGCGGGCCGCGCGGCACCCGCGTCGGGCGCGTCTCGCCGGCAGGCTACGAGGGGCACGCCGGGCCAGACCTCGGCCGCGCGTGACGCGCGCTCGCGCGTGTCGGCGAACCCTTCACCCGAACCCACGTCGAAGAGCACGGCCAGAGGCTCCTCGCCCCAGCCGGCGCGTGCGCGCGCGGCCTCTTCCTCTTCGCCGGGGCCGCCCGGGGCCACCACGACGACGCACACGCCCGCGTGGCGCAGGGCCTCGAACAGCTCGCGCGCCGGGTCTGTGTCCACGCCGCTGAGGAGTATGACGTAGTGCATAAATGATGGGTGCCGGGTGCCGGGTGCCGGGTGCCGGGTTAAAACAGCTAGTCTTAACCCGGCACCCGGCACCTGACACCCGACACCTTCCTCTTATCCTCCCGGCGGGAGCTGGAACTTGAAGGAGTTGCGGTTGCCCTGAGTGTCGGCGGTCTCAAGCTGGACTTCGCGGGCGCCGCGCGGGGCGTTGATCTGAAGCTGGAAGAAGCCGTCGCGGGCGGCGAGCGTCTCGCGCCCGGCGCAGCGGACGGTGTTGCCGGCCTGCGTGCGTCCGCGGACGAGGTATATCTGGCCGGCGACGTATTCGATCTGCACGTCGGAGACGCTGGCCTCCTCGCCGGTGCCGCCCTCGCCGACGACGACGAACTTCTGCGGGTCGCTCCAATCTGACGCCTGCCCGGACTGCGCGACGGCGAGCACGCGCCAGAAGTAGTTGCCCTGCCGCAGGTCGTCCACGGTTAACTCGGTCGCCTGTAGCTGGTCGCGCTCGATGAGCTTGCCGGTGGGGACGAAGAAGGGCGAGGTGGCGACCTCCACGCGGTAGTGGGCGGGCGAGCCGGTCTGCGGCTTCTGCCACTTCAAGGCGACGGAGGTGGCGCCGCCGCGTCTGGCCTCGACGCGTTCGAGATTCTTGGGGGCGGTGGGCACGGGCGCGGCCAGAAGTTTCTCGCGCTGCGCGATGGTGCCCTGCTGGTTGACGGCGACGTACTCGCCCGCTCTCAGCGTCGTCGTGTCGCCGGCCGTGGTGCTGGTCTCGACGGCGCCCTGCCCGACGCGTATGGCCTCGGTCTTGTCCTCGCGGACGTGGAAGCTGGCGTCGGTCTCGGGCGCGATGCGGCTCTCGGAGAGGTGCGTGCCGACGATGTTCTGCGCGCCCTCGTCCTGCTGCTCGGTGCGGACGTTAATCTGGCCGCTCTCGACGGCGACGCGAACCTTCGTCGCCTTGCCGTTCTCGGCCGCCGTGTTCTCGGCGATGGTGACGACCGAGTTGGGCTTGACGAAGAGCGTCGAGCCGTCGGCGAGCGTGATGCGGGCGCGTCCGTCCTCCTGCGTCTGGACGAGGTCGCCGGGGAAGAGGCGCGTGTCGCCGCGCGCCTGCAAGGTCTCGCGCGTGTTGGCGCGCACGACCTTCACCACGCCTTCGAGCGAGACGAAGCGCGCGCCCGCGGGCGTGCCGATGTCTGCGGCCACGCCCTTGAAGGGGTTGCCGTAGAAATAGACGTAGGCCGAGGCGCCGGCCGCCAGAAGGGCGAGCGCGAGGAGGAAGACTGCGATGTAGATGAACCGCTTCTGGACGATCCACCAGTCGGCGTCGAAGCGACTGACACGGGTGACCATAAGGTGACTTTGGGCGTTTTCTCTGAGAAAACCCGCGGGCGTGCGGATTAAGGAGCCCGGGGGCGCGGGAACGGAGGGCATGACGGCCGTCCCCGAGGCGGCTCTGGCTCGCGCCGGCCTCATATCGAACTTAACAAACGGGCAAGGGAAAAGGCAAGCCCTAATTTTCCCGGCAAAAACGCTGGAAATACGGCCGCAGACGCCGTTTGCGGTCAGAACCGCCCGCGGTAGCGGGTGGGTGCGTCTGACTCCCGACAGCCCCGACGGCGCCACCCCGACCCGCCCGCTACCGCAGGCGGTTCTGACCTGTACCGCGGTGGTACAGGCTGTTTTGCGGCCTTGCAAAGCCCAATTGCAGCCTTGCAATTCCAAAATGCGGCCCTGCAAACGCCAAATGCAGCGCTGCAATCGGTAAATGCAAGGCCGCAATTGGCGTTTGCAGCGCTGCATTTGGTAAATGCAAGGCTGCAATTGGCAATTGCAAGGCTGCAATTCCGAAATGCAGCCCTGCAATTGGCGTTTGCGAGCGCGCAAAACGGCTCCGCAGAGCCGCGAAAAGGCGGGAAATGACGGGGTTTTTAGTCTTTGCGGGGCTCGGGCAGCCCCCGCTCGTCCGCGCCGAGGCGGCCGAGGTCGTCGTCGAAGGGCGAGCCGAAGTTTTCGGGCAGTTCGACCTCGACCTGCTCTTCGCCCTCGACCGGCCAGAGCAGCGAGGCGGCGACCGAGGCGAGCAGCACGAGGGCGACGAAGCCGAGCGAGACGCCGATAATCGCCTCCTTGCCGACGCCGAAGCGCTCGTGGATGTAGCCCTCGGCCAGCATCTTCACGCCGACGAACATCAGCACGACGGCCAGCCCTATCTTCAGGTAGTGGAACTTCTCTACGACGCCCGCGAGCAGGAAGTAGAGCGAGCGCAGGCCGAGGATGGCGAAGACGTTCGAGGTGTAGACGATGAAGGGGTTCGTCGTGATGCCGAAGATGGCCGGGATGGAGTCAACGGCGAAGACGAGGTCTGAAACTTCCACGATGACGAGGACGAGCAGCAGCAGCGTTCCCATCTTCTTCCCGTTCTGGACGGTGAAGAACTTCTCGCCCTCGTAGTGGCGCGTGATGGGAATCAGGCGCGTGGCGAAGCGCACGAGCGGGTTCTCTTCGGGGTTCGCGTGCGCCTCGTCCTGCCTGAGCATCTTGAAGCCCGTGTAGATGAGGAACGCGCCGAACAGGTAGAGAATCCAGTGGAAGCGCTCGACCAGCGTCGCCCCGACGGCGATCATCGTCATCCTCATCACCAAGGCGCCGAGCACGCCCCAGAAGAGGACGCGGTGCTGGTACTTCGACGGCACCTTGAAGTAAGAGAAGATGAGGAGGAAGACGAAGAGGTTATCCACCGAGAGCGACAGCTCGATGACGTAGCCGGTCAGAAACTCAAGCCCCGTCTGCCTGCTCGTCTTCCAGAAGACTATCCCGGCGAACGCGAGCGCCAGCGTCACCCACACCACGCTCCACACGGTCGCCTCGCGGTACGTCACCGCGTGCGGCTTCCTGTTGAGCACGCCGAGGTCGAGCGCCAGCATCACCAGAATGAAGATGCCGAAGCCCGCCCAAGCCCAGATCGGATAGTCCATGACGGGCAAGATTAGCAGTAGACAGTAGTCAGTAGCCAGTGGGCAGGAGTAGACAGTAGTCAGTAGTCGGTAGACAGTAGAAAAACCTCCGCCTGCCGAGCGGCCCGCGTGGAAACGTCAACGCTCGTGGAGCGGAGACTACTGACTACTGACTACTGTCTACTCTTCACCGTATTTGCCCTCGCGCGGGGCGTCGGCTACAATCCGCCTTTTGCGGGGTGCGTCCGGGCCCCGTCCTACGCGCCCCGCAGCGCCGCCCGAAGTCCGAAAAGAATCCCCTTGTAGTGGAAGGTATCCGGAAATGCTCAAGTTTTTCAGCCGTCTTGAGAAGACGCGCAACCTCGTCATCATCCTCTTCGCCCTCCTCGTCGTCGTCGGCATGGTCGTCGCGGGCGTCTACAACCGCTCGGGCGCGGCCGTCGCCAACCCCTTCAAGAGCCGCGAGGTGCTCGCGAAGGTCGGCTCCGAAGAGGTGACCGTGGCCGACTTCTCGCTGCTGAAGAAGAAGATCGAGTCGCAGTTCGGCGGCCAGTTCTCGCTCGCGCAGATCGGGATGACGAACGACCGCATCCTCGAACAGGCCATCAACAGCCGCATCGCCTTGCAGGAAGCGCGCCGGCTCGGCCTCACCGCCTCGGACGAGGAGGTGCGCGACCAGATCGCCAAGCAGTTCAGCGACCCGGCGACCGGCGCCTTCGACGTGAAGCGCTACAAGGACTACGTCGTGCGCAACTACGGCGGCGTCGCGCTCTACGAGCAGAGCGTGCGCGACGCGCTCGCGGCCGAAAAGCTCCGCGCCTTCGTCTCGGCCGGCGCGCAGGTCTCCGAGACGGAAGTCCGCGACAACTACATGCGCGAGAACACGGAGTTCGACGTGACTTACGTCCCCGTCTCGGCCGAGGATCTGGCGAAGAAAGTCACCGCGACCGACGACGAGCTGCGCCAGTACTTCGACGCGCACAAGACAGACTACCGCTTCCTTGAGCCGCAGAAGAAGGTTCGCTACCTCTTCATCAATCAGGAGAAGGTCGGGCAGAAGCTGCAAATCTCGGACGAGGACTTGCACAAGGAGTACGACTCGCTCAAGCCCGAGAACAAGATGGCCGGCGTCCGCCTACAGCAGATCGTTCTGAAGGTGGCACGCCCCGAGCTAGATCAGGAGATTCTGTCGAAGGCGACGAGCATCGTCGCCCGCATACGCAAGGAAGACCTGACCGCCTCTGAGGAGGACTTCGCCGAGCAGGCGCGCGGCAACTCGGAAGACCCGGCGACGGCGCAGAAGGGCGGCTGGCTCCCCAACCCCGTCAAGCGCAACCCCAACCTCAAGCCGACGCCCGGCGACCCGGCCAGCCTCTACCAGAACACGCTCGAATGGAAGGAGGGGCAGGTCGGCGACCCCGTCAAGACCGGCAACGCCTACTACGTCTTCCGCCGCGGGCCCATCGTTCCGAAGACTTTCGAGGAGGCGAAGCCCGAGCTGCTCGTCTCGCTCCGCAACCGCCGCTCCTACGCCGTCGCCGCGCAGCTCGCGCAGCGCGCGCAGGACAGCCTCAAGGAGACGAAGGACGTGCAGAAGGTCGCGCAGGCGCTCGCGGCCGACGCCAACATGACGCCGGCCGAGATGGTCAAAGAGACTCCCTTCATCAAGCCCGGCGACGACGTGCCCGAGATCGGCAGCAGCCCGCAGTTCGAGGACGCCATCCAGTCGCTCGAAGAGGCGGGCGCCGTCGGCGACCGCGTCGGCATCAAGAACGGCTTCGCCATCCCGCAGCTCGTCGAGAAGCGCGACCCGCGCATCCCCGAGTTCGACGAGGTGAAGGACAAGGTGGCCGAAGACTTCAAGCGCACGCGCGCCGCCGAGCGCGTCGAGCAGACGGCGCGCGACCTCGCGGCCGCCGCCCCGAACGCCGACGCGCTCAAGGCCGCCGCCGAGAAGGCGGGCCTCAAGGCCGAGGACGAGGGGACGTTCAAGCTCGGCCGCCCGCTCGGCTCGGCCGGCGCAGACCCCGCGCTCGACGCGGCCGTCTACGCGCTCAAGGCGGGCGAGACGACGAAGGCGCCCGTCAAGGTCGGCGACCGCTGGGTCGTCCTCGGCGTCAAGTCGCGCAAGGACGCAGACCCGGCCGAGTTCGACAAGCAGAAGTCGCAGCTCGTCGAGACCGCGCTCAACGAGCGCCGCGGCCAGCTCTTCGACGAGTACCTCGTCGCCGCCCGCCGCAAGCTCGACGAGCAGGGCCAGATCGAAATCCGCAGCGAAGCGCTCGCCGCACTCGAAGACGCCGAGCCGGCCGCACTCCCGCAGCGCATGCCCGTCCAGATCCCGCCGCCCGCCACCAAGTAAGGCGCGCGACGACGCGACAAACAGAGAGGCCGCCCGGTTTCACTCGGGCGGCCTCTCCACGTTCAGGGCGGTGACGTTGTTGAAGGGCGCGGGGCTCGCTCGCCCTACGCAACTTGGAAGGGGAACGTGGCGCGGTCGTAGTACGTGCCCACGTCGTTGAAGTTGAACATGAAGAGCACCGAGTTACCCAGATACACGCCCGGCAAGGCGTCGGCGGGGACTTTGACGGGGAAGCTGATGGTCTTCATCTCGCTCGGGTTGAGGCTGAAGCCGTAGGGCGGCGTCTGCCCCAGCCTCGGGAAGCGCTGGTCGGCGTTGAGCATGAAGGACGAGAGGTCGGCGATGGCGTTGCCCGGCCCGACGAAGAAGTAGCAGATGAGGTTGCCGCGCCAAGTGGGGTCGGGGTTGTAGGCGCCCACGCTGTAGGTGAACGTCCCGCCGGGCGGCGTCGACGTGCCCCAGCCCTGCCACGTCAGCATCGGCGAGTTGACGCGCCCGAGCTTCTCCCGCAACTGCTCCTCGGTGGGCGCCACGAAGTTGTCGCCCTTCTTGACCTTCTTCCTCTGCTTCTCGATCTCCTCCTGAATCTTCTTGACGTGCTCGGTCTTCTCCGCCTCGGTGAAGGGTTTCTTCTCTTTGTCTGTAGGCATGAGTTTGCTCCTTGCGGCCGCGCGGGCTGCGGTGTGAGTGAAAGGAGGCGGCGCGCGACGGTTCGGTCTGAAGACGTGGGCGCGTGCGCCGCCGCGGGCGAGGAGTCGCGCTTTGCAGGCTGGCGGTCGAAACTGCGGGAGCCGGCCGGCCCCGAGTGGGCCGCGGCTGGGCGGCAACTTCCGCCGGTCGTGTGTTGATGACGTGAGGCCGACGAAGCGTTTCGCCAGCAGAAAACCTCTGGACGCGCGGCAATATATACGCGCCCCGCCGCCCTGTCAACGGAACGCCGTCAGGCAGAGGGCAAAGGAGAAAGGTTAAGGGGTAAGGGAAAAACTTCAGTCATCCCTTACCCCTTAACCTTTCCCCTGACTCTTATCTACAGCGAGCGCAGGATGGTCGCGACTTCCGACTGCGGGACTTCGAGGCGAGCCTGCACCTCCGTGCCCTTCTGCGTGAGCTTCAGGCTGTTGACGAGCCCCTGCGCCCACTTCGCCTTGTCGCCCGCGGCCGAGATGAGGCCGGGCGCGACGAGGCGCATGGCGTCGGCCGTGTTGAAGAGTTGCTTGGCGTCGGCCTCCGACCCCGCGCGCAGCGTCGTCATCAGTTGGAGCCCCGCGGCAGTCGAGCCGGCGGTACCGTAGAAGCCGCGTATAGAGGCGATGGCGCGGTCAACGTTCGGCAGCCCCGTCTCGACGCCCGAGAGCGCGCCCGCAGGGATTCGGCCGGCGAAGGCCGCGAAGTCTGTCGCGGCGCGCGGGAAGTTAAGGATGCTCATGTCGGCGCGGCCGCGCCCTGCCTGCGCGTCTATGGCGGCGCGCACGTCTTCGGGCTCGCCCACGGCGAGCGTGTTCGCGTCGAGCACGGCGAAGGCCAGCTCGCGCACGTGCGACTTGACCACGCCGAAGAGTTTCAACTGGTCGTTGATGACAGAGACGTATACGGTCTTCCCGCCGTACTGCTGCTCGGCGAGCGTGCCCTTCGAGGCGGTGCGCGCCGCGGCGACGAGCGCGTCCGAGCGGAAGCGCCCGCGCGCGACGGCCGTCACGCGGTCGAACTTGACTGCGCCAGACGGCAGCGGGACGATGCGCGCGCCGGCCGCCACCGTGTCAAACTCGCGCGGGTCAATGCCTGTGCGCGACTTGAACTGCTCAACGTCGGCGTTGACCTGCGCGGCGCGCGCCGCGTCGCCGGCGAGTGCGCGCGGCATGACTTCGGTGAAGAGCCTTCGCAGGTCAACCGTCAAGACGGCGTCGGCGGTCGGCAGCGGGAGCGTGTCGGCCGCGGCCTGCGTCGCGGCTACGCGCGCGGCCGTCGCGTTGCGCGTGGTCTGCGCGCCCGCCGACGTGGCGAGCGCGGCGAGTATGATTGCGAGTGTCGAAGCGTAAAGAGTCTTTCTCATAAACCTCTCGTCCGCGGTCGTAGGTTCGCGGCGGCGTCAGGAAAACTTTTCGGGGGCTGATGATTCTTCGGAGGGGAGCCGCGCGAGGTTCGGATGCGCGGCCCGTCGTCGGGGGTTGGCCGCCGAAAGCGCGCGCGCGTTCGTTCAAACTCACTGCCCGCCCGTCTGCTGCTTCTGTTCCGAGGCGACGCGCTCCTCTTCGGCGTGCGCCCAGTCGCAGAGCACGCGACGGTCTTCGTCCGAGAGCTTCGCCGAAGGGTGCAGCGGCAGGTAGGACTTAATCGGCATCTCGCCCACCTCGACCTGCTCGCAGATTTCGTGCAGCTTGCGCTCGCGCTTGCGCGGCGCGTACGTGCCCCACTCGGAGAGGTTAAGCTCACGCCGGCCATCGTCCACGTGGTTCTTCAAAAACCACGACACGGGCGAGATGTTGCTGTACCAAGGCCAGCGCGTCTCGGACGAGTGGCAGTCGTTGCAGGAGCGTTGGAGGATGGCGGCGGCCTCGGGCGTCACGCGCCCGTTGGCGCCGAGCGTCTTTGACTGGTCAACAGCCGGGTTCGTCCTGTCCGGCCTGTACGCCTGCGCCGCCACGAAGAGCACGAGGATTAACAACGCGGCCCACTTCAAAGCCTTCTTCATCGAACTTCCCCCACTCGAATGACGCCGCCCCGCCGCCGCGCGTTAACTAAACCCTCTCCAACAACAGCGCCGCGCCCATCCCTCCGCTCACGCAGAGCGTGGCGAGTCCGAGGCGCGCTCGCGCTCGGCGCATCTCGTGGACGAGGGTCGTCGTGATGCGGACGCCCGTGCAGCCGATGGGGTGGCCGAGCGCGATTGCGCCGCCGTTGACGTTGAGCCTTTCGGCGTCGAAACCCAGCTCGCGGTCGCACGCGATGACCTGCGCGGCGAAAGCCTCGTTGAGCTCGACTAAATCAATCTCGTCGAGCGTGAGCCTCTGCCTTTCCAACAGGCGGCGCACGGCCGGCACAGGCCCGATGCCCATCACCTCCGGCGCGACGCCCGCGAACTCGTAATCCACGACGCGCGCCAGCGGCTCAAGTCTTCCTCCCGACGATTTAACTATCTCTTCGCCCGCGACGACGACGGCCGCCGCGCCGTCCGTGATGCCCGAAGAGTTGCCCGCCGTCACCGTGCCCTCCTTCGAGAAGACCGGCGCGAGCTTCCTCAACCCTTCAATCGTCGAGTCTGCGCGCGGGTGTTCGTCGCGTTCGATGCTCGACGTTTCGCCCTTCCGGCCTTTGACCTGAACGGGAACTATCTCGGCGTCGAAGCGCCCGCCCTCAATCGCCGCGGCCGCGCGCTGCTGCGAACGAAGGGCGTACTCGTCCTGCTCGTCGCGCGAGATTTCGTACTTGCGCGCGAGGTTCTCGGCCGTCTCGCCCATGACGAGCCCCGAGAGCGGGTCGAGGAAGCCGTCGCGGTACATCCCGTCAACCAGCTCCGTGTTCCCCATGCGCAGGCCCCAGCGCACGCCTTCGGCCAGATAAGGCACGCGCGACATGCTCTCGACGCCGCCCGCGAGCGCCGCGCGAGCGCGACCGAGCAAGACCTGCTCCGCCGCGAGCACGATTGCCTTCAGGCCCGACGCGCAAGCCTGATTGATGGTGGACGCGGGCACGGTCTCGGGCACGCCCGCGCGGTAGGCTATCTGCCGCCCGACGTTCGGCCCCGCGCCCGCCTGCCGCGCGCAGCCCCAGAAGACCTCCTGCACTTCGCCCGGCTCGACGCCAGCGCGCCGCAGGCTCTCGGCGGCCGCCGCCGCGCCCAACTCGGCCGCCGTCAGCCCCGCGAGCGCGCCGCCGTAGCGGCCGATGGGCGTGCGTACGGCGCCCGCGAGGTAAACGTTCTTCGTCGCTGAACTCATGAAATCTTCGCCGCGTTTTTCGTCAGATTTAAGCCTTTCGATGTTAGCATACGCGCACCGACAGCCGCGAATCAGCGACGCAGGCGCCGCCACGCCTCCCGAGCCTTTCACGTTCGGGCGTATGAATCGCCTCAAAACTTTTCGGACGGATGAACCGCCTCAAAAACTTTGAAGCGGCCGAAGACGCGCGACGCGCACTGGCCGCTATGCTCGGGGCGTGCCCTCTCTGGTTTCTGCGCGAGAGGCGCGACGGGCGCGCAATAGAGCTGCGGCGCGGCGACTGGGAGTTGTGCGTCGCGGGCGGCGCGCTCGCCTTCTCGTACTGGGGCGAGTCAGGTCGGCGCGTCTGGCGCGTGAACGCATGGAGCGCGGAGGGCGACACTCTCATGCTCGAAGCCTCGCGCAGGATGGGCGCCGAGCGAGCGCGGCTCTGGCTCGTCCCTCGCGCGCTCGTCGCCACGGCGCGCGAAACGGTCGCCGACGCACGCCGCGCCGAGTGCGAACGCCTCGCCTCTTTAATCTCCACGTTCTCAGGCGCGCGGGTCGAACGCGCGTCCCTGAGCGTCGGCGCACGCCGCGGCGAGCCGGGACGCTGGGCTCGAATAATTTTAAGGACGAACGATGGAATAAGTCGGGTTGTTGGCATGAGGCAGAGTAGTGGCCGCATCGCCGTCACAGGCCCGGTCGTGCCCGCTGACGCGGAGGCGGCCGAGAGCCTTCTCGCGTCGGCGCTGTTGTGGCTGTCGCGGCTCGACGAGGGCGCACGCGTCGGCGAGCTCTGGCTCGTGGCCCGGCGCCCGCTCGCCGCGGCGCTCGCCGAGCGCGTCCCCTTGCTTCACGAAGACCTGCGTTCGCGCACGTCAGTCTTCGAGCTAGACGAAGAGGGAACTGCGCCCGCACGCATCAGCATCCCAACTCTCTCCGAACTGCTCGACGCGCCCGCGCCGCGGCTCCCGCGTCCCAGAGCGGACGCGTCGAGCGAGCTGGCCGCCTCCGTCGTCGCACTCGCGCCCGAACAGATAGACGTGGTGCGCGCGCGGCGCGGCGAGACGCTGCGCTTCAACGGCCTGCCGTTCGCGCGCGTCCGTCGCCTCTACGGGCGTGAGCAACTCTGGTTCGGAGTCGAAAGCGCGCCGCGCCGCACGCCGCTCGATGAGGAGAGCGCGCACGCCTTCCTCAAGCTCGTCGCCGAATTGCGCGAGCACCGGCGCGCGGACGCGCGCGGAAGCGGGCACGCGCTCTACCGCGCCGCGCCCGAGGCTTGGCTCGAATCCCTCCTGCGGCGCGACATCACGCGGCTCGACCCCGGCCTGCGTCTCGCGCCGCTGCACGCGCAGTTTCGCGCCCCGCACGCCGCGGGCGGAGCGCGCCCCGTTGACCTTCTGGCGCTCCGCCGCGACGGCCGCCTCGTCGTCATCGAACTGAAGGTCTCGGAGGACGCCGCGCTCGCGCTGCAAGGCGCAGACTACTGGCGGCGCGTCGAGGCGCAACGCCGACGCGGCGACATCGAACGCGCGCGGCTCTTCGGCGATGCGTCCATCACGGACGAGCCGCCGCTCGTCTACCTCGTCGCGCCGATGCTGCGCTTCCACCGCTCGTTCCAAGTCCTCGCGCGCGCCGTCACGCCGCGGGTCGAGCTGTACCGCGTTGACCTTAACGAAGACTGGCGCGCGGGCGTGCGCGTCGTGCGGCTCGCGCGCGTGGCGTGAGCGGCTTCCCGCCGTCGGAAATGTTTTTGGCGGCGCGTCTCGCCGCGAAAAAGCTTTACGCGGCGGCGCCGCGCACATATACTCCCGGCCCAACCCGCTCGCCACCGGCGCGAGCGCCCCGCGGTTTCGCTGATTGAAACAAGAGAGGAAGCTATGAGATCGCCCCACGAACATCTTAGCCGCACGCTCCTGCTCACACTCGTCCTGTCGTCCGCGGCAGGCTTACTCATCACCCCACTCATTCTGAGCCGACGCCCTGCGACGCCACCTGCCGGCGTCGCGGCGGCGCCGCCCGAGTCGCAAGGCGCGCAGGCGCTCGAAACTTTCGGGCGCGTCCCACTGAGCTTCGAGGCCAATCAGGGACAGGCCGAAAGCTCCGTGGACTTCGTCGCGCGCGGCGCGGGCTATGCGTTCTTTGTGAAGCCGACCGAAGCGGTCTTCGCATTGCGGAATTCGGATTGCGGGTCGCGGATTGAAGACGGCGCCGATCACCCGTTAACAACGGACGCGCCGCACACGAAAGCCAGTCCGAAATCCGCAACCTGCAATACGCAATCGAAGGTTCTGCGCATGAAGCTCGTCGGCGCGGACGCGTCCGTCCCGGCCGTCGGCGCGGAGGAGTTGGCGGGCAAGGCCAACTACTTCGTCGGCGACGACCCGGCGCGCTGGCAGACGAACGTCCCGACCTTCGCGCGCGTGCGCTACGCCGGAGTCTACGAGGGCGTTGACCTCGTCTACTACGGCAACCAGCGGCAGTTGGAGTACGACTTCAGCGTCGCGCCCGGCGCAGACCCGCGTGCGGTCGCGCTCCGGTTCGAGGGCGCGGACAAGGTTGAACTGGACGCGTCCGGCGACCTCCTGTTGAGGCTCGGCGGGTCGGTCGTGCGCCAGCCGAAGCCGGTCATCTATCAGGAGGCGGCGGGCGTCCGACGCGAGGTCGAGGGCGGCTACGTCGTCGAGGAGGGCGGGCGCGTCGGCTTTAAAGTTGGTGAGTACGACCGGAGCGCGCCGCTCGTCATAGACCCGACCATCGTCTACTCGACCTACCTCGGCGGGAGCGCCGCCGACCAAGCTTGGGCCGTCGCCGTTGACCCTTCCGGCAGCGTCTACGTCGCCGGCTTCACCGTCTCGACCAACTTCCCCACGGCCAACGCCATTCAGGCCGCGAACGGCGGCTTTCAGGACGCCTTCGTCGCCAAGCTCAACCCGGCCGGCAACGCGCTCGTCTACTCCACTTACATCGGCGGCAGCGGCGGCGATCAGGCGCGCGGCCTCGCCGTAGACTCTTCCGGCGCCGCCTACATCACGGGCTTCACCGGCTCGACCACGAACTTCCCCACCGTCAACCCCGTGCAGGCCGCGTTCGGCGGCAACGGGCAGGACGCCTTCGTCACGAAGCTCAACCCGGCCGGCAACGCGCTCGTCTATTCGAGCTACATCGGCGGCAACGGCGGCAACGAATTCGGCGAAGGCATCGCCGTAGACTCCGGGGGCAACGCCTACCTCACCGGCGACACCGACTCGACCAACTTCCCCACGGCCAACGCGCTTCAGGCCGCCTTCGCCGGCAGCACCGACGTTTTCCTGACGAGGCTCAACGCCACCGGCAACGCCTTCGTCTACTCGACCTACCTCGGCGGCGCGGGCTTCGAGATTGCCAAGTCGGTCGCGGTGGACTCCCTCGGCGCCGCCTACGTCACCGGCGACACCGACTCGACCAACTTCCCGACGCTCAACCCCATTCAGGCCGCGAACGCGGGCGGGGCCAAGGACGCCTTCGTCACGAAGGTCAGCGCGGCGGGCACGGGGCTCGTCTACTCGACCTACCTCGGCGGCTCCGCGCAGGACAACGGCGAGGGAATCGCGGTTGACTCCACGGGCAACGCCTACGTCACGGGTACGACCTTCTCGACCAACTTCCCCACGGCGAACGCCATCCAGCCCGCGAACGGCACCTCCGGGGGCAGCTCCACGCAGGACGCGTTCGTCACGAAGCTGAACATAGCCGGCAACGCGCTCGTCTACTCGACCTACCTCGGCGGCGCGGGCGGCGAGGTGGGCAGCGACATCAAGGTTGACTCGGCGGGCGCCGTCTACGTCGTCGGGGGCACCGGCTCCACCACGACCTTCCCGACGGCCAACGCCATCCAGTGCGCGCGCAGCGGCGGCAGCGACGCGTTCGTCACGAAGCTGAACACGGCCGGCAACGCCTTCGTCTACTCGACCTACCTCGGCGGCAGCGGCAGCGGCGCGGCCGAGCAGGCGCGCGGCGTCGCGGTGGACTCTTCGGGCAACGCCTACGTCGTCGGCAACACCACTTCGAACGACTTCCCCACGGTCACTCCCATCCAAGCCGCGTTCGGCGGCGACGCGGCCATCGGCGACGCCTTCGTGTTCAAACTCGCCGACGCCACGACGGGGGCCGCGTCGCTCCTACAGTTCACGCAGACGAACGTCTCCGTGCAGGAGGACGTGACGAGCCTGACGCTCACGGTACAGCGGACGGGCGACACCTCGGGCGCGGTCACGGTTGACTACGCCACGTCCGACGGCACGGCCTCCGAGCGCTCGGACTACACGACGGCCGTCGGCACGCTCCGCTTCGCGGCGGGCGATACCTCAAAGACGATTGACATACTCGTCAACGAGGACTCGTACACAGAGGGGACGGAGAACTTCACCGTCGCGCTCTCGAACCCGACGGGCGGCGCGGCCGTCTCGTGCCTGACCGCCGTCGCCACCGTCCAGATTACCGACGACGCCTCGGAGCCTTCGTCGAACGCCATTGACGACGCGACGGTCTTCGTCGGCCAGCACTACCACGACTTCCTAAACCGGCAGGCGGACACCGCGGGGCTCAACTTCTGGGCGGGCCAGATTACGGCCTGCGGTGGGGACGCGGCCTGCGTTGACCGCGCGCGCAAGAACGTCTCGCAGGCGTTCTTCCTCTCCATCGAGTTCCAGAACACGGGCTACTTCGTCTTCCGCACCTACAAGGCTTCGTTCACCGACTCGACCGAGCGCCCGCGCGGGATGCCGCGCTACCGCGAGTTCCTGCGCGACTCGCAGGAGATAGGGCGCGGCATCATCGTCGGGCAGGGCAACTGGAAGCAGCAGCTCGACGACAACAAGCTCGACTTCGCCCGCCGCTGGGTGCAGCGCGCGGACTTCATCGCCGAGTTTCCTTTAAGCATGACGGCCGACCAGTACATCAACAAGCTCTACGCCAACTTGAACACCACGCCGACACAGGCGGAGTTCAACGCCTCCTTCGAGAGCTACAGCAACACGGTCGAGGGGCGTGCGCGGACGCTGCGCACCGTCGTGGACGTCAACTCGGTCTACAACCGCCAGTTCAACCCGGCCTTCGTGCTCGCGCAGTACATCGGCTACCTCCGGCGCAACCCGAACGACGCGCCCGAGCCCGGTCTCAACTACGCCGGCTTCGACTTCTGGCTCGCCAAGCTCGACAGCTTCAGCCAGCCGGGCGAAGACGTGTTCAACGAGGGCACCGCCATCGCGCGCGCCAACCGCGCCGAGATGGTCAGGGCCTTCATCCTCTCCACCGAATACCGCCAGCGCTTCGGCCAGCCCTGACGGCATAGTTAAGAGTTGCCGACGGCATGGATAAGGCTTACAAGCCTACGAAGGAGGAGGTGGCGGCCGCGGCGGGCAGGACGGTGCCGGACGTGATCGCGCCGGGCCTGCGCGTGCTGTTCTGCGGCATCAACCCGGGGCTCTACACGGCCGCGGTCGGCCACCACTTCGCGCGGCCGGGCAACCGCTTCTGGCCGACGCTTCACCGCGCGGGCTTCACGCCGCGTCTGTTCGCGCCGTCGGAGGAGCGCGAGCTTTTGTCGTTAGGCTACGGCATCACGAACGTCGTCGCGCGCGCGACCACCGCCGCGGACGAACTCGCGCCAGATGAGTTCGTCCACGGCGGGAAACTCCTGCGCGCGAAGGTGCGGAGGTACGCGCCGCGCTTCCTCGCCGTCCTCGGCGTGGGCGCGTACCGCTCGGCGTTCGACCGGCCGAAGGCGCGGACTGGAAGGCAGGAGGAGAAGCTTGAGGCCGCCACGGTCTGGGTGCTCCCCAACCCGAGCGGCCTCAACGCCAACTACCGCCCCGACGACCTCGCGCGCCTCTTCCGCGAGCTGCGCGAGACGCTCGAGCGCGAACCTTAACTCTCAGACTGCGCCCTCCCGTTGTGCCCTTCGACTATGTGCCGCTCGACCACCGCGGCCAAGTTGCCGATTCTTTCTCCTAGTCTGCTGATGTCTTCTCCCACCTTTCTGACGGTGTCTTCCGTACGAATCTGCGCGTCCACGAGCGCGGCGATTTTTCTGTCCGTCTCGTCGAAACGTTCGCGCGTTGACTCGGCATGTTCGCGCATTGACTCGGCCAGCCGCTCGACGGTGTCAACCACCCGCTCGACTACCCCGGTCAGTTGCTCGACAACTCCGCTGAGACGCGTGACGTTCTCACCTGTCCGTGTGACGTTCTCCTGTGTCTGTTTGTTGTTCTCCTCTAACTGACCGATCTTGGCGGCGAACTGCGCCTGCTGTTCGACGATGAACTCCATCTGCCTCTGCATCTTCTCTTCGTCCATTTCGGTAAGCCTTTCCGGCGGCCGGCGCGTCGGGGTTTAGGGGCGCGGCCGCTCTCGGGGTCAAAGGTCAAACCGGCGCGGCTGGCGGACTGCCCGGAGTCTTCAAAGTCAACTTTACTCCCTCAGCGGCGGGCGAGCCATTCTTCGCGCGAGATGCCGTAGACGCGTGCCTCGGCGCCGAAAATCTGGGCGCTTCCCTCAAGGCGCTCGCCGAGCCGTTCGGCCACGCGGATGGAAGGGAGGTTGTCGGGGCGTATGAGGCTGATGACGTGCTCGCGGCCCATCTCGGTGAAGGCGTACTCAAGCGCGCGACGTGCGCCCTCGGTCGCGTAGCCGCGTCCCCAGAACTCGGGCGCGAGCGTCCAGCCCAGCTCGAAGCCGGGCCAGCCCTCCGGGTTGAGGAAGCCTATGCGGCCGGCGAGCCTCCCCGTCGCGGCCTCCTCGACGGCCCACATGCCGTAGCCGCGCAGTTGCCAGTGGCCGACGACGAAGGCCATCTGCCGCCAAGCGTCTGCGCGCGAGAGCGGCTTGCCGTCGGAGAGGTGGCGCGCCACCTCCGGGTCGGCCACGATGGCGGCGTACTGCTCGAAGTCGTCCTCGCGCAGCATGCGCAGGACGAGGCGTTCGGTCTTGAGCGTAATCATGCGAGAGACCTTACGAAGCGCGCGGCGGCACAGTTTCGTTCAGCGCTTGAGTTTTTCGAGAAACTTCCGGCGGAACTTCGAGACCTTCGGGGCGACGACGGCGCGGCAGTAGGGCTGCGAAGGGTTGTTCTCGAAGTAGTCCTGATGATAGTCCTCGGCCGGGTAGAATTTGTCGAGCGGCACGACCTCTGTGACAATCGGGGCGTCCCAGATGTGAGCCGCGTCGAACTCTTGAATCAGACGCTCGGCCGCCTCGCGCTGCTCGGGCGTGTGGTAGAAGACGGCCGAGCGGTACTGCGTGCCCACGTCGGCGCCCTGCCGGTTGAGCGTCGTCGGGTCGTGGATGGTGAAGAAGACTTCGAGCAGTTCGAGGAAGGAGACTTCGCCCGGGTCGAAGGTTATCTGCACGACCTCGGCGTGCCCCGTAGTGCCCTCGCAGACCTGCCTGTAGGTCGGGTTCTCCGTCTGCCCGCCCGCGTAGCCGGAGATGACGCTCTCGACGCCGCGCAGCTCTTTGTAGACCGCTTCCAGACACCAGAAGCAACCGCCCGCGAGCGTCGCCTGTTCTGTAGTTCGTTCAGTGCTCATCGTCGAATGACTATCCTCCGTCGGGTCAGAAAGTGCGACAAGTATACAGCCTCGCGCACAAAAAGCTTGCGCCGACGTGCGCCGTTTGTGTAAACCTCAGACGATGAAAGCAACGCTGTCAGGAACGTCCGGTTTGGCCGCGGCGGCGCTCGCCTGCGTGCTCTCTTTGTGCGCGACGGCCGCGGGTCAGTCGAGGCACGACAACGGACTCGAAGCAAAGGTGCGCTCGCTCGTCGCCGAGAGCGGCGCGGAGACCGTCGCCGTCGCCTTCCGAGACCTTGAGACGGGGCGCGAGTTGATGCTCAACCCCGGCGTCAGCTTCCACGCCGCGAGCACGATGAAGGTGCCCGTGATGCTCGAACTCTACCGCGAGGCCGGGGCGGGCGAGTTGAGCCTCGATAGCCGTCTGCCCGTGCGCAACGAGTTCAAGTCCATCGCCGACGGCTCGGCCTTCTCGGTCTCGCCCGAAGACGACTCGGAGCAGACGCTCTACAAGAAGGTCGGCGGGACGGAGACTGTGCGCGAGCTTCTGCGTTTGATGATTACGGAGAGCAGCAACCTCGCCACCAACATCCTCATCGAGCGCGTCACGCCCGAGCGCGTGATGCGTCTGATGCGGCGTATGGGCGCGCGCGACATACGCGTGCTGCGCGGCGTCGAGGACGGCAAGGCTTTCGAGCGCGGGATGAACAACACGACGACGGCGCGCGACCTCCTCGTCCTGCTACGCGCCGTCGCAGAGGGGCGCGCGGTCTCTCGCGCCGCCTCGCGCGAGATGGCCGACGTGCTCGCGGCGCAGAAGTTCAACGAAGGCATCCCGGCGGGGCTGCCCGCGGGGCTGCGCGTCGCGCACAAGACCGGCTCGATTACGAAGATCGAGCACGACGCCGGAATAGTTTACCCCGCGGGGCGCAAGCCCTACGTCCTCGTCGTGCTCGTCCGCGGGATAGCCGAGCCCGCGCGCGCACACAAGCTCATCGCAGACATCTCGCGCGCCGTCTACGAAAGCCTCGCCCCGGCGCGCTGAAGCCTCGGCCCGCGGCGTCGGGAACGGCGTGATTTTGTCGGGCGCGCTGTGGCAAGATGCCTGAACATTGCGACGACCTTCTGCGTTTAGCTTGAGTAATCAAGCGACGATTCGACCCGCGACACTCCCGCTCCCGAAGAAAGACGCTGAAAGCCGATGCCTGACTCGACGGAAGTTCTACAGCCCGCGCAGCCCGCCGACGAGCCCGGCCTCTTCGCCGCCGTGCGCGAGGCCGTGCGCGGCGCGCGCCCGAACTACGACTACACCGAGGGCTCCATCGGCCGCGCCATCCTCCTGCTCTCCGTCCCGATGGTCTTGGAGATGCTGATGGAGAGCCTCTTCGTCGTGTGCGACGTTTACTTCGTCGGCCGCCTCGGCAAGGAGGCGGTGGCGACCGTCGGCCTGACCGAGTCCATGATGACTATGGTCTACACGCTCGCCATCGGCTTGAGCATCGGCGCGATGGCGATGGTCGCGCGCCGCACGGGCGAGCACGACGCGGAGGGCGCGGCGCACGCGGCCGCGCAGGTCATCATAATGGGCCTCTGCGTCTCGTTCTTAATCGGCCTGATGGGCGTGCTGTTCGCGCCGCGGATGCTGACGGCGATGGGGGCCGAGGCGGCGGTCGTCGAGCGCGGGAGCAACTTCACGCGCGTCATGCTCGGCTGCAACGCGTCGGCCGTGATGCTCTTCCTCATCAACGCCGTCTTCCGCGGCGCGGGCGACGCGGCCGTGGCGATGCGCGTGCTGTGGCTTGCGAACGCCATCAACATCCTGCTCGGCCCGTGCCTCATCTTCGGGCTCGGGCCTTTCCCGGAACTCGGCGTGACGGGCGCGGCCGTCGCCACCTCGATCGGGCGCGCGACGGGCGCGCTCTACGCCTTCTCGAAGCTCTGGCGCGGGGGCGGGCGCATCACGCTCGCGCGGCGTCACTTCGGGCTGGACACTTCGGTCATGGCGCGGCTCGTGCGCCTGTCGGGGACGGCGACGTTTCAGGTCTTCGTCGGCATGGCGAGCTGGATCGTTCTGACGCGCATGATCGCGGCCTTCGGGAGCGCGGCCGTCGCCGGCTACATCATCGGGATGCGCGTCATCCTCTTCGCGCTGCTGCCTTCGTGGGGGATGTCGAACGCGGCGGCGACGCTCGTGGGGCAGTCGCTCGGGGCGGGGAAGCCCGAGCGCGCCGAGCGCGCGGCGTGGCGCGCGGGCTTCTACAACATGATCTGCCTCGGGGTGGTAGGCCTCGTCTTCGTCGTCTTCGCCGGCCCCATCGTCAGCGTCTTCACGCAGGCGGCGGCCGGCCCCGAAGTCTACGCCTACGGCAAAGACTGCCTGCGCATCGTCGCGTGCGGCTTCCTCTTCTACGCCTACGGGATGGTTCTGACGCAGAGCTTCAACGGCGCGGGCGACACGCGCACGCCGACGATTATTAACGTCGTCGTCTTCTGGCTGTGGGAGCTTCCGGTGGCCTACGTGCTGGGCTTCGTCTTCGGGATGGGGCCGCACGGCATCTTCCTCGCCGCGGCGCTCGCCTTCTCGACGCTCGCCGTCCTCAGCGCCGCACTCTTCCGGCGCGGGCGCTGGAAGACGAAGAGGGTGTAAAATCCCCGGTTCGGGGAAGGGAGGTTAAGGCGTGTTCGATAAGCTGGTCGAGCAGAAGATACGCGAGGCGCAGGAGGCGGGCGAGTTCGACCGTCTGGAAGGCGCGGGCCGCCCCGTCAACCTCGACGCCTACTTCGCCACGCCCGAAGAGCTGCGCGCGGGCTACGCCGTCCTGAAGAACGCGGGCGTGCTGCCCGAGGAGGCTGCGCTGCTGAAGGAGATTAACGAGCGGGCGGCGCGGCTCGACGCCAGCCGCGACCCTTCGGAGCGCCTGCGCCTGCGGAGCGAAATCGGCGAGCTTAAACTTAAATACGACCTGCTGAACGAGCGCTACCGCGCCGGACGGCGCTCATAGCGGTCAGAACCGCCTGCGGTAGCGGGCGGGTCGTCTCACGTCCTACGGGCCGTCTAAGTCACACGCACCCGCCCGCTACCGCAGGCGGTTCTGACCCGGTTTTCCGTAGATTTTCAGCGATTTTCTCCCTCAAAGCCGCCCGACACATTTTTCTGAAACCTTCCACGCCCGTCCGCCACTAACTAGCGGTGTTAGACGATGAACGAGCGGCTGGCAACTAACACGATGAGCTTAGAACTGGGTCAGCCGGGCGCACGCGCAGGGGCCTTGATGAACAGCACGCAGGAGCTGGTGGCGCGCGTCCGGTCGGGCGACGAGGAGGCTTTCCGCCTCATCTTCGACCGCTACTCGCGCCCCGTCCTGAGCTTCATCTACGACATGGTGGGCGACCGCACGCTCGCCGAAGACCTCGCGCAGGAGACCTTCGTCCGGGCCTACCGCGGGCTCGATAGCTTGCGCGAAGAGTCGAAGCTCTCGACGTGGCTCTTCGCCATCGCCAAGAACTGCGCGCGCGAGCAACTGCGCACGCGCCGCCGCGACGAGTCGAACGTCGAGATAGACGCCGAGCCGGCTTTTGAACTCCACGACCACGCGCGGACGCCCTCGGGCGCGCTCCTTGATAAAGAGTTGAGCGGCGTGATTACGGCGGCCTTGCAGAAGCTGGACGAGGACAAGCGGACGGTCTTCACCTTGAAAGTTTTGCAGCAGCGCAGCTACGAGGAGATCGCGGAGATTACGGGCTTCTCCGTCGGCAAGCTCAAGACAGACTTGCACCGCGCGCGCGCAGAGATGCGCAGGCGCATCGGCCCGTACCTTGGGGGTGAGCAGTGATGAGATGTGAAGATTGTCTCCCTCTGATCGAAGAGTATTTCGACGGGGAGGTCGAAGGCAGAACGGCGGAGCAGATGGGCCTGCACCTCGCGTCTTGCGAGGACTGCGCCGCCGCGCTCGACGCGCTCTCCTTCGAGCAGGAGGTCTACGCGCGCTACGACCGCGGGCTGGAAGTCAGCCCCGCCCTCTGGGCTCGCGTCAGCGCCGAGATCGCCCGCGAGCCTCAGACAGAAAGCCCCGAGCCGGGCCGCCCCTTTCTGAGCCGTCTCCGCGAAGCCGCGGCGGCCGCGCTCGGCTCGCTCGCCGTACGCCCCGCGCTCGCCTCCTCGCTCGCGCTCCTCGTCGTCGGCGTCACGGCCGGCGCGCTCTGGCTCTCGCAGAAGGCTCCGGCCCGACGCACGTCGGAAGTGGCGGTCAACGTCCCGCGCAGCAGCGCCGTTGACAACCCGATGTCCGTCGTCGGCAATGGCGGCGCGAACACGCCCGCCGCCGCGCCTTCGAATAACGGCTCGGGCGCAGTCGGCACCGCTCCGGTCGAAGAGGCCCGCGGCAACTCGCGTGAGTACGCGACGGAAGTGAACGGAGCGAGGGCGCGCGTGATACCGGCCGCCGCTGCGAAGGAAGTCTCCGTAGACGAACTGCTCAGAGACCCTGCGGCGCCGAAGGCGAACTCGAACACCGTCGTCATCCGCCCGGACGAGCATGCGAACGACGCCGACGACTCCATCCTCGTGAACGCCTCGCTGGCCAGCGCCTCGGCCGTCTCGGTCGTGACTAGCGACACGCGCCTGCTCGACCCCGAAGAGAAGGACGTTGCCCGCCACGTCGAGCAGACGCAGATGCTCCTGCGCTCCTTCAAGAACGTGCGGCCGTCGGACGACACGAACACCGTCAACGTCGCCTACGAGCGCAACCTCTCGCGCAAGCTTCTGGCCGAGAACGCCACGCTCAAGCTCGACGCCGAGACGCGCGGCGACAAGGACACGCGGCAGGTGCTCGACACCATCGAGCCCTTCCTGCTCGACATCGCGAATTTGCGCGAACAGCCTTCGCGCGAAGAGGTGCGCTCCATCAAGGAGCGCGTGACGAAGAACGACATCATCGCCGCGTTGCAGGTTTACTAGGAGGGCGGCGCGCGGCGTTGAAAGACAAACGAAGAAGTTAAGGAAGAGTAGCAGCCATGATAAACCCCAATACCACGCTTCATAAGATTCATACCCGCAGGCTCGCGGCTTTCGCGCTCGCCGCCGCCACGCTCGCACTCGCGCTCGCCGCCGCCCCGGCGCACGCCCCGGCGCAGGCGCGCGAGATGCTCAACCGCCTCGTCCAGTCCACCAGCGGCTCGAACGACCCCGCGGTGAACGCCTTCGTGCAGGGGCGCAACTTCATAGACAGCCAGCAGTGGGAGAAGGCCGCCTCGACCTTCGACCGCTTCGTGGTGCAGTTCCCGACCGACAAGAACCTCGACGCGGCGCTCTACTGGCTCGCCTACGCGAACAGCAAGCAGGGCAAGCTCGCGGCGGCCAGCGCGTCGCTCGACCGCCTGCTACAGAACTACTCGCGCTCGACGTGGGCCGACGACGCGAAGGCGCTCCGCCTCGAAGTGCTCTCGAAGCTCCGCCCCGGCAGCGTTGCCGACGTGCCCGAGGAGGGCACCGACGATCTTAAAATCATCGCCCTCAAGGCGCTGTGCGAGAACGACAAGCAGGGCTGCTCGGCCCGCGTCAACGACGTGCTCCGCTCGGGCGCCGCCTCGCCGCGCCTGAAGGAGGCCGCCATCATTCTCTTGGGCCGCTACGGCGGCGCCGAGGCCGTGCCCGCGCTCATCCAGATGTCGCGCTCGGAGCCGAACGAGAAGCTGCGCATGCGCGCCATCCGCGCGCTAGGGAGCACCAACGACGACCGCGCGCTCGAAGTCTTGCGCGAGATCGCGATGGGGCCGACCTACGAGGACGAGAGCCCGACCGACTCGGCCGTCCACGCGCTCGTCGAGCACGAGAGCCCGCGCGCCGTCCCCATCATCGGCGACGTGGCCATCAACGGTAAGAACCTGCGCGCGCGCACGCACATCATCGAGCTCGTCAGCAGCCGCCGACGCGGCGACGACGTGGTTGACCAGCTCTTCCGCATCTACGACACGGTGCCCGAGCTTCAGGTGAAGAAGTACGTGCTCGCGGGCCTCGCCAACCGCAAAGACCCGCGCGCGATGGTCAGGCTCGGCGAGGTGGCGCGCACGGCCGGCGACGTGCAGTTGCGCGCGCAGGCCATCCGCTCCATCTCAAGCCGCGGCGAAGGCCCGACGCTCGACCTCCTGCTCCCGCTCTACGACTCGGAGCGCGACAACGACCTTAAGAACGGGCTGCTGCAAGCCTTCGGCCAGTATCAGGATCAGCGCGCCTACCAGAAGCTCGAACAGGTCGTGCGCAACGAGTCCGAACCTATCGAGCGGCGCAAGACCGCCATCAGCATGCTCAGCCGGAGCAAAGACCCCGGCGTGCTGAAGTTCCTCGAAGACATGATTAAGTAGCTCCCGCGTCAGTCCCGCGCGGCCTCCAAGATGAAGGCCGCGCGGGACAAACTCTCGAACTAATTCGTAGACGAACACACCCGTTCAAACGGGCGGGAAAGGTGTTGCCAAAACCCGAGGGCAGAGGTCGTGGGGCGCCTGACTTCCGTTAAGCGCCGACGGCCGCAGGGAAACGGAGTAACACGATGCTCGCACTCTTAACCATCATCTGGCTCGCGTTCGCGCCCGTCTCGCTCGCGCCGGCCGCGCAGCAGGAGCAGAACTTCACGCCCGTGCAGGGCGCGACGCTACAGGCGAAGCAGGACGCGGCGCTCGCGCAGGCCGGCGCCGCGCGTCTGGCGCGCTTCTGGACGGCCTACGCCTTCGACGTGCGCCCCGGCGTCGCCGTGGACGTGGACTTCGTCAGCGAGGACGGCCGCTTCGTCATTCAGGGCAACTGGGAGTCGGAGAACCGCAACGGCTACTTCATGACCGACTCGGTCTCCGTCCTCAACTACCCCGGACTCGAAACGCGCAGCCTCGGCGTCTTCGCGCTGCGCGACGCGGCCGGCATCGTCGAGCGCGTCGAGGTCTTCAACCTCGCGCGGCGGCGCGAGTACGCCGGCTACCCCGTCTACTGGGCCGGGCACGCCACGAACGAGGAGAGCCTGAACTACCTGCGCGCGCTCGCCGAGACGAACAAGTCCGAGGAGATAGCGACGCAGGCCGTGCGCGCCGTCGCCATGCACGACGACCGGCGCGTGCCCGAGACGCTACAGCACATTGCGCGCACCTCGACCGACGACGACGTACGCGCGCGCGCCGTGCGCGGGCTCGGCCTCCCGCCCTTGACCGACGAGCTGCGCCAGTACCTCGCCGGGCTCGCGCGCGCCGACGGCGAGTCTCTTGAGGTGCGCCGCGCCGCCATCAACGCCTACGGCCGCGCGCGCGACGCGCAGGCGCTCACCTTCATGCAGACGCTCTACACCTCGCTCGGCAACCGCGAGCTGCGCCGCACGGCGCTCTTGCAGATTGCGCGCAACGAGAACCAGCAGGCCGCCGCGCAGTTCCTCATACGCGTGGCCGAGGGCGCCGACGCAGAGTTCCGCAAGACGGCCGTCGCGCGCCTCGGCGAGATAGCCGGCGAGCAGGCCACGGCCGCGCTCCAACGCACGGCGACGAGCAACGACGCAGACACAGAGCTTCAGAAGCAGGCCGTCTCGGCCATCGCGCGCCGCCCCGCGGCCGAGTCCGTCCCGCTGCTCATCAACATCGCGCGCACACACGCCAAGCCCGAGATACGCAAGCACGCCTTCATCCTCCTCGGCCGCACCAACGACCCCGCGGCCGTGGATTTCTTAAAGAGCGTGCTGTCGAAGTAAACTCGCGGCATGGCCGTGATGCAGATAACGGAGTTTCCCGAGAGGGTTCTGAAAGAGGTTGGCTCGGCGGTCGAGCGCTTCGACGCGGAGTTGGAGCGTCTGGCCGCCGACATGTTCGAGACGATGTACGCGGCGGAGGGCGTCGGTCTAGCGGCGCCGCAGGTCGGCCTCTCGCTGCGCCTGTTCGTGATGGACTGCGCCGGCATCAAGCTCGTCGCCGCCAACCCCGAGATCGCCTCGGCCGAGGGAGAGCAGGAGGGCGAGGAGGGCTGCCTCTCGGTCGGCAAGATTCACGCGCCCCTGAAGCGCGCCGCGCGCGTGAGGCTCCGCGCGCAGGACGTGCGCGGCGAGTGGTTCGAGCGCGAGGCCGAGGGGCTCGCCGCGCGCTGCTTCCTGCACGAGACGGATCACTGCGACGGCACGCTCTTCATTGACCGCCTCTCGCCGCTGCGCCGCGACATGGTCAAGAAGAGATTCCTGAAGATGAAGAGATGGCGCTGACCGGGCCTCGCGCCGCGCCCGTAGTTCATGCCCTTGACTCTGCAAGAGGGCGGGCAGATAATTCCCGCGTCCGACACCCTGCCAACTTCCCCCGCGTAAGCTCCCCGACACGTTCCTCCGACACGCAGCACCGTTAACTGCCCCGCGGGCCGTCTCGCTCTGCCCGGAGAATCGCGTGGGCATCCCGCTTGAACCTTGGGTCTTTAGAGGAGGACGAGCGATGGGAAGCCACGTCACGCGATTCGGTCACGTTGCCGTCGGGGTAAGAGTCCTTGAACATCTTCGCGGGATTCTTGCGGCCGGCCTTTCCGCGGCGGCACTCATTCTGTTTCTCGGGGGGGCCGACGCGCGTGCGCAGGGGGCGCCCGACGTGGTGTGGAGCAGCGCGGCCGGCGACACCGTCAACGCGGTCGCGTACGCGCCCGACGGCCAGACGGTTCTCTCCGGACAGTCCGACAAGAACAGCACGCTCCGGGCCGCGTCGGCGGGGACGCCGCTCCGCACGTTCTTCAGCGCGAGCGGGCTCGGCTGCGGCGGAACCAACGCGGTCGCCTACTCGCCCGACGGGCAGACTGCGGCCTCGGCCACGGGCTGCGACGTGAGGCTCTGGCGCGTCTCGGACGGGGCGCTGATACGCGTGCTCGGCTCGACGAAAGGCCCGAACAGTTTCCAGTCACCGACCGCCGTCGCTTTCTCGCACGACGGACTCTACGTCGCCACGTCTGTTTCGGTCGGCTACCACTCGGGCTCCGTCTCGCTCTGGCTCGCCGCGACGGGCGACCTCGTCCGCACCATGACGGGCGGCGGCGGGCTCGGCGTGCAGTTCTCGCCCGACGACAGACTCGTCGCGGCCGTCAGCCCGCAGGGGAGCGACATCTGGCGCACGTTGGACGGCACGCTCGCGCTCCACATCACCGGCCCGAAGCGCGCGATGGCCTTCACGCCCGACGGGAGCCTCATCGCCGCGGCCACCGACACCGGCGGCGAGTTCCCCGGCGACTCGACCGTGGAGTTTTACCGCGTCGCGGACGGCTCGCTCGAACGCAAGCTGACGCGCACGGGGCGCGTCTCCTCAATCGCCTTCACGCCCGACGGCTCGGCGCTCGTCACCGCGGGGGCGGACGACAACCTACAGCCGGGCGCGGGCTACACAGACTCGTCGGGGACGATAAGGGTCTGGCGACTCTCGGACAACAAAGTCGTCAAGACTTACGACCAGCAGACGGGCACGGGCGTCCGCGCGGTCGCCGTCTCCCCCGACGGCAAGTTTTTCCTCTACGCGGCGGGCGTGAACGTGGCCCTCGCGCGACTGCCCGACGTGGCGGCCGCTTGCACTTTCGAGATAAGCCCCGCGCGCGCGTTCGCCCCGTGCACGGGCGGCGCCGGCTCGGTCAACGTCACGGCATCCGCCGCGTGCGCGTGGCACGCCGTCAGCCGCGTCAACTGGATAACCATCACGAGCGGGAGCGCGGGCGCGGGCGGCGGCGTCGTGAACTACTCCGTGAGCCCTAACGACTGCAACGCCGTGCCCGGCAGCGACATCAAGGTCACGGGCCTGCTCGTCATCGGCGAACAGACCTTCGACCTGAATCAATTTGAAGGCCCCTCGGAGTCTCCGACTCCGACTCCGACTCCAACACCGACCCCGACTCCGACTGCGACCCCGACTCCGGTGTCAACACCCACGCCGACGCCGACACCAACGCCGACACCAACACCTTCATCAACGCCGACACCGACACTAACACCAACTGCAACCCCGACGCCGACGCCTTCAGCGACGCCGCCGCCCGCTCAGCCGACGACGATAGTCGTCGCCGACGACCCGCCGGTGTCGGAAGACCTGCCCTCCGTCAGCTTCACGGTCAAACGCACCGGCGATCTGTCGAAGCCTTCGAGCGTCTCTTACACGACCGCCGACGGGACGGCGCGCGAGGGCTACGATTACGAGATGGCCTCCGGCACGCTCGATTTCGCCGCGGGCGAATCGGAGAAGCAGGTCTCGGTCTTAATCATCAACGACGCGTACTCGGAGCCCGACGAGACGTTCACGCTCCTGCTCATCAACCCTTCGGGCGCGCAGCTCGACTCGGCGCACTCCGCCTCGACGCTCACGATAAAGGGCAACGACACGCCGGCCGCGCCCGCCAACCCTTCGGACGCGACCGACTTCTACGTCCGGCAGCACTACCTCGACTTCCTCGACCGCGAGCCGGACTCGACGGGCGCGCAATTCTGGGACGCGAACGTCGAGAAGTGCGGCGCGGACGCACAGTGCCGCGAGGTGATGCGGGTTGACACGTCCGCCGCCTTCTTCCTCTCGATTGAATTCGAGAACACGGGCTTCCTCGTCTACCGCGCCTACGAGGCCGCCTTCGGCGACCGGCCGGGGGCGGTCGCGCCCCTCACGCGCGACGAATTCATGCCGGACACGCAGGCGGTCGGCCGCGATGTCGTCGTCGGGGCCGCGGGTTGGGAGCGGCAGCTCGACGCGAACAAGAACGCGTTCGCGCTCGCCTTCGTCTCGCGCAAGCGATTCGCCGACGCGTACCCGCTGACGCTCTCGCCTTCCGAGTTCGTCTCAAGGCTCAACGCGAACACCGGCGGCGCGCTGACGCAGGCCGAGGCCGACGCGCTGGCCGCGGAGTTCGGCGGCGCGGCCGACACGGCGGACGCGTCGAAGCGCGCGGGCGTGCTGCGCGAGGTGGCCGAGAACGCCGAACTCGCGCGGCGCGAGAAGAACCGCGCCTTCGTCCTGATGCAGTACTTCGGCTACCTGCGTAGAGACCCCGACGCGGAAGGCTTCAACTACTGGCTGACGAAGCTCGACGGCTTCGGCGGCGACTACCGCCGCGCCGAGATGGTCAAAGCCTTCATCAACTCCGTCGAGTATCGCCAGCGCTTCGGCCAGCCGTAAGTGAGGCGGCGCGCTCGGCGCCGCCTCACTTAATCAAAAGCCTACTGCCGCTTCGTCTCCCGCTTGAGCGAGAGCGACACCGAGCCGAGCTTCACGTCCGCCTCGGACTTCGGGGCGGTGCGCCTGCCGTCAACGTCTATGTCGCGCGGGACGATGGTCACCTGCGGGTCTTCCTGACTGGCGCTGAGCGCGGCGAGCAGCGCGCGGTTGACGCGGAAGGAGAAGCGCGCGGGCCGGAAGCCGTGGTGCGAGTGGCTGCGCACGCCGACGCTGAAGAGCGAGAAGTTGCCGACGTAGTAAGGGCTCTTCGGGTCTGGCTCGGCGCCGGCCGGCAGCCCGACGTAGACCTCGTAGGTGACGCCCGGCGGACGGTCGGCCTCGACGCCCTCGATGTCGAGCACGAGCGCGTCCGATTTGCTCTGCGCGAGCGTGGCGATGCGCTGGCGCACCTGCTTGACGGCGAGCGGGAACCGCACGCGCTCGGAGCGGATGACGACCTCCGGGATGGGCCAGCGGATGATGACCTCTTTCTGCAAGACGATGTTCAGCCTGACGAAGCGTATGCAGCTCTGGAAGACCTGCGAGGGCTCGCCCTCATAAGTGTAGCCGAGCTGCGCCGAGGCGCGCAGCACGTCGCACGCCTTCATCGTCACCTGCGTCCCGTTCTCGTCGAAGAAGGTGTAGGGCGTCGTCTTCCACGCCGAGTCGTCGAGCGGGTCTGTGCGCCCGCCCTGCGCCAGCCAGAGGTTCCAGAGGCGGTCTATGTTGGCGTGGTGCAGGAAGAAGAGCGGGTCTTGCGCGGCCGTCTCGACGACACCCATCAGGCCGCCGACGCCGACGTGCACGTCGTCGTGCGGCGTGGACTCTAACCCGTCACTGCCGTCGGCGTAGTCGGTCTCGGCCATCCCCGAAGAGGTGTCAACGGACGTGGAGGGCAGCGACCCCGTGCCGTCGTTCATCGCCGCCTTGCGCGAGGCGTAGAGCACGCTCGAAGAGTCGCGGAACATGGCCGGCACCTTGCGCTGCGCGGCGTTGGCCGAGTAGTTCCAGAAGGGCAGCGCCCAGCCCGCGTCGCCCCTTACGAGAACCTCTCCAACAGCAGCAGACCGACCGAGACGAGCGCGAGCGCGTACATCACGGGGCTGACTTCGCGCCCGCGCCCGGCGATGAGGTAGAGGCCGGCGTGCGAGATGAAGCCCCACAGGATGCCCTGCGTGATGGAGAAGGTGAGCGGGATGAGGATGATTGTGAGGAACGCGGGCAGCGCGTCCTCGATGTGCGTGAAGTCTAAGGAGGGCACGCTGCTGAACATGAAGACGCCGACCAGTATCAGCACGGGCGCCGTCGCGTAAGCCGGCACCATCCCCGCCAGCGGCGCGACGAAGAAGCAGGGCAGGAAGCAGAGCGCGGTGAAGACCGAAGTTGTCCCCGTCCGCCCGCCGACGTTCACGCCCGCGACCGACTCGATGTAGGCCGTCCCCGAAGAACTGCCCGCCAGCCCCGCGCCGAGCGTCGCCCACGCGTCCACGATTAAGCCTTCGCGCAGGCGCCGCGGCTGTCCTTCTTCATCCAGCATCCCCGCCGCCTGCGAGACGCCGATGAAGGTCGAGATCGAGTCGAAGAGGTCTGTGAAGAGTACGGCGACGACGGCCGGGAGCAGGGAGAGTTTCAACGCGCCGAGGATGTCGAGCTTGAGAAAGACGCTGCGGAAGTCGGGCGGGCTGAAGAACTGCCGCGGCGCCTCGACGAGTCCGGCCGCCCACGCGATGAGCGTCACGAGGAAGATGCCGGCGAGAAACGCGAAAGGGCTCTTCCTCTTCAACAGCAGGACTGTGAGGGCGAGGCCGAGCAACATCAGGAGCGTCGGCAGCCCGAGCGTGCCGACGCGTACGAACGTCACGGGGTCTGCGGCGACGACGCCCGCGTTCTTCAGGCCGATGAAGGTGAGGAAGACGCCGATGCCTGCGGCCGTCGCCGTCCGCAGTTGCCGCGGGATGGCGCGCGCAATCCCTGTGCGCACGGGCGTCAGAGAGACGGCGAGGAAGAGCACGCCCGCCCAGAAGATGATGCCCAAGGCGACCGGCCACGGCACCTTTCGCCCGAGGATGATGGTGAAGGCGAAGAAGGCGTTCAGACCCATGCCGGGCGCGACCGCGAAGGGCAGCCGCGCGTAGACGCCCATCAGCAGCGTCATCGTGAAGCAGACGAGCACCGTCGCGGTGAGCACGCCCGCGAAAGGCATCCCCGTCCCCTCGGTCGAGAGAATCGAGGGGTTGACGACGACGATGTAGGCCATCGTGAAGAAGGTCGTCACGCCCGCGATGGCTTCGGTGCGCAAGTCAGGCTTGGGCTCTGCTTCTGGCTGCATTTGAAATTTGAAATTTCAAATTTGAAATCTTTCGGCCGGAGACTGTACCATCAACGCCTCGCAGATGGACACAATAGTTAGCCAAGAGCCCGCCACACGTTCGCCGCTCGAACACAGCCTCAGCCCGCACTTTCAGGAACTCGCGCGGTTTCATTCGACGAAGGCTCTGGAAGCCTCGCCGCTCTACGCGCGCCTGCGCCCGGAGGTCGAGCGCGTTTTGAACGGGGTGGAGCGCGGTGACTTCATCAATCGTCCGCCGGACAACTTGGCGGACGCGGCGCGGGGCGCGATACGCGCGACCGCTTGGAACATAGAGCGCGGGAGTCGTCTGGACGAGATTGTGCGGGTGCTGCGTGAGCATCCGTTGATGAGCCGGAGCGACGTGCTGTTGCTGACGGAGTTGGACTACGGCATGGCGCGCTCGGAGAACCGGCACGTGGCGCGCGAGATTGCGGAAGCGTTGGGGATGGCCTACGCCTTCGCGCCGTGCTACGTGAACCTGAGCAAGGGGAGCGGGCTTGAGAGCGGGGCCGAGGGAGAGAACGAGTTGGCGCTGCACGGGAACGCGGTGCTGTCGCGGTGGCCCGTCGCCCGCGCTTGGTCGGTGGCGCTGCCGAACGGGAAGGACAAGATGAAGGGGCGCGAGAAGCGTCTGGGCAGCCAGCGCGCGGTCGTGTGTGATGTCGAGCATCCTGCGGGCGTCTTCCGCGCCGTCAGTCTTCACCTCGACGCGCATTCGAGCCAGAGACACCGTCAGACGCAGATGAAGGTCGTGCTCGACTTCATCGAAAAGCTTGAGCCGCGTCTGCCAGTCCTCGTCGGCGGCGACTGGAACACTTCGACCTACAACTCCCGCCGCGCGGTCTACTCAATCGCGGGCTTCTTCCGGCGCGTGCTGATGGGCGTCGGGCACGTCATCGAGAACCACTACCTGAAGCCCGAGCGCTGGTTCGAGCGCGGGCTGTTCCGAGAGCTTGAGCGGCGGGGGTACAGTTACGCGCCGCTGAACGAGCCGGGCGCGGGCACGCTCCACTACGACGTGAAAGACCTCGCGGCGAACACGAACATGGGCGAGTGGGTGCCGCGCTGGTGCTTCTGGTGGATCGAGTGGGCGCTCAAAGACCACGGCGGGCGCTGCTCGCTCAAGCTCGACTGGTTCGCCGGCATCGGCGTCGAGCCCGACAAGTCGGAGCCACCGCGCGTCGTCGGTTCTTTGCGCGGCCGCGCGGGCGAAGTCCTCTCAGACCACGACCCCATCGTCCTCGACTTCCGCCTGACAAGCGCTGTAAGCTCGGCGCGATGAAAGGGCGCGAGTGGGAGGCGCGTACGAAGCGCGAGCTGATGATAGAGGTGTGGGAGCGCCTCGACTGCGAGTCGGTCGGCGCGAAGGAGCTTGAGGCCGTCATCGCCGTCGTGCGCGAGCGCTTCGGAGAGGGCGCTGTCGAGAGCCCCTCGCGCGTCGCGCGTCTGCTGGCCGACGAGGGCGCCGAACTCCGCCACGCCGAGGTGCTTGAGATGGACGTGCGCTGGCGCACGCGCGACCCTTACGACGCGGCCTTCCGCAACGTCCTCAAGTTCTCGACCTTCGAGGAGGCGGCCGCCTCCATCCGCCGCCTCGACAACCTGCGCAAGCAGTTTCGGCGCAAGAACGACCGAGAGGGCTTGCGGCGCGTCCACGAGACCGTGCTCAAGGGCAAGCAGCGCGCGCAGATGATCGCGCGCAACCCCTCTGTCAACGAGCGCAAGCGCGAAGAGAAGGCGGAGATGGCCGAGTGGTTCACGGTCTGGCTCAACCAGCCCGAAATCTTCGAAGACTGGCTCGCGCTCCGCCTCGCCTCGAAAGACTTCCGCGCCCGTTTCCGGAACGACGAAGCGGAAGCTTAAAGCCCCGCGCCCTCACGTTCCAGAGTCCACCCGCCCGCGACCCCGCACACATCACTCTGACCTGACGCCTCGGTCAGGCTCGTTCAACCTGACGCGAAGCCCCGCCGCGCTCACATCCCCGCGCCCAATTTTACCGGAAAATTTTACGTTCGCGGCCGCAGCTCCTTGCGGCACAGGCTGTGCAAAAGCTTCCGCGGAGCCGGTGAGTCTCGCCTGACGCGCCGAAGATTTTCAGACAAGGTTTGGGCGGTTAATAAAACCCTCGATGAGACTGAGCCACAAAACATCCCTCGTTAAAGGATTCATCTCCCTGTCACTCGCGGCCACATCTCTGGCGGGAAGCGTGGCGACCACACGCGTCGGCGCGCAGTCGCGCGGCGCCGCTTCGTCGGCCGCCGCCGCCGAGCGCTCGCCGCTCTCGCGCTACGCGACCGACCTGACGCGCCTCGCGCGCCTCGGCCGCCTCTCCTCTTCCGAGGAGCACGCGGGCGAAGTGGCGAAGGCCGTCGAGGCGCTCGCGGGCGGCCCGAAGAGCCCAGTCCTGTTAGGCGAGACGGGCGCGGGCGCGGTCGCGCAGGGCATCGCGCGGCGCGTGGCCGGGGGCGAAGTTCCCGCTTCCTTGAGCGGCGCGAAGGTCTACGCGCTGCGCCGCGACGCGCTGCTCTCGGGCGCGCAGTCTTCGGGCGAGTTCGCCGCGCGCCTGCGCTCGGTCTTCGACGCGGCGGCCCGGTCGAGCGCCCCCGTCGTAATCTTCGCGGAAGACCTCCACCAGTACGTCGGCTCTTACACCGGGCGCGCGGCGTCGGACGTGACGCGCGCGGCCGTTGAGGGCGGCCGGCTCCGCCTCGTCGGCGCGACGACCGAGGAGATTTACGGCGAGCACATCGCGAAGGACGCCGCGCTCGCCAAGCTTTTCCAGACCATCAGCCTCGAAGCGGAGGCCGGCGACACCTCGGCGGACGAAGACGTGGTGGCGTCGGCGGGCGACAGGCTCTCGCCCGACCTGCACGCACTTATCAATGGCGCGCAGGCCGACGAGCGCGTGAGCGTCATCGTCCAGACGGAAGATTTGCAGAACCCGAAGCTCGAAGCCTTGCTCCGCCGCCACGGCGCCGCGCCCGACGCGCGCATGGCACAGTTGGGCGCGCTGCGCGTCGAGTTGCCGGTCGCCGCGCTGAAGGAGTTGGCCGCGAGCGGCGGCGTCAGCTACCTCTCGCCCGACCGCGAGATTCATTCCTTCGGCCACGTCACCACGACGACGGGCACGGACGCCGTGCGCAGCGGCAGCCTCGTTAACAGCCTCACGCTCGGGCTGCTCGGCAGCACGCCGATTGACGGCACGGGCGTCGGCATCGCCATCCTCGACTCCGGCATAGACGCCGCGCACAAGGCGTTCGCCGCCAAGCTCGACCTCTCGGGCAGCCGCGTCAAGGTCAAGAAGGATTTCACCGCCGAGGCCACGAACGGCGACAAAGACCCCTACGGCCACGGCACGCACGTCGCCGCTTCGGCGCTGGGGATGAGCACGGTCGCGGGCGGCGTCTACGAGGGCGTCGCGCGCGGCGCAGACATCATCAGCCTGCGCGTGCTCGACTCGAACGGGGGGGGGCGCACCTCCGACCTGCTCGCCGCGCTCAACTGGATTCTGAGCCCCGTTGACCCCAGCAAGCCGCTCAGCTCCTCGAACCCGACCAACGCGACGAAGTTCAAGATTCGCGTCGTCAACATGAGCCTCGGCACCTCGGCCGTCGAGTCCTACAGGAACGACCCGCTGTGCAAGGCCGTGCGCAAATTGGTTGACGCCGGGATAGTCGTCGTCGCGGCCGCGGGCAACAACGGCAAGGACTCTTCGGGGAACAAAATCTACGGCCAGATTCACTCGCCCGGCAACGAGCCCTCGGCGCTGACCGTCGGCGCCGCCAACACCTACGGCACCGACTCGCGCTCGGACGACGGCGTGGCGACCTTCAGCTCGCGCGGCCCGACCCGCTCCTTCTGGACGGACGACGCGGGCGTGCGCCGTTACGACAACCTCGTCAAGCCAGACCTCGTCGCACCCGGCAACAAGCTGATCTTCGCCGAGTCGGACGACGGCAGCAAAGGCCCGAACCTCATCGTCAGGCAGAACCCGCAGCTCGACTCGGGCGTCTCGGACTCCGACAACAGGCGGCTGATGTACCTTTCGGGCACCTCGATGGCGACGCCGCTGGTGGCCGGGACGGCGGCGCTGATGCTTCAGGTCAACCCGAACCTGACGCCGAACGAGGTGAAGATGATTCTGATGTACTCGGCGCAGCAGCTCGCCGGCTTCAACACGTTCGAGCAGGGCGCGGGCGAGCTGAACGTCGAGGGCGCAGTCCGCCTCGCGAGCCTCGTCCGCACAGACCTCTCTTCGAGCACGAAGCAGGGCGACCCGCTGCTCAAGTCCGCGACGCTGCCCGACCCGACGACGACCATCGCGGGCTTCCAGTTCACGTGGGCGCAGGGCGTCCTGCTCAAACAGCGCTACGCGACGGGCACGAACCTCATCGCCAAGTACCAGACGGTCTACGGTCAGGGCTTCCTGCTCAGCGACGGAATCTACTACGGCGACGGGGCCACGTCGGGCGACGGCATCGTGCTCGGCGACGGCATCGTGCTCGGCGACAACATCATGACCAGCAGCGGCATCGTGCTCGGCGACGGCACGGTCTTCTTGCCGTGCGGCTTCCTCCTCGGCGACGGGATAGTGATGGGCGACGGGATAGTGATGGGCGACGGCATCCTGATCGGCGACGGCATAGTTCTGGGCGACAACGGGGTCGCCGCCGACGCCGCCGTGCAGGCCATGTCGGCCATGGTCGGCGGAGACCCCACGCCGGGGATGCGCCCGACGAGGTAGAGAGACTGAAAGACACCGACGCCCGCGCTCGAAGTCGGGCAGAGATTAAGAAGATGAGAAGAAACAGAGTCACAACCACCCTCGGCCTTCTGGCGGCGCTCGCCGCCGCGGCGGTCGTCTCTTGGGGTGGCGCGACCCCGGCCGGCGCGCAGTCGTCGTCCAAGGACAAAGTCTCTGCCGACCTGCGGCAGAAGCTCTCCTCGGGCGGCAAGCTCAACGTCGTCATCACGGCCGCCTCGTCGTGGAACAAGACGCTCGACGACGCCGTCAAGAGCAACAACGGCACAGTCACGAAGACCTACGGGGCCTTCGCCGTCCGCGCCGCCTCGCTCCCGGCCGCGGCCGTCGAGGCGATGGCCGCCCGCAGTGATGTCGGCTACGTCGCGCTCGACCGCGACGTGCAGGTGCTCGGCCACGTCTCCCTGACCTCGGGCGCCGACGCCGCGCGCGTGATGGGCAACTACAACCCGACCTACGACGGCACGGGCGTCGGCATCGCCGTCCTCGACTCGGGCGTTGACCCGAACCACACCGCCATGACGGTCGAGTCGGGCTCCGCCTCGCGCGTCGTCAAGAGCGTTGACTTCACGGGCGAGGGGCGCACCGACGACCCCTACGGCCACGGGACGCACGTCGCGGGCATCGCCGCCGGCAACGGTCAGGTCTCGAACAGCTCGTACGTCGGCATCGCGCCCAACGCCAGCATCATCAACCTGCGCGTACTCAACTCGCAGGGCGTGGGGTCGGTCTCGGCCCTGCTCGCCGCGCTCGACTGGATCAAGACGAACAAGGGGACGTACAACATCCGCGTCGTCAACATGAGCCTCGGCACCTCGGCCGTGGACTCCTACAAGAACGACCCGCTCTGCCTCGCCGTGCGCAGCCTCGTTAACTCGAACGTGGTCGTCGTCGCGGCCGCGGGCAACGAGGGCAAGGACTCTTCGGGCACGAAGCTCTACGGGCAGATTCACTCGCCGGGCATTGACCCGAGCGTCATCACGGTCGGCGCCGCCAACACCTACGGCACCGACGCCCGCAACGACGACGCGGTGACGACCTACAGCTCGCGCGGGCCGACCCGCTCCTTCTGGACGGACTCGTACGGCACGAAGCACTACGACAACCTCGTCAAGCCCGACGTGATCGCGCCCGGCAACAAGATCATAGACGCGCAGGCGGCCGGGAACCTTCTGGTGACGCAGAACCCGACGCTCGACGCCAACGTCTCGGGCTCCTCGTCGCGCGACCAGATGTACCTTTCGGGCACCTCGATGGCGGCGCCGGTCGTCTCGGGCGCGGCCGCGCTGCTGCTTCAGGCCAACCCGAAGCTCACGCCGAACCTCGTCAAGGCGCTCCTGATGTACACGGCGCAGCAGCTCCCCGGCTTCAACACGTTCGAGCAGGGCGCGGGCGAGATCAACCTTGAGGGCGCGATGCGTCTGGCGAGGCTCGTCCGCACAGACCTGTCGAACTCGACGCCGGTCGGCACCTCCATGCTGACAGGCTCCTTCGGGTCGCAGCAGACGACCATCGCCGGCTACCAGTTCGACTGGTCGCAGGGCATCATCATGGATCAGACCTTCGCGACGGGGACGAACCTGATTACCAAGTATCAGGCGGTCTACAACCTCGGGGCGCTTCTGGCCGATGGCACGAAGCTGAGCGCTTCGGGGACGCTGCTGGCCGACGGGTCGCTGCTGAGCGACGGCGTCATCCTGAGCGACAGCATTCTGGTCAGCAACGGCTCGCTGCTCTCGGACGGCTCGCCGTTCCTCGCCTGCGGGTCGCTGCTGAGCGACGGCGTGATACTGATGGACGGTTCGCTCTTGAGCGACGGCGTCATCATGGGCGACGGCACGCTGCTGAGCGACGGCACGCTGCTCGCCGACGTGTCCGGGCAGGCGAACCTCGCCATGATTCGGGGCGACAACACGGCCTCGATGGCGAAGGTCGTCGAGTCGGCTCCGCCCGCGGCGCCGAGCGGGCTGAAGGCCGCGGCCGCCTCGAAGTCGCAGATTAACCTGACGTGGGCCGACAACTCGAACGACGAGACCGGCTTCCGCGTCGAGTGCTCGACCGACGGCGTTAACTTCACGCTGGCGCAGAACGCGGGCGCGAACGCCAAGTCCTACTCTTGGACGGGGCTCTCCGGCGGCAAGAAGTACTACTTCCGCGTCCGCGCCTTCAGCGCCAACGGCAACTCGGCCTACACGTCGGTCGCCTACGCGACGACGCCGACGAAGTAGCCGCAACGAACAAGGGGATTACAAGGGAACCACAAGGGAAGACAGTCGAACCGACCCTCTCGAAGCCCCGCTTGAAAGACCGCTCACCCGTCCCGCCCCGAGAGGGCGGGTGAGCGGTTTTCTGTCAATTTGATGTCACCGCGTCAGGCTGACTGACCGAACGCGAGCGGCCTACAGCCCCGGCCCTCAAAAAAGTCTGTAAATTCGCGGCTTCCGCCCGCCCCTTACACCTCTCGAACGCTGGAATGAGGCTTGCACAAAGGTTTGCGACCGAAGGGCCGCCCGGCCCGGTCGTTACGAAAGCCTCCGGCGCGGGCCGTAGACGCAACCGATGTCCAACTCCGAAACGCAACAGCAACGCTCGTCGCTCCCGTACCTCTGGACGATCATCGTCCTCGGGGCGATAGCGGGCGTCTACACCGCGGCGCACCTCCAAGTCTCGACGCTCGGGATGCGCTTCATCCTCATCAGCATCGTTACGCTGACCTTCGGCTCGCGCGTCTGCGTGAAGATACCGCGCACGAAGGGCCAGATCACCGTCTCCGACACCTTCATCTTCTTCGTCCTCTTCTACTTCGGCGGCGAGGCGGCCGTCCTGCTCGCGGGGGCCGACGCCATCGGCTCTTCGGTGCGCATCTCGAAGAAGAAGGTCGTCTGGGCCTTCAACGCGGGCGTCTACATCTGCTCGACCTTCCTGACGGTCGCCGCGCTGCGCCACTTCTTCGGCGACATCCAACACTTGCCGAACGGCGACCAGTCGCGCTACATCGTGGCCGTCTGTCTGATGGCGCTCGTGCAGTACGTCGTAAACTCCGGCCTCATCGCCGTCGGCGTCGCGCTGCGGTCGGGGCAGTCGCTCTGGCTGATGTGGCGGCAGAACTTCCTCTGGACTTCGGTCACATACTTCGCGGGCGCCTCGGCTGCCGGCATCATCGCCAAGATGGTCGAGGGCTTCGGCCTCTACGCCTTCCTCGCCACCGCCCCGATTGTCGTCGTCGTCTACTTCACCTACACCACCTACCTGAAGAACGTCGAGGCTTCCACGCGGCAGGCGGAGCTCGCGCGCGAGCACGCCGTCGAAGTCCAGCGCCACATGGAGGCGCTGCGCGAGTCGGAAGAGCGCTTCCGCTCGGCCTTCGACAACGCGACCATCGGGATGGCGGTCGTCTCGCTCGACGGCCGCTGGCTACAGGTCAACCGCTCCTTGCGCGACATCTTCGGCTACGACGAGGCGGAGCTGCTGGCCTCGGACGTGCGGCTCGTCACGCACCACGAAGAGCTCGTCGCGTTGGACGAGCAGTTGCAGCGCTTCGCCGCCGGGCAGGTCTCCTCGCACCAGACCGAGGTGCGCTACCACCACAAGAGCGGCAAAGAGGTCTGGGCTCACCTCGGCATGTCGCTCGTCCGCGACCGCGAGGCGGGGCCGCTCCACCTCATCTTCCAGATACAGGACATCACCGACCGCAAGCGCGCCGAGGAGCAGCTCCTCCACGACGCCTTCCACGACGCCTTGACGGGGCTGCCGAACCGCGCGCTCTTCATGGATCACGTGAAGATGGCCATCCAGCGCTCGCGCCGCTCGGGCGACCGCCTCTTCGCCGCGCTCTTCCTCGACCTCGACCGCTTCAAGATCATCAACGACTCTCTCGGCCACATGGTCGGCGACCAGCTCCTCGTCGGCATCGCGCACCGCCTTGAGATGTGTCTGCGGCCGGGCGACACCGTGGCGCGGCTCGGCGGCGACGAGTTCACGATACTCCTCGAAGATTTGGCCTCGGCCGACGACGCGACCGAAGTCGCGCGCCGCGTGCAGGAGGCCGTCACGCAGCCCTTCAACATCGGCGGCCACGAGGTCTTCACCACGGCCTCCATCGGCATCGCGCTCTCGAACACCGGCTACGAGCGGGCGGAAGACCTCCTGCGCGACGCCGACACAGCGATGTACCGCGCGAAGATGGAAGGGAAGAAGCGCCACGTCGTCTTCGACAAGGGCATGCACGCCCGCGCGATGGAGCTCTTGCAGATAGAGACCGACCTGCGCCGCGCCATCCAGCGCAAGGAGTTCTTCCTCAACTACCAGCCCATCGTCTCTTTGGAGACGGGCAAGGTCGCGAGCTTCGAGGCGCTGGTGCGCTGGGCGCACCCCGAGCGCGGAATCATCCCGCCGTCCGACTTCATCCCCGTGGCCGAGGAGACGGGGCTCATCATCCCGCTCGGCCAGTGGGTCTTGAACGAGGCTTGCCGGCAGATGCGCGAGTGGCAGCGGCAGGGGCGCGCGGGCGAGCACGTGACGATGAGCGTCAACCTCTCGTCCCGCCAGTTCTCGCAGGCCGACCTCATCGAGCAGATCGCGTCGGCGCTGCGCGAGACGGGCCTGCGCCCCGCCAACCTCAAGCTTGAGATTACGGAGAGCATGGTCATGGAGAACATAGACACGGCCATAGACATGCTCGCGCAGCTCCGCGCGCTCGGCGTCGGGCTCTCCATTGACGACTTCGGGACGGGCTACTCCTCCTTGAGCTACCTGCACCGCTTCCCGATTGACACCCTGAAGATTGACCGCTCCTTCGTCACGCAGATGACGAACAACAACGAGAACGCCGAGATCGTCCGCACCATCGTCACGCTCGCGCGCAGCCTCGACATGAACGTCATCGCCGAGGGCGTCGAGACCTGCGAGCAGTTGCGGCAGCTCGGCGACCTCGGGTGCGACTACGGGCAGGGCTACCTCTTCTCGCGCCCCGTGGGCAGCGCGCAGGCGCTCGACCTGCTCACGGGCCCGGAGTTCACCGATCTCACTTCCAACCGCGAGGAGGCCGCGAGCGTCCTCGCCGCTTGAGAGGCAAGACAGTGGTGGCAGTAACCCTTCACACGGACGTGGGGCCGTGGGCCCCATTCACCGCCGACCTTATCGAGACGGCGCGGCTGCGGCTGCGGGTCTTCACGCCCGAAGACCTCGACGCGATGCACTCGATCACGAGCGACCCCGAGGTGATGCGCTACATCGGCCCGCGCGCGCCGCTCTCGCGCGACGAGACGGAGGCCAACCTCGTCAACATCGTCTCGGCCTTCCGCCGCCGCGGCTTCGGCCGCTGGGCGTTGGAGAAGAAGGCGGGCGGGCGGGTCGTCGGCTACTGCGGGCTCTCGCTGGGGCTCGAAGAGGTCGGCGTCGAGCTGGCCTACATGCTGGCGCGCTCCGAGTGGGGCACGGGGCTGGCGACCGAGGCGGGTAGCGCCTGCCTGCGCTACGGCTTCGAGCGCCTGAACCTTGAGTCAATCGCCGGGCTCACGATGCACGACAACCGACGCTCGCGCCGCGTCCTCGAACGGCTCGGGATGAGCTACGTCCGCGCCGCGCGCTTCCACGGCTTCGACTGCGTCTGGTACTCGATAGCCCGCCGCGACTGGCGCGACGACGGCTCCTTCTACCGCGTCGTTCAGTGAAGTATGAAGTAGGCAATCCATCCCCGAAGGGGATGCAGATAATAGCCGGGGGTTAAGCCAAAGCCGCGAGCCGCAGGCGAGACGGCGAAGCGCCACCCCCGGAACGAGCGACAAAAGGATTCCGACCCTGAAGGGGTCGCACCTCGTCACACGGTGCGACCCTTTCAGGGTCGGATTCGTTTGCCCGTCGTGTTCCGGGGGCGGCGCTCGCTTCGCTCGCTCTGCCCCCGGCTATTATCTTTATCCCCATCGGGGATTTCAGAACTGCCTACCGCCATCTGCCATATACCTATTGCTTCACCAGCCAGCGTTTGAGGGCCGCGAGGACGTGGCGCTTCTCTTCGTCGGTGAGGGTGTGGCCTTTTGGGATGCGGTGCCACTTGGCGAGGCAGCCGCGGCAGCAGGTGGCGGTGGCGTGTTGCGCGACGAAGGCCGGGTGGTTGCGCATGGGCGTCTGGCGTCCGTCGTTGGCGGGCTCGGCCGGCGCCAGACGCTTCTCGACGAAGTCGGCGGCGTGTTCGAGCACGGTCGCCAAGCCCTTCTCGCGCAGGTACGCAAGCTCCTTCCCACGCAGGCGGAAGCGGCGTCGGAAGTCCGACATCTCAAGCTCCGCGAAGACTTCGTCAAGGTCGCGCATACACACACCCCCTTTCGACGCACGGCGTCCGTGGTAAATTCTCACCGACCGGCGCGGTGCGCGGCAAACGCGGACGCGAAGGTAAACCTTCCGCCGGGGCTCTTCGTATTCCTATCTGAACTTGTGAGCGAAGCAGAAGGCCCGACCGCGGAGGGCGTCGGCCTTCCGAAAGTAAAGCGATGAAGTGTCCCGCCTGCACGACCGAGATTGAGGAGGAGAGCCCTTCGTGCCCGTCCTGCGGGGCGGGGCTCGATGAGACCTACGCGGAGACGCGCATCCTTCCCGCAGACTCGAAGCCTGACTCGGGGCGCGGCACCCGCCGCCCGAGCAAGACCTCGAACCCGTCGCGCCTCTCAATTCACACCACCTCCGACTCGCTCGACCGCGCGCGCTTCGTCGCCGGCACCATCATCAGCGACCGCTACCGCGTCGTCGGGCTGCTCGGCCGCGGCGGGATGGGCGAAGTCTACCGCGCCGAAGACCTCAAGCTCGAACAGCCCGTCGCGCTGAAGTTCCTGCCCGAAGCCCTCTCGGCCGACGGCGCTGCGCTCGCGCGCTTCCACCGAGAGGTGAGGGTCGCCCGCCAGATTTCGCACCGCAACGTCTGCCGCGTCTACGACATCTCGGAGGCCGACGGGCAGCACTTCGTCTCGATGGAGTACATACGCGGCGAGGAGCTTTCGTCGGTCTTGAAGCGCTTCGGGCGCCTGCCCGCCGACAAGGCGACCGAGATCGCGCGGCAGGTCTGCGCCGGGCTCGCCGCGGCGCACGACGCGGGCGTGCTCCATCGTGACCTGAAGCCGTCGAACGTCATGATTGACGAGAACGGCAACGTCCGCATCACTGACTTCGGGTTGGCCGGCCTGCTCGAAGACTTCGGCGGCGGCGCCGCGCTCGAAGGCACGCCCGAGTACATGTCGCCCGAGCAGTTGGACGGGCGCGAGCTGACCGTGCGCTCAGACATCTACTCGCTCGGCCTCGTCCTCTACGAACTCTTCACCGGCCGCAAAGCCTTCTCGGCCGGCACGCTCACAGACATCCTGCGCCTGCGCCGCACGGAGTCAATGCCCGACAGCCTCTCCTCGGTCGTGCGCGACATAGACCCGAACGTCGAGCGCATCATCGAGCGCTGCCTCGCCGTAGACCCGAAAGACCGCCCCGCGACGGCGCTGCAAGTCGCGGCCGCGCTGCCGGGCGGAGACCCCTTGGCCGCGGCGCTCGCGGCGGGCGAGACGCCGAGCCCAGAGATGGTCGCCGCCGCGCCGAAGCAGGGAAGCCTTCGCCCGCCGGTCGCGGTCGCGCTCGCCCTAAGCTCGCTCGTGCTCTTCGCGCTCTGCTTCGCGCTCTCGGGGCGCGTCTTCCTGCACCGCCGCGTGCCGATGGAGAAGTCGTCCGAGGCGCTGCGTGACCGCGCGTCGGAGATCGCGAAGAAGTTCGGCTACGACGCACAGACCGACAGCTACTGGGGCTTCAACGCCAACAACGAGTACATCAACTACGTCGAGACGAACGACCGCTCGGCCGCGCGCTGGGAGCGCATGCGGACGGGCCACCCGGCCGGCATCATCTTCTGGTACAGGCAGAGCCCGCGCTACCTCGTGCCCCTCAACCGCGAAGAGCTGACGCAGACAGACCCGCCGCGGACGGTCTCGGGGATGGCGAACCTCTCGCTCGACACGCGCGGCCGCCTGCTCGCCTTCGAGGGCGTGCCGCCGCAGAACGTCCCCGCGCAGGAGGGCGCACAGCCGCCCGCGCCCTTCGACTGGTCGCAACTCTTCGCCGAGGCCGGGCTAGACATCTCGAACTTCAAACGCGTGGACTCGGTCTGGACGCCGCCGCACGCCTTCGACGAGCGCGCCGCGTGGGAGGGGAGTTACCCGGGACAGCCGGAGACGACCGTTCGCGTCGAGGCGGCGGCCTTCCGCGGGCGCCCCGTCTACTACCAGCTCATCAACCCTTGGAACCCGCCGACGCGGCAGGAGCAGATGCCGGTGCCCGCCGGGCCGAGGATTCTACAGGCGCTCGTCGTCGTGCTCTTCTTCGTGATTCTGGGGGCGGCGGGGCTGCTCGCGCGCCACAACCTGCGCCTCGGCCGCGGCGACCGAAGGGGCGCGCTGCGGCTGGCGGGCTTCGTCTTCGTGGCCATCATCTTCTCTTGGCTCTTCGTCGCGCACCACGTCCCTTCGCTCGGCGACGAGTTCGAGAACTTCGTGCAGAGCCTCGCCGTGGCGCTCTTCATCAGCGCGATGCTGTGGCTGGTCTACGTGGCGCTTGAGCCTTACGTGCGTCGGCGCTGGCCGGCGCGGATCATCGCTTGGAACCGAGTGCTGGCGGGCGACCTCGCCGACCCGCTCGTGGGGCGCGACCTGCTGCTCGGCGCGCTCTCCGGCTGCGCGCTGATGCTTCTGGGTTACGCGCAGGCGCTCGTCCCGCCGATGTTGGGGCGGCCGCCCGCGGCGCCGCTCTCGATCTTCCTGCGCGGGCTCTCCGGCATGCAGTACTCGATAAGCCTGACGGCGGCGGTGTTTCTGAACTCGATGCTCTTCTCGGCGACGCTGATGTTCCTGCTGCTGCTCTTGACCATCGTCACGCGGCGCGAGCGCGTGGCGGCGGTGCTGCTGTGGCTGCTCATCGTCCTCTTCTCGCTCGACGGCAAGACGCCCGCGCTCGACGCCGCGGTAGGCGCCTGCGCCGCGACCGTCATCGTCTTCGTGCTGCTGCGCTTCGGGATGCTGGCGCTGGTCTTCATGCAGTTCTTCGTGCTGCTCTTCAACTTCTTCCCCGTGACCTCCGACCTCTCTGCGTGGTACGCGGGCACGTCGGCCTTCGCCGCCGCGCTCGGCGCCGCCCTCATCCTCTACGGCTTCAAGACCTCGCTCGCCGGCCAGCCCCTCTTCCGCGGCTCGCTCGTTGACGACTGAAGCGCGCAACATAAACGGCCCTTCGGTCGTTTACCTTCCCGGGCGTTTCCTCAACTCAGACTCAGGCGAAGGGAGAGGCGATGGAGTTCGAGCCGGAGGCTTGGAAGAAGTCTTACGAGAGGGACGGGTTCGTCGTCGTGCGCGACGTGCTCGACGCGGGCGTGCTGGAAGAGCTGCGCGCGGAGTTCTTAAAGATTTCCGGGAACGTCGGAAACGTCCCGACGCACCTGCGGGACAAGCTCTTCTTCGAGCGCCAGCACGTCGTGAACAACCGGCATTACTACGAGGGCGTCCTCACGCCGGAGGAGTGCGGCGACGCCGTTCGGCAGATAGACGACCTCGCGCTCTTCCACCCCATGTTCTCGGCGCTCATCTGCCACACGCCTACGCTCGACGTGCTCGAAGCGCTGTTCGGGAGCACCGAGTTCAGCTTCAACTACCTCGTCGGCCGCCCGAAGGAGGCGCGCGTCGGCAACGGCATCAGCGACGGCAACTTCCACCGCGACACGCCGGGCGAGGAGTTCACCTACTTCAACACCGTCCTCGTCATCCTCTGCCTCGACCCGATGACGGCGGAGAACGGCGCGACCGCCTTCGTCCCCGGCAGCCACAAAGTCTCGGACGAGGAGGCGAAGCGGCCCTACTGGGGCGAGGTGGACAAGCACAGCATCAGCCCCGAAGAGAAGTTTGTGGTGAACTGCCCCGCGGGCGCGGGCGTCTTCTTCAACACCAAGATTCTGCACGCCGCCGGCCACAACCGCTCCGAACGCACGCGCCACGCCATCCTCTCCGAGTGGGTCGGCCCCGGCGTCCTCCCAACCTCGCCCGAGCGCCGCGCCTACCACGGCCTCAAGCCGCGCAGCCAAGAGCCCGCCTTCGCCAGACAGATAAGGATGACGTTCCCGGAACTGTTCGCAGGGCAGCCATAACGCAAGAATTAACCGCAGAGACACATAGGCACAGCTTGTACACAGCTAAATGCATGAAGCTGTGTTCCCGGCTGTGCCTCTGTGTCTCTGTGCTAACTCTGTGCGGGCGTGGATTCGAGCCTGTCGAGGCGGTCTTCGGCGTCGCCCACTCGGGCGCGCGTTTCGGGGGCGACGGCCTCGATGCGGTCGAGCCTTCTGACCATCTCGCGCCGCGTCTCGGAAATCTCCTTGAGCGCCTGCTCCCAGATCGGCTTCGTGTCGTAAGCCTTCCGCTCAAGCACCTGCAAGCGGCCGTCCATACCCTCGATTCGCGTTTCGACGTTGGTCAGTCGCCCTTCCATGCTGTTGAGGTGGGCGTCGAGCGCGTCGAAGCGCGCGAACACGCGCTCCTCGAAGGAGCGGCCGTCTGGAAGGTTCTGCGTCTGTTCTTCGCTCATCAGAGCCCCCTTAGAGTCTCCGCCGCAGATTATCGCGCCTTCCGGAATGCGGTTCAAGTGAAACGTTTTCGGCGCACGTACTCGGCCGACTATTCAAAGAAGTTGCGGCCGCGACCCTTGTTCTCTTTGCGCCAGACGTGGAAGAAGACGGCGACCGCGGCGATGGCGAGGACGAGCAGCACGCCCATCGCGATGAGGCTGAAGATTAGTTCTGTGTTGTCGGCGTCCATCGGTATTTCCCCTTGTTCTTCAGATAAAGCTCAGGCCGCCTCCTGCTCCTCGGGCTCCTCGGTGGGCGCGGGCGCGGGCGTGTAGCGTATGCGGCGTATGCGGCGGCCCTCGACCTGCTCGACGAGGAAGGTGCCGCCGTCGTGCTCGACCGTTTCGCCGGGCTCAAGGATGCGGCCGGCGCGCGCGAGCAGGAAGCCGGCCATCGTCGTGTAGCCCGCCTCTTCGGGGAGCTTGAGGTTGAAGCGGCGGTTGGCGTCGCGGACGGCGAGCATGCCGTCGAGGAGGAACGTCCCGTTCGGCTCCTCTATGATCTGCGACTTCGTCTCCTCGTCGTACTCGTCGTTAATCTCGCCGACGATCTCTTCGAGTAAGTCTTCCAGCGTGACGATGCCCTCAAGGCCGCCGTGCTCGTCAACGACGCAGGCGATGTGCGTCTTCTCGGCCTGCATCTGCGCGAGCACCGAGCCGAGCCGCGCCGTGGCGGGGACGAAGAGCGCCGGGTGGAGCATCTTCTCCATGTCGAAGCTCGCGGGGCCGACCGTGCGCAGGCAGGGCATCAGGTCTTTCATGAAGAGGACGCCCGCGATGTCGTCGAGGCGCTCTCCGTAGACGGGCAGGCGCGAGTAGCCGAAGTCGCAGAAGGCTCGCTCGCACTCTTCGAGCGTCGCGGTCAAAGGCAGCGCCTCGACCTCCGTCCGCGGGATCATCGCCTCGCGCACCTCTGCCTCGGAGAAGTCGAAGACGCGGTTAATCAGTCGGCGCTCCTCCTCTTCCAGATGCCCGCTGCGGTGCGAGATGTTGACGAGCTGGCGTATCTCCTCTTCGGTGTAGATTGAAGAGTGCTCGCTCGAACCGTGCAGGCCGAGCGCGCGCGTCGCGGCCGAGCTTGCCCAGTCGAGCAGCCGTATGGGCAGGCGGAAGATGCGCGAGAACCAGTACATCGGCCCGACCGTGAGGAGCGCGACGCGCTCCGAGCGCTCGATGCCGAGCATCTTCGGCACCTGCTCGCCGAGAACGATGTGGAGGAAGGTGATGAGCGTAAACGCGATGACCGAGGCGACGATGTGGCGCGCGCCTACGGAGAAGTATTCGCCGTAGGGCGCCGGCAGCCCCGCGGCGAGCCGCTCGAACGGCGGCCCGAGCAGCTCGGCCATCGTGGACTCGCCGATCCAGCCGAGGCCAAGCGAAGAGAGCGTCACGCCCAACTGCGTCGCAGAGATGTATGCGCCGAGGTTGTCCTTGAAGGCGAGCAGGCGGCGCGCGCTATTGTTCCCGGCCTCGGCCAGCGTGGCGATGCGCATCCGGCGCACGCTGACGATGGCGAACTCCGAGGTGACGAAGAAGCCGTTGGCGACGACCAGAAGCAGGACGGCCAGAATCCTGAGAAGCGTTTCCATCTCCCGAAAGAATGTCGGCGGCCCGCGCGGGAGTCAGAAAACCCCCGCCCGCTCTCTCTGCCTGTGCTTGATTGCAGACCGCACACAAGCTTATTGCCAACGCCGCGCCCGCGCAAGGGTAGAGGTTAAAGGTTGGAGGTTAGAGGTTAGTGAAAGCCGCCGGCCTGACGACCGGAGTTGAAGACGGGCGGCGCACAAACGGCAACTACTAACCTCTAACCTCCGACCTCTGCGCGCGAGAGCAGCCGGCAGAACTCGACGACGCGGTTCTCGGCCCAGTGGCGGTCTTCGCCGTGGGCGTGGGCGGAGATGAAGCCGACGTGGCCGCCGTTGCGCGTGAGGACGAGGAGCACGTCCGGGTTCGAGGCGATGCCGGGGTCTCGGAAGGGCTCCACGGGGATGATCGGGTCGTCCGCCGAGTGGATGATGAGGGCGGGCACGCGTATACGTGGGATGACCGCGCGCGAGCTGGTGCGGTCGTAGTAGTCGGAGGAGCTTTGGAAGCCGCCGTGCGGGGCCGTGTAGCGCTCGTCGAACTGGCGTATGGTGCGGACGCGTCGCAAGTGCCGCGTGTCATAGAGGCCGGGCTGGAGCCGGCCCTTGCGACGGACGCGGCCGCGGAGGTTGCGGACGAAGCTCATGCGGTAGAGCGTGTTGGCGCGGCTTTCGAGCGCGTCGGCGCTTGAGTGCAGGTCAATCGAGGGCGAGACGGCGGCGACGCCCGCCAGCTCCTTCGGGGCTTCGGCGCCGTACTCGCCCGCGAGTTTCAAGACCATGTTGCCGCTCATCGAGAAGCCCGCGACGAAGATTTCGCGTAAGCCCTCGCGCCCGGCCAGTTCTTCTTCGAGGACGCGCGCGAAGTCTCGCGTGAGCCCGCTGTGATAGAGCGTGGCGGCGAGGTGTTCGGTGCCGCCGCAGCTGCGCATGTTCATCCCGACGACGTTGAAGCCTTGGCGGAAAGCCTTCTGCGCCGTGCCGAGCATGTAGAGCGATTCGGTCGAGCCTTCGAGCCCGTGCATCAGCAGGAGCGTCGGCGCGTTCCTCCTCTCCGCCTGCCAGCGGCAGCGAAGGAGTACGCGCGTGCCTTCTTCGACTTCAAACAGACGCGACTCGTAGAGCGCGACCTCTTCGCGGAAAGACCTTCGGCGGCCGGGCTGCGTCGAGGCGGCGATGGTCTGCGCGTGGGGCCCCGCGAGCAGAGGGTGCGGCACGAAAGGCTTCGCGCGGAAGGCGCGCGCCACCTCGCCGAGGCGAGTGCTCAAAGCCTGCGGTGGGATGTGTGCGGCGTCGCCGGTTTCCGAGTCAGCCAGCCGACCGCCGTCTCGCAGAGTGCCGGTGGCCATCGCTTTGGGTGTGGGCCGTCAACGCTTCACGTCAGGCGAGTCGCGTCGGCTCGGAGGCGGGCGGGTCTCCG
>DATFHD010000108.1:0-12837 GCA_035248785.1 Pyrinomonadaceae bacterium | reverse complement strand
GGTCTTCCCCCACTTCGCCAGCTACTGCGCGGCCAAAGGCGGCATGCGCATGTTGATGCGCAACCTCGCGATAGAACTCGCGCCCCACCGGATCAACGTCAACAACATCGCGCCCGGCGCCATCGCCACACCAATTAACCGGAGTGTTCTCGAAGACCCCGGCGAGAAAGAGAAGGCCGTCTTGGAGATCCCTTGGGGCCGCTTCGGCAGGCCCGAGGAGGTGGCGGCGGTCGCGGCCTTCCTCGCCAGCGACGAGGCGGAGTACGTCACGGGCAGCACTTACTACGTAGACGGCGGGCTGACGCAGCAGGTCACGACCTACTAAGAAGACCCGCCCGCGGCCGGACGGCGGAAAGGGAGTCTACTATGACCGACGGGCGCAGCATCCTCTGCGTCTTCGCGCACCCGGACGACGAGAGCTTCATGGCCGCGGGCGTGGCGTGCAAGTACCGCGAAGAGGGGGCGCGCGTCGCGCTCGTGACGGCGACGCTCGGCGAAGAGGGCGGCGCGGGCGACCCGCCTGTCTGCACGAGGGAGGAGCTGCCCGCCGTGCGCGAGGCGGAACTCAGGCGTGCCGTCGAGATACTCGGCTTCGATTCGTTAGACCTGCTCGGCTACCGCGACAAGCAACTCGCGTCGGCCCCCGTCAACGAGATTCGCGAAAAGCTCGTCAGGCTCCTGCGCAGGCACCGCCCGCAGGTCGTCATCACCTTCGACCCGAACGGCTCGAACGCACACACCGACCACGTGGCGATCAGCCGCTACACCTCCGACGCCGTGCAGGCGGCGGCCGACGCGAGGTTCTTCCCCGACGCGGGCGCGGCGCACCGCGTCAGTCGCCTGCTGTGGACGACGCCGACGCCGTGCTGGGAACTGGCGCTGAAGGAGAGGCCGGGGGAAGAGCCGGGCATTGATTTCCTCGTTGACGTGAGCCGTTGGTGGAAGACGAAAGAGGCGGCGCTGCGCGCGCACCGCAGCCAGATCAAGAACACCGCGCGCCTCTTCTTCGACCCGCCCGACACCGAGCGCCGCCTGAGTGTCGAGGCATTCCGCCTTGCTTGGGGGGCGCGCCCCGCGGGCCGACCCGCGGGAGACCTCTGGGAAGGGATGGCGTAGTGCGGGTGCTCGCGTTCCGACCGCTGCGCTTTGCAGGACGAGGACGCCGACACCATCAAGGCCAACGAGAAGCTCGGGCTCGACGTTGACCTCAGAAGGTATGAGCAGTACACGGAAGTGCTGCTCGACATCGGGCTGCGGCGCGTCCGTGAACTTAATCAGAATGTGACAGGCACTAATCTCTAAACGCGGCGCGTAGCAACAGAACCCCTGACGACCGATATGGAGTAGGGCGGCAGGCGTAGGGATTGCCCCGCGCCCGAATGTAATAAGGTGTGCGTCGGCGGCAGGTCGCGCGTGGGGCGGCCTTTGTCCCGGTCGGCCTTCCAGACGTATTGCTCCTGCGAGTATTGATACAGGTCTGCCGTGGGCCCGAGCGATGAGGCGTCACCGCTCTGTGTGTCGGATATTCTCACGTCTACGTCCCACGCGCCCCGCGGGTCTTTGTTAATAATCATCAACGACCAGCGGCCGTCGGGCCGGCGTAGCGCGTATGCGGTAACGAGCGCGGCGCCGGAGGCGTCGCGGATGTCCGACGCGGCAGGGAAGACCTGTAGCGGGGAGTCGCCCGGGGCGGCCCACACCCTTGAGAGCAGAACCGCGCCGTAGTAGCTCGCCGTCCTGTACTTGATCGCGCCCCCCTCGTCCATCCCGAACAGCATGTTGTTACCCCACGTGCAGGGGTCTTCGGAGATGAGTTCGTTTGGCTCGTAGCCGTAGAGGTAGGCGCGGTCTCCGCCGAGCGTAAGAAAGAGGCCGACCGTGTCCGCGTTGAGCAGAGCGCCTTCGATGCCGACCTCCGCCGCCGAGGCGTAAGCCGAGTACCCGTACTCGGTGATGAAGAGCTGCGTGTCGGCCGGCAGTATCGTGGGGTGCAGGCCGGCGAGGGCGTCTGAGAGCATCGCCGGCGCGGCCAAGAGCTGCGGCGCCGGCGGGTCGCACACGTCGTCGAACGGGTACCACTCGAAGGAGAAGAAGTTGAAGGCGTCGAGCATACGGCGCGCGCTCAGGTAGGCGACGAAACGTCTGAGCCACTCCTTCTCGGTGAACTCCCTGCTGGCGTCGAGGTACGGCGTGATGGTCGCCAAGCTCGGGCCGCCGAGTTGCAGGGTCGGGGCGATGGGTCGCACGGCCTTCGCCCACTGGACATACAGGGCGCCGTAGTCTTCCGGCGAAACCAGTTGGCCGTCGGGCTCCTCCCCGAGTTCGAGCCCGGCGATCCGGTAATGGCGAAGCGAGAGGTAACGGACGAGCGCGGCGGCGTTCTCGGGGGTGTCGTAAAGGACGCCCGCCGGGATCAGCGCCGGCAGGCCGCGCGTGAGGCCGCCGCGGAACACCCTGTCCAGCCCGGGCTGTTCGACGCGCGGGTCGCGGTCGGCGGCACGGTGCCAAGGGTCGGTCGAGGAGACGTAGATCACGGTCTGTCGGTCGCGGGCAGCAGCGTGTCGCACCTCATCATGAAACCGCCCGCCGTCGCCGGCCGAGCCGAGCGACACCTCGCGCACGGCGTAGCCGAGGCGGTCGCGCACGTCGCGCGACGTGCGCGGCGCGGTGTGCGAGCTTTCGAGCAGCAGGACGCGCACGTAGCGCACGCGCAGCGGTTCGGCCGAGAGGCGTACGGACGTTTCACCGCCCGACGCCGTTAAGCCCTCCCCGCCGGGGAAGCTGTGCCAGAGGCCCGGGTCGTAAGGGTTGAATGACTTGTCGTCATCCGGCGTGCCGTCGAGCGGGGAGGCGTACTCGACCTGATAGCGCGTAGCGTAAGGTTGGCCCCAGAGGATGCGTATGTCGTCAACGGGTTTAGGCTCGCCGAGGTCTACGACTATCCACTGCGGGTGCAGCGCGTCGCCTTCGCCCGTGTAGTGTTCGTCGAGATAGGGGTTACTCTTCCAGAAGGTGTCGGGGTCGCCATCGTCGAGGCGCGAGTAGCCGTCGTCGTTGGCCTGATCCGTTGTGTTGCCGCGCCTCGGCAGGCGGTAACCGTAGCTCAGCGCGACCTCGGGGCCGACGGCGCCGCTCGAAGTCCAGTAGCCCTGCCTGTGCCGTGGGTCGCTCCAACTTCCGGAGGGGTTCCAGTGCCAAGCCTCGTCGGCCAGCTCCGTCCTCAGACGGTAGCTCAACGGCCTGAGGCCGGCCGAGAGCATCATCCTCACGTTCCGCGGGCTGAGCATCCGCGCCGTCTCGCCCGCCTCGTGCCCGTCAATCCCGGCGCCCAGAGCGCGGGAAGGCGTGAAGACGTTGGCCGGTTTGCCCGGCGTGTAACTGACCGTGATGGCGCCTTTCCCGGCCACGGGCGCCGCCGCGCGGATGTAACACGGCAGCATGCATAAGGCACAGGCGAGTGCGGCGAAGGTCTTTAGCGGCGGCCGTGGGCCTTTGCCGAGAGTGCTCATTAACGACGCGCGGCTGTGTTGAATCCGACTCAGATGGCGTGGCGCAGGAGCATCCGGCGCTCGTCTATGACCCGCCGCAGTTTCCGCTCGGTGCGCAGGCTCCGCGGGGGGCGGGCCGAGATGCGCAGCTCGTAGAGCCTCATCTCGTAATTCTTCCAGAAGTCGGGGAAGCGCTCCCGCAGGTTCGCCAGCACCGAAGTTTCCAGCGGGCGCTGCGCGGAGGGGTCATCGGTCTCGACGCGTAGCTCTACATGGTCGCGGCGGCCGTCGCTCGTGACGACGGCCTGCCACTCGGCGCCCGCGGCCGTCACGTCGCGCAGCAGTTCGGCGAAGACCCACGGGCCGACGTTGCCCATGCCGCAGACGACCATCTCGTCGCAGCGCGCGCGCACCTTGCCGAGGCGCCTGACGAAGAGGCCGCAGGGGCAGGGCTCCTCGACCATGCGGGTCACGTCGGTCGAGCGGTAGCGCAGGAGCGGCATCACTTCGCGGTTGAGCGTCGTGTAGACCAGCTCGCCGTAGCCCTCGCCGTCCGCGCCCCTGACCTCGAAGAAGTAGTTCAGGTCGTTGCGGTGGTAGCCGTCCTGCTCCGCGCACTCGACCCCCAGCGCGCCGAACGCCTCGGTCTGCCCGTAGCTCATGTAGAGGGGCGCCTGCCAGACCGACTCGACGCGCGTGCGTGCCTGCTCAGTCATGTTCTCGCCGCCCGAGAAGAGGAACTTGACCGGCCACGTGCGGCGCTCCCGCGCCAGCTCGGAGAGGCGCACGAGCCACGAGGGCTCGCCGAAGAGGACGTTGGGCCTGTAGTGGAGCGCGCGCTCGTAGAACTCGGCGGGCTCGATCTTCCCGGCCTCGGCGTGGAAGCAGCCGATGTAGTTGAGCGCCTCGCGCGTGGTCGCGGGCGAGACCCAGAAGGAGCAGTCGAAGGCCGAGAGCACGCGGTCTTCGCGGCGCAGGCCGAGTTGGCGCAAGCCTATCGCGCCCGCGCGCCCGACCTCGCGCAGCTCTCCGTGCGAGAAGAAGACGCGCTTCGGCACGGGCGAGGTCGTGCCCGTCGTCTCGAACGCCGTGTCGGGGCGGCCCGTGAGGAACGCTTCGGGGCCGCAGCGCCGCAGGTCTTCGCCGGTGGTGTAGAAGTCGCCGAGGTCTGCGGGGCGGCGGACGCCGCGCGCGTCTATGCCGCGACGTTTGAACTCCTCGCGGTAGAAGGGCGACTCGCGGGCCACAAGCCGGACGGTCTTGCGAAAACGCGCGGCCTGCATCCTCTTTAAGAGCGCGTCGGGCATCATCCCGAGCATGCGCTTCGCCTGCTCGGGCGGGAGATGAAGAGACGCGCGCTCGGCGTATTCGATGAGTTTCGCGTACATAATCGGACTAGACCCGTTCGGGCGCGCAGCGGCGGATGAGTTGTTCGAGGAGTTCGACCGAGAGGTCTATCTCTCCCTCGGTCATCTCGAAGCAGGGCGCGAGCGTGAAGACGTTCTTGTAGTAGCCGCCCACGTCTAGGACGAGCCCCATCCGGCGGCCGCGCGCGTCGAGGTCGCCCCGCATACCCTCGGCGAAGATGCGGTCGGTCAGCTCGCGGTCGGGGGTGAAGCCGTCGGGCTGACAAATCTCGATTCGCAGCGCCATCCCCATCCCGTCCGTGTCGCCGACGACGCGCGGGTAGCGGCGCTGCAAGTCGCGGATGCGTTCGAGGAAGTAGGCGCCCTTGCGGTTCGTCAGCTCCTCGTAGTTCTCCTCCTCCATCATGCGCACGGCTTCGAGCGCGACGGCCGTCCCGAGTGTGTTCGACGAGAAGGTCGAGTGCGTCGAGCCGGGCGGGAAGACTTCGGGCGCGATCAACTCCTCGCGCGCCCAGACGCCGCTTAAAGGGTTCAGGCCGTTCGTCAGCGCCTTGCCGAAGACGATGATGTCGGGCTCGACCTCGAAGTTCTCGATGGCCCAGAACTTCCCCGCGCGGTAGAAGCCCATCTGAATCTCGTCGTCCACCATCAGGATATTGCGCTCGTCGAGGACTCTCTTCAGCGCCTTGAAGTAACCCTCGGGCGGGACGACGTAGCCGCCCGTGCCCTGTATCGCCTCGACGTAGAAGGCCGCGAACTCCGACTCGCCCGCCTTCGGATCCCAGAAGGAGTTGTATTCGGTGTCGAAGTTGCGCTCGAACTCCTTGACGCAGAAGAGCCCGCAGTCCTCCTTCTTCTTGCCGTAGGGGCAGCGGAAGCAGTAGGGGAAGGGGACGAAGTGCGCGCGGTCGGAGAAGTGGCCGAAGCGGCGGCGGTAGCGGTAGCTCGAAGTGATGGCCGACGCGCCGAGCGTGCGCCCGTGGTAGCCGCCCTGAAAGGCGAAGACGAGGTTCTTGCCCCGCGCGTTGCGGACGATCTTCAGAGAGTCTTCAATCGCCTGCGCGCCGCCGACGTTGAAGTGGACGCGGCCCGAGAGGCCGAACTTCGACTCGTTGAGGCGGCCAATGAGCGCCGCCAGCTCTACCTTCTCGGCGTGCAGGTATTGACACGCGAGTTGCGGCAGCCTGTCCGCCTGCGCCTTGAGCGCAGCGCCGAGGCGCGGGTTGGCGTAGCCGAAGCTCGCCGCCGAGTACCACATCTGCAAGTCGAGGTAGGGCACGCCCTCGCGGTCGTAGAGGTAGTTCCCCTCGCAGCGCTCGAAGAACTTCGGCGGGTCGAGGTAATGCACCGTGTCGCCCCAAGAGCAGTACCGCCGCTCAAGCTCAAGCAGCTCCCGCTCGTCAGTCACGCGCGTCAGTTGAACCGGCTCGATGATTTCTGTGCTCATATGCTTTCAGTTTGTTCGGACGTTGGCGAGGTACTTCGCGCGCGGCTTCAGAGCCCGCCGTAGCGCAAAGCGTCCTCTATACAGATTGCGACATCCGCGAGCCCCCCGTACGTGACGTGCTCGATGCCGCGCTCGCGGCAGTGTGTGGCGAGCGTGCCCTTGGCGAAGACGAGGTCTGCCGCCGCGGCCGCGTGGCGGTCGGAGAGTCCGTCGCCCGCGAAGACCGACGGGCACCGCCCGCGGCTCAGCACCTCCATCACCGAAGGCTTGCACGTCGCGCAGCCGTGCTCGCAGCCGGCGAGCGCGTGCGGGAAGTCAGTGTGCCAGCGCTGCCCCCCCGGTTCGAGGTGGCTGGCGAAGATGCGCACGCCTTCGAGGCGTGCCCCGAGGCGCAGACCGGGGCGCGAGAGGATGCGGCGGATGCAGTAGTCGAACCCGTCGCTGACGATGCGGACGGGCACGCCGCCCGCCGCGCACGTGTCGAGCAGTTGCGCGAAGCCCTCGTCCACCTCTATCGAGTCGAGCAGCTCGTCCAACTCGGCGGGCGACGCCTCGACCAGAGCCATCTGCGCGCGCAGGCATGAGCGCGAGCCGATGCGGCCCGCGCGCCACTGCTCCTCGACGGCCTGCCAGCGCGCGTCCGCGTACGCCTCAAGGATTGCGTCCACGGCGTCGCGCCCCGTGACCGTCCCGTCGAAGTCCAGAAACAGCATCGGCCGCTCAAGCGGCGCCGTAGTTAACAACTGATTTCTCCTCCCTCGGCTCGCCCGTCAGTAACTCGGAAAGGGGCGCGACGCGCAGGCCGCGCAGGCGCAGGCCCTCGGCGATGAGGGGGAGCGCGGCAACCGTCTGCCGCCTGTCGCCTCTGCCCTCGCTGTCGCCGTCGTGCAGCAGGACGATGGAGCCCGCGCGCGCGCCGCGGAGCACCGCGCGCGCAACCTCGGGCGCGCGCCTGCGCGTCCAGTCAAAACCCGCCACGTCCCACTGCACCGTCCGCAGGCCCAGCTCGCGCGCGACCGCGAAGTAGGCGGGCGTCCTCACGCCGCACGGCGGGCGTGCCAGTCGAGGGCGCACGCCCGTCGCGTCTTCGATGACGGCCTGCGCCCTCTCCAACTGCCGCCGCGTCTCGCGCCCCGTGCGGTAGAGATAAATCGGGTGCGAGTAGGAGTGGTTGCCTATCTCGTGTCCGCGCTCGGCGACGCTGCGCGCGACGCGCGGCAGGCGCTCGACGTGGCGGCCGATCATGAAGAAGGCCGCGCGCAGTTTCATCGCGTCGAGCGCGTCGAGCACGCGCTCGGTGTCTTCCGAAGGGCCGTCGTCGAAGGTGAGTGCGGCCGCACGCGTGTCGCGCCGCCCGTGCCAGTCGGCGGCCCCGAGCCACTGCGAGCGCACGGCGTAGGTCGCGTAGTAGGCGCACGAGGCGCCCGCGGCCAAAGCGGCCGCGCCCGCGACGGCGGACGACGTGAAGAGGTCGAACATCATCATCGAGAGACGCTCAGTGGCGAAGCCCGACAGACCTGCGGCGCGCGCGCACGCGAGTTCAATGCGGCGTCGAGCCAGCGCGCGATGCGCGGCGCGGCGTCCGGCCTCGCCCGCTCCTTCGCGCGCGCGCGCATCGCTTCGAGCGCGCGCGGCGTCGAGAGCAGGCGCGCGGCCTCCGCGACCGCCTCGTCAGTGGTGCGGACGGCGCGGCCCACTCCCCACTCTTCGAGTAGTCGGTGCTGCACGCGCTCGGAGCCGGGCGGCGGCTCGGGGGCGACCAGAGGGAGCCCGACGGCAAGCGCCTCGTTGAACGTGCTCCCGGGCTTGGAGACCAGCACGTCCGCCGCCGCCAACAACTGCGGCACGCGCTCCGTCCAGCCGAGGACGCGCAGGCGCGCGCCTCCTGTTCCGCTCAGCAGGCGTTCGCAACGGCCCTTAAGCCGCGCGTTGCGGCCCGCGAGCACGACGACCTGCGGCGCGGGCTCGCCGAGCACGAGCAGGCGCGCGGCCGTCTCCTCAATTCGCCCCATCCCCTCGCCGCCGCCCGCGACGACGACGAGCGGCCGCCCCGCGTCGAGGCCGAGCCACCCGCAGACGGCGGCGCGCTCCGCCTCGCGCCCGCGCAAAGAGTTGAACCCCGCACGCAGCGGCACGCCCCACGAGACGACGCGGCGCGGCTCGGCGCCGTGCGAGACGAACTGGCGGCCGACCTCCTCACTCGTGGAGCAGTAGAGGTCAACTTCCGGTTGCACCCACGCGCGGTCGGCGTCCTCCTCGCCGTTGACCGCGACGAGCGGCACCCCCTGCGCGAGGTCGCGCTTGACGAGCGCGGCTATCTCGCAACAGCCGACCTCGGTGGCGACGAGCGCGCAGGGGCGCACGCGCCGCGCCAGTTCAAACAGGCGGCGCAAGCCCCGACGGTAGTACCACTCCGGGCTCGTGTGCCCCTGCCTCTTCTGGTAGCGGTCTATGCGCCCCCAGAGCGCGGGCGCGCGCTTGACGAGCCAGAGGTAGGCCGTGACGTGCGTGAAGCGTGCGGCGGCGCTCATGTAATCGGCAACGTCCGCGACGACGACGTGCGTCGTCGGCCGCGCGGCGCGGACGGCCGCGGCGAGCCCTCCGGCGACGCCGACATGCCCCGCGCCGTTGGAGATGGTTAGGATGAGCACGGGCCTCTCCGCTTCTGACGGGGCCGACTCAGATGGCGCCGGCCCGGACGCCGGCGGCGCGGCCCCCATCTGCGGCTCACCCTCACGTTCGACCGACGGCCTCATACGACCGGCCTCGCCGCTGCGGCCCGCGTGCCCGCACCTCTCGTCATGCTCGCGCTCATCGCGTGGTCATTTAAGATGAGGCGTGCGATGTCGGCCGCGGCGCCCGGCTTTGCGAGTCGTCCGGCCCGCTCAGACATGAGGCGCAACGTTTCCCCGTCGCGCAATAGAGAGAGCGCGGCGGCGGCGGCGGCTTCGGGGTTGACGGCGTTGACGGCGGCGCCGGCCTCGGCTGCGCGCTCGGCGTTTCGCCGTTCGGGGCCGTGTATGGCGTCGAAGAAGACCGCGGGAAGAGACGAGAGCGCGGCCTCGGCGGTCGTCAGGCCGCCGGGCTTCGTGACCAGCACCGAGGCGGCCTGCATCAACGCGGGCACGTCCTCCGCCCAGCCGAGCACGCGCAGGCTCGCGGGGGGCTCGGCCTTGAGCCGCGCGAGCCTGCGCCGCGCACGCCGGTCGCGCCCGGTGATGGCGACGGCGTGCAAGGGGATGCCAGAGCGGCAGAGCAACGCGACGACCCTGTCCATGCGCGTCGGCCCCATGCCGCCGCCCATGAGCAGCACGACGGGCGCGCAGTCGTGTATGCCGTGACGGCGGCGAGTCTCGCGCGCGTCGTGACGTTCGCGGAAAGCCGTGTCGGTCGGGATGCCGCAGACCGCGACGCGTTCCGGCGGAGCACCCCACGCGCGCAACTGTTCGCGCACCCCTTCGTCGGCCACCGCGTAGGCGTCCGCCTCGGGCTTGACCCACACGGGCTCTGACTCGTGGTCTGTGATGACGTTAACGAGGCGCGCGCCGGTCATCCCTTCGCGCCTTGCAATGGCGGCCAACTCGCACGCCGCGACTTCGCACGCCGCCACGACCTCGGGGCGGAACTCTTCGATTAACTCGAAGACGTGCGCGCAGCCGCGGCGGAAAGCCCAGACGGGCGCCGTCGAGCTGTCGCCGCGCGCGACTCGCGCCGCGAAGAATCGCCCCCAAAGGGACGGCGCGTAACGCACCATCGCCCAGTAGGGCCACACGTAGAGGGCGCGGAACGGCAGCCGCGAACCTTCGAGCGCGTCGCACACGCGCACGTCCGCGAGCGGCTCCTGCCGCTTCAACTCGGCCGCCAGAGCCTCGGCCGCGCGCACGTGGCCCGAGCCGAACGAGAGCGTGAGGACGAGTATGCGCCGCGCCTTCCGCATACGTGGCCTCAGCCCTCCCTCCAGTTCGTCAGCCTGAGCCCGAGGGCCAGCGTCGCCGCGGCCGTGAGCGCCAGTGCCGACACTTCGCCGTAGACCTCGTGGCCCCCCGAGAGCGCCGTGCGAATGGCGCTGGCGGCGAACGTCGTCGGCAGCCAGCGCGAGGCCGCGCCGAGCCAGCCGGGCATCGCCTCCGGCGCGTAGTAGACTGGCGCGAGGAAGACGAGCCCCGCGCCGAGGGCGTCGGTCATCAAAGACCCCTCGGTGAAGCTGCGCGCGCGCGCGGCCACCAGCGCGCCGAGCCCGCACAGGCAGAGAACCGTCAGCACCACCACGAGCGCCAGCGGCGCCACGCTCGGCCGGACGGGCACGCCCGCCCAGCGCCCGACGGCGAGCAGCGCGGCCGTCGAGAGCGCGCCCTGCGCCAGCGCGAAGGCGAGGAAGCCGCAGAGGTATGAAGAGGGCGCGAGCGGCAGCGTCGCGAACAGCCTCAACCGGCCCGTGAAGCGGTTCTCAAGCATCAGGTAACCGAGCCAGCTGATCGAGGTCAGCGAGAGCGAGAAGACTATCGAGCCGGCAAGGAAGCGCAGGCGGGCCTCGCCCCCGGCCGCGCCCGCGCCCCCGACCGCGCCCGCGAAGAGGTACATCGCCGAAGGGAAGACCACCGCCGCGAGCAGAAACGGCCCCGTCTCGCCCCGCATGTTGGCGAGCTGGATGCGGAAGACGCAGACGATCTCGTTCAGACGCGGCATGCGGCCTCCTCGCGCGCCTCTTCGGTCGCGCGCTGCCCCGTCAGCGCGAAGTAAACGTCTTCGAGCGAGGCCCGCGCCACCGTGTACTCCGAGAGCCGTTCGGCCTCGACGTGGCGGCGGGCTTCGTCGAAGCTCGCGAAGTAGAGCGAGCGCGTCTCGCCGTCGGGGTCGAGCGGGTCGCCGTAGGTCACGCGGTAGCCGCGCCCGCTTCGCCCGAGCAACTCTTCGACGGAGCCGAGGGCCACGAGCCGCCCCCCGATGATGACGGCGACGCGGTCGCTCAGGCGCTCGGCCTCCTCTATGTAGTGCGTCGAGAGGACGACGGCTGCGCCGCGCGAGGCCGCGCGAAGTATCACGCCCCACACGGCGCGGCGCGAGGCCGGGTCGAGCCCCATGGTCGGCTCGTCGAGCACGAGCAGCGGCGGGCGCCCGAGCAGCGCAAGGCCGACGAGTACCCGCCGCCGCTGCCCGCCGGAGAGGTCGCCGACCCTTTTCCCCGACTCGGGCGCGAGCCCGAGTTCGTCGGCCACCTCCCGCGACGCCTCGTGCGCCTCGGGCCTCGGCATACCCTTAAGGCGCGCGAAGAGTTCAAGGTGCTCACGCACCGTCAGACGTTCAAAGACGCCCGCCTCCTGCGGCGTGACGCCCATCAGACGTTTCGCGCGCGCCGGCTCCCTGACGGCGTCCACGCCGAAGACCTCGACGCTCCCCGCGGTCGGGCGCAGCTCTGTCGTCAACTGCCGCAGGAACGTCGTCTTGCCCGCGCCGTTCGGCCCGAGTACCGAAACCACCTCGCCCGCGCACACGTCGAAGTCAATGCCGCGGTTGGCCTCCGTCCCGTCGCGGTAGCGTTTGACGAGGCCGCGCGCGCTGAGCGCCGCCGCGCGCGCGCCGGCCGAAACTGTCTCGCCCGCGAAAGGCGGCTCGCGGCCTGCGGCCGTCTGTGTCGTGCCCCGAGTCATCTGAAGGCTCACCCGGCGCGCAGGAAGTCGAGCGCGGAGCGCACGGCCGTCAGCGGGCTGTTGCGGTACGCGGAGACTTCGTACGGGCAGCCGATCTTGCAGCCCTTGCAGAAGTCCCACATGCGCGGCGCCTGCTCGACGATCTTTCGTACCTCGGGCGAATCGTAGATTTCGCGCAGCGACATCTCGGGCGCGCCGCGGTGCAGCGAGACGAAGGCGCAGGGGAACTGTATCGAGCCGTCCGGCCGCATGTTGACGAGGTGCGAGGCCGAGCGGCAGGGGAACTTCTCGCCGAAGCCGTCGTCGCGGTAGAACCTGTAATAGTCGGCGTAGAAGCGCACGCACTTGTGTCTGCGGCGCAGCTCAAGCACGAAGGCGGCCACGCGGTCTAGCTCCTCGCGCCGCATCTCCACGTCCTCGGTCTTCCAAGTCGTGCGCACCACGTTGTGGACGGCCTCCGTGTGCAGGAGGAAGCCGCGCTCCTCGCAATACTCGGCCAGCGCCGGGAGGTCTTCGAGGTTGTCGAGGTCAACGGCGGCGTTTATCTGGACGGTGTTGTGTTCGAGTTCGCCGGCGATGTGGTCGAGCGCGGCGAGGATGGTCGGCAGGCCGTCTATGCCGCGCCGCTTGGCGAACTTCTCGCGGTCGAGCGTATCAATGGAGACTTCGAGCTGGTCTAACCGGACGCACGCCTCCGCGTAACGTTTCAGGGCCAGCCCGTTCGTCGGCATCGAGGTGTAGAATCCCTTCCGCGCGGCGTACTCGATGTAGTCGGGCACGTTCGGGTTCATCAGCGGCTCGCCGCCCGAGAAGCTCCAGGCGAAGACGCCGAACTCGGCCGCCTCGTCCATGCGCGCGAAGACGCGCTCGCGCACGGCGCGCTCCTC
>DATFHD010000107.1:0-14285 GCA_035248785.1 Pyrinomonadaceae bacterium | reverse complement strand
AAGGAGCGGCCTGTGGCGTAGGATGCTCAGGCCGCTCCCCTTGGGCAATCTAACAAGCGCATGCACGCGACCGCCGACACGCTGCTTGTTAAATTCCTTCGCGGGGTTGGGCGGCGCGTGATGCGCGGCGTTAGATTGCTGAGGCGATATGGAATTACTGCTGATTAAAAGCGCGGGCGAGCCGGATGGCGAAGCGGCTTAGTTCCGGCGTCGGCGGCCGTGCTGTTCGGCCTGACCTCGAAGCCTGCGGGTGATGGGAGGCATGGCGCGGGATGAATGTCATCGCCCACGCGCCGGGTGATGAGCGGGGCGCTAAAGGTGGGCGCAATCTAACATGGGCATGCACCCGACCGCGCACCCGGTGGGTTTCATGTTTCTCAATCTCTTGGGCGCGGCGGGTGATGCCTGGCGTTATGCTCCTGCCACTGATTACAGTGTATTCGGAGGCGAAAGGGTTGTCATGACTCAGAGATGGTTCGGGGCGTGGTTCGCAGGCTTTATCGGCTCGGCATTATTACTTGCCGTCACGGTTACTACACCCGCCGCGGCCCCGGTTCCGCAGGGAGGTTCCGCCGATGCCGAGAGGGACGGGTTGTTCGCGGGCTATCCTAAAAGCGCCGCGTTTGATAGCATCGTTTACTCGCACAGGGACTTCGGGCGGAAGAGCAAGGACTTAATGCTCTACGCGACGTGGTTAGTTGACGGCGACCCGCGTGTGGCTTACCAGTGTTTTGCCAGCCTTAAAGGGGACATCCTGACTTACCGCGACGTGTTCAATTGGGCCCTCCAAGCCAGCCACAGGGCGCAGTTGGACGAGCCGCAACTCGAATCCTTGAAGAACTCAATCAAGGCTTTACCGGAGGGCGCAAAGCACCCACCGCTGGCAGACCTCTTAATAGTAAGCTTCAGGGATGGAGAGACTTGGGAAACACGCACCTATGACCGAAAGAAGCTTCCCGATGCGGTGAAGGATATTTACAAAGTAACCGATTGCACTAACTGGTATGAACGTCCGTAGCGCGGAGCATAGCAACGGCATGCACCCGGCCGCCGACACGCCGGCTTTTATCTTCCCGCAATCGCTCGCGGCGGCGTGTGATGCCGGGGGCGTTAGACAGATGACTTTCGCCGTCCGACAGCGATGTTTTATTGTTGCCCTTCTGGTCTTATCCTGCCTGACAGGATTGGCCGCGGGGCTGCCCGCGCCTGCGCGGCGCGTCGCCGGTCTTTCCCTCCCAACGGTCGGCAATACGATTGTCGTTAACAGCACCGCGGATGTAATAGATATAAACGATGGCCGCTGCACGTTACGCGAGGCGATGGTGTCGGCTAACACGAACATCTCTCCGGGCAGCGCGCTCGCAGGAGAATGCGCAGCCGGCAGCAGTAGCGGCTCGGATGTTATAGACCTCACCCACATTTCCGGCACAATTAGGCACAATACCATCTTGCCCGAAATCAGCTCCGACATGACGATTAACGGCCCGGGCGTCGGCCTCCTGACAGTTAGCGGCAACCACGTTAGCCAAAACTTCTCTATTAAGGCAGGCGCGACAGTATCAATCAATAATCTGAAAATTTCCGACGGCTACTCTTTTCTCCCCGCCGGAGAGGGTATCTATAGCGATGGGCCGCTTACGCTAACGAATTGTGTCGTGAGCGATAATTACACCGAAAATGGTACCGGCGGTGGGATTTATTCTGACAGTTCGCTCACGATAATCAACAGCACCATCTCAGGCAATCATGCAGTGCACGGCGGCGGTATTGTTTCTGTGGGGGGACTGACACTTATTAACAGCACCGTCTCCAACAATTCGGCTCAATATAACGGTGCTGGTTTATATCTTTCCGCGTTCCGTACCGTAACGATCATCAACAGCACAGTCTCAGGCAATTCTGCGGGTGCGGCCGCGGGCGGCATTTACACAAGCGCGCCGACAACGATTACCAACAGTACAGTGTCAGGCAACTCCAGTGATTTGCATGGTGGTGGAGTCTGGGTGGATCAAGGTATAGTGGCGATTAATAACTGCACGATCTTCAATAACCGCTCGAACCACGACAATCAGGGAAATGAAGGCGGCGGAGGCATATCTCGAATTAATTCACCCTATAGCGGAACCGCCACGCTGAAGAACACGATTGTGGCAGGGAACTTTCGCGGAACCGGAGCGACACGTGATGACATCAACGGTGAGATTGATCCGTCCAGCTCATTTAATTTGATCGGCGACGGCACAAATTTGACGGGAATAACGAACGGTAACGCAGGCAATCAAGTCGGTAGTTCGACTTCTCCGATCAATCCCGCGCTTTTCGGCCTTGCCAATTACGGCGGGCCGACGCTGACACACTTACCCATGCCGACGAGTCCGGCCATCAACGCCGGAAGCAATGCGAATTTGCCGGCGGACACGGCCGATTTGAACAATAACGGCAACGCCGTCGAGCCGCTACCCGTTGACCAGCGCGGCGTAGGATTCGCACGAGTGGTGTCCGGCCGGGTTGACATCGGCGCCGTCGAAGCCGATTACATGCCCTATTTAATCCCGGAGCTTTCGGGGCCCGCAGCCGATCAGGCGGCGGCGCTCGAATCGCCGCTCCTGCTAAGAGACCCCTTCCCCGTCCATAGAATTGAGACATGGTGGACGACCCTCGGGGCCGATCAAAACACTCGCGTGATCTTATTTGTCGCCAACCTCACGCCGAACGCCGGAGATAATCCGTCCGCGGTCGTAGTGAATCTCACGGACGCTAATAACCAGAGCTTCGACGTGCCCGCGGAAGATGTTCGCGTGGTGCCGGGCTACCAGTTTTTTCAAGTCACGTTTCGCCTGCCCGACAACATCGCCGCCGGCAGGTGCTCGGTGAGAATCAAAGCGAATGGCCTGTCCGGCAACACGGGCACGTTCCGGATTATGCCTTAGGTCTGGCGCCGCTTGACGGGGCGGCGCGTGATGCGCGGCCTTACGGGGCGAGCAGCTTGAGTCTTTCCAGCTTGGCGTAGAGGGCGAGGGTCGGGTTCTTCGAGTTGGTCATGGCCTCAAGAATCGTCGAGCGCGACTTCGGCTCGGAGGCGCGCGCGGCCTTGAGCAGGTTGCCCGCCCAGAGGAACCACTCGGGACGGCTCAGGCCGCGCGGCGGCTCCTCCGCGAGGCTCTCCTCCCACTCCCGCAAGACCATGTCACGCGCCCAGCCGTTCGGCGCCAGTTCCAGCAGTCCGTGATAGAGACTCTGCCGCTGGTGGAAGTAGTCTGCCTCGGAGCGTTCGGCCCCGCGATCCCACTGCTCAAGGTCTTTCAGGAAGGTTCTGAGCTTATCCAGCCACTGCTCCGTCTGCCTCTGCTCGGCCGTCAACTCGGCGGGGACGGCCTCATCATCGTCGTCTTTAGCCGCCGGTGCTAAGCCGAAGCGCAGCTCCCTGATAGCTTGGAGTAGTTGCCGGGCGCCGGGCGTCTGCCAGTATTCGTGCAGGTCGGCCGTCCCAAGCACCTCGCGCGGCTTCGTCTCGTCGAAGGTGAGCGGGTCGGTCTGAAAGAGGCTGTGGTTGAGCCCGGCGACGTAGTAGGGCAGGAGTCGTTCGCCCTTGAAAAGGTTGTCGGAACACCTCGCCCCTTTAACGTTGTCCGCCACGTAGGCGCGGACTGCCGCCAAGACCTCCTGCGTGGGAAGCTCGTGCTTCCTGTAGGCTGAGACGAGGTTGATTAGCTCTTTCGCGGCCTCGCCCCTGTTCATCGAGTAGGAGAAGGAGCGGTCGTCGCCCGAGACGTTCCCGAGCGCGATGAGGAGCCGACCGCCCAGAAATGACAACTCCTCCGGCGGGAGGTCGAGCGAGAGGATGAGCCTGACGACGGGGGCGACCTGCGCGTGTGAGTTGACGCCTTCGACGAAGGCTTGGACGAAGCGCAGACGCTCGCCCTGTTTGACCTCTTCCGCGGTGAAGGCCGCGCCGCGCGCCACTTCCGCGACCGTCTCGTAGAAGTCCGACACGTCGTAGACCAGATAGTCGGCGCAGTTGAGCGGCGGAAGCGACAGCTTCGCCTGCGCCTCCTTCGACAACTCGCGCGCGCGCCGAGCGTCGAGCTTCAGCATGGCGGCGATGACGCGCGTGCGCAGCGAGAGTGCGTCGAGTCTGTTGTCGTAGGCGTAAGAGGCGTAGCCGGCCGGCGTGTCCACCGAAAAGGGCGGGATGACCGCGTCCGCCCTGCGCACGGGCTGCTGCGCGTCGGCGGCGAAGCGGAAAGCCTCTTCCAGAAGCTCCCTGCGCCAGCGGCGGTCGGTGACCCTTCCCGACTGTGCGATGCGGAGGAGTGCGTCGGCGGCGAACTCGGGCGGCACGTAGTAAACGTCGGCTGCCGCGTTGACCAGCTCGACGGGCCGGCCGGGGACGGCCTCCGCGGCAGACGCCGCGGAGGTGCCCGCCTTGCCCGCGTTACTCGTCTTGAGCGTCTGCGCGTGCGCGGCGACGCACGGCCGCGTGAGCGCGGCGGCGCAGAGGGCCGCGAGCGTAAGGAAGGCGAGCCGGGCGGTGAGACGCTTGAGAGTTATTCCCATCCGGGTCGCCTCCTTCGAGGTGGAAGAGGGGCCGGCCGCTCGCGCGTGTACTCGGTCGGGGGCCTACTTCCTCAGCCAGCCGAAGAGGCCGTAGACGACCGTCTCGCGGTTCTCTTCGTAGATGGCCTTGGTGAGCGGGATGGCCATGGGGCAGGCGCGGACGCAGTTCTGCGCGTTGCCGCAGTTGGTGATGCCGTCGTCGCCGGTGATGGCCGAAAGCCGCTCGTCGCGCCCCATCTTTCCGGTCGGGTGCATGTTCATCAGGCGCACCTGCCCGATGGCCTGCGGGCCGATGTAGTTGCCGTCGCCGTACTGCGGGCAGGCTTCGAGGCAGCACCCGCACGTCATGCAGCGCGAGTAGGCGTAGCGCTCAGCCACGTCCTCCTGCGTCATGCGCGGGCCGGGGCCGAGGTCGTAAGAGCCGTCAATGTCTATCCACGCCTTGACGCGCTTGAGGTTGTCGAACATCTCGGAGCGGTCAACGACGAGGTCGCGGACGTTCGGGAACTTCGACATCGGCTCAAGCGTGATCGGGCTGTGCGGGTCGAGGTTGTCCACGAGCGCCGAGCACGACTGGCGCGCCCGCCCGTTGATGACCATCGTGCAGATGCCGCAGACCTGTTCGAGACAGTTCATCTCCCAGACGGGCGGCGTCGTCCTCTTGCCGTCGCGCGTGACCGGGTTCTTCCTGATCTCCATCAGGCAGGAGATGACGTTGAGGTTCGGCCGGTAGGGGATGGCGAACTCCTCCCAGCGCGCCGGCCCGTCCTGCCGCTCGCGCCGACGTATCCGCAGCACGACCTCCTTCGGCGGGTTCCTCAAGCCGTGATGGTGCTCCGCGTTCGTGTTTGCGCTCATGAATTAGAATTCCACCCTTTTGTAGACTGCGGCCAAGTTCAGTGTGCACTCTATTGATGGCAGCGTCAGCGAGCTTTCAAGCCCGGCGGCCTCCTTAAATTTCCAACTACCGTCGCCGTTCCTCACGTACTGCTCGACCAGCGGCTTGTCCTGCGAGACGAGCAGATACTCTTTCAGAGATTCGACCGTCCGGTACGCCTCGAACTTCACCCCTCTGTCGAAAGCCTCCGTGCCCGGCGAGAGCACTTCGACGACGAGGTCGGGGTTGGTGATGATGTCTTTCCGGTTGTCGTGGTACTGCAACTCACCGCAGACGGCCATCACGTCCGGGTAGAAGAACTTCTTTGAACCCGGCAGCCGTACTTTCACATCTAAAACGAAAGCTTCGCACCCGCGTCCGTGCAACTGATTGTTAAGCTCGCCGCCTACGTTCAGAACAATTCGTGAATGGTTAGCGCTCGCGCCGGTCATCGGGTAGACACCTCCGTCGAGATACTCGCTTCTGGTTTCCGATAACCTCTCGGCGGCGAGGTACTCTTCGGGCGTCACGTGTGTGACCGTTAGCGTTGACATTGCGTTCACCTGAATCGGGTGTCGGTATCCCTTTCCGGCGCGTGTGCGGCGCGCTCACTGCTTCTCGGTCTTGCCTCCCGCTTCGTCAATCGAGTCGCCGCGCTCGGGGCGCGGGGTGACTTCGCCCGCGACGGCGTTGTCCACGGCCTCCTTCTTCTGCCCCCAAGTCGCGGGGCCGGAGGTGTTCGCGGGCTTCTGCTCGGAGCCGGGCGCGGGCACCTGCGGGGCGCCGCCCTTCGTCGGCGACTGCTCGGCCTGTCCCCCGCCCGCGGCCTGCGCCTTCTGCTTGCCCTTCGTGTAGTCGCGCTTGCGCGGCGGGATGAGCCCGATGTCCACCGCCTCCCAAGAGAAGACCGGGCCTTCGCCCGAGTACTCGGCGATGGTCGTCTTGAGGAAGTTCTCGTCGTCGCGGTCGGGGTAGTCGGGCTTGTAGTGCGCGCCGCGCGACTCGTTGCGGTTCAGGGCGCCGAGCGTGATGACGCGCGCCAGTTGCAGCATGTTGTGGAGCTGGCGCGCGTGCGGCAGCGCGTGCGTCGCCCACATGTTCGAGTCGTTGAGAGAGATGTGACGGTAGCGGTCTATCAGCTCAAGCAGCTTCTCGTCCGTCTGCTTCAGCTTGTCGTTGTAGCGTACGACCGTCACGTTGTCCGTCATCCACTTGCCCATCTCCTCGTGTATGACGTACTGGTTCTCTGTGCCCGACTGCTTGAGCAGCCCTTGGTTGATTTCCTGCTGCCGCTTCAGTTCGTCGTCGTAAATCTTCGACCCGTCCGCGCCGTTGCGCTCGACGTTCTTGGCGAACTCCATCGCGGCGGGCGCGGCGACGAAGCCGCCGTAGACGCAACTGACGAGCGAGTTCGCGCCCAGACGGTTCGCGCCGTGAATCGAGTAGTCGCACTCGCCCGCCGCGAGCAGGCCCGGGATGTTCGTCCGCTGGTCGAAGTCAACCCACAACCCGCCCATCGAGTAGTGCACGCCGGGGAAGATGCGCATAGGGACGTGGCGAGGGTCGTCGCCGACGAACATCTCGTAGATTTCGAGAATCGCGCCGAGCTTCCTGTCCAGAGTCTCGGCCGGAATGTGCGTCAGGTCTAGGTAGACTTGGTTCTCGCCGTAGACGCCGTAGCCGTCGAGGCAGACCTGAAAAATCTCGCGCGTCGCGATGTCGCGCGGGACGAGGTTGCCGTAGGCCGGGTACTTCTCTTCGAGGAAGTACCAGCGCTCCGACTCGGGAATCGAAGAGGGCGAACGCTTGTCGCCCTGCGTCTTCGGCACCCACACGCGCCCGCCCTCGCCGCGCGCAGACTCCGACATCAGGCGCAGCTTATCCTCGCCCGGGATGGATGTCGGGTGAACCTGTATGAACTCGCCGTTGGCGTAGCGCGCGCCCTGTTGATAACACGCGGAGACGGCCGAGCCGGTGCAGACCATCGAGTTCGTTGACTTGCCGAAGATGAGGCCGGGCCCGCCCGTCGCCATGATGACGGCGTCCGCCGGGAAGGCTTTCAACTCAAGCGTCGCGCGCTCCATCGCGACCAAGCCCCGACAGACGCCGTGGCCGTCGAGCACGAGCGACATCATCTCCCAGTGCTCATACTTCCTGACCTTGCCCGCGACCTCTTGGCGGCGCACCTGCTCGTCAAGTGCGTAGAGAAGCTGCTGCCCGGTCGAGGCGCCCGCGAACGCAGTGCGGTGGTGGAGCGTGCCGCCGAAGCGTCGGAAATCCAACAGTCCCTCGGTCGTGCGCGAGAAGGGGACTCCCATGCGGTCGAAGAGATAGATGATCGAAGGCGCCATCTCGCACATGGCCTTGACGGGCGGCTGGTTGGCGAGGAAGTCGCCGCCGTAGACCGTGTCGTCGAAGTGCTTGAAGGGCGAGTCGCCCTCGCCCTTCGTGTTGACCGCGCCGTTGATGCCGCCCTGCGCGCAGACCGAGTGCGAGCGCTTGACGGGCACGACCGAGAAGAGGTCAACGGAGTGTCCCTGCTCCGCGATCTTCATCGCCGCCGCGAGCCCCGCGAGCCCGCCGCCGACAATCGCCACGCGTATGCCTGTGTTTGCCATGTCAGTAAAGTATACCTCCGAGGAGTCCGCCGGGGCGGAGGAAGGCGATCTGCGCGTTGATGCCGACGGCCAGCAGAAGCAGCCCGATGGCGATGCAGGCGTAGCCGGTCAGGCGCTGCGCTCGCTCGCCGATGACGACGCCCCAGTCCACCGCGAAGAGCCACAGCCCGTTCGCAAGGTGCCAGACGGTCGAGACGATGCCGACGACGTAGACCGTGAAGATGGCCCAGTTCCTGAACTCGCCACTCACGATGTCGAAGGCGAGGTTCGGGTGCTCGGCCACCGACTTGTCGTTGAGGCCGGGGATGAGGCCGAAGCGGAAGTTCAGGACGTGGAAGGTGATGAAGAAGAAGAGAATCACGCCCGTCACGCGCTGGATAGTGTAGAACCAGTTGCGCGGGTACGGGTAGGCGAGGTTGTTCGGCCGCGCCTCCCACGTGATGAACATCCCGTAGACCGCGTGGTAGATGAGCGGGAGGAAGATGCCCGCCACCTCGATGAAGATGATGTAAGGGATGGACTGGAGGTCGCGGACGGCGTCGTTGAAGTCCGCCGGGCCGGTCATCGCCTTCGAGTTGGTGTAGAAGTGCTCCAACAGAAAAACGCCGAGCGGGATGATGCCCGTCAGCTGGTGGAGCTTGCGGAACAAGAATGTACTGCTCAGACGGACGGCCATGTCAGAAGTGCCTCTCCTTCGCAGTCTGCGCGCGCGCGAACCTCGGGCGCCCCACGTGCGGGCGCGTCGCTCGCGGCGGCGCTGTGAAATTTAACTCTGGTTGGACGGCCACGATTATAACCACGCGCCTCCGAAAAGCAATCGCGCCCGGCCGCGCCGCGGGCCGGAACTCTGTGCGGCACCGCGCGCCGCCGCCAACGCCTGCCGGGTCTGCATGTTGATACCTGCCCCGATGCCTCCATTTTAGTCCGCGGCGAATATAAGATAAAATGAAAAATATAGGGCAAGCATCTGAAAGGTACTTATAAAAGCAGTGCAGATCGAAACGCTGAAAATCTTCTGCGACCTCGTCGAGACGCGCAGCTTCTCGCAGGCCGCCGAGCGCAACTTCGTCACGCAGTCGGCCGTCAGCCAGCAGGTGCGCGGCCTCGAATCCAGATTCAAGCGGCGTTTGCTTGAGCGCGTACGCGGGCGGCGCGAGCTGCACCTGACGCAGGAGGGCGAGGCTTTCTACGAGGCCAGCCGCGAGGTCTTGCAGGCTTACGCGCACCTCGAAGAAAGCATGCGCCAGCTCTCGGGCACGGTGGGCGGCACCGTGCGCGTGGCTACGGTCTACAGCGTCGGCCTTCACGAGCTGCCGCCGGTCGTGCGCGAGTTCATGGCGCTCTACCCGCGCGCCAAGATAGACCTCGAATACAGCCGCACGACGCGCGTCGTCCGCGACGTTCTGAGCGGCGCGGTGGATGTCGGCGTCGTCGCGTACCCCGAGCGCCGTCGCGGGCTCGAAATCGTCCCGCTCGGCGGCGACCGTCTCGTCTTCATCTGCCCGCCCGGCCACCCGCTCGCCAAGCGTAAGAAGCTGCGCGCGGCAGACCTGCAAGGCCAGAACTTCGTACACTTCGAGCGCGACATCCCCACGCGCCGCGCGACCGACCGCATCCTTCGCGCGCACGGCGTCACAGTCCAGCGCGCCGCAGAGTTCGACAACATCGAGACGATTAAGCGCGCCGTCGAAGTCGGCCTCGGCGTCGCAATCGTCCCGCGCCCTTCCGTTCTGGACGAGCGGCGCTCGGGCCAGTTGGCCGTCGTCCCCCTCGTCGAGCCCGAATGGGAGCGCGCCGTCGGCGCCGTCTACCGCAGCGACCGCGCTCTCTCGACCGCCGCGCGCAAGTTCGTCGAGCTGCTACAGCGCCACGGCGGCGCCGGCGGCGAACGTGCATGAGGAAGATTCTGGTGATAGGTACGGGCGGCGCGGGCAAGTCCACCTTCGCGCGCGCTCTGGGCGAGAGGCTGGGGCTGCCGGTCATACACCTCGACAGGGAGTACTGGCGCGCGGGCTGGGTCGAGCCGCCGAAGGACGAGTGGCGGCAGAGGGTCGAAGAACTCTCCGCGCGCGCCGCGTGGGTGATGGACGGCAACTACTCGGGCACGTTCGACGTGAGGTTCGACGCCTGCGACACCATCATCTTCCTAGACCTCCCGCGCGCGGTCTGCCTCTGGCGCGTGCTCAAGCGCTCCGTGATGTACCGGCGCACGCTGCGCCCGGACATGGCCGAAGGATGCCCCGAGCGTCTGGACTTCAAGTTCATCCAATGGATCTGGGGCTACCGCTCTACGCGCAGGCCGAAGGTGCTGGCGCTGCTTGAGCGGCATTCGCGCGACAAGCGAGTCATCCACCTGAGCACGCGCGCCGAGGTGGAGCAGTTTCTCGAAAACATTAAAGGGGGCGGCGCTGTCTGAAGATTTGACGAGAATGTCTGCGGCGGAACTCGCGCGCCTGATACGCGCGGGCGCGGCGTCGCCGGTCGAGGTTGCGGAGGCGCATCTGCGGCGCGTCGAGAGCGTCAACGCGCGCCTCAACGCCGTCGTCACGCTCGCGCCCGACGCGCTGGAACGCGCGAGGGAAGTCGGGGACGCGCTCGCGCGCGGCGAGGCGACGGGCGCACTCGCGGGCGTGCCCTTGACGGTGAAGGACACGATTGACGTGCGCGGCCTTCGTTCGACGGGCGGCTCAAGGCTCTGGGCCGAGCGTGTGGCCGACGAAGACGCGCACGCGGTCGCGCGTCTGAGGCGCGCGGGCGCGGTCTTCATCGGCAAGACGAACTGCCCCGAGTTCGCGCTCGACTACACCTCGGAGAATCCGGTCTTCGGCCGCACGAACAACCCGCACGACCTGAGCCGCACGCCGGGCGGTTCGAGCGGAGGTTGCGCGGCGGCCGTCGCGGCGTGCATGACGGCGGCGAGTCTGGGGAGCGACCTCGCGGGCTCCGTGCGCATCCCCGCGCACTTCTGCGGCGTGGCCGGACTGAAGCCGACTTCACGGCGCATCCCCGGCGGCGGGCACGTCCCGCCGATGTCGGGGCTTCATTCGCTCGGCGCGAGCCTCGGCCCGCTCGCGCGCGGAGTCGAAGACCTGCGTCTGCTCTTCGGCGTGCTGTCGGACGACGTTGACGCCGCGTTCGATGATGAAGTGAACGCTTCCCGCGGCATCGCGGCGGCGGGTGTCGGCGCGGCGGCGGAGAGGTTGAAGGGCGTGCGCGTCGGGTGGTACGCGGACGCGGGCGGGGTGCCGGTGTCTGCGGAGACGCGCGCGGCGTTGGGCGCGGCGGTGCGTGCGTTGGAGGATGCGGGACTGACGGTAGTCGAGGAGTTGCCGCCGGGCGTCGAGTCTGCGACAGACCTCTGGCTCGGGCTCTTCGAGTACGCGACGCAGCGCTTCGTGCGCGCGGCTTATCGGGGAAGAGAAGACGAGGCGGGGCGCGCGGCGCGCGTGATTCTTGAGCGCGCGGGGCGTTGGGGCGAGCCTGCGCTCGAAGACGTTTTGAAGACTTGGGAGGAGCGCGACCGCGTGCGCGCCGGGTTGCTGCGCTGGATGGAGCGGACGCCGCTCTTCGTCGCGCCGGTCGGGGCCGTGCCGGCGTTCAGACACGAGGAGTTCGGGCGCGTCGAGTTTGAAGGGCGCGTCGTGCCGACGTTCCGCGCCTTCTCTTACGCGCACGCGGCGAACGTCTTCGACCTGCCGGCCGTAGCCGTGCCCGCCGGACGAACTTCTACAGGCTTACCCGTCGGCGTGCAGGTCGTCGGGCGCCCCTTCGAGGAGTCGCGCGTGCTCGACGCGGCGCGCGTCATCGAAGGGGCGCTCGGCGGCTGGCTCGCGCCGCCCGAAGACCCGCCGACGGAAAATCTTCCAAAGGTGGACGCGAATCCGCTATAGTCTCGCCGTGCACGCACACGTCCTACCCGCCGTCCCTTTAACTCCCTGACGAAAGCGCGCGTGTCGTTCAAGCACGCGCCGCCCGGAGGTTCTTATGGAAATCGGAATCCTCGTCTTCTTCATGTTCATCGCCGTCGCGGCGCTCATCGTCGCGGCCAAGACGATCAAGATCGTGCCGCAGGCTACAGTCATGCTCATCGAGCGGCTCGGGCGCTTCAGCCGCGTCGCCGGGAGCGGCCTCAACGTCATCGTGCCCTTTCTGGATAAGCCGCGCGGCGTCTACTGGACGAACGTGCGGCCCGGGCTGGCCTCGATTGACCTGCGCGAGCAGTACATAGACCTGCCGCCGCAGCCCGTAATTACGCGCGACAACGTGACCATCCACGTGGACTCGGTCGTCTACTGGCAGATAACCGACCCGATAAAGGCTGTGTATGAAGTCGCAGACCTCATCGGCGCCATCGTCCAGTTAACCATCACGGGCATGCGCGCCGTCATCGGCGACATGGATCTGGATCACACGCTCTCGCAGCGCGACCAGATCAACTCGAAGCTGCGCGTGATGCTCGACGAAGCGACCGACAAGTGGGGCGTGAAGGTGACGCGCGTGGACGTGAAGAACATCGCGCCGCCCGACGACGTGCGCGTCACGATGGAGAAGCAGATGACGGCCGAGCGCACGCGCCGCGCGCTCGTCCTGCAAGCCGAGGGCGAGCGGCAGGCCGCCATCACGCGCGCAGAGGGCGAGAAGCAGGCAGCAATCACACGCGCCGAGGGCGAGAAGCAGTCGGCCATCCTCAGCGCAGAGGGCGCGGCGCAGGCGCGTCTGCGCAACGCAGAGGCCGAGGCCGAGGCCATCGCGCAGGTCGCGCGCGTCATGCTCGACCACGGCAACCCCGCGCAGTACCTCATCACGCAACGCTACATCGAATCCTTGCGCGACATGTCGCGCGGCAACAACTCGAAAGTCGTCTTCATGCCGGTCGAGACATCGGGCGTACTGTCCGCCGTCGGCGCCATCAAGGAGATATTCTCGGAGACCAGCGAGAAGCGCACAGGCGACGGCGGCCAGCAGTTGCCGCCCGGACGCCCGCGGCAGTTGCCGAACGGCTGAGCATTAACCACAGAGACACAGAGACACGGCTTTGAAGACAGTAGTCAACAAGCCATGTCTCTGTGGTTAACTCTTCCGCGCGGCCCAGATGGCGCGCCAGTTCACGAAGAAGTCCGGGAGGAGGAAGGCGAGGGCGATGCATATCCAGAAGACTTGAATCGCGCCCTCGTCGCCCGAGCGTTCGACGGCGGGGATGGCAAGGAGGACGCGCGTCGCCACGAAGATGAAGGTGACCGAGTAGCTCCGAACCATCCACTGTCGGTGCTGCTGTATGTTCCCGCGCAGCACCGAGACCAGCGCCGCGGCCGTCGTCAGAAGCCACCCGCCCGCCTGCACGAACCCCGCGCTTATGACCTGCGGCGGCCCCTGTATCACCACGATGTAGAGCGAGACGGGCGCGGCGACAAGGACGCCCGCCACGTAGAGCCGCCCGGCGATGCGGTGCCAGCGCAGGTGTCTCTGCCGGAAGCGCGTCGAGAACTGTAGAGGCCCGAGGAAGAGCGCGAGCGCGCCGCCGAGCCCGTGCGGCAGAAGCCACCAGCGCACCTTCGCGAAGTGCTCCCAAGCGGGGTGCGTCGGGTCGAGCAGGAACCGCTCGCTGTAGTAGAGCACGAAGAGCGTCATCATGCCGGCGACGGCGAAGAGGACGTGCTTGGGGTTGACGGCGCGTGCGCGCGACTGCGGAGGGAGAAGCGTAGCCATACAGGCTTTACGCAGTGGGAAGACGGGGCGGATTCAGAACGCGTGGCGCGAGAACGGCGTGTAGCGCGAGCCGCCGGGGCCGAGCTCGCTGCGCATGAGGACGAAGTCCGAGACCTGAAACGTGTGCGGGCCGAAGGACGTGCGGCGGTGCTCGTCGGAGAGTGCGGCCGCGTCCTGCGGGGCGCGCAGTCGCGCGAGCGTGAGGTGCGGCTTGTAAGGCTTCGACTCGCGCGGGAAGCCCGCGACGGCGCACTCTTTATCGAGACGGAATTGCAGACGAGAGAGTTGGCCGGAGTCGTCGCGCACGCCGAGCCAGAGCACACGCGCCGCGCCGCGCGGAGGGAAAGTCCCCGCGCCTTCGATTGAAAGCGTGAACGGGTCGAGCCCGGCCGCTGCGACCGTCGCCGCGCCCGAAAGAGATTCGATGCGAATGGCTTCTGTCTCGCCGAGGAACTTTAGCGTGAGGTGAAGGCTCTCGGGACGCGGCCAGCTCGCGCGCGCATCTGGGAAGTCGCGGCGCAGGCGCG
>DATFHD010000106.1:0-23137 GCA_035248785.1 Pyrinomonadaceae bacterium | reverse complement strand
AGAGCTCGTCGCTGCTGTTGATGCCGAGCTGCGTGTTGACGGCGCCGAGCGTGCGCACGGCCTTCGTCAGCGCGTCGCCCTCGTGGCGGAAGAAGGCCCAGTCGAAGTCGCGCTCGAAGGCGGCGAGGTCGAGCGGCGCCGCCTGCCACGACGCGGCCGCGCCGAGGACGACGCCGTACCACGTGTTCTCGAAGAGCGCCTCGCCGTCGTCGTCCCACTGGGTGTTCATCACGCCCATCACGCCCGCGCGCTGGCCGTCGCGGATGAAGTTGGTGATGTTGACGGACGCGTTGTCGTTGTTCGGGAAAATCTGGTTCCAGCTCTGCACGCCGGGGCAGACGAACTGTTCGAGTCCGGCCTTCTTGAAGAGACCGATGCGCGCCTCGTAACTCTGCTTCGGCGCGTAGTCCCAGTTCATCGCGATCATGTCGTGCGGGACTCCGGGGAGCAGGTCCGGGTGGTTGAGCGCGATGTCGCCCCAGAACATGAGCCGCCGTTTGTACGGGAGTAGGAGTTCGCGCACGCGCTTGAGGTGGTCGAAGTAGACGGGGCCGATTCCGCGCGCCTTCACCTGTTCGGCGCTCTGGCCGCGCCCCAGCTCGAAGGTCTCGTCGGCGCCGATGTGGAAGAAACGTCCGGGGAAGAGTTCGTCAAGCTCCCTGTACCAGTCGGCGACGAGCTTGTAGGTTCCCTCCTGTTGCGGCGAGAGCACGTCGCCGTAGGGGACTTCGGCCAGCTCGTTGTACTGCTCAAGCTTGAGCGCCTTGTGCAGGTGGCCGAAGGTCTGCTGCTGCGGGACTAGCTCGACGTGGAAGCGGCGGGCGTAGGCGACCATCTCGCGTATGTCGGCGGGCGTGAGCGCGCCGCCTTCGGGCGCGATGAGCGGGTGAGACTCGGACGCGAAGACGTGCTCCATGTAGAGGCTGTGCATGTTCATCTTGAACATGGCCTCGTTGCGAATCTGCCGCTTGAAGTATTCGAGCGTCGGGACGGGGCCGCGGCTCACGTCGTCGGAGAGCCCGCGCCAGCGCATCGAGGGCCAGTCGGTAATCAGCACGCCGGGAATCGTCGCCGCCTCGCCCTCGCCGCGCACGAGCTGCTTGAGCGTCTGAAGGCCGTAGAACGTCCCGGCCGCCGAAGCGCCCGCGACGACGACGAGGTTCGGCGTGACGGCGAGCACGTAGCCCTCTTCGTTCAGGTCGGCCGGTACGCGCGCGCCCGCCTTCTCAACCGCCGCGCGCACGCGGGGCAGCGAGAGCGGGCCGACGAGAATCTGCCGCTTCCCTCCTCCGTTGCCGACGCGGAGCGCGACGCCCGCCGTCTCGCGCACGTCGTCGGCGAAGTCCTGCGCGGCGAAGCGGTCGTCCTCAGACTTCGCGTCGGCGACGACGACGCGCACGTCGCGCGTGACGCTGAAGCCCGCGCCCGTCGGCGTCACGGACTTCGGCGCGGGGATGATTTGGACGGAGGACGGCGCCGCCGTCTGTGCTTTGGGCGTCAGGGCGCAGACGGCGAGAATGATGACGACGGCCGCGAGGCAGGTCGCACGTGTAGGGCGCGGGGTTCTTCTCATGTCGGATGAACGCGTATAAAAGTTTCGGAGTCGGCGTCGCAACACTTGCGCCGACAATTAACATGATGGCAAAAGAGAGTCAACGCGCCCCGCGTTGAGGTCACGCCGACAAAGACGAGAGGAGAAACTTCCGCACGTGTCACTGATGCTCGAAGAGATCGCGGAGCAGCCCGATGCGCTTTCGCGCACCATAGACGAGGAGCGCGCGAAGGTCGAGCGCCTCGGCCGAGACCTTCGCGCGCGCGACGTAGACCTGATCGTGCTCGTCGCGCGCGGCTCGTCCGACAACGCCGCGCTCTTCGGGCGCTACCTGCTCGAAGTCACGACCGGCATCCCCGTAGCGCTCGCCGCGCCCTCGGTCGTCACGCTCTACAACGCGCGGCTCAGGCTCAAACGCGCCGTCGTCATCGGCGTCTCGCAGTCGGGCGAGGGCGAGGACATCAACCGCGTGCTCTCGGAGGCGCGCGAGGGCGGCGCGCTCTGCACCGTCGGCATCACGAACGAGCCCGAGTCCTCGATGACGAAGGTCGTGCACGAGACGCTGCTCATGCACGGCGGGCGCGAGCGCTCGGTGGCGGCGACGAAGACCTACACGGGACAGCTCCTGCACTTCTACATGCTGGCCGAGGCTCTGGCCGACGGCGGCGCGCAGCTCGGCTACGAGGCCATCCCCGAGTTCGCCGCCGACGCCTTAGACCTGCGCCCCGTCATCGAGACGATGGTCGAGCGCTACGTCTTCATGGAGAACTGCGTGGTGGTGGGGCGCGGGCTCGTCTACGCCAACGCCTTCGAGATGGCCCTGAAGCTGATGGAGACCTGCTACGTCGTGGCCGAACGTTTCTCTTCGGCCGACTTCCTGCACGGGCCGCTCGCCGTCGTCGAACGTCACTTCCCCATCTTCGCCTTCGCCCCGCCGGGCGTCACGCTCGGAAGCGTGCGCGAGCTTTTGGCGCGCTTGAAGGAGCTGCGCGCCGATACGCTCGCCTTCACCTCCGACCCGGCCACGGCCGCGCTCGCCACGCGCGCCGTGCGCCTGCCCGAAGAGATCGGCGAGACGCTGGCCGTCATCCCCTACATCATCCCCGCCCAGCTCTTCGCCGCGCTGCTTGCAGACGCGAAGGGCCTCGACCCCGACGCCCCGCGCTCGCTCGCGAAGGTGACGCGGACGCTTTGAAGAAGCTATGAAGCTGCTCATCCTCGGCGGGACGAAGTTTCTCGGGAGGCACCTTGTTGAAACGGCGCTCGCGCGCGGGCATGAGGTGACGCTCTTCAACCGCGGGCGGCTTAATCCCGAACTCTTCCCCGGAGTCGAGAAGCTGCGCGGCGAACGCGACGGCGGGCTGGACGCGCTGCGCGGCAGGCGTTGGGACGCTGTTGTTGACACGAGCGGCTTCTCGCCGCGCGTCGTGCGCGACTCGGCGCGGCTGCTAACGGACGCGGCCGGGCATTACACGTTCGTCTCGTCCGTCTCGACTTACAGGGACACGAATGTGCCGGGCGTGGACGAGAGTTACCCCACGGCCTCCGTCACGGACGAGCAGTTGCGCGAGGCCGAAGCGCTCCCGCAGTCGGAGTTGATAACCGCGCCGTTCTTCGGCGAGATGTACGGCGCGCTCAAGGCTCTGTGCGAGCGCGCGGCCGAAGAGGAGATGCCCGGCCGCGTCCTGAACGTCCGGGCGGGGCTCATCGTCGGGCCGCACGATTACACAGACCGCTTCACCTACTGGCCGCGCCGCGTCGCCGAGGGCGGCGAAGTGCTCGCGCCCGCAGACCCCGCGCGGCAGGTGCAGTTCGTAGACGCGCGCGACCTCGCCGCGTGGATTCTCGACATGGCCGGGCGGCGCGGCGCGGGCACGTTCAACGCCACGGGGCCGGACTACGAACTCACGATGGGGCGATTCCTCGAAGAGTGCAAAGGCGCCGTGGGCGGCGACGCGCGCTTCGTGTGGGTGGAGGACGAGTTCCTGCTCGACTCGGGGCTTCAGCCATGGATGGAGATACCGCTCTGGACGACCCCGCGCGGCGAGAACCGCTACCTGCTCAGCCTGAACGTCGAAAGGGCCGTCGCCGTGGGCCTGCGCTTCCGCCCCGTCGCCGAGACGGCGCGCGACACGCTCGCGTGGGACTTGACGCGCCCGCCCGACGCTGAGCGCAAGGCCGGACTCAGCCGCGAGCGCGAACGCGAAGTGCTCGCCGCGTGGCACGCGCGCCGGCAAGGCGGCTGAGTCGGGCGGCGTCTCACACCCAACCGAGGGCCGCGAGCAGCGGGCAGATGTCCACCGAAAAGTAGAACATCCCCTCGGGCGTGTCGGGGTTCGCGGCGGCGTAGTCGAAGGCGGCGTCAACCATCTCCGGCGTAAGCCCCTCGAAGTATTCGAGCACCTCCGCGATGCTCCAACTCCACAGAAACGTCCTGAGCAGAATCTCGCCCACCGGCACGCCCGTCCCGCCGACGAACGCCAGTCCGGCCCCGCCCAACTCTATCGGAGCGGCCTGCGTCGCGTTCTTCATTCGTCACCTCCCTTCGCGGCCGGCGCGTCAGGGCGCCCGCGCCCCCGGCGTTTCACGCGGCGGCGGAGAGGCCGACCGCGTCGTCAATGAGGCGGAAGTAAGTGTTAGGGTAGAACATCACCGGCGCGATGCCGTGGAAGCCCCGGAAGCGGTTCGAGAAGTGCGCCTCGTCGAGGTAGTGAACCTCCTGCGCGAGGTCGGTCATCGTAACGCTCACCTCCCGCCCCACTCCCAGCGCCGCCCGCTGCTCCCTCGCGTAGAATTCCATCGCCGAAGCCGCGCGCAGGAACCTTATGAAGGAGCAGACGCTGGTTTTACAGTGCTTGCGGAACGTCTCTTCCAGCTTCTTCTGGCCCGTGCCGATGTAGTCCGCCAAGTTGCACAGGACGATGCGCGCGTTCAGTTCACACTGTAGTCTGCGCAGCCGACACCTTTTGCGCACCGCCATCACGACTGCGGCCGCCACCGGGTCGAGCGCGGCCCGGGCTCCGGGCGCAGGCGCCCACAGCGCCGCGATGCTGTCTGAGACTTCGACCGCCGCCGCATCGCGGGCCGCCGCCGGGTCGCGGTGCAGCGCCGCGAGCTGCCCGAGCACGTAATCCATCTCGCGCTCGGGCGGCGTGACGACGGCCACCCCCACCTCGTAGTCCCCGCGCGTCAGCGCCCACTGCCCCTCCACGCTGTCCGGGAGCAGGTAGCTGATAGCGAGTATGCCCTCGCCCTCCAGTTGGCGCTGGTAGTCGCTCATCACCAGCGCCAACTGGCCGGGCCTCAGCTCGACGCGCCTCTCGCTCGGCTCCCACGTACAGCCGCGCTTCCTTTCATCCCTCGCGGGCACGCAACGCCTCTCCCCGGCGCTAGTCTCCTCCGTCCAAGCCTCCACGCGCAGGCTGAGGCCGCGGGTGAGGGCTATGTAAGCCTGTGGTATGGGGCTGGCGTGCGGAGCCGTCTCTCTGGCATGGCACACGTAGAGGCCCCGTCTGAGGAGAAGCCGCTCGCGCTCCAAAAACACCGCCCCCGGCCAGACCGGCCTGTTGTAAAACTCGCCGTTCGTTGCGACCATTGTTGTACCTCCTAAGTCAGCGTAAAACCGGATTTCGTAGCCGACAGAAAGATTATAGCGTGCGACACTTGAAGAATTTCGCCGACGGTGTGGGGGAGGGTTTAACGGCCGAAGGTCGGTGTGAGTCTTACGAGTGAGCCGCGCATGAGTCTAAACGCCGCCCCGAAGATACACCCGGGGCGGCGGGCGGTAAAGAGAAATTATTCGAGGCGCCGGGCACTCACCTGCCCTGCGGCACGATGCGCATGATGCGGTCGTCGTCCGAGGCGGGGCGGCCGCGGCCGTCGCGGTTGGAGGTGGAGAAGTAGAGGGCGCCGTCGGGGCCTTCCGTTACGTCGCGGATGCGGCCGTAGCGGCCTTGAAAGAGTCTCTCTTCGCTGACCACTCGGCGGCCGTCGAGGACGACGCGCTGGAGTCCTTCGCCGCGGAGGCAGCCGAAGAAGAAGTTGTTTTTGAACTGCGCGAGCGCCGAGCCGCGGTAGAACGCCGCCGAGGCGGGCGCGCAGGCGGGCGTGTATTCCAAGAGCGGCGACTCCATCCCCGGCTTCGTCTCTCTGTGGTGGATGACGCCCCAGCCGTAGTTCTTGCCGCGCTCGACGATGTTGACCTCGTCGCCGCCGCCGGGGCCGTCGAAGCCCGACGGGCCGTGCTCGGTCTGGAACATGAGGCCGGTGCCCGGCTGAAAGTCGAGCCCCTGAGAGTTGCGGTGTCCGTACGTCCAGATTTCCGGCCGCACGTTTGCCTGACCGACGAACGGATTATCAGGCGGCACCGTGCCGTCGTCGTTCAGCCGCAGGGTCTTGCCCGAAAGCGTGTCGAGCTTCTGCCCGTTCTCCTTCTGCGCGGCGTCGCCGGTCGTGACGTAGAGCTTGCCGTCGGGGCCGAAGCGCAGGCGCGTGCCGGCGTGGAAGGTCGCGGCAGGGATGCCTTCGATGATGAGCTTGCGATCCGTCAAACCGTCGCCGGTCTCGCGGAAGCGCACGACGCGGACGCGCACGTCGCCGCCGTCGTTGTAGGCGTAGGCGAGATAGAGTAGATGATTCTGCGCGAAGTCTGGGTGGAGCGTGAGGCCCATCAGCCCGCTCTCGCTGCCGCGCTCTACGTCAGAGATGACCGCGAGCGGCTCGGGCCTCAACTTCCCTTTCTCGAAGACGCGTACGCGCCCGGGCCGCTCGGTGAAGAGCATGCGGCCGTCGGGCGCGAAGACGATTGACCAAGGGACTTCGAGGTTGGAGATGACTGTCTCGACGCGGTAGCCGGCCGACGCGTCTGCCGCCGCCGCAGCGTCTCCGCCCGCGGAGGCGCCGCCGCCCGGAGACGTTCCGCCGACCCCGGCCCCGCCGGGCCGCCCGCAGGCAACAAAGAACACGACGGCGCAGGCGAGCGCCGGAAGGTCGCGCTTCACGTTCAATTCAACCCGCCTTGTCTTCGGCTTCTCAGTGCGAGATGTATTCGTGGAGCAGTTGCAGCTCGGCGCCCTGCTCGCTGATCTCGACGCGCATGATGTCGCGCATCGAGAGCATGCCGATGAACTTGTCGCCGTCAACGACGGGGAGGTGGCGGCTGCCTATGCGCTCCATCCGTTCCAGCGCCTCGTGCGGCGTGTCGGCGCAATCAATGACGGCGCGCGGCTCGCTCATCACGTCGCGGATGGGCACCTCTGCCGGGTCGTGCTTGCGCACGACGACGCGGTTGAGCAGGTCGCGCTCGGAGAAGATGCCGCAGAGCTTCCCGTCGGCGTCGAGGACGCAGACGGCGCCGATCTTGCGCTCGGCCATGTACTCGGCGGCGTCCATCGCGGTCGCAGTGTCTTTGACGAAGTAGGACTCGCGGTCGCAGACCACGTGCCTGATGGTAATCATACGCCTTAAACTCCCTCCTGCCTTCGGTCGCTGACAGAGCGCCCACATTATAGCGGCACGCCCGCGTGGTTTGAAGAGTTTTGGCGTTCAGTCGAACAAAGACCCCTGCGGCGAAGGGCGGCGGAAGGTCGAGGGGCGCGCGGCGTATGCGTGCTTGTTCTCTTGGTTGAAGCCGAGGCGCGCGCAGTGGACGCGGAAGCTCTGCTCGATTAGTTTCCAGTAGACGCCGTGGCCGCGCATGCGCTCGCCGAACTCGGCGACGTTCAGGCGCCCGCCGCGCACCTCTCGCTGGCGCGCGAGCACGCGCTCGGCCTTCGTCGGCAGACGCTCACGCAGGCGCTGCTCGAAGTAGGGCGCGACGTTGCCGGGCAGGCGCAGGAGGTTGATGAAGGCGTTGCGCGCGCCGGCTTCTTTAGCGCGCTTGAGAAGTTCCGGAATATGCGGGTCGCTCAATCCCGGGATGACGGGCGCGATGGCGAGGCCGACGGGGACGCCCGCCTCTGCGAGTTCGGCCATCGCGCGGAAGCGCGCGGCCGGGAGCGGCGCGGTCGGTTCCAAAGCCTTGGCCGTCTCGTCGTCGGCGAACGGGATGGAGAAGTAGACGCTCGCCTCGGCCTCGCGCGCGAGTGCGGCGAGCAGGTCTTTGTCGCGGCGTACGAGCGCAGACTTGGTGACGACGCCGACGGGGTTGCGAAACTCAAGACAGACTTCGAGGCAGCGGCGCGTGAGTCTGTAGTTGAACTCAAGCGGGATGTACGGGTCAGAGGTGAACGAGAAGACGACCGTGTGCCCTTTCCAAGAGGGGCGCATGAACTCGGCGCGCAGAAGTTCAGCCGCGCGCACCTTGGCGACGATCTTCGTCTCGAAGTCGGTGCCTGCGCCGAAGCCGAGATACTCGTGCGTCGGGCGGCTGAAGCAGTAGGAGCACGCGTGCGTGCAGCCCCGGTAGCAGTTGATCGAGTAGTCGAAGCCCACGTCGGGGCTCTTGTTGTGCGTGATGATGCTGCGCGTCTCAGTCTCTTCGAAGACCTCGACGCGGGCGTCGGGCGGCTCGCCGATCCACTCGACGCTGGTCGAGAGCCAAGGGTTCGGCGGGTTGGCGATGTGGCGCATACTCGCTCCCTCGACGGCCGCGCGGGCCGTCCTTCAAAGCTTTCCTTTAAGGTTTAGCGACGCCGCTTCGGGAGCCTTTGCGCGACGCCTTTCAGGTTCGGGAGGTATCGTCCTGCGCATATTGTAGTGAAGCGCGATTCAATTCCACAAGCCGGGCGAGGGCGCGTCGCGCTTCGTGTCCCCGTCGTCCCACGTGACGAAGAAGAGGCGGTAGTGGTCGGGGTCTTCGAGCGTGACGAAGCGGCCGCCCCAGCCCTCGTCGGCCGGCGGGTCAACACTCAAGCCGCCCGCGCGCGCGAAGTCGTAGAACTCGTCCACGTCCTCGACCGTGAGGAAGAAGTGTACGCCGCGCCCGCGCCGCGCCATCGCGAGCGGCACCTGCGCGAGCATCAGTTGCAACCCGCCCGCGCGCAGCGTCGCCATCGGCGGCTCGGCCTCGGGCGCGTGCGCCTCAAGCTCGAAGCCGAGCCCCGTGCGGTAGAAGTCGAGAGACTCTTCGAGGCTGTTGACTTCGAGGAAGAGCAGTTCGAGCCCCTTGACACGCATCGCTTCAGACGGCCCTCAGCAGAAGGTAGACGCCGTAGCCGCCCGACACGACGCACGCCCAGAAGAAGACCTCCTGCGCCCAGACCAGACGCCGCAGAGGGTGCGCGGCCTTCACCTGCTCGCGCGCGAACGTCAGAGCGCCGTGCGCCATCAGTATTCCGAAGGCGACGACGCCGAACGCCAGCAGCGCCAGCGGCCAGAGGAACATGACGTAATGCGCCTTGACGAGAAACAGCAGCACGAGCCCTGCGAAGAGGCACACGAACGCGCCGACGATGCGCCCGCTCAAGGGGTCTGCGTGCGCGCCGGGCGAGCTGACGGGCGTGTGCGCGGCGTAAGTGGCGTGCGTCTGTCGGCGCGGGCGCGACTCGTCGTAGGCGCGGCGCGAGTCTTCGTTGCCGAGCACGCGCCAAGCCTCGTTGAGGGCCTTCATCTCCTCCTCGTCGCCGCCGCGGTCGGGGTGGTGCCGGCGTGCGAGACGCTTGTAGCGGCGCTCGATCTCGGCGCGCGCCTCTTCGCGCCCGGCGCCGAGCGTCGTGTAGTGATCCCTGTCGCGCCCCATTTCGCCCATCGGTTCCCAGATAGTAAACCGGCGGCCGCCGCCCGTCTACACTTAAGGTCGGACGCGCCCGCGCGTTCGTTGTGCTAAGCTTTAGGAAAACTTCGGCTGAGACGGGGAGAGTTTTATGGCGCTGACGTTCGCACCGGGCGACGACCTTGTTTTTCAGGTGGAGAGCGGCTTCGGGCTGATGCGCGTGCTGGCGTCGGAGGGCGCGGGGCCGGGCGCAGTCTGGCACGTGCTCGTCTATCAGGATTTTTACCCGGACGTGGAGTCGGCCGAGGCGGCGCTCGCCGAAGGGCGCGCGCTCGACGTGCGCGAGCCGCACTTGGCGCTCACCGAACACGCCTTCGAGAAGACGCCCGCCGCGCGACTCTCCAACCGCCCCGTCGGCGAGGAAGAACTCGGCGCCGTCCGGCGCTGGCGCGACGCGGGAGGCGCCCCGCAAGACCGCTCCGTCCTCCTCATGCTCGGCATGCGTTGAGGTGAATGCGGAGTTCGGGGTGCTGATTGATGAGAGCCACGCCTTCATCAATCAGCACCCCGAACTCCGCATTCGCTCACCGTCAGAACCTCTCGGGCAAGGCTCAGCCCGACTGCCCTTTCTGTTGGAGGTCTTCGTCCACGGTCTGCCGGTCGCCCTCGGCGGCGCCGGGCGTGCGGCCGGGGTCGCCCGTCCGATCCTTGTTCCCGCCGGGCGCGGTCGTCGAGTCGTGCCCGATCTCCTGTTCGCTGTTCTTCTCGTCGGCCATCTTCACCTTCACTTTCCGGCCGAGGCGCCGCGCTGCTGCCCTTCGGCGTCCGAGGCCGCGCGCGACTCCATGATCTCTTTGAAGCGCTGGAGGTCGCTCGCAATCTGCTGCGAGGGGTTCTCGCCGAAGATGTAGGCGACGACGGAGCCGAGCTTGCCGCCCGGCGGGTCGTACTTGAGCGAGACGCTGACGGTCGTCGTGCCCGGCGTCGTCTCCTCGAAGCGGACGCTGCCGGCCGACGCCACCTGCGAGCCTTCGAGCGTGCGCCAAGCGATCAGCTCGCCCGGCTTCTCGTTGTAGACTTCGGCATCCCACTCGACGCTCTTGCCCGCCGGCCCCTTCGCCACCCAGTGCGAGCGGTCGCCTTCGACCTTCACCGATTCGAGGTGGTTCATGATGCGCGGCAGGTTCTCGAAGTTGCGCCAGAAGTCATAGAGCAACACCGCCGGGCGGTTGATCTCGATGCTCTTCTCGACCTTCGTGCCGCGCTCGGCCGGCACCGAGACGTTCTCGCTGTTGCGAAGACCATCGCCGCCCGCCGTGCTGAAGTTCATCGCCTCGTAAAGGTCGCAGTGGCCCGACACGCCGCGCTGGACGAGCGCCGCGCCGACGAGCGCGAGCGCGATTCCGCCGAGGCTGCCGCGCGTGATGCCGTAGAGCGCCAGCGCGCCGCCGCCGATGGTCGAGGCCCAGCGCTCGTACTGCCCCACGTTGACGCTCACACCGCCGCCCGTGGCCTCGCCGCCGGTCAGTTGCGACACGTCCTGCCCGGCCGCGGTCAGTCTCTCTTCGATTGTTGCCATCTCAAAATCTCCTCTTCAAAACGTTTTCCGGACACCCCGGCCGCCGGACAGAACACGGCCTGTCCGAAAACGGCTCGTCCAAACTCCTCTCCCGTTGTGTCTTTCAAACGACGTGCCGGACGACTCAACGCGCCGCGCCGTCGGGCGTTCAACGCGCCGCCGAACGCGCGCGCTCTACGGGCGCGGCCGGCTTGACCGTACGCTCGCGCATGTAGCGCGCCAGCGCCTCGTCCAGAGGCTTCAACAGCACGCCGCGCTCGCTCCCGAGAACGCTGTAGCGAGGGCGTGCGGCGGCGAGTTTGAGTTCACTCGTCGGCCGCCCGGAGACGAGCGCCGCGTCGAGCCCCGCGAGCCGCGCGGCGAGCCGCGCGAACTCGGCCCAACTGACTCCGCACGGGTTTGCGAGATGCCACACGCCGCGCTCTTCATCAATCAGAAGGTCGAGGCACGTGTGCGCGAGTTCGGGGACGTAGGTCGGCGAGACGAACGCGTCGTCGGCCGCCACGAACTCTTCGCCACGCGCCAGCGTGCGCAGCGCGGCGTGGACGAAGTTGTACTCGTCCCACGGCCCGAAGAACGCGCTCGTCCGAATGACTAATGATGAAGGCAAAGCTTCCAAAACCTGCCGCTCGGCCTCCGCCTTGCTCAGCCCGTAGACGCCGAGCGGCGCCGTCGCGTCCGATTCGACGTAAGGCTCGCGCCTGTCTCGACCGTCAAAGACCAAATCGGACGAGAACGTCAGCAGACGCACTCCGCGCCGCGCGCACGCGTCGGCGAGCACGCCCGGCCCCGTGGTGTTCTCACGGTAGCAAGCCTCCGGCTCGCGCTCCGCGTCGTCAACACGCACGTACCCGGCGGCGTTGACGAGCGCCCACGCGTCCGACTCTTCCAGAACCCTCTCGACCGAAGCGGCGTCCGCGATATCCATCTCGCCGCGCGTGAGCAGCCTGTAGGAGATGGCGCGCGACTCCGCGACGCGCGCGAACGCCGAGCCGAGCGTCCCCGTCGCGCCCGTAATCAGCAGCGTGCGCGAAGAGCCGCGCGCCGAGATGCGCGCGCCCGACCTTCCGCGCGCCCGCGCGCCGTGGCTGACCGGCGGATACGTCAGCCTGTCTAAACGCCGCCACCACCCCGGCGCTTCGAGCATGGGATGGTTGTGCTCGCCAGTCTCCGCGAGTTCGCGCAGCATGCGCGCAGTTGCGGTCGCGCGCGGGACGGGCGAGCGCACGTCGAAGGCGCCCGGCTCGTAGTTGCCCGCGTCGCGCGTGACGAGGCTGTCCCAGTCGAACGAGCCGAACAGAGCCCACGCCGTCACGGCGCGCACGTCGGCGCCCTCGCCTCTCAGAGAGCACGCGGCCGACCAGACCTCCGCGAACCAGCGCATCTGCTCCTCGCGCGTACAGCCCATGTGCGCCTCCGTGACGGCGAGCGGCAGGCGGTAGCGCTCCCAAGCCTCGCGCAGCAGGGAGCGCGGCCCGGCGACGCCTTCTGCGCAGACGCGCACAGCCTCAAGGTCTGCGTATCGGTCGCGCCCGTTGCCGCCGTGCGTCTGCGGCGGGTAGCGTTCCACGCGGTCGTCGAGGAAGCGCTCGCTCGTCACGTAGTAGTTGACGCCGACGACCGCAGGCGCGCACGTGTTCTCTGAGAACCAAGCCAGTTCCCCTTCCCCGATTCCGAGCCAGCGCAGGTAGTGCCACATCGCGTGGCTGTCGTTGACTCGGCCCGCGAGCAGGTCGAAGGTGAGCCAGCGCCGCTCGTTCTCGAAGTCGGCCTGATAGGCGAGGCGCGGCGTGCCGTACGTCCTGCCGAGGTCTTCGGTCTGCACGAGCCGCGCCGAAGAATTCACACGGCGCACGGCGCGCATTGCGAGCACGACGCCGCGCAGTTGCGTGAGCAGAGCGCGCGCGAACGTCAGGGCGTCGCGGCCGTGCGGATACCAGTGGCCGTAGAGACCGCTGAAGCGCGCGGTCGTCAGAGGCTCGTTGACCGGCGTGTAGTCTTCGACCCACGGGAAACGCTCCGCGACCGCGCGGGCGTAAGAAGAGAGCTTTTCGGGAAAGTCTGCGTCGGTGAGGCTCGTGTGGCGCGGGCCGCTGCCGTGGTGCAGGAGCCCGACGACGGGGCGCACGCCGAGTTCCCTTAAACGTCCGAGGCGTTCGTCGGCCCAAGTCCAGTCGGCGTCCTGCAAACACCCGGGCGCGGTGCGCTCCCACAGCACCGGGTAGCGCACGGCGCGCGCGCCGAGGTCGGCGATGAGTTCAAGGTCTTCCGCGCGGCGCGCGTGGCCGCAGCGTTCGAGCTGGTCGAGGTAGGCGTCGCCGACGCGGTTGACCGTGCACTCGACGCCCGCCCAAAGCTCCGGCAGAGAACGCGCGTCAGGCCGTCGGCTCATGTGGCTCGCTCCTTACACGCCGTTCAGCGCCCGTCGCCCGCGATCTTCCTGAAGGTCGTCAGGGCCTGCGCCACCACCTGATCCATGTTGTAGTACCTGTAGGTCGCCAGACGCCCGACGAAGTGCACGCCCTTCGTCTCGTCGGCGAGCGCCTTGTACTTCTGATAAAGCTCGGCGTTCTCGGGGCGCGGCACGGGGTAATAGGGGTCGCCCTCGGCGCGCGGGTACTCGTAGACAACCGCCGTCTTCTTGTGCTCCTGACCCGTGAGGTACTTGAACTCTGTGACGCGCGTGTAGAGGAAGTCGTTCGGGTAGTTGACGACCGGCGCGGGCTGGTGGACTTCCGCGTCGAGCGTCTCGTGTTTGAATTCGAGCGAGCGGTAAGGGAGCTTGCCGAAGCGGTAGTCGAAGAACTCGTCCACGGGGCCGGTGAAGACCAGCTCCTTGTGCGGGACGATGCGCTCGATCTCGCGGTAGTCCACGTTCAGCATCACCTTGATGTTCGGGTGGTCGAGCATCCGCTCGAACATGCGCGTGAAGCCGTGCTTAGGCATCGCCTGATAGGTGTCCGTGAAGTAACGGTCGTCGCGGTTCGTCCGCGTCGGAACCCTCGCCGTCACCGACGCGTCGAGTTCCGAAGGGTCTAGGCCCCACTGCTTGCGCGTGTAGTTGCGGAAGAATTTTTCGTAAAGGTCTCGCCCGACCTTCGAGACGACCACGTCCTCGCTCGTGCGCAGGCGCTCGCGCTTCTCGGCCTTGGACTCTAAAAACTTCTCGACCTCAAAGCTGTTGAGGCTGAGGCCGTAGAGCTTGTTGATGGTGTCGAGGTTAATCGGGATGGGCAGGAGCATCCCGTCCACGCAGGCGAGCACGCGGTGCTGGTACTGCCGCCACTCCGTAAACTGCGAGAGGTACTCGAAGACCTCGCGCGAGTTGGTGTGGAAGATGTGCGGCCCGTAGCGGTGTACGAGCAGGCCGTCGTCGTTGTAGTGGTCGTAGGCGTTGCCGCCGACGTGGTTGCGCCGGTCTATGACGAGGACTTTCTTGCCCGCGACGCTCGCCAGCCGCTCGGCAATCACGCTGCCGGCGAAGCCGGCGCCCACAATCAAATAGTCGAACATCTTCCCACCTTGCCTTTCCCCTTGTTCGCCGTGCCTCAGTCGCCCGCGGCGGCGTACGCGCCCGTTGAGGTCGCGCGCGCCTGACTCACTCGGTCGCCCGCGCGCGCGGCGAGACGGCGCGAGGCGGCGCCCTCGATGAGTTCTGCCATGCGCGCCCAAGTCCTGTCCCAAGTCTGCTGCGAGAGGTAAGCGTCCACGCGCGCCAGCCAGTCGGCGTCCGCGCCCTGCCGCATCAACTCTTCGGCCGCGGCGGCAAACTCCGCGGGCTCGTCCGCGATGCGCACCAGCCCCATCTCGCCGTACGGGCGCACCACGTCGCGGATTGATGTGGAGACGACAGGCTTGCCCGCGGCGAGGTATTCGGGCGTCTTCGTCGGGCTGATGAAGCGCGTGTGCTCGTTGCGCGCGAACAGGAGCGTCGCCACGTCCCAGCCGGCGAGGTATTCGGGAAGCTCCTTGTAAGACTTGCCGCCGAGGTAGTGTATGTTCGCGCGGCGCGGCAGAGTCGAGGGGTCAATCTTGACGACAGGGCCGATGATGACGAACTGCCAGTCGGGACGCAGTTGAGAAAGTCCGTCCAAAAGCTCAAGGTCGAAGCGCTCGTCCACGACGCCGAAGAAGCCGAGGCGCGGGTGCGGGATGTTCGACTGGTCTTCGGGCTCCCCCGCAATCTCCCTCGCGCGCCCGAAGTGCTCGCGGTCAATGCCCGAAGGGAAGGCGTAGACGTGCGGGTGGCGCCCGCGCTTCGCCTCATACAAACTCTGCCCGCCGGTGAAGACGAGGTCTGCGCGGTGGAACAGCTCGGCCTCGCGTTCGCGCAGCTCTGTGGGCGCGAACTTGAAGGCCGAAAGCTCGTCCATGCAGTCGTAGACGACCGCCAGCGGCTTCAGATGTCGCGTCCAAGCGATGGCCATCGGCGTGTAGTACCAGAGCGCGTGCTCGCGTATGCGGTACTCCGCGAAGAGGCGCGCGAGCAGAGCCTGCAACAGCGCCTCCTCCTCTTCCCTGTTCCCGCGCACTTGCTCGGGCAGGTGCGGGACGACGACGCAGACGCCCTCTTCGCTCTGGCGCACTTCGACGCGCGGGCCGTCAGCGCCGAAGATGGGCTCCTCGAAGAAGAAGACGCGGCGGTCGCGCGCGCAGCGACTCAGGAGGTGCTGCGGCCTTTGATAGACGAAGTCCCAGCGCAGGTGCGAGAGGCAGACCAGATCGAAGTCGTCGCGTGCCGCGTTGTTAAAATAGAGTACGTTGTTGTCTGCCATCTTATGCTCCCCTTTTACGTGTTCGTCCCCGCAAGCGTGTGCGGAGTACACTGCCCCGGCCAACGAGACGTCGGCGCGTTCTTTCTTGCGCCGGTGCCACCGCCGCCAAGGCAATCTTCGGTGGACGTTTCTCTGTGTTGAAGCTCGGCGTGTCTTGATTCGGGGCGAACTTATAAGGAATTCTTCCCGAAAAGTTTTCGGCCCTAAGAAAAATCTCTAACCATTTCTGAAGACCGCACGCCGGGGAGAGCAAACGGACGCGGCGCGTGTTAAGGCGTGGGGGCGCACGATAAAATTAAGTTGTCGGTTTATTAGCTTGCGAAGGATTATAGCCCGCCGACAATGCAACGTCTGGTCGGCAACGTACAGTTAAAAGCGCGCGTCGGTGGCGCGCGGGGCGCGCAGATTAACTGACAGACGGCGCCCGTGAACGTCTGACTTGAGCCGCCACGACATTTTTTTACGCGCGCGCGTGGGTTCGAGCGGCGGCCGCGCGTCTTACTTTCGAGAGCGATGTTGGAGCCTTCGGAAATTCCCCGCGACGAGGGGCTGCACGAGGAAGAGTTTCTCGCGCGCTACAGGCAGTTGCGCGCCTCGGCGCTGCGTCTGACGGCGGGCGACGCCGCCCGCGCCGAAGACCTCGTACACGACGCCTTCGTCCAGTTCACGCTCGCGCGGCCCCGTCTCGGGCGGGTCGAAAATCTCGACGGCTATCTCTACCAGATGTTGCGCAACCTCCACCTGTCACAGTTACGTCGGGCGCGGCGGCGCGGCGAGGACGCGCCCGCGGTCGTCGAGTTCGACTCGGCGGAGGTGGCGCTTCGCGCCTACACAGACCCGCGCGACTCCATACGCGTGCAGGACGGATTGCGGCAGGTCTGCCGCTACGCATCCCTTCGCAAAGAGACCTCGAAGGCCGGCAGCGTCCTCATCCTGCGCTTCATGCACGGCTACTACCCGGGCGAGATCGCTTCAGTGTGTCGCTCGACACGCGAGGCGGTCGAGGAGCGCTTGCGCAACGCGCGCGGCGAGGCGCGGCAGTTTTTGAAAGACCCTTCGAGCCTGCGCTTCATCAAGCGCGACGCGGCCGCTGCTTCGACGCCAACGCACACCGGCTTCGCGCAGACGCACGAAGAGCTGCTCGCAGACCTCCGCCGACGAGTCTTCGACTCGCGCCGCGGCGAATGCTTGACGAAGGAAACGCTGTCGGAAATCTACACCGGCGCCGACGCGCGTCAGCCCGACACCGCGACGCTCGCGCACGTCGTTAGTTGCCCGCGCTGCATTGACGAAGTCAACTCGCTCAACGGCCTGCCGCCTTTATCAGAACGCTTCCCGACCGACGCGCTCGGCGCCGAGCCGCGCGGCAGGAAGGGCGGCGGCGATGATGGCACGGGCAAAGGCAGCGGCGGCAGCGGCGGCGCGGGTGATGATGGCACTAACGGCGGCGAAGGCACGGGCGGCGCGAACGCGGAAGAGACGAGACGCGTCAGGCGGCGCGCGCGCGACGTGTACGAGCACAGGCCGCGCGAGCTTTGCGTCGCGGTCAACGGCCGTCTGTTGGGCACGCAGAAGGTCGCGTCCGTCCTGAGCGAGCAGCGGCTCAACGTGGGCGCGGGCGAGGGCGTTGACTTCATAGAGGTCTTCAGCGAGCAGGACGTGCGGCTGCTCTACCTAGACCCCGCGGCGTGGCCTGCGGAGGCGGACGGCGGACGGGCGTTGAGCGTCCGCCTGAGCGACCGCCGCACGCTCGAAGCGCGTCTCAGCTACGACGGCCCCACGCCGACGGTTCAGGTCGTCTACCGCGACCCGCTCATGGCAGATGCTTACGCCTCACAGCCCTCAACGCTCGAAGACGAAGCCGCGCAGGGCGTGGAGTTCACTGACGGTGACTCTCGTCAAGAACGCGAACGCACGGGAACTCTGCCGCACGCCTCCGCGTGGCGCAGTCTCTCCGAACGGCTCGCTAAAACGTTCGGCTGGCTCGCGCGGCCGTTCACACACTTCCGCCCCGGCTGGGTGGCGGCGGCGCTCGCCGTGCTGGTTGTCGCGGCGCTGCTGTTCACGAGGCTCTACGTCCCGCCTGTCTCGGCCGCGGAACTTCTGCGCCGCGCGGCGGCGGCCGAGCAGACGGCGACCGCGCCCGACGTGGTAACGCACCGCACAGTCTTCGTCGAAGAGGAGAGGGCCGAGGGGCGTCGCAGCGTCGTCACGCGCAGGCGCGTCGAGACTTGGCAGGGCGGCGCGAGCGGAATCAGAGTGCGCAGACTCTTCGACGAGCAGGGGCGTCTGGCGGCGGGCGAGCTGACGAACTCGGACGGCACGAGTGAGCTTCTGCGCCGCGGCTCCGCGCCCGAGAAGGCGGGCGCGGCTACGCCTTCGGAACTGCTCGCGGCGGGCGAACTCTGGCGCGTCGAGCCTTCGGCCGCGAACTTCGCCGCGCTCGCGCCGGCAGACGACGCTCTGAAGGTCGAGGACAGGCTCGGCACGTACGTCTTGCGCAGAGAAGCGTCGGAGACGAATGAAGGAATAGTCCGCGCAGAACTCTGGCTGAACAAGGCAGACCTGCACGCCTTCCGCATGACGCTTGCCGTGCGGCGCGGCGGCGAGACAGTCGAGTACCGTTTGATAGAAGGCGGCTTGGAGCGACGCCGCGCGGTCGAAGTCCCGCCCGCCGTCTATCAACTCGAACCCGAACTGCTCGGTGCCGCGCGCGCGACGAAAGATGAACGCGGGGCTGTGCAGACTCAAGTCGGAGACGGCGGGCAGCCTTCGCACGGCGAGACTCAGACGCCGGCGGTCGCTTCGGCCGAGCTTGAGGTGGAGGTCGCGTACCTCCTGAACAAGATCAAGGCGAATCTCGGCGAGCAGGTCAGCATGGGGCGCACCACAGGAGGAGCCCTGCGCGTGGAAGCCCTCGTCGAGTCCGAGGAGCGCAAGGGAGCCATCCTGAGCGCCCTCGGCCCAGTTCTCAACAACCCGGCCGTCGTCGTCGAAGTCTCGACCGTCGCCGAAGCCCTCGCGAAGCGCAAGCCCGAGCGCGGCGAGAACGTGACCGAGCGCGAGGTCGTCGTCGCGGCCGGACGCATCCCGGCCGACGCGGAACTGCGCGCGCACTTCGCCGCGCGCCTCGCAGACCCCGAGCGCGTGGACGCGGAGATTAAAGAGTTCGCCGCGCGCGCCATGACGCATTCGCGGCAGGCGCTCTTGCACGCCTCCGCGCTCAAGCGTCTGGCGAACCGCTTCACGCCCGCGCAGGCGCGCGGGTTGAGCGACGACGCGCGCGCCAAGTGGCTAGCGATGGTGCGCGAGCACGCGTCGGCTTACGCGCGCGAGACGGCGGCGCTGCGCGCGCAGCTCTCGTCGGTCTTCGGCGGCGGTGCTGGCGGCGGTTCTGAAGCTGTGGGCGACGCGGACGCGTCGCAGGCGGCCGAGCGTCTGCTTCAGTTGAGCTACGCGCAGGACGCGGCGGTGCGCTCGGCCTTCACCATCTCCGAAGACGCGAGGAGCGCGGCGGCCGTCAAGTCGCCGCAGTTCTGGCGCACGCTGGCCGCGTCGGAAAGACTCGCGGCCGAGATACAGAAGGCTTACGAACGCTGAGACGCTCCCCTTCATAGAGCAGCGCGCGCCGCGCGGCGACTCACTCCCGGCGGCGCGTGCGAGACAGGCAGGGAGGATAATTTTTATGCGGAGGTTTCGGCTAACCTCTTTTTTGTCGGCGGCGCTGCTCCTCTTCTACGCCGCCGGGTCGGCGCGGGCGCAGGACGCGGGGCCGCACTGGGAGGTCGGCGGGCACGTCTCGGCCTTCGACGTGGGGGATGGCGAGGGGTCTGTGCAAGAGTTCGTCTGCCCCGTCTCCTTCGCGCCGTGTGTCATGCGCACGACGAACGCGGATCACCGCGCCACCGAGTTCGGCTTCGGCGCGCGCGTCGGCTACCGCCTCGACCGCCACTTCACGGTCGAGGCCGAAGGCAGCTTCTTCCCGCGCGAGCGGGCGCTGACTGACAACGACCACTTCACCGGCGGGCGCAAAACTCAGGTGCTCTTCGGCGCGAAGGTCGGCCGCAGCTACGAGCGCTTCGGCTTCTTCGTGAAGGCCCGCCCCGGCTACGTGCACTTCTCCGCGGGGGACTTGCGGCTGGCCGGCGTGTGCGTCGCACTCTTTCCGCCGCCGCTCTCGTGCTTCGAGAGGCGCGGGCGGGCGGACTTCGCCTTCGACCTCGGCGGCGTCTTGGAACTCTACCCGTCGGCGCGGACGCTCGTGCGCGTTGACGCGGGCGACACGCTGATGTTGACGCGCGCGCACAACGTCCCCGTCACGACGACCGTGAGCACCACGGTCGTCGAGGTGCCCGCGCGCACGACGCACAACTTTCAGGGCAGCGTCGGCTTCGGCTTCCGCTTCTGAAGTGGGGAACGTTTGATGTCCGTGAGAGTTCGACACAGGGACGCGGAGACGCAGAGACACGGCCGGTCGAAAGCCAGAGGCGAAGCCGTGTCTCTGTGTCTCTGTGTCTTCGTGTTGATCACGCTGCTGTCGGCGCAGGCGCGCGCGCAGTCGCCCGCGGCGACGCTCGGCGGGACGGTGGTGGACGAGAACGGGGACGTGGTGCCTTCGGTCGAGATTACGGTGCTCAACCTGAGTACGGCCGTGCAGAGGCACGCGACGACGGGCGGCGCGGGCGCGTTCGTCATCCCTCTGCTTCCGCCCGGCCGCTACACTCTGACGGCGCAGCGCGACGGCTTCGCCACGCTCGAAGTACGCAACATCGTCCTCAACGTCGGCGACCGTCAGGCGTTTCGCATCAACTTAAAAGTCGGCGAGGTCGGCGAGTCCGTCACCGTGATTGACGCTTTGAGCTCGGGCGTCGAGCGCTCGGCGTCGAGTTCCGTCAGCACGGTCGTCAACCGCCGCTTCGTCGAGAACCTGCCACTCAACGGCCGCAGTTTCCAGTCGCTCTTCGAGCTGGCGCCGGGCGCGGTACTCACGCGCGCGAGCTTCAACGAGCAGGGCCAGTTCTCCGTCAACGGCCAGCGGGCCAACGCCAACTACTTCACCGTTGACGGCGTCTCCGCGAACGTCGGCGTCTCGGCGGGCGCGTCGCCGGGGCAGGCCGCGGCCGGGGGACTGCCTGCTTTGACCGTGCTCGGCGGCGCGAACAACCTCGTCTCGCTCGACGCGCTCGAAGAGTTCCGGCTGCTTACTTCCTCTTACGCGCCGGAGTTCGGGCGCACGCCCGGCGCGCAGGTCGCCATCGCCACGCGCTCAGGGAGTAACGAGCTGCACGGCTCGGCCTTCGAGTACTTCCGCGACGACGCGCTCGACGCGAACGACTGGTTCGCCAACAGCCGCGCGCTGCCGCGCCCCGAAGTGCGCCAGCACGACTTCGGCGGGAGCCTCGGCGGGCGTCTCGTGCGCAACCGGGCCTTCTTCTTCCTCTCCTACGAGGGCATGCGCCTGCGTCAGCCGCTCTTCTCGCTGACCGAAGTTCCGTCAATGTCGGCGCGCGCGTCGGCCCCCGCGGGAGTGCGGCCTTTGCTCAACGCCTTCCCCGTCCCGAACGGCGCCGACATCGGCAACGGCTTCGCCGAGTTCGCCGCGAGCTACACAGACCCTTCGCGCTTCGACGCGGCGAGCGCGCGCTTCGACTTCGTCGCCACGGAGCGCCTGACGCTCTTCGCGCGCTACTCCGACGCGCCCTCGCGCACCTCGCAGCGCGGCGGCGTCAGCTCGCCCGGGCAGACCGGCCAGAGCCTCAACACCGTCAACCGCACCTCGCTCGACACCGCCGCGCTGACGGCGGGCGCGACCGCCGCGCTCACGCCGCGCATGACGGGCGACATGCGCTTCAATTGGAGCCGCGCGCGCGGCGTCACAGAACTCGCGCTCGACGACTTCGGCGGCGCCGCGCCGCCCGACGCCTCGATGCTCTTCCCGCCCTTCGCGCGCCCCGAAACTTCGGGCTTTCAGGTCTTCCTCCGCGGCGGCCTCAACGCGGGCTTCGGCACGGGCAAGAACGTCAACAACTTTCAGCGGCAGCTAAACCTCGTCGGCAACCTCTCGTACGTCGCGGGCGCGCACGAGTTGAAGTTCGGGGGCGATTACCGTCGCCTCACGCCCGTCTACGGCCCGCTCAACTACGCGCAGTCGGTCGTCTTCGGCGACCCTTCGACGAACGGCGCGCTGGCGGCGGCGACGACGGGCCGCGCCTTTCAGGTCAAGGTCACGGCCGACGCCGAGCCGCGCCGCCCGCTCTTCACGAACTTCTCGCTCTACGCGCAGGACGCCGCGCGCGTCTCGCAACGCCTGACGGTCGTCTACGGCCTGCGCTGGGAGTTGAACCCGCCGCCAGACGAGCGCGGCGGCAACGACCCGGCCGTGGTCGGCGGACTCGACGACGGCAGCGGCGACATCATCGCCGGTTCGACTTTCGCGGTGCGCGTCATCGGGCTCGCGCCGCGCGGGACGCCGCTCTGGAAGACGACCTACAACAACTTCGCGCCGCGCGCGGGCGCGGCCTTCCTGCTCTCGCCCGAGCGCGGGACGACGCTGCGCGGCGGCGTCGGCATCTTCTACGACCTCGGCACGGGGCAGGCCGCGCAGGCGTTCGGCAGCGTCTTCCCCTACTCGCGCGAGAAGCTGCTCTCGAACGTCCCCTTCCCTTTAGACCCGACGACGGCGCAGCCGCCGCCGCTCAACCTCGACCCGCCATACGGCACGGTCTACGCCTTCGCGCCGCGCCTGCGCCTGCCGCGCACCTTCCAGTGGAGCGCCGGGCTTGAGCAGCCGCTCGGTTCGGGTCAGACACTCTCGCTCACGTACGTCGGCGCGACCGGCCGACGCCTGCTGCGGCAGACGGCTCTGCTGCGGCCGAACCCGAACTTCACGGTCGTCCGCATCATCTCCAACGAGAGCGCCTCGGACTACCATGCGCTTCAGGCCGTCTACGCGCGCAGGGTCGCGCAGGGGCTTCAGGCGCACGCCTCGTACACTTGGTCGCACTCGATTGACGACGACTCGGACGACTCGGCCAACGGCGTCCTCTTCACCGGCGCGACCGACCTGAGCAGGGAGCGCGGCCCCTCGAACTTCGACGTGCGCCACTCCTTCAGCGCCGCCGTCACCTTCGACCTGCCGCGGCCCGCGCACGGCAAGCACGCCTCTGTCCTCCTGCGCGACTGGTCGCTCGACGCCATCTTCCGCGCGCGCACGGCGACGCCCGTCAACGTCCTACAGACGACGGGCGTCTTCGTCGGCGACCTCGTCGAAGCGCGCCGGCCGGACTTGGTCGAAGGCGTGCCGCTTTACTTGGAAGACCCTTCCGCGCCGGGCGGGCGGCGCTTCAACCCTGTGGCCTTCCGCGTGACCGCCGGGCGGCAGGGCTCGCTCGGGCGCAACGCCCTGCGCGGCTTCGGCCTCACGCAGCTCGACCTCGCCGTCCGCCGCCAGTTCGCGCTCTCCGACACCGCGCGCCTACAGGTTCGCGTCGAGGTCTTCAACGTCTTCAACCACCCGAACTTCGGCGACCCCGTCGGAGACCTCGGCAGCCGGCTCTTCGGGCAGAGCACGCAGACGCTCG
>DATFHD010000105.1:0-13458 GCA_035248785.1 Pyrinomonadaceae bacterium | reverse complement strand
CGCCGACGCCTCGACGCTCAGGCGCGCGGCGGCTACGGCCGTCCGCGCCGCGCGGCAGACGCGCGCGCTGCACTTCGTCGCGCCTGACACGGGCCTCGACGCGCGACGCGCAGTGCGCGCCCTCGCCGAAGGCGCGCACCTCGGGCTCTACGACAACGGCTTCTATCAGAAGAAGGAAGAGGAGGACGCGTCTCGGCTCGAACGCCTGACGCTGGTCGGCGCGTTCGGCGAAGGCGCGTCCGAAGAACTCGAACGTGCGCGCGTCGTCGCGGAGTCTGCGAACTGGGCGCGCACGCTCGCGGACGAGCCGGGCCTGAGCCTGCCGCCGATAGAGTTCGCGCTTCGCGCGGCGCAGATGGCGAGGGAGGTCGGGCTGCTCGTCGAATCGCTCGGCGTCGAGGAGATTCGCGCGCGCGGCATGGGCGGGCTCGCGGGCGTCGGGCAAGGCTCGGAGCAGGAGCCCGCACTCATCGTCCTGCGCTACGAGCCGGAGGGCGCGTCTGAGGATGACGAACTGTGGGCCTTCGTCGGGAAGGGAATTACGTTCGACACGGGCGGCATCTCCATCAAGCACGGCCTCGACATGTACGAGATGAAGTCCGACATGGCGGGCGGCGCGGCCGCGCTCGGCGCGCTGCGCGCGATTGCCTTGCTCAAACCGAACCGGCGCGTCGTCGCGGTCGTCCCCGCCGCCGAGAACATGCCCTCGGGCAAGTCCATCAAGCCCGGCGACGTGATACGCACCTTCGCCGGCCCGACCATCGAGTGCATTGACACCGACGCCGAAGGGCGCCTCGTCCTCGTTGACGGCATCGCCTACGCCAAGCACCTCGGCGCGACGCGCATCGTAGACCTCGCGACCTTGACCGGCTCGATCATCGTCGCGCTCGGCTCGCACCGCACCGGCCTCTTCTCGAACGAAGACGAGTGGGCGAACCGCGTGCTCGCCGCCGCGCAGGAGGCGGGCGAGCCCGCTTGGCGCATGCCCGTCACGGACGACTACAAGAAGCGCATCGAGAGCATGATCGCCGACTTCAAGAACTACGGCGGCCGGCCCGACGCGACCTCGGCCGCGCTGCTCCTCTCGAAGTTCGCGGGCGACACGCCTTGGGTTCACCTCGACATCGCCGGCACAGCTTGGTACGACGCGCCCACGTCCTACGCCCCCAAGGGCGCGTCTGGCACGGGCGTCCGCACGCTCGTCGAACTCGTCACCGCAGAGTGAAGACGGAAGGCAATGAACTTCAACCCGACGAAGTTTCACGTTAGGACGTTGCTGGCGGCGCTGCTGCTCGTGCTCGGCGCGCGCGCTGCGTCCGCGCAGGAGACTTTGAAAGTAAAGAACGCGCTGCGCGGTTACGAGCTGACGGTGAAGGTTTCGAACTGCGACGACGAGGGGCAGACGTGCGGCCCGGCCGTCATACGCGTCTACAGGAAGGGCGAGGCGGCGCCGCTTCAGTCTTTGAGACTGCCGAGCGTCGAGATACACGGCGACACCGTCGAGCACAACGACGAGACGGGCGACCACCCGCGCGGCCTCTACGCGGAGGAGTACAGCTTCGTCGGCGGCGACTACAACTTCGACGGCGCCGAAGACCTCGCCGTCTGCAACGGGCGCGAGGGCGGCTACGGCGGGCCGTCCTACAACGTCTTCCTCTTCGACAGGCGTTCCGGAAAGTTCGTCGAGAGCCGCGGGCTGTCGCGCCTGACGGAGTCGCCCTACCTCGGCCTCTTCTTCCCCGAGCCGAAGACGAAGCGCCTGACCGCCTACTCCAAGTCCGGCTGCTGCTACCACGAGACGGCAGTCTTCGCGGTCGTCAACGACCGCCCCGTCCTCGTCGAGAAGGTCGTCGAGGACGCGACCTCGTGGGGCGGCGCGCCCGAAGGCTACGTGCTGGTGACGACGAAGAAGAGGGTCAAAGGCCGCTGGGTCGTGACCAAGAAGAAGGAGAAGCTCCCGCAGTAAACGACGACGATGCCACGCGCACGCCCGCGCGCTTACGCGTCCGAAACCGACGACCACGCACCTACGCTTTCGACCCTCCGACCCGATGCCATCCGACGAGACATTCTTCGTGACGGGCTTCCCCGGCTTCATCGCCGGGCGGCTGGTCGAGCGCCTCGCACGCGGAGGAGCGCGCTTCCAACTACTCGTGCAGCCCGCGTTCGCCGCGCGCGCCAGAGAAGAGATAGCGCGCATCGCCGAACAGACGGGCGCGAGTCCCGAAAGCTTCCACGTCATGGAGGGCGACATCACGCGCGAAGACTTGGGGCTGTCCGCGTCTGACTCGGAAGAGGCGCGTAGCAAGGCGACCGCCGTCTTCCACCTCGCGGCCGTCTACGACCTCGCAGTGATGCGCGAACTCGGCGAGCGCGTCAACGTCGAGGGCACGCGCAACGTCAACCGCTTCGCGCAAGGGCTCCCGAAGCTGCGCCGATACCACTACGTCTCGACCTGCTACGTCGCGGGGCGCCGCACGGGTCGCATACTCGAAACCGAGCTGCGCCACACGGCGGGCTTCCGCAATTACTACGAGGAGACGAAGTACCTCGCGGAGCTCGAAGTGGACGCGCTCAAGGGCGAGCTGCCCGTAACCATCCACCGCCCCTCGGTCGTCTGCGGCGACTCGCGCACGGGCGAGACGGCGAAGTACGACGGCGTCTACTACCTCATCAACTACCTGCGCAAGTCGCCGCGCGCCCTCTCGCTCGTCAACATCGGCAACGCGGAAGTGCACCTGAACGTCGTCCCCGTGGACTTCGTCGTCGAGGCGATGGCCGCGCTCGCCTCCGACGACCGTGCGGCGGGCGCGACCGTCCAGCTCGCAGACCCCGCGCCGCTCACGACCGAAGAACTCTTCGACGTGATCTCGCGCGAGTTGGCCGGCCGCGACTCGCTCTTCACCGTCCCGGCGCCCGTCGTGCGGACGACGCTCAACCTGCCGCTCAACGAAAAGGTCTCGGGCCTGCCGCGCGTCGCCGTCCCGTACTTCTTCCTCGACCAGACCTACGACACCGCGCGCGCCACGGCCCTCCTCGCCCCGCACGGCGTCGCCTGCCCGCGCTTCCCCGACTACGTCCGCGCGCTCCTCGACTTCGTCGAACGCCGCCCGAAACTGTAGAGGTTAGAGGTTGGAGGTTAGAGGTTAGTAGTTGCATCTAGCGCTTGGCCCGAGCCGAACGCGGGCGGCTGTCGGCAGAGGCTTTTACTAACCTCTGACCTCCAACCTCTAACCTCTACATACTGCACTTGACAAGCGGGCGATTTAGAATTATTCTAATTCCACTTCGACAGCAGGAAAATTTATGGCGGGTAAGGGAGATCAGGGCGGCGCCCGGCGGGCGCTGACGCCGCAGCGGCAGGCCGTGCTCCGCGTGGTCGCGGAGTCGGAGGAGCACCTGACGGCGAACGAGATTTTCGAGGCGGCGCGGCGGGCGCTTCCCTCGATCAGCTTCGCCACGGTCTACAACTCCCTGAAGTACCTCAAGGACGCGGGGCTCGTGCGCGAGATCAACTTCGGCAAGGGTTCGAGCCGCTACGACCGGGAGACCGCCCGGCACGACCACGCCGTCTGCTCGCGCTGCGGCAGGCTCGTGGACTTCGACCTCAAAGAGACGCCGCAGCTCATACGCGCCGCCGCGCGCCGCTCGCGCTTCAAGCCCGAGTCAATTCACCTGACGCTCGTCGGGCTGTGTCCCGACTGTCAGACGGCCGGCTGACGGCGCGGCCGCGAAAGTTTTCACCGGGCGCGACGCACGACGCAGAGGCGCGGCCGGCTCTACAGGCTCTTTATCAAAGACCAACGGAAGGAAGATTACGAACATGGCAGAAGCAAAGGTCGGACAGGCAGCGCCGGATTTCGACATGCCTTCGACTAAGAACATCGAGAAGCTGAACGAGAACGTGAAGCTCTCCGACTACAAAGGGCAGTGGCTCGTGCTGCTCTTCTACCCGCTCGACTTCACCTTCGTCTGCCCGACGGAGCTGACCAGTTTCAGCGACCGCTACGAGGACTTCGAGGGCATCGGCGCCAACGTCATCGGCGTCTCGACCGACTCGGTGCACTCGCACCGCGCGTGGCTCAAGACGGCGCGCGACAAGGGCGGCGTCGAGGGCCTGAAGTACCCGCTCGCGTCCGACATCACGAAGGCGGTCGCGCGCGACTACGGCGTGCTCATCGAGGACAAGGGCGTTGCGCTGCGCGGCCTCTTCGTCATAGACCCCGAGGGGACGCTCCGCTACGCCGTCATCCACGACCTCAACGTCGGGCGCTCGGCCGACGAGACGCTGCGCGTCATACAGGCGCTCCAGACCGGCGGCCTCTGTCAGGCCGACTGGCGTCCGGGTCAGGAGACTCTGAAAGTCTGAGAGGCGGGTGCCGGGTGTCAGGTGCCCGGTGCCGGGGTTAAGAACTTTCTCTCCCGGCACCGGGCACCTGACACCCGGCACCGTCACCGAGGTGACATCATGCCAATGAGAATCGGGACGGAGATGCCTTCGCTGGACGGGGCGACTGAGTGGTTCAACGCGACGGGCGCGGCCGCCGCGGAGCAGGCGAAGGGGCACCCGACGCTCGTGCACTTCTGGTCTGTGAGCTGCGGGATGTGTAAGGATAACCTGCCGCGCGTCTCCGAGTGGCGTGACCAGAAGGCGTCTGAGGGCCTGCGCGTCATCGCCGTCCACATGCCGCGCTACGAGGCCGACACCGACGCCGAGGCCGTGCGCGACGCCGTCGCCACGTACAACATCACGGAGCCCTGCGCCGTGGACAACGGCCACAAGCTGCGCGACGCCTTCCAGAACGAGCAGGGCTACGTCCCGGCCTACTACCTCTTCGACGCGGAAGGGAAGCTCAGAGGCTTCGCGGCCGGCGAGTTCGGGCTGAAGGTCATCGGCCCCGCGCTCGAACGCGTACTCAACGCGCACAAGACCGCGGCCGGCTGAGAGGCTGGACGGAGGTTAAAAGGGAAGCGGCGTCGCTCTCAAGTCGAGAGCGACGCCGCTTCCTCTTTGGCTTGAGCCTTCTTTAACGGAGCAGCCCGGTGAGTTGCCAGAGCAGCCACAGGCTGAAGGCGACCGAGCCGACGAGCAGCGCGAGCAGGCCGAGGATGATGACGCCGAGGAAGAGCCAGTCGGAGGCTCGTCCGTGCTTGGCCTCTTCGGGCGTGACGGCGGCGCGCTTGCGCAGAAGCTCGACGTTCATCTGGTTCGACTTCCACGCCGCGTCGAAGATGTCGCCGACGACGGGCACGGCGCCGAGCAGATAGTCAATGCCGATGTTGGCCGCCATACGCAGCAGCGTCGCCTTCGGCACGCGGTAGCGGACGCCCGCGGCGAGGATGTAGAGCGAGACGGCGGTCGTCGCGAAGTCGCCGACGCCGGGGATGAGCCCGACCAGTGCGTCGAGCCCGACACGCCAGCCCGTGCCCGGGATGCGGAACAGGCCGTCCATCAGGTAGCTCAACTGGTCGAGGCCGCGCTCGACTTCCGCGCGCGTGCGCGGCTGGGCCGCGGTCACGGCGCGCGCCGCAAGGCTCCTGCTCATCGCCATCGGCAATTCCTCCCTTTTTAAATGCCCGGCTTGAAACCGTCCGGCCGCCGCGTTTCGGCGTCGGCAGATTAGATGCGTGCGCACCCGCCACAGTAGTACGAAAAACGGGGCGCGTCGGGCGGGAGAAATTGTCGCCGCCGGCCGTTTTAGTCGTCAACGGTCTCCAAGTATATGAACAGGATGAGGAGGACTATCCCGGCGCCGATGCCTACGCCGATGGCGATCTTGGCGCCGGTCGAGAGGTTGTTGCCGGCGACGCCTTTGACCTGCGGGTAAGCGACGGCCGTCGTCGCGCCGGTCTTGAAGTCGGTGACGACGAAGGACTCGTCGCCCGCTTGGCTGACGTAGCCTTCGAGCTTCGTCTTGTCGCGCAGCACGACGCGGACGCGGGCCGGCTCGCCCGTGCCGAGCTTGAGGACGGCGGCCCTGACCTTGCCGGCAAACTTCGCCTGCTTCTCCGCCTCGGTCGCGGCCGAAGTCGCGCGCACGGCGACGAGGTTGACGAGCAGCGCGGCGAGCGCGACCGCCAGAATTCTTTTGAACATCACAGCCTCCTTCGGGAGCGTTTAGGACTTGCGAACGCCTCACACGGCAAGAACCGCGCCTCGCAGAAGGTTGTCGAAATGCGGGAGGAAAAACGCGGCGTGGCGCGCGAACGTCGGTTCGCGCGCCACACCTGAAAGATTTTTGCGGCGGCGCCGCCCGTTCGTCGTCACGCCGCCGCCTTTTGTCGTAGAGGCTCAGGGCGTCCCGAACCGCTTGCGGTACTCGTCCGAAGAGAGGAACGCCTTGACCATCTCGGCCTGCACGTAGTTGCCGCCGAACTGGTTCAGCTTCTGAAGCCAGAAGTCGAAGCCCGTGTAGTCGAGCCCCGCCTCCGGCACGTCGTTCGGGTTGCGGCGCAGGTAGCCGAAGTACTCCATTAGGACGAAGGCGCGATTGGACTCGGCCTGCGCGAGCGCGGCGTTCTCGGCCACCGAGCGCAGCACCTGCGCGCGCTTCGACGCGTCCGCGGGGTCGGGCGCGAGCGCCGCGATGAGGTCTGCCTTCTCCGTCGCCGTCAGCACGCCGCCCGCGTTCTGGTCGAGCTTGGAGACGAACTGGTCGGCCGTCAACGTCGTGGGGAAGGCCGACGTGAAACGCGGTCGCTGGACGAACTGAAGGGCGAACGCGCGCTTGTTCGCGTCGAGCTGCCCCTGCCAGTCGCCCTGACCGACGACGACGTTCTGGCCGATCTGCTGCGTGTCGGGCAGGAACTCGGAGAGGCGCACCGTCGGCACGGCGAGCTGGTGCGCGCCGCCGAGCGTGGAGTTGCCGACGGCGTCGCCGTAGGCAGCCTTGTAGATGCGCTCGACGAGGTAGCCCGTCTCCTTGAACTCTATCGCGAGGAAGAAGGCGGCCGAGACGTTTACCTTGCAGACGGTCAGGTCTGCGGGCGGCGGGTTCGAGCAGTTCGTCATCTGGCCCGTCCAGAAGGCGAGCCCCGCTTCGTCCGCCTCGCGGTTGAGGAAGTCGTGGTAGTGCTGGCGTACGAACGTCTGCGCGTCGTCTATCGGATTACCCGCGGACTCGGTCGCGTCGTCCGTGATCTGCAAGGTCGAAGCGGCCTTCGCGCCGAGCCCGCTTCCGCCGTCGGGGTTCAGCAGGCGCAGCGTCAGCGTCTCCGCGCCCTCGACGTACGAGTCGTCGTTGACGAGCACGTTGAAGGTCTTCTGCGTCTCGCCCGCGGCGAAGCGGAGCGTGCCGGCCGCGCGTGTGTAGTCGCAGTGCTCCGATGCTTGGCCGGTCGTCGCCGAGCAGGGGACGAAGACCGAGGGGCTGCCGCCGTCGTCCGTCAGGTAATCAACCGAGGCCGCCTGCGTGGTGACGCCCGTGCGGTTGACCGTGATGGTGGCGAAGCCCCCGCGCTCGGCCACGGTGTAGCTCGCCTGCGAGAACTCGAAGACGCTGCCCACGCTCTGCCCGCCTGCGAGAGCGCCCGAAGAGGTCAGGAAGTTGGAGTCCCCGCCGTAGTCGGCCGTGACGCTGTGCGCGCCGGGCGTGAGCGTGTTGGTCGTGAAGGTCGCTTGACCGGAGGCGTTCAGCGCCACGGGTGAGCCGAGGTTATTCCCGTCGGCCTTGAACTGCACGGAGCCTGCCGGCGTGCCCGCAGTTGAGGTGACCGTCGCCGTGAAGGTCACGCTCTGGCCCGGCGAAGAGGGCGTGGCCGAAGTGCTGAGCGCGGTGTTGGTCGCGGCCTTCGCAATCTGGAACGTCTGCGGCACGTCGGGCGCGGCGTTGTAGCTGTCGTTCCCGGCCTGCTTCGCGGTGATAGTGCAACTGCCCGCGCCCGTGATGTGAACCGAGGCGCCCGTCACCGTGCAGTTGCCCGAGGCGGTGAAACTCACCGTCAGGTTCGAGCTGGCCGTCGCGCTGACGTTGAAATCGGCGTCGCTGAAAGTCTTGTTCGAGAGTGAGCCGAAGGTAATCGTCTGGTCAGCTTTCGCCACGGTAACGGTGCTGGCGGCCCGTGCGAAATTTCCGTTCACGTCGGCGATCTGAACGCTGACGTTGTAAACGCCCGCGGCCGCGTACGTGTGCGAGCCGGTGACCTTAAAGCCGCCGCCGTCGGCCGTGATCGTTCCGGCGTCGGGCGTGGTGCCGTCCCCCCAGTTGATGTTGGCGCTAAAGCTGGCCGTCGTCTTCGAGGTGTCATAGTCAATGAAGGTGGCGACCGCGGCCGACGACAGCGGCAGCCCGACGGTGGCGTTCAGGGACGCGCCGCGCGCCGAAGGTGAGTTGAGCAGGACGTTAATCCGCCCGAGCGTCTGGTTTACCGCGATGAGGTCGGGCTTGCCGTCGAGGTTCATGTCGCTCGTGATTATCGCGAAGAGGTTCTTCTGCGTGGGGACGCTGGCGGACGCCTGAAGCGTGCCGTCGCCGTTGCCGCGGAACACAAACACTTCGCCGAAGGTGCCGCCGTCGTGGGCCACGGCCGCGTCCAGCTTGCCGTCGCCGTTGAAGTCGGCGACCACAGGGGTGAGGATGTTAATCTGGGAAGTGTAGTTGACCGGCGTCTGGAATGTGCCGTCGCCGTTGCCCAGCGTGACGATGATTTGGCCGGAGTTGGAGGCGGGAGCCACCAAGTCCACATTGCCGTCCCCGTTCAGGTCTCCGCCGGCGAGCCCGGTCGGCGACCCGACGGTCGGGCGGCTGGTGGGGGCCTGAAAAGTCCCGTCGCCGTTCCCCCTGAGGATGCCGATCTCGCTGCTCCCGAAATCGCTGACGGCGATGTCGAGCTTGCCGTCCTTGTTGAAGTCGGCGACCACGGCGTTGGTGGGGCCGGTGCCGGCCGCGTAGCCCGCGAACGCGTTAAAGGTGCCGTCGCCCTTGCCAAGGAGGACGGTGACCTTGTTGGTGTTTGAACTGCACGCGACGAGGTCGAGTTTACCGTCCGCGTTGAGGTCAACGGCGGTGAGGTCGTTGGTGTTCGGGGCGTCGAAGTTGACGGCCGCTTGAAACTGCCCGTCGCCGTTGCCGAGCAGAATACTGACGTTGCCCGCGCTCAGCGGGCCGCCGGAGAAATTGCCCACCGCCACGTCGAGCTTGCCGTCCTTGTTGAAGTCGCCGACGGCCACGCCCCGCGGGTCTTTGTCGGTGTTGTAGGTGATGGAAGAGACGAACGTGCCGTCGCCGTTGCCGAGGGCGATGGTGACGGCGCCCCCCAACGCGAGGGCGACGGCCACGTCTATTTTGCCGTCGCCGTTAAAGTCGCCGGCGGCGGCGGAGTAGGGGTTCGGCGACATGTCGCGGGGAATCGGGAGCGAGAAGGACTGCGCCCGCGCGGTTCCGAAGGCGGCCGCCACAACGAGCAGCATGAGGCAAAACCTCTGTACGAGGCAGGCGCGCGCGCGCCCGGAGGGGGATGAGTTAGTCATCTGGTCAGTTCCTTTTGTGTGAAACGGGAGACTCATCTGAGGGGCAAAAATTCCCCGTCCGTGGGCTCGGCCGCGAACGGCGGCACGATAAAGGCCCGCGAAACGGCTCTCGGTCTGACGCCCCCACGCTCTGCGGTTCGACGCTGCAATTTGAAGGCCGGGTTAGAGAGGCCATCCGAATTGAGTCGTGTCGGGTTTTGGCGTGACGGGAGATTGGGACGAACAGACCCTCGAAACGGAAATGACGGGGCTCCCCGCCCCGTTTATCCGTCAGGCGTCGGAGTTTAAAGTCCGTGGGCCGGGCTGTCAATGTAGATGAGCGAAGGCCGCCGAGACTTCGTGTCACGGCGGCCTTCACTTTAACTGTGGTTAGAAACTACTGGCCGAACCTCGCGCGGTATTCGGTGGACGAGAGGAACGCTTTGACCATCTCGGCGGCGACGTAGTTGCCGTTGAACTGGTTGAGCTTCTGAAGCCAGAAGTCGTAGCCCGCGGCGTCCGGGTCTCTCCTCAAGTAGCCGAAGTACTCCATCAGCACGAAGGCCGGGTTGAGTTCCGCCTGCGTCAGCGAAGCTGACTCGGCGACCTTCCTCAGCGCCGCCGCGCGCCCGGCCGAGCCGCCCGCGCCGAAGGCCGCGACGGCCGCGTCCAGTTCGCTCTGCGTCGGCGCGACGCCGGCCGAAGCGTAGAGCGCGGCGACGTACTCGGCGGCAGTCTGCGTCGAGGGGAAGCGCGCGGCGAAGTCTGCGCCCGAGGCGACGCGCTCGGCGTAAGCCTGCTTGTTCTGTTCGAGCTGTTGCTGCCAGTTGCCGATGCCGACGACGACGCCCGCGCCGAGCGCGCCCGCGTCGGGCAGGAAGGAGGCGAGCGTCAGGCGCGAGGCGTCCGCAGATTTATGACCGAAGGCCGCGCGCTGGATGCGTATCGCGTAGAAGCCCGTCTCCTGAAATTCAATCGAGAGGAAGAAGGCCGCCGAGACGTTGACGCGCGCCGCCTCGACGCACGCGGCGTTAAAGCCGCAGGGCGTGATGTTGCCCTCCCAGAAGCTCTGCCCCGCGGCGTCGGGCTCGCGGCCGAGGAAGTCTCGGTACTGCTGCGCGACGAAGAACGAAGTGTCGTCAATCGGGTTCGTAGAGGCCGGCGCCGAAGCCTCGCCGAAGACCGTGAACTTGAAGGCCGGCGTCACCGCGACCCCGCCCGCCGCGGCCGGGTCTGAGACGAACCAGCGGCCGAAGAAGGTCTGGTTGACGACGGACGCGCTGTTCGGAAGCTGTAGGACGGCCGAGCCCGTGCCCTGTCCGGCGCCCGAGCCGGAGAGCTGCACGCCGACGCGCGCGAGCGAGGCGGTCGAAGGAATCGCCGGCCCGGTGCCGGGGTCGTTCGAGTCTATGACGAGCACGGCCTGCGCGCCGCCGAGCGCGTTCGAGACGGCGACCGTGAAACTCGGATTGCCGACGAGCGGCGGCTCAATCGCCGTCACGCGCGGGACTGCGCCGCCGCTCCCGGCCGTGCCCGCGCCCGTGAGCTGCGGGACGCGCGTGGATTCGGTGTAGAGCATCGGCCGGTCGAAGGGCGCCGAAGCCGCGGCGACGCGCGGGTCTGTGAGCGCGTTGCGGAGGAAGGCGACGAGGTCTGCGCGCTGCTGAGCGTTCAAGCCGAGCGGGCGTATGGCGAGGTTCGGCGCGTTGAAGTCGCCGCCGCGGTTGTAGAAGTCTACGACCTGTTCGAGCGTCGAGAACTGTCCGGTGTGAAAGTATGGCGAGCGCAGACCGACGTTTCTCAAACTCGGCGTGCGGAACTCGCCGAGGTCACCCGCGTTGTTGGTGACGGCGAAGCGGCCCGGGTCTTCCGACTGCGGGCGGACGCCGATGTTGTGGAATTGATTGTCGGAGAAGAGCGTCCCCGTGTGGCACGTGTTGCAGCGCCCCTGACCGTTGAAGACTGCCTGCCCGCGCGCTTCGGCGGCGCCGAGCGGCGCGACGCCGGAGACGGCCGCGTCGAAGGGCGTGCGGTCGGAGAAGACCGTGCGCTCGAAGGTCGCAATCGCCATCGCGATGCGCGCGGGCGTCACGTCGGAAGTGCCGAAGGCTTCGGCGAAGAGTTCCGGGTAGCTTCGACTGCCTATCCAGTCGCGGAGTCCCGCGGGCACGGCGGGCGAGAGCGCGAGCGGCTTCGATGAAGAGACGCGCGCGGCAACGTCGTTCCAGTCGCGGCCGGCGTGCGCCATCTCGGCGGAGCTGACGGGCGGGCCGAGCACTTGGCTCTCAAGCGCGGCGCCGTTCTGGATGACGACCGCGCTGCTCAGAGGGTCTGTGAAGGTCTGCGTCGCGCGGCCGTCCCAGAAGAGCGCGTTGGAGTAGGCCGCGTCTATGTATGACTTCGACTTGCGACCCGTAACCTGCTCGCCGAAGCCGTAAGTAGAAGAGAAGCTGTAGGTGCCGCCCGCGTTGTTGGCGGGGACGCCGGGCGAGCCGAAAACGTCGTCGGCCGTGTTGAAGGTTCCGTCGGCGCCGGGGTTACGCGAGCGCGCGGCGCCGACGAGCGTGCGCGAGTCAGAGCCGCCGTTGGTGGCGAAATGGCAGGTGCCGCATGAGACGGTGCGCGTTGACGAAAGCTGCTCGTCCCAGAAGAGCGCCTTGCCCAAGAAAGCCTTCGCGGCCGTGACCTGATTGGCGGGGGGCGCGGGCGGTGGATTGAGCGGCGGCGGCGCGTTCGGCGGCGCGCCGCCGCCAGCGGCCGAGCCCTGATCGGGCGCGCTCACGGCGCTCACGTTGGCGCCGTTCTCGGCGCGCACCCAGTAGAAGAAAGTCTGCCCGGGCGCGGGCGTAGTGTCGAAGAAGAAGCCCGCGGCCGTCGTGCCGACGGTGACGGCCGAAGCCGAGTCGTTCGCGGCGTTGCGAAGAACCCTGTACGTGGCCGCGCCGCGCACGGCGTCCCAACTGACGCCGACCTTCGTCGAGTAAGCGTTGTCGGAAGCGACGACGCCGGTCGGCGCAGACAGCGCGGCCGAAGTCTGTCCAGAGCTGACCGCGCCCGGCAGGACGCCCTGAAGTACAACCAGCAACAAGGGGACGGCGAACAGACACACCACTGTCAGTCGAAGCGTACGCATGGCGTCAACTCCTCTAAGGGCTTCCCGGCCCGGCTTCCGTTGTTAGAGTAGCGAGGATTACTGGATACAGTCGGCCTCCTCCCGCGTCGCCTCAAGGCCGACGCGGGAGGAGAAGGCTGTTCACTGTCGCGGCTTGCGCGGCGGGTTCTGCGGGGGCGGGCCTTCGAGGATGGTGTAGTCGGCGGGCACGCGGAAGCGCGTCGCGTCGGGCTCGCCGCGGCTGATGCCCGTCAGGCGGTAGACGGTGTCGCCCACGAAGGGGTCTTTGTGGCTGCTGAGCACGACGACCTGAAGCTCGGGCGAGTACCAGCGCTCGGAGACGATCTCAAGCGCGCGGTCGTTGCCGACGCGGCCGGCGGGGATGGTGATGGTCGTGCGCGTGCCTTCGGCCTCGACGCCCTCGATGGTGCGCTTGCCGAGCGACTCCGTTTTGGGCGCGTCGTCGTCGCGCCCTTCGCGCGCGGGCTCGGGGGCGCCTTCGGGCGCGTCGCGCAGCGGGACTTTGCGCGCGGTGTGGTCTGACTCGTTCAGTGCGTAGTGGACGCGCGCGACCCAGTCGTTGATGAAGACCATCGGCACGGGCGCGTCTTCGACCACGATGGGGCCGACGGCGCCGAGCGTCATCTCGCGCCGCGTACGCCCCTCGCCGTCGCGGTAGACGGCGCCTGTGGACTTGCGCGAGATGCGCGTGCCGTCGGCGAGCGTGCGCGTGCTTTCAGAGACGAACTGCGCCGAGTAGGGCGCGCCCTTCACCGGCCGGTCGCCGAAGCGCGCCTCGGCCGAGAGCAGGTCGGCGCGCGGGCCGGGCGGCGGGCGGTGGCCTTCGGGCGGCGGCCCTTCGCCCCTGCGCCGCGGCCCTTCGCCCGGACGGTCTCCG
>DATFHD010000104.1:0-30139 GCA_035248785.1 Pyrinomonadaceae bacterium | reverse complement strand
CCCGCGCCTCGCCTCGGCGTCCTCTATCTGGTCTGCGACGGTGTGCGCGCGCTCCCAGAGTGCGAGCCGCGCCGCGCGCGCCACCGCACGCAGTCGCGCGGCGTCGCGCTCCGGCGGGCCGGCCGCGCGCGCGATGTCGTCCAGCACGTATTCGAGCGGGTCGGTCGGGTTTACCACCGAGAGGCCGCGCACGCGCGCCGTCGCCTCTACGTCGTCGCGGCGCGCCGGAGCCATCTCGGCGGCGAGAGCGGTGCGACGCGCTTGCAGCGCGGGCGCGTGCTGCGGCGCTTCGCCCTCGAAGAAGGGGAGTAGGCGGTTGATGGCGAAGTAGAGCGCCGCGGCGCCCTCGGGGCGTCCGCCGCCGGGCACGCCGGGGCGCAGCAGCACGCCGGCCGCGACGGCGTAGAAGGCCGCGCGCAACTCGGCGGGCAGCGGCGCGCGCCTCTCCTCTTCGCTCACGAAGCGCGTGTCGAGGCCGGGCGTGCCGTCCTCGCCGACGTAGGCGAAGACGCCGGGCGTGGTGACGGGCGTCGAGAGCGTCAGCACGTCGTTAACGTGCGCGCCCGCGTCGGCGCGCGTCGCCGCGAGCAGGCGTAGGTAGAGTCCGTCGGCGTCGTGTGCGTCGCGCGGGCGCAGTTTGAGTATGAAGTCTATGAACTGCGGCGTCGGCCCCGCGGAGACGAGCGGCGCGGCCGCCTGCGCGGCGTGAGCGTAGTCGCCCTCGTCGAAGAGTTGGCGCGCGACGGAGAGACGCTGCCAGCCGGCGGGGCTCAGCGTGCGTCTGGGCGCGACGGGCGCGGCAGAGTTGGGAGGCGGGGCGGACGGGCCCGCGCCTTCCTCTGTGTGGTCGCCTGCGGCCGGCGCGCGTTCGGCGAGGAATCGCTCGAAGTCACTCATCAAAGCGTCGGCCATGCGCGCGTCGTGTTTGATGGCGGCCTTGACGATGAGGCGGCGTGCGGTCTCTAAAGCGTTCAGAGAGTCCTCGCGCGCGTCTTCGGAGGTGCCGAAGCCCCGCACGCGGTCTTCCGCGCCGGGCGCGTTCGTCGCGTCCCACGCGCGGCGCAGGACGGATCGCGACCACTGCTCGTCGAAGGGCCAGACGGCGTCGGCCGCCTCGGCCTGCGCGCGGACGCTCTCGTAAACGTCGTCGAACCCGCGCGCGAGTTCGGCCGCGTCCTTCAAAGCGGTAACGGCTTCACGCGTCTCGCGTTTGGCGCGCGCGGCCTGCGCATCGGCCTTTTCGCCGGTCTTGGCTTCGGATTTCTTCTGCGTTGACTGCCTCGCTTCAACCCGCGTGCTCTGCCCCGCGCCGACCTCATCGCCCGAAGTGATGACGAAGACGACGCACGCGAGGAGCGGGGCAATGAGCGTCCGGCTTGTGCGTGGCGAGGGTTTCAAGGCGGTAAATCTCCGAAGGGTTTATTCAGAATCGAAGAGGCCGGGGCGCGCGGGCGACGCGCGCGGCGGCTCTATGCCGAAGTGCTCGTAGGCGAGGCGCGTGGCCGTGCGCCCGCGCGGCGTGCGGTTGAGGAAGCCGATTTGAATAAGGTACGGCTCGATGATCTCCTCGATGGAGTCCTTCTCCTCTTGCAGCGCGGCCGACATGTGGTTGAGCCCGACGGGGCCGCCCGCGTGCTGCTGAATAATCATCAGCAGAAGCTTCCTGTCCATCTCGTCGAGCCCGAAGGTGTCAACCTCCATGCGGTTGAGCGCGTCGTCGGCAATCTCCTTCGTGATGCGCCCCTCGTGCTCGACCTCTGCGTAGTCGCGCACGCGCCGTAGCAGTCGGTTGGCGATGCGCGGCGTGCCTCGCGCGCGTCGCGCGATTTCGCGCGCGCCGCCGTCGTCAACCTCTGTGCCGAGTATCTCGGCCGAGCGGCGGACGATGGTCGCAAGCTCTTCGTGCGTGTAGAAGTTGAGGTGGAAGACGATGCCGAAGCGCCCGCGTAAGGGTGCCGTAATCAGGCCCGGACGCGTCGTGGCGCCGACCAGAGTGAACTTCGGCAGGTCGAGCTTGATTGAGCGCGCCGCCGTGCCCTGCCCGATCATGATGTCGAGCTGGTAGTCCTCCATCGCCGGGTACAAGACCTCTTCGATGGCGGGCGACATGCGGTGTATCTCGTCTATGAAGAGGACGTCGCCCTCTTGCAGGTTGGTGAGGAGCGCGGCGAGGTCGCCCGGCTTCTCGATGACGGGGCCGGCCGTCGAACGCAACTCCGCGCCCATCTCGTTGGCGATGATGACGGACAGAGTAGTCTTGCCTAAGCCCGGCGGGCCGGTCAAAAGCACGTGGTCGAGCGACTCGCGCCGCTGCTTCGCGGCGCGCATGAAGATGCCGAGGTTCTCGGTCGCCTTCTTCTGCCCGATGTACTCGGCCAGACGCGTTGGGCGCAGAGACAGCTCGAACTGCCGCTCGTCGTCCAGCGCGCCCCGCTCGCGCACGTTCCCGCGTTCGAGTTCTTCTGACATCTATCCCTTAGATAGTTGCCGCAAGCTGCGGCGGAGCAGCGTCTCGACGGAGAGGTCGCCGCCCTCCTGCGTGGCGCCGTTGATGGCCTTCTCGGCGGCCGGTTTGGGGAAGCCGAGTTGTAGGAGCGCGGCGAGCGTGTCCTCGCGCAGCGCGTCTTCCGACTGCGGCGCGCCCGCCGCGCCCGCGGCCGTCTCCTGTTCGAGCGCGGGGCCGGAGAGCTGCGCCATCTTGTCGCGCAGCTCGATGACGAGGCGCTCGGCCGTCTTCCGGCCCACGCCGGGAATCGAAGTCAGCCGCGCGTAGTTGTTCGTGCGGATGGCCGTGACGATCTCGTCGGCGCTCATCCCCGAGAGCATCGCGACCGCCGACTTGGGGCCGATGCCGCTCACAGAGATGAGCAGCGTGAACAACTCTCGCTCGCGCTCGGTGCGGAAGCCGAAGAGTTGGAGCGCGTCCTCGCGGACGTGCATGTAGATACGCAGTTGGACGGGCGAGTTCGGCTCGCCCAGATCGTAGAAGGTCGTGACCGGGATGGTCACCTCGTAGCCGACGCCGCCCACGTCAACGATGACGCTGGTCGCGTGCTTCGCCCGCAGCGTCCCTGAAAGATGTGCAATCATTGGATACTTGCTTTGACGAGAGAAGGGATTTCGGGAGCCCTCACGTTACCCGTGAATTTTAGATGAACCGCCGCGGGTCGGCAACGGGGGAAGCTGTTGGCTGTTAGCTTCTGGCTTTTAGCCGGAGACGGAGAAGGGGGCGCGCGGGATGAATGGCTAACAGCCAACAGCTAACAGCCAACAGCCACTCACCTCTTCTTCCTCCTGTAGACGCCGTCGAAGGTGACGTTCGCGCCGCCACATTGTTTGTTGTCGTTGACGATGAGGAAGGGGCCGACGAGCCTGAGCTTGACGCGGCAGTCGTCGGGGTCTTCGCCGAGGCTGAGGAGGTTGCCCGAGGGCGCCGCCTCGCCCGAGACTTCGCCGACGTGTACGTTGCCGGGGTTGACGCCGACCCACGTCGCGTCGCCCCCGACGCCGAGTGTGCCCGCCTTCCTGCCGCGCGTGATGCGCAGCGAGTCGTCGTAGAACTCCCACGTCCCGAGCCACGAAGCGAGCGGCGGGTTCGCGTCCGCCGTCGTTAGTTCGAGACGGCTCGCCGGCAGCCAGCCGACCGTCTCGGAGCCGCGCGCCGGCTGATACCAAGCGCAGACCCAGTCGCCGAACCTGCGAGAGACTATCAACTCGTCGCCCGTCAGCACGTACGCCTTCTGCCTGCACTTCGCGGCGGGGCCGGGGCAGCCCTCTTCGTCGCCGTAGAAGTAGGCGCGCTCGCCGCGCCCGCCCACAACGCGCGCGAGCCCGAACTCGCCGGCGTCCGCGGCGAACAGCCCGTTGCGACACCAGTTCGCGGGGTTGCCGCCCTCGCCCTGCGCGGCGGCGGCGCGCGGTAGAAGCGTTAAGAGAAGGACGAAGAAGAAGGCGCGGAGCGCACACGAAGAGTGCCACGCCCGCGTGCTGCGCGTGTCGTTAAGTCGGGTCATGCTTGAATCAGGTCGGGTATTAATGGCGGGTGTGGTGGCGTCGGCTGGCGGGCTAACGCGTGTGTTCTGATTCGAGCTTATCCATTCGACCCTCAAGGCGCAGTTGGTCGGCGCGAACCGTAACAATGTCGCGCCCGAGCACGACCACCTTGCGATCGAGAAGGTCTACCTTTTCACCTACATTGATAACCTCCTGTTTGACGGCCGCTATCTCGGCCAGCGCGCGTTCCCAGATGGGCTTCGTCTCGACAGCCCTCCGCTCAGATTCGCTTTCGAGCCTTTCGACTCGGGAAGTCAGATCGGCAAGCTGATTTTCGACTCCGTTCAGCCGCGTCTCGACGTTTTCAAGTCGCGTCTCGACGTTCTCCAGTCGTGACTCCATCCGGGCCATTCTGGCATCGAGCGAGTCGAAGCGTGCGAACACGCGCTCCTCGAAGGAGCGTTTGTCCGGCAGGTTGTGGGTCGTTTCTTCGCTCATGCGCCGGATTATGAACCCGGCCCGCGCTCGGTTCAAGGGTGAGGCGGCGCGCGTCTTTTCGCGGCGGGCGCGCGCGCGGTATACTCGGGGCAGGTGCTCTCCTCGGAAAAGGTTTTCGGATGAAGTCGGAGAAAATTTCGGAGCTGACGACGAACCGTCTGAGCGTCTACCTGCGCTGCCTGAACCTTCTGGCCGCCGCCGGCATCAAGACCATCTCGTCGCAGGCGCTCGCAGACCAGTTCCAGTTGAACTCGGCGCAGATTCGCAAAGACCTCGCGCACTTCGGCGAGTTCGGCACGCGCGGCGTCGGCTACGCGGTGGACGCGCTGAGGCGACACCTGACGCAGATACTCGGCCTCGACCGCGCGCACCGCGTCGGCATCGTCGGCGCCGGCAACCTCGGCACCGCGCTCGCCAACTACAACGGCTTCCGCGAGTCGAACTTCGAGGTCGTCGCGCTCTTCGACAACGACCGCGCGAAGATCGGGCGCAAAGTCGGCGCCTCCGAGACGCCCGTCCACGACGTACGTAAGCTCGCGCGCGTCGTGCGCGAACACGGCATTGACGTGGCCGTGCTCACGGTACCCGCGCGCGTCGCGCAGCGCGCGCTCAACCAAGTGATGTCGGCGGGCGTGCGCGCCGTGCTCAACTTCGCGCCCGTACGGCTGCACGCGCGCCTCGGCGTGAAGGTGAAGACGGTTGACCTGACCATCTCGCTCGAATCGCTTTCGTACTTCCTCGCGCGCCCGCAGTTCACCTGCGTCACAAACCCGCGCGGGCTGCTCCCCTACGAGGAGATCGCGCAGCGCGAGGAGCAGGAGTTGCAGCAGAACTGACAAGGAGTCCGGGTCATGTATTCGCACTTGCTGAAGAAGGCGCTGCCGTTCACGCTGACTCTGGTCGTCGGCGCGGCGCTCGGCGGGCTGTTCAACCCGCGCGGCGAACGGTCGCCGTCGTGGGCTTCGTGGCACTGCGGCCGTTACGAGTTCGGCTCCGGCGAGCGGCGCGGCCACGACCATTGCCGCATGCGTCGGCGCTATCTGGTCGCGGAGTCGAAGCCGCTCACCGTCCTCTCCACGCCCGACGCCGTGCTGACGCACACCACGACGGGCGCGCTATTCATGCCCCCCGCGCACGTGCTCGTCACGTTCGGCTCGGACGGCAACGTGCAGGCGGTCGAGCCACTGGACGACTATGCGGTCAAGGCCAAGCTCTACTGGCCGACGGCGGCCGCAGACCCTCTGGCGGCGGACGCGTGGCAGGCCGTCGAGCGCGCCGCGCGGCAGATACGTTTCGAGCCGGAGACGATTAACGGCATGCCCGTCTCCGTCACGAAAGAGGTCGAGATACGCTTCGCGGGTCACTGAGCGGGGCAGGCCGGTTCACACTTTGATGGACGAGCAGACAGCCCGGCGCGAGATCGTGCGCGTCGGCAAGCTCATGTACGAGCGCTCCTACGTCGTCTCCTCGGACGGCAACATCAGCGTGCGCCTCGACGACGGCCGCGTCGTCGCCACGCCCACGCAGACCGGCAAGGGGCGCATGACAGAGGACGGGCTCGCCGTCACCGACTCGGAGGGCAAGCCGCTCAACGACCGGCGCGCATCGTCGGAGCTGGCGATGCACCTGCTCATCTACCGCGAGCGCGAGGACGTGCGCGCCGTCTGCCACGCGCACCCGCCCAACGGCTCGGCCTTCGCCGTCGCGGGGCTCGCGATAGACAGGCCGATTCTCTCCGAAGTGATTCTGACGCTCGGCTGCGTCCCGCTCGCGGAGTACGGCACGCCTTCTACTGAAGAACTGACCGAGGCGATGCGGCCGCTCGTCAAGAATCACAACGCGCTCCTGATGGCTAATCACGGCGCGGTTGCGTACGGCGCCGACGTGTGGCAGGCTTTCGACCGACTCGAAACTTTGGAGCACACGGCGAAGATCGCGATTCTCGCGCGCATACTCGGCGGCGCGCGCGACCTCCCGCCCGACTCCATCGAGAAGCTCATCGAAGTCCGCGAGCGCGCAGGCTATCTGGACGAGCGCGCCCGCTGTCAGGCTTGCGGCTACCTGCACGAGACGCAGGTCGTCTGCCCTACGGGCGAGCGCCCCGCGCCGACGCCGGCGCGCGAAACGTCGAACGGCGCGGCCTCGAACGGCAAGATCAGCCTGACGCGCGAAGAACTGATTGAGCTTCTGAGTCAGGCGGCGCGGCTCGCGCCGTGAGCGCGCGACGGGGTTTCAAAGGCTCGCAGAGGCGAACAAGTTTCACGAATACAGGCGAACAAGTTTTACGAATCAGAGACTAGACAGGAGCACACCTAATGCCTCAGGAAGCACTCGGCATGGTCGAGACTAAAGGACTCGTGGCGATGATCGAGGCCGCGGACGCGATGGTGAAGGCCGCGAACGTCACGCTGGTCGGCTACGAGAAGATCGGCGCCGGCTTCGTCACCGCCATCGTCCGCGGCGACGTGGCCGCCGTCAAGGCCGCGACCGACGCGGGCGCCGCGGCCGCGCGCCGCGTCGGCGAACTCGTCAGCGTCCACGTCATCCCGCGCCCGCACGGCAGCGTAGACGAAGCCCTGCCCGTCGGCGGGGACAGGTAAGGAAGTGAGGAGTGAGGAGTGATGAGTGATGAGAGGCTGCCTGCCTCCAACTCATCACTTATCACTCATCACTTATCACTCTTCCGATGATTATCGCGCGCATCCTCGGCACCGTCGTCTCGACGCAGAAGGACGAGCGGCTGAAGGGCAGTAAGCTCCTGCTCGTGCGGCCCCTGAACCTCGACGGCTCGGACGGCTCCGGCTACGTCGTCGCCGTTGACACGGTCGGCGCAGGCTTCCACGAGCGCGTCCTCGTCGTCGCGGGCTCCAGCGCGCGCCTCGCCGAGGGGCTGAAGGACAGGCCGGTGGACGCGGCCATCGTCGGCGTCATAGACACCGTTGACTTCGTGAACGACTGACGATGCAACTCGCGCGTGTCATCGGCTGTGTGGTGGCGACGGTGAAGAACGATTCGCTCGAAGGGCGGAAGCTGCTGGTCGTGCAGTCGCTCAACGCCGACTTGAAACCGCAGGGCGCGCCGCTCGTCGCACTCGACGCCATCGGCGCGGGCGTCGGCGAACTCGTCTTCTGGTGCAGAGGCAAGGAGGCGAGCTTCCCGTTCAGGCGCGAGGACACGCCGACCGACTGCACCATCGTCGGCATCGTGGACTCGGACGCGCACGTTACGAGGAGGGGGCGAAGGTGATTCTGGCGCGCGTGCTCGGCAACGTGGTGGCGACGCAGAAGAACGAGCGCTACGCCAGCGCGCGCGTGATGCTCTGCCAGCCCATCACGCCCTCGGGCGAGGAGACCGGCGCGACCCTTCTCGCGCTCGACTCGGTGGACGCGGGCGAGGGCGACACCGTCATCATCGTGCAGGAGGGCTGGGGAGCCTCGACCGCCGCCACAGGCGAGCAGGGCGCCGCGATAGACTCGGCCATCGTCGGCGTCGTTGACCGCATAGACCTCCTCGAAGAAGAAGCGAAGCGCAAGTGATGAGCAGTAGCAGCGAGCAGGACAGGGTGAGGGAGTTGGCCGAGCGCGTCGCGCGCCGACTCGCAGACGCGCCGGAGCAGGGAACCGACGCCGCAGGTTCAACTCAAGGCGCGGGCGAACTCGCCGCGCTGCGCGCAAGCCTCTCCGAGATTCAGCGCCGCCTCGCGCACATCGAGTCGCACATCACGCACGGCGAGGGCTGCGAGGACGAAGAGCAGCAGTCGCGCCAGACGCAAGACGCTTCGGCGCGGGAAGCCTCAACTTCATCTTCAAACAGCCCGACTCAAAACTCTTCTTCCCAGACTCAGGCGCGCTCGACTTGGCTGAGCGGCACGTACGTCCCGGCGACCGCGCACCCGAGTCAGGAGCAGTTCTCGAATCTCGGCGAGGCCGTCTCGGAACTCGTCGAGTTCTTCGAGCGCGAGAAGACCTGCACCGTCGAGCCCGGCGGCAAGCCCTGCGACCATTGCGGCCTGTGCAGCGCCCGCGGCTTCTAAGCAAGGCGGAAGTCCGACCGTGAGGGAGGGCTTCAGTCAAACGTAAAAGGCGGGATGATGAAGGACACGCTGTCCTTCATCATCCCGCCTTCTTCTGTAAGCTATACGCCCGCCCTGACGGTCAGGCTTCCGTCCTGTGCTTACTTGTTCTGCTGGCGCATGACGTTGGGGTCTATGCGCGGCGCCTGACGCGCGCCCTCTTCGGCCTTGAAGTAGGGCTCCTCTTTGAAGCCGTAGAGCCGCGCGCCGATGACCGTCGGGAAGGTGCCGCGCGTGGTGTTGTAGTCCTGCACGGCCGCGTTGTAGTCCTGCCGCGCGACGTTGATGCGGTTCTCCGTCCCCGCTAGCTCGGTCTGCACGTTCTGCCACAACTGGTTCGATTGCAGTTGCGGGTAGGACTCTTGCAGCGAGAGCAGGCGGCCGAGCGTGCCGCCGAAGCTGTTGGCGGCGTCTATGACGGCCTGACGCTGCTCGGGCGTCTTGTCGCCGCCCTCGCCCTGACCCGCTGCGCCCGCCGCGTTGATGAGCCGCGAGCGCGCCTCGGCTATCTGGCCGAAGATCGTCTGCTCGTTGACGCCGGCCGACTGCGCGGCCGCGACGAGGTTCGGCACGAGGTCGGCGCGCCGCTGGAGCGTGCTCTCGATGTCGCCCCACGAGCGACGCACGTTCTGCTGCTTAGTGACGAGCGTGTTGTAGCCGCAGCCGCTCGCCCCGAAAGCGACGAACGCGACGAGCGCCAACAGCAACACCCTTCTTGTTTTCATCATACTCCTCCTGAACTTCTGTCCACCCAACGCGGGGCCGCGAGCCCCGATAAAGTTCGACTCTTAAAGACCGACACTCACTCGGAGACTTCCAATCTATCTACCGCCTCGATGACGCGCTCCACCTGCGCCATGTAGACCGCGAACAACTCGTCGGCCTCGCGCTCGCCGAGCGAGGCCGAGCCGCCCGCCTCGCGCAACGCGAAGACGCGCTCGAAGACCGCGCCGTCCAAATTCAGCAGGCGCGAGGCGGCGCGCACGATGTCGCGCTTGAGCACGGGCGGCTCCTCGCCGTGCAGCAGAAGGACGGGCGCGAACAGCGTGGCGAAGCTCGAAAGGCTGTCGCTCATCAAATCGCGCATGCGCCCGGCCGAGACGGACGCGGGGATGTAGAGCCGGCGCAGTTGCGTGAGCTTGCTGCGCAGCTCGTACTCGGTCTGGTGGCGCAGGTTCGCGTCCGAGATGCGCAAGGTCTCGAACGGGTCGCGCCCGTAGAGGACGACGCGAGCACGCTCCATCTGGTGAAACTCGATCGGAAACACGTCGGCCGCGTCGCGCAACTCGCCGAAGGTGAAGTAGACCGGCAAAGGATGTCCGAGCCTCTGCCACTCGCGCGCCGGCGCCTGCGCGAGCTTCAGGTCTTCGGGCGTGATGCGGTTCAGCGCGATAAGGATGTTGTAGTCCGACTCCAACTGCACGAAGTCGCCCGACGCCGCCGAGCCGTACAGCACAACGGACGCGAGGTTGTCGCCGTGCGTCGCCTTCAGGTCGCCGACCAGATGGTTGAAAGCCTCCTGCGCCACTCTATTCGCCATCACATCCTCCAAACGACGAACTCGGAACGCTGAACTAAGTTCTTACCGCCTTTACTTCATCATTCAGCGTTCACACTTCATCGTTTAGCTCACCAACTCCCGCCCGCGCCGCCGCCGCCGAAGTCTCCGCCGCCGCCGAAGCCACCGAAGCCGCCGCCACCACCGCCGCCCCAGCCCGAGCCGCCACCGCCGCCGAAGCCACCCCACCCGCTCGAACTGCTGCGGCCGCCGCGCATCGCGCTGCCTATCGCGTTGGCGATGAGGATGGAACTGAGCCAGCCACCACCTCCGCCTCCGCCCCAGCCGCCGCGCCCCCCGCGGCCGCCGCGACCGCCGCGCGCCGCCGAGAGCAGGAACACGATGACGATGATAATGAGGCAGCAGCCGCCGATGCCTATGCCGCTCGCCTCGCGCCTGCCCGTCGTGCGTGTGCCGCCGCCGCGCACGGGCGGGCGGTACGCGTAAGATTGGTCAATGCCTTCGAGTTGGAAGCCGCGCTTCTCGGCCAGCGTCGCGACGACCGCCTGCACGAAGTCGTTGACGCCCTGACTGTAGTTCCCCTGCTTGAACGGGGGCACCAGACGTTGCTGCGCGATCTGGTTCGCGAGCGAGTCGGGCATGTCGCCTTCGAGGTGGCGGCTGATCTGCATCTGCCACTTGCGGTCGTTGACCGCCACGACCAGCAGCAGGCCGTTCTTCTCGCCCTCCTTCGACCCGATGCCCCACCCGCGCGCGATGGAAAGCGAGTACTCGAAGATGTCCGTGTCGCCCGTCGTCGGGACTGTGACGACGGCGAACTCGATGTCCGCGCGCTCCTTCAGGTGGTTGAGGACGGTCGCCAGACGCTCCTTCGTCCCCGCGTCTATGACGCCCGCGTTGTCGGTGACGTACTTGTAGAACCCTTCCGGCTGCGGCAGCGGCGCCTGCGTGTACGCGCGCGCGTTCTGCGCCCGCGCCGACGGCGCAAACGCTAACAGGCACGCCAGCGCCAGCAGCGCCGCGAGCGTCGTCGAAAGTCTGTTTACTGCCAATTTCACGCCGTTATTAAAGTTGAAACTTATTACGTAAATTTCGGACAGTTCGTTTTTTATCTTTACGCCGCCCTCAGCCTTCAATCAGCAGGTGCAGGACGTAAAAAAGGGCTACGCCGCCGAAAACCACCAGTGAAACTAACGGGTTTTTGTGCTCAAGGTGGTTGACCTCCGGAATCAGGTCGCTCGCGGCCACGTACAGCGTCACGCCGGCCGAGAAGGGAAGCGCGTACGCCACGGCCTCCGCAACCCTCGCCTGCAAAATCGCCACCGTCAAAACGCCCGCCAGCGTCGCCCCGCCGATAATCAGCGTCGCCCACAGCGCACGCCGCGCCGAACGCCCCGACGCCAGAATAATCGAGGCCGCCGTAAATCCTTCGGGAACCTTGTGCAAAAGCACGGCGACGAAGACCAAGAGCCCGACCTTCCTGTCCACGACGAAGGCGGACGCGACCGAAGCCCCGTCGAAAAAGGTGTGTATCGAGAGCCCGCCGATGGCCGCGTAGGCCGCCGAAGGGCGCACAACCGCCTCGGGGTGCGTCTCCTCGCCGAAGTGGAAGTGCGGCGCAATCGTGTGTTCAAAAAAATGGATGAGCAGGTAGCCGGCCAGAAGAAGCGTCATCGCGCCGAGGACGCCGCGCCCCTTTTCGCCGCTATGTGTCCACAGGACAACGACTTCCGGCACGATCTCGATGAAAATCGCGGCCATCATAAACCCGGCGCCGAGCGCGACGAGGTAGCTGAGCGCTTTCCGGCTCCGCCGAAAAGTGCCGGGGCGGGCCAGCAGAAGCCCGCCCCCGACGTTCGCCAGCGCCACGAGGCCGCCGAAGAATAAAAGTTCGCCGAAACTCATCCGAAGAGTTAGACCGTCGCCCGCCCTGTCCTTAATATTTATATCCTTGCCCGTCAATATACAGGATAGCCGCCCGGTTGGCTATGAGAAGCTTAAACGGCAGTACACCAAATCGTGCTTAAAATTTTCGTTTTGACCCTGTTTTTACTCTTGACAGGTGCTTAAGCAGGGGCGTACTATGCGCGACGGGTGGTCAAAAGTGGCTGAAAGTGGGCAGCTTGGGGCTACTGGTTAGAGTTTCACTTTAAGGTTTAAGCAGCTTCCGCGTCGTGACAAAGCCGTGAAACCCTATGTTGCGAGGAAATTACACGGCGCGGGTTGACGAAAAAGGGCGGCTGAAAATCCCGACAGCCTTCAGGCGCTACGTTGAAGAGAAGTATAGCACCCCGGAAGTCTACGTAACCAGCCTAAACGGCGATTGCGTAAGGATTTACCCTCTACCCGAATGGGAGTCCATCGAGCAGCGTCTGGCGCTCCTACCCTCGATGGATCCGGCGAGAAGAAAGTTCCTTGACAGGACGAACTATTACGGCCAGCAGGCGACCGTGGACGCGCAGGGGAGGGTTTTAATACACCCGCTGCTGCGGAAGTCTTCCGGAGTCGTCGGCGACGTGGCCGTGCTCGGATATTTGACATATCTGGAAGTCTGGGAGCTAGAGCGCTTCGAGCGGCGTCTGGAGTCCGACCCCTACACGGAGGAGGACGAGGCCGCGATAGCGCGACTTGGAATCTGAAAGGCCGCGGAAGAGTGGAAAGTGTTGAGCGATAAGGCAAAAGCAAGGTTTACAGAGCCCGTGCTCGACCGCCTGTCGCACGACACCAGAAACTCCAAGCGACTTTTCAAGACCACGGGGCGGTGGTAATGGCTGCGTCAGGAGGGGGGCCTGAAGCGCCCCATCGCCCCGTGTTGCTCTTTGAAGCGTTGAATCTGCTCGCGCCCGAGCGCGGCGGGCTCTTCGTGGACGCTACGCTCGGTCTTGGCGGGCACAGCGAAGCGATTCTCGAAGCCTCGCCCGACACGCGCGTCCTCGGCATAGACCGCGACCGCGAGGCATTACGACTCGCCTCCGAGCGGCTGGGGCGTTTCGGCACGCGCTTCCGCGCCGTCCATGCGAACTTTCGAGAAATATCTCGGATTTTGGATGAGGCGGGCGAAAGCGGGCCGGCCGGAATCCTCGCAGACTTGGGCGTCTCGTCTTTGCAGTTCGACACGCCCGAGCGGGGTTTTAGCTTCCGCTACGACGCGCCGCTCGACATGCGCATGGACGCGACGGGCGACGAGGAGACCGCGGCGGAACTGCTCGAACGGTTGCCGGAAGAGGAGATCGCGCGCGTCATCTACGAGTACGGCGAGGAGCGCAAGTCGCGCCGCATCGCGCGCTGGATTGTCGAGAGGCGCGAGCGCGGCGAGCCCTTGAAGACGACGGGCGAGCTTGCCGAACTGGTCGCACGGGCCGTCGGCCACAAGCGCGGCGACCGCGTACACCCGGCGACGCGGACGTTTCAGGCTTTGCGCATCGCCGTCAACGGGGAGCTTGAAGGCTTAGACGAGTTCGTCGAGACGGCGGTTGATCTTTTACAGACCGGAGGGCGGCTTGCCGTCATCAGCTTCCACTCTCTGGAAGACCGCGTCGTGAAGCGCGCCCTCCGCAGGCTCTCGGGCTACTGCGAGTGCGACCGGCGCGTTCCCGTCTGCACGTGCGGCGCGCGCCGGGCCGTAGAGATTCTGACGCGCCGCCCCGTCGTGCCGTCCGAGCGAGAGGTCGAGGAGAATCCCCGCGCGCGGAGTGCCAAGCTGCGCGCCTGCTCGAAACTGTAGACGCCGCCGCAAGGGCGTCGGCCGGCGAGAGTCGCCCGAGACCCGAAGCCTCACGCCCGGCCCTCCGCAGCTCATTCAATTCTGACCCGGAACCCGAGAGGCCCGATAACTCATGAGAAGAGTGCCCCAGCAGTACCCCAACCCCCACGTCCGGCGCGAGCGTGACCCGCGGGCCGCGAGGCGGCAGAGGCTTCTGCTCGCAGGTTGTCTCGTGCTGGCCTGCGGTTTCCTGTACGCCGTGCGCCTGCAAGTCTCGGCCGTGGACTACGGCTACAAGACCGAGGCGCTCAGGCGCGAGCGCGAGGAGTTGCTCGACGAGCAGCACCGACTGCAACTGGCCGTCGAGGAGAGTTCTTCGCCGGCGCGGCTCGAAGAGGTCGGGCGCGAGTTGGGCTTGCAGCCGGCGCGCGCCTCGCAGATCGAGGCAGCCGCCCCGGCGGCGCGTGAGTCGCGCGGCGCGGGCGTCTTCGTGGGCGCGGCGGCGGGCGGCGTGCTCAGGCGTTAGACGAAGGAGGTTTTAAGAAGAGCTTTCAAGCGCGCGGCCTCTTCCCACGTCCGCCGCGCGAGGGGTTCAGGGGGAACGCGCGCCGCGGCCGAAGCGCGAAGGGGGGCGCCGCGGGAGTCGGATGAGAGGGCCGCTGTCCAGTATGTTAGACCGCCACGGCTCGGAGCGAACAACGCGTCCCGACGTTTCACGGCGACGTGCTTTAGTGGTCGCCGTTTTTCTTTGCCTGTGGATGGCGGGCGTCGGGGCGCGGCTCGCCTACCTGCAAACCTCGCAGCACGAGTGGCTGTCGAAGCGCGCGCGCGCGCAGCAGTCGGACGTGGAGTCGCAGCCGGCGGCGCGCGGACTCATCCTCGACCGGCAGGGGCGCGAGCTCGCGCGCAGCATTGACGCCGACTCCTTCTACGCAGACCCGCGCGAGATTGAGAACGTCGAAGCGGCTTCGGCCGCGCTCGCGCGTGCGCTCAACATTGACGGCGCCGAACTGGCCGCGCGTCTGAATGAAGCGAAGGCGAAGCGGCGCGGCTTCGAGTGGCTGGCGCGCAGGGTCGAAGACGAGCAGGCGCGCGCCGTCCACGAGCTGAAGATTAAGGGCGTCTACTCTACGGAAGAGCAGATGCGCCGTTACCCGAACGGCACGCTCGCGGCGCACGTGCTCGGCTTCGTCGGCTTGGACGCGAACGGCTTGGCGGGCGTCGAGCAGACTTACAACGCCGCGCTGACGGGCGAGGCGGGCCGCCTCGTCCTTAATGAAGACGCGAAGCAGAAGGCGTTCGAGAGTGAGGGCCGAGACGCGCGCGACGGCCGCACGCTCGTGCTCACGCTCGACCAGACCGTGCAGCACATCGTCGAGCGCGAGTTGGCCGCGGCGGTCGAACAGACGCAGGCGAAGTCTGCGGCGGCGGTCGTCCTTGAGCCGCACACGGGCGAGATTCTGGCGCTGGCGAACGCGCCCGGCTTCGACCCGAACGACGCGGGCGGTGCGAGCGCGGATGCGCGGCGCAACGACGCGCTACAGAACATCTACGAGCCGGGCTCGACCTTCAAGGTCGTCGCCTTCACGGGCGCGCTCGAAGAGAGGTTGATTACGCCCGAGACGCGCATCGAGTGTCCGGGCTCGATAAGTCTGCCGGGCCGAGTCGTACACGACCACGCGCACGGCTCCCTGACGGCGACCGAGGCGCTGGCGAAGTCTTCGAACGTCGCCGCCATCAAGCTCGGGCAGAAGCTCGGGAACGAACGGCTCTACGAGTACATACGCCGCCTCGGCTTCGGCGCGAAGACGGGCGTGGAGCTTCCCGGCGAGACGGCCGGGCTCGTGCGGCCCGTCTCGAAGTGGCAGCCGGGCTCCATCGGCTCGGTGCCCATCGGTCAGGAGGTCGGCGTCACACCCGTGCAGATGGCGGCGGCTTACGCGGCCGTCGCGAACGACGGCGTGCGCGTCGCGCCGCATCTCGTCAAAGAAGTGAGGGACGAGGAAGGGCGCGTCGTCGCTCGCACGGAAGCCGAGTCGCACCGCGTTGTGAGCGCGGAGACGGCGCGGCAGTTGCGCCACATGCTTGAGTCGGTGACCTTGAACGGCACTGCGCGCAAGGCGCAGCTCGAAGGCTACAGCGCGGCGGGCAAGACCGGCACGGCGCAGAAGATTGACCCGCGGACGCGCGCGTACTCGCAGACGAAGTACGTCGCGTCCTTCGTCGGCTTCGCGCCGATTGAGAACCCGGCGGCCGTCATCATCGTCGTCTTGGACGAGCCGGTCGGGCTGCATCAGGGCGGGCAGGTCGCGGCGCCAGTCTTCAGCGAGATCGCGAATCAGGTGCTCCCGTACCTCGACGTGACGCCCGATCAGGCGCCCGAGGCGAAGACGCCCGCGGGCCAGCTCGCCGCCGCGACGCCGAACGCGGCGCAGACGGCGGCGGCCGGGTCGAAGGAGCATGAAGGCGCCGCTGTCGAGACTTCGTCGAACCTGCCGGAGGTGGCGCCGAGCCCGTTGGCGGGCGGAGAGATAAGCGAGGTCGTCTACGCCGCGGCGCGCGAGCGCGCGCTGGTGATGCCCGACCTTCGCGGCCGAAGCGTCAGGGATGTCGCGCGCGTCTGCGCGCGGCTCGGGCTGGAACTCGAAGCGCGCGGCGAGGGTCGCGCGCTCAAGCAGTTTCCCGAAGGCGGCGCGGCCGTTCAGTCCGGCCAGACCGTCCGCATCGAGTTCGGCCGGAGCGACTGAAGAAATTTTCGATTTTTGATTTCTGATTTGCGATTTGGAGGAGCGCGCCGGCCCTCACCCCCTGAGCCGAGTGCCGGCCGTCTTCCTGACCCACAGGCCCCGAACGTACCCCGGAAGGTGAGATGAGAACCCAGAGGACGCAGGCGGATGTTTCGACGTTCGAGCTTTATCAGGGGGGCGAAATGAGGCGGCGGATAGCCGACTGCCGCGAGCGTTTGCGCCGCAACCGCGCCGCGCGCAGAATAGCCGAACGCGCCACCCCACAGACGTTCGAGTTCGCCGAGGAGCTGCCGGAAGTGCCGGCCCTCGCCGGACTGGACGCGCGTGAGGAGGGGGGTTAGAGAGGCTCGGCCCGTTCTCCCTTCGGCGCGGCGGGAACGTCACAGTCCGGAGGAAAAAGCGGGTGAGAGTCGGAGACGCGGCGGGATTCATGGGCGCGCGCGCAGACGCGGGCGCGGGGCTCTTTGACAAGGAAATAAGTGGTTTTTCGATTGACTCGCGCTCGGCCGCGGCGGGCGAGCTCTTCTTCGCGCTCTCGCCCGAGGACTACCGGCGCCACCGCTTCACGGCCACGTCCTTCGCCGACGCGCACCGGTTCATCCCGCAGGCGCTCGGGCAGGGCGCGGTCGCGGCCGTCGCGCGCGCGGCCAGCGTCGAGTCGGACGAGGGGCTTCGGCCCTTCGCCGGACGGCTGCTGCTGGTCGAGGACGTGATCGAGGCGCTGCAAGCGGTTGCGCGCGGGACGGTGGAAGAGTGGGGCGGCCCCGTCGTCGGCATCACGGGGAGTGCGGGCAAGACGACGACGAAGGACTTGACGGCGCACGTCCTCGGCGCGACGGGCCGGAGGGTCTTGCGCAGCCGCAAGAACTTCAACAACGAGCTAGGCGTCGCGCTCTCGGTCTTGCAGATGGAGACCGGCGGCGCGCGTCCCGGCGAGTTCGACGTGGCCGTGCTTGAGATGGGCATGTCGCTGCCGGGCGAGATCGCGGTTCACTGTCGGGTCGCCCCGCCCGACGTGGCCATCGTCACGCTCGTCGCGCCCGTACACCTTGAGTTCATGGGGTCGGTCGAGGCGATTGCGGCGGGCAAGGCGCAGTTGGTTGAAGGGATGAAGCCGGGCGGGACGGCCGTCCTCAACGCCGACGACGAGCGCGTCGCGGCGATGCGCGCGAAGGCGGGACACGCCGGGCGCGTCATCACCTACGGCGTGGCTAACGAGGCGGACGTGATGGGGTTGAACGTCGAGACCGTCGGCGTCGGCACGAGCCGATTCACCTTGCGCGCGCCGGACGGCGAGGCAGAGGTCGTGCTCCCGATGCACGGCCGTCACAACGTCTCGAACGCTCTGGCGGCTGCGGCGGCGGCCGTGAGCTTCGGCGTCGGCGTCCGAGAGATTGCCGAGGCGCTCGCGACGGCCGCGCCTTCGGAGATGCGCGGCGAGGTGCTGCGCTTCAAGGAAGGGTTCACGGTCGTTGACGACTCGTACAACTCGAACCCGCGCTCGCTGCTCAGCATGGCCGAGGCGGTGGCCGGGGGGGGCGAGGGCGTCGAGCGGCGCGTAGTCGTCGCGGGCGAGATGCTTGAGCTGGGCGAAGAGGGGCCGCGACTCCACCGAGAGGCGGGGCGCGAGATCGCGGGCTTCGGCGTGGACGTGCTCTGGGGCGTGCGGGGCTTGGCGGCGGAGATAGTCGAGGGCGCGCGGCGCGCTGGCATGAGCTACGAGGCGACGCAGTTCTTCGAGTCGTCGGAAGAGGCGGCTGCGGCGCTCGCAGACTTCGTCAGGCCCGGCGACCTCGTTCTCGTCAAAGGCTCGCGCGGCGTGCACACCGAGCGGGTGGTCGAAGCGTTGAAGGAGCGATACGAAAGCGAAAGATGATCTACCACATCTTCTACGAATGGCTCTTCAAGACGCTCTCGGCCGGCGGGGGCGGCGAGTCGTACTTCGTCAAGGCGCTGAACGTCTTCCAGTACGTGACGTTCCGCACGGCCTACGCGGCGGTGACGGCGCTGCTAATCTCGCTCGTCTTCGGCGGGCGCGTCATCAACGCGCTCAGGCGTCTGAAGGTCGGGCAGGAGATACGCGAGGAGGGGCCGCAGGCGCATCAGGCCAAGCGCGGCACGCCGACGATGGGCGGCGTGCTCATCATCGGCTCGGTGCTCATCTCGACGCTCCTGTGGGCGAGGCTTTCGAGCCTCTACGTCTGGGTCATACTGGTAGCGACCGCGGGCTTCGCCACCATCGGATTTCTGGACGACTACCTGAAGGTTGCGAAGCGGCAGAACCTCGGGCTACAGGGTCGCTGGAAGCTGCTCGGCCAGTTGGCCATCACGCTCTTCGTGTGGGGCGCGCTCTTCTTCTTCACGAAGGAGGGCTGGGCCGACTACTCGTGGAAGCTGAGCCTGCCGTTCTTCAAGCAGACGGCGCTCTCGCGCATCACGGACATCGGGCCGGTCATCTACCTGCCCTTCATCGCGCTCGTGCTGCTCGGCTTCTCGAACGCGGTGAACCTGACGGACGGGCTCGACGGCCTCGCCATCAGCGTGACGGTCATCGCGATGGCGACGCTGACCGCGTTCACTTACGTCAGCGGCGACGCGCGCTGGGCCGACTACCTCGGGCTCGAACACCAGAAGGAGATAGGCGAGCTGACTATCTTCTGCGGGGCGATGGTCGGCGCGAGTCTGGGGTTCCTCTGGTACAACGCGCCGCCCGCAGAGGTCTTCATGGGCGACGTGGGCAGCCTCGCCATCGGCGGGGCCATCGGCACCATCGGCGTGCTGACGAAGCAGGAGTTGATACTCGTCCTCGTCGGCGGCGTCTACGTCCTTGAGGCCCTGTCGGTGACGCTTCAGGTCGGCTTCTTCAAGTTGACGAAGCGCCGCTTGGGGACGGGCAAGCGGCTCTTTAAGATGACGCCGCTGCACCACCACTTCGAGATGTCGGGCTGGAAGGAGCCGAAGATCGTCTTCCGCTTCCTCATCATCGCGATACTGTTCGCGCTGCTGAGCCTGTCAACTCTGAAGCTGCGCTAGAAGGTGATGGAACTCGACGGCAAAAAGGTTCTGGTCATAGGCGCGGGCCGTAGCGGCGTCGCGTCGGCGCGGTTTCTGGCCGCGCGGGGCGCGCTCGTCGTCCTCAACGACCGGAAGGAGTTCATTGACTGGTCGAACGACGCGCTGGCCCTGAAGGGCGAGGGCATCGTCAAGCTGCTCGCGGGCGACGTGCCTTCGTGGCTCTTGGATCAGATTGAGCTGGTCGTCGTCAGCCCCGGCGTGCCGACGAAGGGCATCCCGATTCGCTACGCCGAGCGCGCGGGCGCCGAGGTCATCGGCGAGATAGAGCTGGCGTGGCGGTACCTTCGCGGCCGCGTCGTCGGCATCACGGGGACGAACGGTAAGACGACGACGACGACGCTCGTTGGAGAGTTGCTGAAGGACGCCGGCATCCCGACGCAGGTCGGCGGCAACATCGGCACGCCGCTCGTCTCGCTCGTCGAGTCTTCGCGCGAGGACGGCTGGACGGTCGTCGAGCTTTCGAGCTATCAGCTCGAAACCATCAAGGAGTTTCGGCCGACCGTTGCCGTCGTGCTGAACCTGATGCCCGACCACATGGATCGCTACGAGACGTTCGAGGACTACGGCGCGGCCAAGCACCGCATCTTCCGCAACCAGACCTCGGGCGACGCCGCGATTCTGAACGCGGACGACGCGGTCGTCTCTTCGTGGGCGCAGGGACTCGAAGCGCACGTCACGATGTTCAGCACGTCGCGCGAGCTGGACGAGGGGCTGTTCCTGCGCGGGCGCGAGTTGGTGGCGCGCACTTGGAGCGGCGAGCGCGTTTTGATGACGCGCGACGAGATGCAGTTGAAGGGCGTGCACAACGTCCAGAACGTTCTGGCGGCGCTCGCGGCCGGGCTCGCCTGCGGCGCGGGGCCGGACTCGATGCGCGAGACGGTGCGCCGCTTCGCGCCGGTCGAGCACAGGCTGGAACGAGTCGCGGAAGTCGGCGGCGTCACCTTCTACAACGACTCGAAGGCGACGAACGTGGACGCCGCGGTCAAGGCCGTCGAGGCGCTCGCCGAAGAGCCGGGCAAGATAGTTCTCATCCTCGGCGGTCGCGGCAAGAACGCGCCCTACGCGCCGCTCGCGCCGCTGGTTGAAACGAAGGCGCGCGCGCTCGTCACCATCGGCGAGGACGCCGAGCGCATCGAGTCGGAGTTGAAGGCGCACGCACCCGTGCTACAGCGCGCCGCGGACATGGCCGACGCCGTACGCCGTGCCTACGGCGCGGCCGAGCCCGGCGACACGGTTCTGCTCGCGCCCGCGTGCGCCAGCTTCGACATGTTCCAGAGCTACGAGCACCGCGGCCGCGTGTTCAAGGAAGAGGTTGAGAGGTTGAAGAAGTCAGGGAGCAGTCGTCAGGAATCGGAAGAGAAGCACGCGCTTCCTTCTTCATGCTGACTACTGACTACCGGCTACTGGCTACTGACTGTTATGGCTCGGAAGCTACAGGCAGACGAATGGCTGTTCGCGGGCGTGGTGGCGCTGTCGCTGTTCGGCGTCATCATGGTCTACAGCGCGTCGGCCGTCGTCGCCGCGGCCGAGAAGGGGCACAGCCAGTACTACTACGTCGCGCGGCAGGGCGGGTGGACGATCATGGGGCTGCTGGCGATGTACGTCGGCATGCGGCTCGACTACGGGTTGCTGCGCAGCCCGAAGATAGCTTACGGGCTGTTGGCGTTGACAATCGTGCTGCTCTTAGCGGTCTTCGCGTTCCCGCCGATTAACGGCGCGCGGCGCTGGATACGCTTCGCGGGCTTCTCCATGCAGCCCTCGGAGATTTCAAAACTCGCGCTCGCAATCTTCCTCGCGCGCTTCTTCGAGCGGCGCGCGGGGCGCGAGGGCGAGTTCTGGTGGACTTTCGTGCCGGCCGTCGCGGTGACGGGCGTGTTGGCGCTGCTCATCGTCGCCGAGCCCGACCTCGGCACGTCGCTCATGCTCGCGGTCGTCTGCACGGTGACGCTGTTCACGGCCGGCGCGCGTTTGAAGCACATGGCACTGGCGGCCGCGCCCGCGCTCGTGGGCCTCGTGGGCCTGCTCATCTTCGTGCCGTGGCGTCTGAAGCGGATGGTCACGTTCCTAGACCCTTGGGCAGACCCGCAGGGCGCGGGGTATCAGGTGGTGCAGTCGCTTCTGGCCGTCGGCGCGGGCGGCGTTCACGGAGTGGGTTTCACGGAAGGGCGGCAGAAGATGTTCTTCCTGCCGTTCGCGCACTCCGACTTCATCTTCGCGGTCGTCGGCGAGGAGTTGGGGCTGTTCGGGTGTCTGGCGGTGGTCGCGCTCTTCGGGTTGTTCCTCTGGCGCGGGATGCGCGCGGCGCTGCGCGCGCCGGACAGGTTCGGGATGCTTCTGGGGCTGGGCATCGTGACGGGCATCGTCGCGCAGGCGCTCTTCAACATGAGCGTCGTGCTGTCGCTAGTGCCGACGAAGGGCATCCCGCTGCCGTTCATCTCGTACGGCGGCTCTTCCTTAGTGCCGACGCTCTTCGCGGTCGGCGTGCTCTTGAACATCTCGCAGCACGCGAGCTACGGCGACGCGGCGCGGGTCTCGTTCTTTGAAAGCGGCAACGCCGCGCGCAGGGCCGCGGCTACGGGGCCGCGCGCGTCCGGCGCCTCGACGCTGCGCGCGCTCCTACAGCGCGGCGCTGAGCGGGGTTAAGTCGGGATGCGCGTGCTCATCGCCGCGGGCGGGACGGGCGGGCACATCTACCCGGGCATCGCCGTGGCCAAGGAGGTGATGCGGCGCGACCCTTCGTCGGTCGTGCGCTTCGTCGGGACGGCGCGGGGGCTTGAGACGCGGCTCGTGCCGCAGGCGGGCTTCGAGCTTTCGCTCATCGAGTCGGCCGGTTTGAAGAACGTCGGCGCGGCGGGGAAGTTGAAGGGGCTGCTCGTGCTCCCCAAAAGTTTCCTCGCGGCGCGGCGGCTGATAAGCGAGTTCCGGCCCGAGGTCGTCGTCGGCGCGGGCGGCTACGTCTCGGGGCCGGTGTTGATGACGGCGGCGCTGATGCGCGTGCCGACGCTCGTGATGGAGTCGAACGCGCTGCCGGGTTTCACGAACCGGCGGCTCGCGCGCTTCGTGGACGCGGCGACCGTCTCGTTCGACGAGGCTTTGAAATACTTCGGCGGCAAGGGCGTCAACATCGGCAACCCCGTGCGCCGCGAGTTCTTTGAGATTAAGCGGAAGGAGCGCGACCCCGCGCGCTTCTCGCTGCTCGTCTTCGGCGGCTCGCAGGGCGCGCGCGCGATTAACGAAGCGTTGGTCGCGGCCTTGCCGCTCCTCGAACGTCACAAAGACGTTCTGAGCATCGTTCATCAGACGGGCGAGGCGGACTTTGAAAAAGTGCGCGCGGGTTACGACGCGGCCGGATGGGCGGAGAGGGCGGACGTGCGCAAGTACATTGACGACATGGTCGCGCGCTTTGCCGAGAGCGACCTCGTCGTCTGCCGCGCGGGGGCGACGACGACGGCCGAACTCATCGCCGCGGGCAAGGCCGCGTTGATGGTGCCGTTCCCCTTCGCCGCGGACGACCACCAGCGCAAGAACGCAGAGGCACTGGAGAAGGCGGGCGCCGCACGCATGGTCTTGCAGCAGGACGCCACCGGCGAACGGCTCGCGCGCGAGATAGGTGAGTTGATTGAAAACCCCGAACGCGTCACGGGCATGGAGCAGGCCGCGCGCAGACTCGCGCGCGGCGACGCGGCCGCGGCGGCGGTCGAGATGATGGAAAAGCTGATAAGCAAAAGGAAGTAGACAGTTGTTCAGAAGAATCCAACAAGTTCACTTCGTCGGCGTCGGCGGCATAGGCATGTCCGGCATCGCCGAGGTGCTTCTGAACATGGGCTTCCGCGTGTCGGGCTCCGACCTTCGCCGCTCGGACGTGACGGCGCGGCTCGAACAGTTGGGCGCGAAGATTTACGAGGGACACGCGGCCGAGCACGTCAGCGGCGCGCACGTGGTTGTGCGTTCGACCGCCGTGCGCGGCGACAACCCGGAAGTGTTGGAGGCTCGGCGGCGCTCGATTCCGGTCATCCCACGCGCCGAGATGCTCGGCGAGTTGATGCGCCTCAAGCCGCACACGGTCGCGGTCGCGGGCTCGCACGGGAAGACGACGACGACCTCGATGGTCGCGACCGTGCTCGCGCACGCCGAGTTAGACCCGACGGTCGTCGTCGGCGGCGTCGTCGGCGCGATGGGCTCGAACGCGCGTCTCGGCAAGAGCGATCTGATGGTGGTCGAGGCGGACGAGAGCGACCGCTCGTTCCTGATGCTCTCGCCGACCTTCGCCGTCGTCACCAACATAGACCGCGAGCACATGGACTCGTACGCCGACATGAACGACGTGCGGAAGTCCTTCGCAGACTTCGTCAACAAGGTGCCGTTCTACGGCGCTGCCGTACTCTGCCTCGACGACCCGCACGTGCAGGCCGTCATCCCCGAGGTCGTGCGCCGCCGCATCACCTACGGCCTCTCGGCGCAGGCCGACATCGCCGCGCGCGAGGTGCGCTACGACAAGCAGTTCGGCTCGGTGTATCAGGCGCGCCTGATGGGCGAGCCCGTCGGCGAAGTGAGCTTGCACGTGCCGGGCTTGCACAACATCTACAACTCGCTGGCGGCCATCGCCATCGGGTTAGAGCTCGAAGTGCCTTTCGCGACGATCACGAAGGCGCTCTCAGAGTTCACAGGCGTCAACCGCCGCTTCCAGTTCAAGGGCGAGGCGGCGGGCGTCATCGTCGTGGACGATTACGGCCACCACCCGACCGAGATTCGCGCGACGCTCGTCGCCGCCAAACTCGGCGCGGCCGGGCGCCGCATGGTCGTCCTCTTCCAGCCGCACCGATACACGCGCACGCAGGACTTGATGGACGAGTTCGCGCGCTCGTTCAACAACGCGGACGTTTTGATGTTGACGGACATCTACGCGGCGAGCGAGCAGCCGATTGAGGGCGTGTCGGGCGAGGCGCTCGCGCAGGCCGTCAGCAGCTTCGGCCACAAGGACGCGCGCTACGCCGGCTCGGTCGAGGAGGCGACGCAGGCTTTGCTTGAAGAAGTGCGCGAGGGCGACATGGTCATCACGCTCGGCGCAGGCAACGTCTACCGCGCGGGCGAGAGGTTGGTGGAGCTTTTGAAGGAGCGAGGCGGGAACTCCGAAACCTCGGAGGCGACGGCGCAGTGACATCTTTCGCCCCCGCCGCGCAAACGGAAGTGATGAGCGAAGAGCCGCACAACTCGGGCTCGCAGACGCCGGACGCGCAGACGGCGGACGCGCAGGCGCGCGACGCGCTAATCGCCGAGATCGCGCGCCGCGCGGGCGTGCGCGCCGAGCGCGGCCGTCGCTTCGCCGAGCTTACGAGCTTGCGCGTGGGCGGCGAGATTGATTGGCTGCTCGTTCCCGAGAACGAGGAGCAGGCCGCGTCGGTCGTCGGAGCGCTCGAAGAGGCGGGCGTCGCGTGGCGCGTGCTCGGCGCGGGCAGCAACGTGCTGGCCGACGACCGCGAGCACCGTTACGTCGTCGTCTCGACGCGAGAGGTGAAGGGCAAGGCGGAGTTCGACGGCGAGCGCGTGTCGGTGAGCGCGGGCTTCTCGCTCCCGCGCCTGTGCGTCGAGGCCGCGCGGCAGGGCTTGTCAGGGATTGAAGGCTTGGGCGGCATCCCCGGCACCGTGGGCGGCGCGCTGTGGATGAATGCCGGCGCTTACGGACATGAGATAGGGCAGGTCGTAGAGAATGTTCGCGTCGCGCGCGGCGGCGAAGTAATCGCCGTGCCCGGCACGGAAGTGAAGTGGGACTACCGCCACACCTCCTTCAAAGAGGGCGAACTGCTTTTGGGCTGCACGCTCAAGCTCGAACGCGACGACCCGGAGAAGATTAAGGAGCGGATGGAGGAGGCGAAGCAGAAGCGTTTCGCCACGCAGCCGCACGGCGCGCGCTCGGCCGGCTGCTTCTTCAAGAACCCGCCGGGCTCCGGCCTGAGCACGGGCAAGATGATTGACGAGATGGGCATGAAGGGCGAAAAGCGCGGGGGCGCCGTCGTCTCGCCCGTCCACGCCAACTTCATCGTCACCGAAGGCGAAGACGCGCAGGCCCGCGACGCGTACGCGCTGGCCGAGGAGATACGCGAGCGCTTCCGGCGCGAGCACGGAATCGAGTTGGAGTACGAAGTCGAGCTATGGGGGGCAGAGCCGAATCAGGGAGAAGCGAAGGGGGACGCGGAGGCGTTCGTCGGGACGAAGGGCGCGGGCAACGAGCGCGGGGGAGAGAAGCAGTGAGAGAGCAGGTCATCACTCCGCGCGCGGGGCGCGTCGGGGCAGGGGCGAAGGGGCGCGGCGCCGTCTCGGTGCAGCGCCCGAACACTCGACGTGCGAAACCCGCGCAGAAGGACTCGCGGCAGAAGAGTTTTGCATGGAAGTCGGTGCTGCCCTACGTCCCCGCGGCCTTGAAGGTCGTGCTCGCCGTCGCGCTCGGCCTGCTCGCGTACCTCGGCTACCGCACGGCCGTCTCCGCCTCGTTCTTCAAGGTTCGTTCGGTGGACGTGGCGGGCGCCACACGCGCCTCGCGCGAAGACATACAGGCGGCCGTGCGCCGTCTCTCGAACGCGGGCGTCTGGCAGGCAGACCTCGAAGTCATCTCGAACGAACTGAAGACGCTGCCGTGGGTGAGGGACGCCGTTGTGACTCGCGTGCTGCCGGGCGGGCTGCGCGTGCGCGTCACCGAGCGCGAGCCGCGCGTCATAGCGCGCACGTCTGCGGGAAAGCTCGTCTGGGTTGACGACGACGGCGTCTCGCTCGGAGTGGCCTCGCCCGGCGACGGCGACTTCTTCGTCCGCGGCATAGAAGAGTCGCGCGCCGACGATGTCGTCAAGCGGAACCGCGAGCGCGTGCAGGCGGCGCTCGAACTCTCGCGCGACTGGGCGGCGGCCGGCCTCTCGCGCCGCGTCAGCGAAGTCAACCTCGACGACCTGCGCGACGTGCGCGTGCAGCTCTCGGGTAACGACGCCGATGTCGAAGTCCGTCTGGGCAAGGAGGAGTTGGTCAAGCGCTTCCGTCAGGCGCTCGAAGTCCTCGACGCGCAGCGCTCGACGCCGCGCGGCCCTTACGTCACCTACGTTGACGTTTCGCAGGGCAAGCGCGCCGTCGTCGGCACCGGCTCGACCGCGCACTTCCAGCCGGGCGACTCTGCGAGTTCCAATGCGTCGGAGCCGCAGACGACCGAGTCCGCGCACAACGCGACGGCGCAGGACGCCACGCGCACCGCGCGCCCCGCGAACAAGGAAGAGAAGAAGGCGGCCGCGACACGTCAGCCTTTGAAGGCGTCGAAGCCCGACGAGAAGAAGAAGAGCGCACAGCAACCGTCGGCCGCGGCGGTTCGCCCGCGACGCGTCGAATGAGTCCGAGACCTTGAATGAGTTTGAGACCTTCAATTTCGCGCCGGACGAATCGGAACTTCCCCCTGTCTGCGAAGGAGCGAAACCCGGATGGCTAAAAACCTGACCCACACGGTCGGCCTCGACGTAGGCACCAGCCGCGTGACCTGCATCATCGGCGAGCCCGGCGACGGCGGGCTCATTGATGTGGTCGGCATCGGCGAGGCCGAGGCGCGCGGGCTGCGCAAGGGCGTCGTCGTAGACCCGGAAGCCGCCGTGGACTCCATCACGCGCGCCGTCGAGGAGGCCGAGCGCATGAGCGGCATCGAGGTCGAGGAGGTCGCCATCAACCTCTCGGGCTCGCACATCATGAGCTTCAACGGTCAGGCCATCGTCGCCGTCTCGGGCCGCGAGCGCGACCCCGTCTACGAGAGCGGCCACGGGCGCCGCAACAGCCACGCCCCCGTCATCGTCGCGGGCCGAGACCGCGAGATCACGCAGGACGACGTGCGCCGCGCCGTCGAGTCGGCCTCGGCCCAGCAACTCCCCGCCGGCCGCGAGATCGTTGACCGACTGCCGCAGGAGTTCATCGTTGACGATCAGGACGGCATCAACGACCCCGTCGGCATGATCGGCGCGCGCCTCGCCGTCAAAGTCCACATCGTGACGAGCCCCGTCACCGCGCGCCAGAACGTCATCAACGCCGTCAACCGCGCCGGCCTCGTCGTCGGCGAGATGGTCTTGGAACAACTCGCCGCCGCCGAGGCGACTTTAACCGACGACGACAAGGAGTTCGGCGCGGCGCTCGTGGACATTGGCGCCGAGACGACGGGCCTCATCATCTACCAGCGCGGCGCCGTCCAGCACACGGCCGTCTTCGCGCTCGGCGGCTCGCACTTCACCAACGACATCGCCTTCGGACTGCGCACGCCGATTCCAGAGGCCGAGAAGATTAAGCGCTCGGTCGGCTGCGCCTGCGCGCTCAGCCTGAGCGAGTCGGAGCGCGGCGAGTTGGTCGAAGTCCCTTCGGTCGGCGGGCGCCCGCCGCGCCAGCTCTCGCGCCAGATACTCTGCGACATTCTTCAGCCGCGCGCCGAGGAAGTGCTCTCGCACGTCGCCGACGAGATACGCGAGGCCGGTTGGGAGGGACAGCTTTCAAGCGGCGTGGTGCTGACGGGCGGCGGCGCCTTGCTCGGCGGCATGGTCGAGATAGCCGAGCAGGTCTTCGACGCGCCCGTGCGTCTCGGCTACCCCGAGCGCGACCGCTTCGGCGGCCTCGTCGAGGACATCCAGAGCCCCGCGTGGGCGGCCGCTTCGGGACTCTGTTTAATTCGCCAGCGCGCGAAATCCGCGGAAATGCGGGCGTCTCTCTCTCGCGCGCAGGCGTCGGGCGGACTTGGCGCGCTCGTCTCGAAATTTCGCAATCGTTTTGGTGGTATTTTCTGAGTAGATGTTGTATGCTGCGGCGCCAGCCGGCACAAGATATAGTCCTCAATATATTGGTGGCGGCGGCGCGGACAGCCCAAGATAACCGCACGAACCTTCGGGGCGGCGAAAAGCTTCGGAAGGAGAGAGGAAATTGCAGAATATGACACCGGAAGGCCGTCCGGCGAGCGGGATTAACATTTTCATTGATGACGACCCTCCCATCACGGGCGCGCGCATCAAGGTCATCGGCGTCGGCGGCGGCGGCGGCAACGCCGTCAACCGCATGATCGAGGCGGGCATCGAGGGCATCGAGTTCCTCGTCGCCAACACAGACCTCCAAGCCCTCAAGCGCTCCCGCGCGCCGATTAAGATTCAGCTGGGCGGCAAGCTGACGAAAGGACTCGGCGCCGGAGCCAACCCCGACATCGGCCGCAACGCCGCGCTCGAAGACACCGAGAAGATTATCGAAGCCCTCGAAGGCGCGGACATGGTCTTCGTCACCACGGGCCTCGGCGGCGGCACGGGCACGGGCGCGGCTCCCATCATCGCCTCGCTCGCGACCGAGCTGAACGCTTTGACGGTCGCCGTCGTCACCAAGCCCTTCCACTTCGAGGGCAAGCGCCGCATGGCGCAGGGCGACCAAGGGCTCAGAGAGTTGCGCGAGTGCGTGGACACGGTCATCACCATCCCGAACGAGCGACTCCTGCACACGGCCGACCCGAAGATGAGTTTGCAGGACGCCTTCAAGATGGCCGACGACGTGCTGCGTCAGGCCGTGCAGGGCATCAGCGACCTCATCACCGTCCCCGGCCTCATCAACCTCGACTTCGCGGACGTGAAGGCGATCATGTCCGGGATGGGTTTGGCGCTGATGGGCGCCGGCCGCGCGAGCGGAGAGAACCGCGCGGTCGAGGCGACGCAGCAGGCCATCTCTTCGCCGCTTCTGGAAGAGGCGACGATACAGGGCGCGAAGGGCGTGCTCATCAACATCACGGGCGGGATGGACTTGACGCTCTACGAGGTGAACGAGGCCAGCTCGATCATCCGCGAGTCGGCGGACGACGACGCCAACATCATCTTCGGCGCGGTCATTGACGAGTCTTTGCGCGACGAGATGAAGATCACGGTCATCGCCACCGGCTTCGACAAGGAGTCGGCCGACGTGGGCACGACGACGCACGCGGCCGCCACGGTGCAGGCCCCGCGCTACGCGCAGACCGGCGAACTCCCGTCGCGCGCCGTCGCCCCGACGCGCTCGGACGACCTCGACGTGCCGACCTTCATCCGCAAGAAGGCGGACTGAAGGTCAGTTCAAAGTTTCAGGTTCAGGGCTCAAAGTCCCGCGTCGGACTTTGAGCCTTGAACTTTTTTTTGCAGCGGCTTGAACTTTGAACCTGTAACCTTGAACTTTGAATCTACGTCATGTAGAGTGTCGCGCAAACCCTGACAGGATTGAGTCAACCACGGGTAAAGACCGTTTCTAGTCTGTCTATTTCAGACCGCAGAATCTGCGAAGACGCCCCCGCGCACCGAGTCGCCGTGTCTAGTCTTATGTTCGATCCTGTCGCCGCGGGCGGCCACAGCCGCACGGACTAATGAAAGTTTTTTTGCACTACCGAAGGTGAGGAGACTAAGGTGAACCGCAAACTTATTCGCACGACACTGGCAGAGGTCAAGGGGCGCGAGACGGCGCCCGCACCGCGCGAGCGCAACGAGGGCGGCGGCGGGCCGCCGTCGCGTCCGGCGCACCGCCCGTCGGGT
>DATFHD010000103.1:0-34914 GCA_035248785.1 Pyrinomonadaceae bacterium | reverse complement strand
CTCGAGATCGCGCGCGCGCTGGCGGGCGAGCCGCGTCTGCTTCTCTTAGACGAACCGCTCTCGGCGCTCGACGAGCCGGTCAAGCTCGACATCATCTCAGCCCTCAAAGAACTGAACCGTGAACTTCGCCTGCCCATCCTCTACGTGACGCACAGCCGCGACGAGGCACTTTCACTCGGCGAGTGCGCGCTGGTCTTTGAGCGCGGGCGCGTCGTCGCCAGCGGCGAGCCGCACGAGGTCTTCGCCGCGCCGACGCGCGCGAGCGTCGCGCGCCTGACGGGCGTGGAGAACGTCTTCGAGGGAACGATTCTGTCGCGGAGTGAGGCGGCGGGGACGATGATGGTCGAGTTGGGCGCGGGGGCGGAAACGTGCCGCGTCGAAGTACCGCTCGGACGCGCGCGCGTGGGCGCCCGCGTCCACGTCGCCGTGCGCTCCGGCGACATACTGCTCGCGACCGGCGAGCCGCGCGGGCTCTCGGCGCGCAACCTGCTGCGCGGCAGCGTCGAGCGCGTCGAGCGCCGCGCCGAGCAGACGCTCGTACACGTCCGCTCGGGCGTCACTTGGGCCGCGAGCGTCACGCACCAGTCGGTTAGGGATTTGAGCTTGGAAGTCGGCGCCCCGGTCTGGCTCGCCTTCAAGACCTTCTCGTGCAGCGTCCTCGACGCGGACTGAACGCGCTCACCGAGACCCGGACTGAGCGCGCCCCGAAGCGGCCTGCGAGTTCTAGCCGTCCTTCCACTCCTCGGGCACGTTCTCGATGGTCAACTGCACGAGGCGGTCAACGACGGCCTTGAGGTCGCCGGTCTCCTGAAAGACGCGGCGCTGTTCGTCGGCCGAGGTGCCGCGTTCGAGTATGGTGTGGATGTGCTCGACCTCTTTGCGCGAGTCGAGCTCGTCGAGCACGGGGTCAACGAAGTCGAGCAGCTCGCGTATGAGGTCGCGGGCCGGCACCTCCTTCTGCTTGCCGAGGTCGAGGAGCTTGCCGTCGAGGCCGTAGCGCACCGCGCGCCACTTGTTCTCCTGAATGTACATCTTGCGGTAGAGGCGGAAGCCGAGGTTCTTCTCGATCAGTTTGTCTAGCCGCGCGACGATGGCCTGAAAGAGCGCCGTGATGGCCACGGTGTCGTCCACGCGCGTCGGGATGTCGCAGATGCGGAATTCGAGCGTCGGGAAGAAGGGGTGCGGGCGCACGTCCCACCAGATTTTCTTCGGGCCGCTGATGCAGTTGGTGTCGAGCAGGAACTTGACGTAACGCTCGTACGACGCGTAGGTGTCGAAGTGGTCGGGGATGTCCGTGCGCGGGAACTTCTTGAAGACCTCGCAGCGGTACGACTTGAGCCCGGTGTCTATACCGAGCCAGTAGGGCGAAGAGGTCGAGAGCGCCAGCACGTGCGGCAGGAAGTATCGCGCCGCGTTCATGATGTGAATCTGCCGGTCGCGGTCGGGGATGCCGACATGGACGTGCATGCCGAAGATGAGGAGCGAGCGCGCGACCATCTGCAATTCCTCGATGAGGAGCTTGTAGTGCGGGTCGTCGTAGATGTCCTGCGCCGTCCACTGCGAGATGGGGTGGGTCGAGGCCGCGACGATGGCGAGGTTCTGCCTGCGCGCGAGCGACGAGACGATGGAGCGCAGCCGCGTGATGTCGCGCCGCGCCTCCTGTATGTTGCGGCAGATGCCCGTGCCGACCTCGATCTGCGCCTGAATCATCTCGGGCTTGACCTGCTCGCCGAGCATCATCCGCCCCTCTTCGAGCATCTCCGCGACGCGCGAGCGCAGTTCGCGCGTCTCCGGGTCAACGATCTGAAACTCTTCCTCGATACCGAGAGTGTATTTTTCCGGAGTCATCGAGAAGTCTCCCTGCCTCCTTAACTGCCGGGGCGGCGCTCAGCCCTGTGCGAGCGCGTTTTCGAGTTCCGCGCGGTCTTCGTCCGAGAGCCCCTGAAAGGTCACGCCCACGCCGCGCCCCGGGTTGCTGTAGACGACCTCGCCGTTGCAGACCACGTCGCGCTCTCCGAGCGGGATGCGCAGCGTGAGCAGAGAGCCTTCGGGAATCTCGGCCTGCGTGTTCATGTAGAGGCCGCCGGGGCTGATGTCTTTGGTGCTGGCGACGCCGGTCAGGTCGTTGCCGTCGAAGAAGACATCAATGATGAGGCGCGCGCGCTCGTAGCGGCGTCGCTCCTCGTGCGGCTCCTCGCTGTTGACAAAGTTCATCGCTTCGGGCTCCTCGCTCGGGTGTTCCGGGGCACTCTAACTCTTCTCGCCGATGACGAAGGTGGGCACCATGCCGCCGCCCGCCGTGACGTTCGCCAGCTCGTTCGACGAAAGGCGCGTGAAGGCCGAGCCCACGCGGCCGTAGAAGAGCAGCGGGTCGAGGTCTACCAACTGCTCGGCGAAGACGACCGAGCCGTCGTCCATCAGCGCCGGGAAGGTCTCGCGCGCGGTCTTGACGCGCTCCTGCACGAGGTAGTCGCCGTCGGCGAGCGCGGCGCGCAGCGCCGTATCCCATTCGCCCTCGTCGCTGTTCCAGCCGATGTAGATGCCGTGCCCGCCGTAGTCGTCGTTGGGCTTGAGGACGAGTGTGCCGCTGTTCCGGCTGACGTAGTCGAGCAGGTCTATCTCGCGGCCGTCCTTCGTCGTCTTCCCCTCGCGCACCTGACGCGTCCAAGGGACGTGCGCGCGTATGGCCTCGCGCTCAGCGTCGTCAAACAACTTCGCGTGGCGCTCGTCCGTGAGGACGGCGAAGAGCGCCTTCTTGTGGATGAGCTTCGAGCGGAAGTTGTTGACCATGCAGACGGCGCCCGCGCGGTACGCGTCCAAGAGCGCCGAGTGTTCCCGCATGATGGGCAGATACTCGTTGACGAGCAGACGCTTGTAGACGATATCAATCTCGAAGTCGCCGCGGCGCAGGCGACCGCCCGAGAACTCAAGCTCGTCCGGCGAGCAGATGGCCGAAGGGTAGCCGTTAGACTCGAAGAACTCGCGGAACAGCTCGAACTCCTTCTGCGTCGGCAGCCCCTTCAAATCCACGATGGCGATTGAGGGCTTCGCGGAGGCCGACGAGCCGGCGAACTCCCGATAGGCTTCGAGCAGCGTCTCAAGCATGAGCGGGCTGCCGACGAAGCGGCGCAGCGTGTAGCGCTCTGCGAAGCGGCGCATGACGGGTAGCGACGAGAAGATTTCGTAGGCGGCGTCGGCGTAGGCGATGCCGGCGGGGCTCTCGCCGTTCAGCTCGACGAAGCTGTAGGCGTCGCCGGTGAGGAACGAGTCAAGCCGGGCGGTGGGCGAGACGGCGCGGTAGCCGGGGTCTATGGCGACCAGCTCGCGCTCGATGTCGGTCAGTCCCAGTTCGTCAACGAGACTGTCATCCTCGACCGCCGCGTCCTTCACCTTCTGTATCGCCGACCAGACCGTCTCGCAGATGCGCGTGACGCGCGCAAAGTCCTGTTCGGTGACGAAGTGCGGGCGCAGGTAGGGCGAGAGGCGGCGGCCGCCGAAGATGAGTTTGGCACGCTCAAGCCCTTCGTCGAGCATCCGGCGCGAGGACTCCGCGACCTCGCCCTCTTCGAGCAGACGGTGGTAGAACTCGACGGCCTCTTGCAGCATGGCTGTTTAGAGAGCTTCCCTTTTTTGTTTGAACGAGCGGCGAGACAAGAGTAGCACAGATGCGCCCCCGTGTGGAAAAAGCCCGGTGAGGCCGGGCTTTTTCGGGTCGCGTTCAGTCCTACTGTCTGTCCGGGGTTGGCGAGACTGTGACGTTGATTCTCTGGCCCTCGCGCACGAGGCCGAAGGTGAGCGGCGCGGCGCCGGGCGGGGTCGCGAGCAGCCGAATCAACTCGAAGCGGCGGACGGGCGAGCCGTTGACCGTCTCTATCACGTCGCCCGCGCGGAGGCTCGCCGCGGCGGCGGGCGTCTCGGGGCGGACGGAGACGACGAGCATGCCGCCACGCGCGCCGAGCCGGGCGGCGCCGCGCTCGGTCAGGCCGATGGCGCTCAGGCCGAGGCTTTGCAGCGGCGTCGCCAGCGTGAACCGCGGCGTCAGTGCCGGCCCCTGTTTGAAACCGCGCGCGGCGTCGGCGTACTCCTGCGCCAGCTTCATCGCCTCCTCGGCGTCGTCGGACTTGAGCTTCAACTCGCGCAGCCGCCCTTGGATGAGTTCCATCCTCGCCCTGTCGCCGGGGTAGCGCGTGACTATCTGCTGTAACTCGGACTGCGCCTGCGCCCTCTCGCGTGCGACGGCCGACATCCGCTCGAAGGCCGCGCGCTGTTCGGCGAAGGCGGTGGAGAGCGCGGGGTTCGTCGTGCCCTTCAACTCGACGGGCACGCGCACGGGCTCCGACTCCTGCCAGCGCCAGACCGTGAAGTCCACGACCGAGCCGACGCCGGCCTCCTTTAAAGTCTGCGAGAGGTCTTCGACGCTCCGCACCTCGCGCGGGCCGACGCGGCCGATGAGGTCGCCCGGCTTCAGGCCCGCGAGCGCGGCGGGCGTCCCCGGCGCGACCGAAGTCAGGAAGACTCCCTGACTCTTCTCGATGAGCGAGCGCGCGAGTTCCTGACTCCAACCGAAGTTGACCCACGTCTGAAGCGGCGCCTGCGAGGCGTCGTCGCCGCGCGCGCCGAGCCAAGGCTGCGGGGCGGTGCCCCTCAACTTGAGCACGCGGTCACACGCGCTGCGGACGGTGGCGAGCGGCACGATCTGCATCTCGCCGCCCGCGCTCTGCGCGACGATGCCGACGAACTCGCCCGACTCGTCTGCCGCGACCGCTCCCGTCCACTCGGGCGTCACGTCGGCCCTAGCCACGACGCGGAAGGGTTTTCCCGAAGGGCCGCGCCTGACCTCGGTCAACTTGCCTTCCCTCTGGTCTATGTTCAGGTAGATGCGTCCAGCGTCGGGGCGAGGCGTGACGCCCGCGGGCGGCGCTGGTGGAGTGGTAGGCGCGGGCGCGTAGAGGCGTATGCGCTGGCCGACGGCGGGCGCTTGCGCTTCCGCCTCTTCCGTATGCGCGCCGGGCAGGAGAGGCTTGTCGGCCTCAAGCAGCGTCAGCCCCGTCGCCGCGTCCAGCCCGACGAACCTCGCGCCGACGCGCACGCCGTCCGACGTAACGAGCGTGTACTCGGGCTCGGGCTTGCGCAGCGCGGCACCGGCCGGCGCGTTGAAGCCGAAAGGAACCTGCGCCGCCGGGAACCCTTCCAGCTCGACCTCGGCCTGCGGCAAACGCGTGACGACGCTGCGGCCGTCTTCGTAGATGTAGCCGGCGACGATGTTCGTGTGCGCGTCGGCCGCCGTGGGCAGCTCGTCGAGTTCGAGCGCGGGCGGCCCGCTCGAAGCCAGCCACGCGAGCAGCTTCCAACCGCTCAGACGATGCACGACCGTCACGACCTCGCGCGGCGGCGCGGGGCGTGCCGGAGCGGCCGGAGGAGTTTGAGGCTGCGCGGGCGCCGCGGTCGGAGCCTGTGCGGGTGCGGTCGGCGCCGCGGGTGCGGCGGCCGGCGTCTGTCCCGACGCCGCGCCCGAACAGAGGGCGAGAACGCAGAAGACAAGAAACCTCATTGAGGTGTGGCCTGAAAACTTCATCGTCCTTCTACCAGACCCCTTCGCCGTCGAACGCGTTCGTCTGCCGCCGCGTGCCTTCGCGCGCGATCACGTCCTGCGCGCCGAAGCTCACCGAACGGACAGGCACGACGCGCGTCGCGCCGCGCCCGTCCCTCAAGACGAGGCGGAGCGGCGCCGCGCCCGTCTCCAACGTAATCGGGAGCGTTCGGTCGCGCGTGATGACCTCGGCCGAACTGACGCCCGCGACCGTGGTATTCAAAGTCGCGACCTCGCCCGCGCCGCGCCCCACACGCGCCGCCTCGGCCGAACGTCTCGCGGCGTGCTGAAGCTTCTGCGCCGTCGTCACCGAAAACTGCGGCTTCCCCGTGCGCGCCTGCTCGACGACCGCGGCGGGCGCGGAGGCTACGGGCGCGGGCGCCGTAGTGCGTGAATCGTTCTGTGAATCAACGCGGGCGGGCGTCTCCTTCGTCTGCACGCCTGCCTGAGTCTGCGCGCGTCCGGCGTTGCTCGCGACCTCACCCGCGGCCGGGGCCGTTGCGACGCTTTGGCCGCCGCGCGGCGGCTGCCTCAGATAGAGGGATGCCGCGATGACCAGAAAGGCGGCCACGACCGCGACGGGCGCGAGTTTGTAAGCCAGCCGCAGTCCGCCGAAAGGGCCGCGCCTCTCTTTCGTCGCGGCGGCCATGCGCGCGCGCAGTCGGAACTCGAAGTCGGCGGGCGCTTCGACACGCGCGAGCCCGCCGACGAGCCCGCGCACCGCCTCGCGCTGGCGCAAAGCCTCGCCGCAGGCCCGGCAACCGTCGGCGTGCGCGGCCGCGGCGCCGCTCAGCTCGCCGTGCCCCGCGGCCTCTCCAATCTCGCGTCGAAAAACTTTACAGTCAGACATAAGAACACTTCCTTACAGGTACGCCCGCAGCTTGTCGCGCAGGAACGTACGCGCGCGGTTGATGCGCGACTTCACTGTGCCCTCGTTCATCCCGAGGATGCACGCGATCTCTTCGTAGCTGCGCTCCTCCACGTCGCGGAGCACCAGCGGCGCGCGGTACTTCTCGGGCAGCGTCGCAATCGCGCGCGCCACGGCCGCCCTCCGCTCATCCTCGACGACCGTCACGTCCTGAAGCGGGTTCGTGTCGGGCATCTCAAGCTCGCAGGAGTCCGAGGGCGACTCGCGCTCGTTGAAGAAGCTCGTCAGCGAGACCAAACGTCTACGCTTACGACGGCGCAGTTCCGAGATGGCGAGGTTCGTGGCGATGCGGTAGATGTAGGTCGAGAACGCGTAAGAAGTCTGGTAGCGCTCGGCCGCCGCGTAGACGCGCACGAAAGTCTCCTGCGCCAAGTCCACCGCCAAGTCGTAGTCGTTCGTCATGCGGTAGACGTAGTTCGTAATCTGGTTCCGGTAGCGCCTGACCAGCTCGGCGAACGCCGCGCCGTCGCCCGCCTTCGTCGCCTCTAGCAGCCGGTGGTCGTTCATCTCGCCGACGGGTTCCTCGGCGCACACGGGCGCCCCCGCCGTCGCGACGGTGAAGACCAGCTCGTCCGCTGAGGAGATCGCGCTCATCTGGAAGGGGGCTGCTCGGCCTCTTTTAAAAACCCCTCGGCCGGAGGGACTGGCCGCGCACGCCGCGCCGAAATTATACACTCTGGCGCGCCCGGCTCGACCGATTTACACGCCGCACAGGTGCGCGCGGTTCCGAAAATTTACCGCCGTCGGGCGCGGCGGCGGGTGCTATAATGGCGGCTCTGTTAGCGGTTCGTCACGTCTATCTTTATCATCTTTGCCATCGTTTCGGGGCCTTTCGGTTCGCCCCCGCTGGTCTCTTCCCAGTCGCACGAAGGACATGCCCACGCAGATTAAGAAGCACCAGACTGTCCTCGAAGCCATCCGCGGCGTGGACATCATCTCGGAACTGCTCGACAAGCAGGCCGGCCACTTCCAGCACGAGCTAGACCTCGAAGTCATCGCCTACGGCCGCAACTACAACGGCAAGAAGGTCGGTCCCTACGTCCAGCTTTTTGAATACGCCCCCGGCGAAGAGGTCATACGCGAGGGCGACTGGGGCGGCAACACTTTTTACATCACGGTGGACGGCCGGCTCGACGTGTACGTGCGCGACCGCGAGTCGGGCGAAGACCTGCGCGTCGGCGAGATACCGCCCGGCGTCAGCTTCGGCGAGATGTCCGTGCTGGCGGGCGTCCCGCGCAACGCGACGATTCGTGTCCCCGAGGGTGGGCGCGCGCGCGTGCTCGAAGTGACGCGGCCGGCGCTCAGGTTGCTCCGTAAGCTCCCGAAGTTCGGGCAGATGCTCGACGCCAACTACCGCAAGCACGGGCTCGGCCGCACTTTGATTGACGTGGGGCAGGCGACGGGCGAGGCTTTCCCCCCGGCGCTCCTCGAACGCCTCGGCAAGTCCGCGCGCTTCATGGTCTACGCCAAGCACCACGTCCTCTTCCGCGAGGGCGACCGCGTTGACCGCGTCATCTTCATCAAGAACGGCTGGGTGCGCCGCGTGCGCGGCCTCGGCTACGGCGCCGTGCTCGCCGAGCTGAACGTCGAGGGGCTGACGGACGACGTGGGCGTTGACTTCCTCGGCGCCGGCAACTGCCTCGGGCTCGAAGGCGTCGAGCGTGATGAAAGATGGGGCTACACGGCCGTCGTCCTCCAACGCACGGAAGTCCTCGAAGTCGCCATGCCGCCGCTGCGCGCCGACGCGGGGCTGCGCGAGACCTTCATCCGAACCTTTTCCGACTTCTCGAAGGCCGACGACGACGTGAAGGTCTCGGTCGGGCTCGACCGCGCGCTCGTCTCGGCCACCGAGCGCGAGATCGCGACGGGCGTCGTGGACGGCACGAACCTGCTCGTGATGGACATGGACAAGTGCGTGCGTTGCGGCAATTGCTCGATGGCCTGCCATCAGGTTCACGGGCAGTCGCGCCTGCTGCGGCGCGGCATACACATCGAGCGGCCCCGTAACTACGGCGGAGTTTCGAGTGAGCAGATTCTCGTCCCCTCGGTCTGCATGCACTGCCAAGACCCAGAGTGCCTGACCGGCTGCCCGACCGGCGCCATCGGCCGCTTCGCCAACGGCCAGATAGACATAGACCCGAAGACCTGCATCGGCTGCGGCGACTGCGCCACGCAGTGCCCCTACAACGCCATCACCATGATTCCGCGCAAGCCCGACGCGCCGAAGCCCCCGACGCTCGCCGGGCGTCTCAAAGGCTGGCTGAGTCTCGCGCGCGCACGGATGCCCGAGCCGGTGACGGCGACCGAGAATCTGCTCGCGACGAAGTGCAACCTCTGCGCGGGCACTCCGCTCAACAAGCCCGGCGCGAAGACACAGGCTTTCTCCTGTCAGGAGAACTGCCCGACGGGCGCGCTCGTCCGCGTCAACCCGCGCGAGTATTTCTCCGAGGTCAACCGACGCATCGGCGTCGTCTTCCACGACCAGACGCACGCCATCGGCCGCAACATACACAAGCGCGACCCGCTCGCCCTCTTCTGGCACGTCTTCGGCGTGCTGCTCACCGTCGCGCTGACGGGCGGCACAATCTGGGCGCTCGAACGCTTCGGCATAGACACGCACCTCGGCGGGACTTGGCTGACGGTTCGCTGGATAACGGGCTTCGTCGGGCTCTTCGGCATCGCGGCCGTGATGACCTACGCGGCGCGCAAGCAGGTCTACCGACGCCGCGCGGGCGCGCTGCGCTACTGGATGCTGATGCACGTCTATCTGGGCGTGGCGGCCGGGCTCGTGCTGCTGCTCCACGGCGGGAGGACGACAGGCGGGCTGCTCACGTCGCTCCTGATGATCACGTTCGACGCGGTCATCGTCACGGGGCTCTTCGGCACGGTCGTCTACTTCGTCGCGCCGCGCATCATGACGAGCATCGAGGGCGAGCCCCTGCTCGTCGAAGACCTGCGCGCGCGGCGCGAAGAACTGCGCGAGACCTTAGCGGAGATAGGCCAGCGGGCCACGCCCGAGCTGCGCGAGTTCATACGCCGGAAGGTGCGCGGGCGCGTCTTCTCGTTCCGCTACCTTCTGCGGCAGTACCTCAGGCGCGAGGAGCTGACGCGTCTGCTCGCCGCGGCGCGCGAGACGTACGAGGCCGAGGCGCGAAGCCTCGACACAGAGTCGCGTCGCTTGCTGCTCGAAGCCGTCGAGGCGACGGTGACGCTCCGGCGCGTTGACTCGCTCATCTACCTGCACCAACTCTTGAAGCTCTGGCTCGCGCCGCACGTCGTCGCGACATCTTTGATGCTCGCGCTGATGCTCGTCCACATCGTGCAGGTCGCCCTCTTCGTCGTGCGCTGAACAGGTATGCAGACACAGCCAAGCAGGTTCCGCATCGTCCGCGAGGACTTGGCCGTTGACCCTGTGACGCTCGTCACCGACGGGCTGAAGATCGGCCGTCTGCCGAACTGCGAGGTCGTGCTGAACCACCCAACCGTCTCGCGCCTCCACGCAGGCATCACGCAGGCCGAGGGGCGCTTCTACCTCTACAACTTCAGCCAGTCGAGCGGGACGACGCTGAACGGCCGCTCGGTCGCGACCGACTCGGGCGAGGAATTGGTGGACGGCGATGTGGTGCAGGTCGGCCCGTTCTTCCTGACCGTTGGGCGCATGGGCGACGCGCTGAGCATCACCGTCGCGCTGGGCTTCACCGGCACGGCCGCCGACGCCGACAGCCGCATCGAGACGCCGACCGCGCCCTCGCCCTTCAAGAGAATCGGCGCGAGCCAGAGCGCGGAGATGGCGGGACTGGCGCAGGCGCTCAACGTCTTCTGGGAGAAGCGCAAGCGCGAGGCCGGCAAGATGCAGCGTGTCTCGCCGCTCCGCCCGCACAAGCCCGCGCACGTGCTCGGCAAGGCGCGCTTCAACTGGACGCCGACGCGCGACCTCGTGCGCCCGTGGCCGTTCTCGATATTCGTCTGGGGCGTCGGCGTCGTCGTAGCCCTGTCGGTCGTCGCCGCATACGTCTACGCAGAGAGCTTCGCGCCCGCCCCCGTCTCCGCCGGCCACGCGGCCGCCTCGATTCACACGCAGCCGCCCATCGCGCAGAGGTCGAACGCGAACTCATGCACCAACTGCCACGCGCTCAAGACCGACATGCAGACGAACTGCGCCGCGTGCCACACGGCGGCCGGCTTCCGCGCGACCGTCACCGAGCCGCACAGGGCGGCCGGCATACGCTGCATGGACTGCCACGTCGAGCATCAGGGGACGGAGTATCGCCCGGCCACCTCCTCCTTGCAGACCTGCGTGAGCTGCCACAGCGACGCGAACAAGAAGACCTACAACGGCCGCGCAGTCTCGACGCCGCACGGCGGCACGCTCGGCTACCCGGTCGTCGAACATAAATGGCGTTGGATGGGGCTGACTGACGAGGAGTGGCAGCAGAAGTCCGCGGCGGTGCAGAAGCTCGTGCAGACCATTCGCGGCTCGCTCCTGACGGAGCCGGACGCCGCGGGGCGCGAGCCCGACGACGTTCGGCGCAGCTCGGAGTTTCACGCCTTGCACCTGCACCGCGTGAAGGCTCTGCCGGGGATGCCGGCCAACAAAGATGGCGAGATGTCCTGCTCGTCGTGCCACAAATCCTTCAGCCCGATTGACCGCGAGACGCCGCGCCAGACCTGCGCCGACTGCCACAACGGCGACCGCGGCGGCAAGTTCGAGAAGATTCTCGCGGCCGACCGTCCCAACTGCATCTCGTGCCACGTGCAGCACCCGCTGGCGCGGCGCGAGTGGGGGCGCGCGCTGCTGAACGACCTTTCGGCCGCGGCGCCCGACTTTTCGCACACACCCTGACGATGAAGAAATCGCAGCTTTTCGTCATCCTCGCGCTGCTGGCGCTGCTGGCGGCCGTGAACCTTTACACGCAAGACCCGTCCAAGAGCTTCTTCGGCGGGCTGCCTTGGTGGGGCTGGGCGGGGACGGGGCTGTTCCTGCTCGTCGTCGGCGTCACCTACGCGCTGCGCGACGCGCGGCGCGCGCGACTCCTGCTCGAAGAGCCGCTGCCGCCGAAGGAGGAAGAGGACGACGGGAGCATCAAGCTCACGCCCGCGCAGCTTGAGAGGTACGACCCCGACGGCCCCTCTTACCCGCACCCGGTCGTCATCACCGAGCGCTGCATCGGCTGCCACGCCTGCGTCGAGGCGTGCCCGCACGACGTGCTCTCGATGGCGGGCGGCATCGCCGTCCCCGTCGCGCGCGACCAGTGCATGGAGGACACGGCCTGTCAGGTCGAGTGTCCCGTCAACCCGAAGGCTTGCATCGTCGTCAACACGACGAAGCGTATCCCGCCGCGCAAGGTGCCGGCGCGTGACGAACGCTTCATGACGAACGTCCCCGGCTGCTTCATCGTCGGCGACGTGTCGGGCACGCCGCTCATCAAGAACGCGGCGAACGAGGGCGCCGACTGCGTCAAGTTCATCCACGAGGAGCTTCGGAACGGCGTCCGTCCGGAGCCGAAGTCGGACGTGGAGGTCGTCATCGTCGGCGTCGGCCCGGCGGGGCTCTCGGCCGCCATCACCGCGCAACGCCTCGGCCTTTCCTACGCCGCCATCGAGCAGGACAGGGTGCTCGCGACCATCGAGGCTTACCCGGCCAACAAGTACGTCTTCTTCAAGCCCGAGACGATGGAGTCGCGCGGCGGCATACGCGTGGACGGCGCGGGCGCGCAGCGCGAGGCGGTTCTGGCGGACTGGGCGCGCGCTCTGCGCGAGGCCGGCGTGCGCGTGAACGAGTTGGAGAGCTGCAAGTCTGTGAAGAAGGCCGACGACGGAGACTACTTCGTCGTGCAGACCGAGCGCGGCGTTGAAAAGAATCCCGTGACGTACAACGCGCGTCGCGTCGTGCTCGCTCTCGGCAACCGCGGGACGCCGATGCGTCTGAGGGTTCCGGGCGAGGATTTGAAGGTGACGCGCGACGGGCGGACGGAGGACAAGGTCAAGTACCGCTTGGCCGACCCCGAAGGCTACAGGCGCAGGCGCATCATCGTCGTCGGCGCCGGCAACTCGGCCGTCGAGGCCGCGGTTGACCTCGTCGCGCGGCGGCAGGGCGACCGCATCACGTTCAGGCCCGAGTCGGAGATTAACGAGGTGACGCTCGTCATACGCTCGGACATGAAGAACGACCTGAAGTTCGCGAACAAGCAGCAGGTCTACGACTGCATTGACGAGGGCAGGATAAAAGCCTTCTTCGGCACGACCATCAAAGAGATACGCGACGAGGAGGTCGTCCTGATGGACGCGCGCACGGAGGAGGTCAGGGCGACCGTCCCGAACGACTTCATCTTCGCCATGATCGGCGGCGACCGCCCCACGCGCTTCCTCGAATCCATCGGCATCAAGATTGGATGAAGTAGACAGTAGTCAGTAGTCAGTAGTCAGTAGTCAGACAAAGTGGCGCGCCCGGTTATTTAAGCCGAGCGCGCCGCCTCTCTTTTCTACTGACTACTGACTACTGTCTACTGTCAATTTCCGACCACGTAGAGGTGGCCGTCGTTCTGCGAGTAGAGCCTCCCGTCGCTGCCGATGGAGGCGGGCGTGTAGGCCGCGCCGATGGCGAGCTGTTGGAAGATCTTCTGCTTCAGTGTGCCGTTGGGGTTGATGGCGAAGAGGTTGCCGTCCTCGCTGTTGGCGTAGGTGACGCCGGCCGAGTCAACCGCGGGCGCGTTGACGCACCACTCGAAGCCGTTCGGGTTGGTGCTGACGCAGGTCACGGTGTTGTCCGGGTGGCGCGTGCAGCTCAGCGTGTTGGTGTTCTGGTACTGCCACTCGACGCCGAGCGAAGGGGTGAGCGACGTGACGAAGTAGGCTTCCGGGTAGCTCGGGTTCGACGCGGTGCGGTCTGACGGGCAGACCGTTTCGTCGTTGCAGTACGAGCCCACGTCGCCGTAGTGGTTGTCCTTGGTGATGAGCGAGTAGGTGCCGCCGTGGCTGCGTATCGCGGGCGTGTCGTCCCAGCCGAAGATGTAGGAGTTAAGGAACTGGCCCGTCGAGCTGAAGCGCAGCATGTGGCCCTGCGCGTAGTTGTAGCGTGTGTAGGAGCCGTAGAAGATCGTGCCGTCGGGCGCGACTACGGGCGACGAAGTCGAGTCGTCGAGGACGCGGCCGGAGGGCAGGCTGTTGGTGTCGGGCGCGACGCCCGTGGTGGCGCCGACGCTGCAACCACCGGGCGTGCCGTTGGGCGGAATCTGCACGTTGCAGCCGTCGTTCAGGATGCCGTGCATCGAGGCCGTCCACTTCGGCGTCAGGTTCGCGTTGACCGCGACCACGTAGCCGTAGCGCGTGACGAAGTGGTTGCGGGCGATGGTGTAGATGGTGCCGTCCGGCCCGATGGCCGGCGCGACGTTGATGCCCGGCCGAATCGTGCCGCACTTAATCGTCGGCGCGACCGCGGTCGGGCTGGGCGGCCACGGCGGCGCCTCGCTGAAGCCTACCTCGCAGTCGTCGTTGGTGTTCATCTCGCCCGTGGAGATGTCCTTGAACTGCGCGGAGCTGAACGAGCCGGTCGGGGTGATCTTCACCAGCCACGAGCCGATGGCGTCCTTGCCCCACGGGTTGCTCATGTTGAGCTTGATCGCGTTGTAGTAGATGTTGCCGGCGGCGTCGGCGCTGAGCGGGCCGCAGACGAAGATGTTGGCGTCGCCGCCGAGCGGGTTAATCTGCGCGACGACCGCGCCGTTCGACTTGTTGAGCTTGTAGACCGTCCCGCCCGCGCCGGGGACGTAGACGAAGCTCCCCGCCAGCACGGCGTGAAAGACCGGCTCCCACGAGGGGCTGCCGAAGGGCACCGGCTTCCAGTCGCTCTGGAAGCTCCACTGGACGACGAGGTTGCCGCCCACCCAGCTGAGTTTCTTCTCGTTCCAAGTCTGGGTCTCCCAAGTCGTGATGGACGTGTAGGTGCCCGACTTGAACTCCATGTAAACGTCGTTGCCGTCAACGAGCGGCGTCTGGTAGTGGACGAGCAGGTCGTCGTCGCCGTTCTCCGGCGCCTTCTCCTGTTCGACGAACGGGTCGTAGACGATGTTCGCTAGGATGTTGTTGAGGTTCTGACCGGCGACGTTAATCTGGCCGGTGTGCTGTGGGTCTCTGCCCCACTGGGGCCAACTCTGCGCGTAGAGCGGGAGCGCTACGGACGAGGCAAGGGTAAAGGCAAGCAGGAATCGCTTGAACATGGTGAGTTCTCCTCGGACTGGCGTCGAGGCCAGTCGTTCCGACGTGGCGGGATGAGGAGTCGTGCGCAAGGCAGGGAGCGCGCGGCCCCAACGAATACACGGGGGAGGCGGTTTCGCCCGCGCGCCGTTTGACGAAGGCGAGGCCGCCCGTGGTGTACCCTTGTGTGACCTTTGGCCGGGGCGCCGAAGCCTTCTTTGGAAAGGCGAGTGCCTTGCGTTTCCTTGACTGAGGTGGCTACGGCGGCGCGGATTATAGTTTCGAAGCCGGGAGGATGCAAGGAATTTTGTTAGGCGTTCCGTAAAGAGGCGCGGCCCTCAGAATTTCAGGGTTGAAATTCTGAGGGCCGCGCCTCCGAGTCAACACCGTCGCGCGATTATCTGGTGCAGCTAACTTCGGGCACGGGCCGGTTCATGGACTGGTAGATGCTGACTATCTCGTTCATCTTCTCGCGAGCCTCCGCGGCGCCCGCGTCGTAGTTCAGGCCGCACTTGTAGTCGGCCAGCGCGAACTTGTAGAGCGCGGGCATGCCCTGATCGCGGTAGAAGTCTGCGCGCTCGAAGTAGGCGGCGGCGGCGGCCTTCTTGTCGGCGTCCGACGCGCCTGCGGCCTTGGCCTTCGCCTCGGCCTTCTGAATCTTGGCGTCTAGCTCGGGCGTCTCGACGGGCGGCTTGGCCGCGGCGGCGCCCGCGTTCGAGGCCGTCGCGGCGTTCGAGTCGGCGGCGCCGTGCGAGGAGGCGACGCCCATGTTCGAGGCGCTCGGGCCGTGCTGGATGCTCGTCGTCGCGTTGTTGGCCGAAGCGTTCGAGTTCTGGTTTGCGACTTTCGGCTGCGGCGCGCCGCAGCCCGCGAGCAGCGCGGTCGCGCAGAGCGCGGCAAGGGTGAATGACTTAAGCATCCGTCGTGACTCCCGTTCTGATTTTTCGCGACGATGATACACGCGAACGCCCGCCGAAGCCACACAGGCCGGCGGGCGTTCTCACGTTCAGATTTTAACTGCCGCTCACTTCCCCGTGTGGCACTTGGCGCACTCGTTTGTAGAGGGCGCGTTCAGCCCCTTGCGCTTCTCGACGGCGGCGTCGTGGCAGGTGTTGCAGTTGCGGTGATACGCCTCCTCGTTGGTCAGCACCGTCGGGTCTGTGTCGCCCTCGTAGGTGACTTCGGGGATGGCGGCGCCGAGTTTCGGCTTCTCGCCCTCCTGCGCGTGGCAGGCGCGGCAGGTCTCGACCGTGGGCGTCTTCGGGTCTTTGGCGGTCTCGGCCGTGAGCGTCACGGTGCGGTCGGCCGGGTGCGCGGTCTTGAGCGGCGGGTGCTTGGCGGCCTCGGCCGCCGGCTGATCCGTGTGGTGGCACTCGACGCAGCCGATTGTCTTGGTGCCGTCGGGGCTGTAGTTCTTCGTCGCGTGGTTGACGTGGCTGAAGGGGACGGGGAGGCTCTTGGCCTTGTCCTTCTTCGAGTCGGTCGAGAGCCTGTACTCGTCCTTCGGCACCTGCCCGCCCTGCGCCGTGAGCGCGGCCGAGCCGGACTTGAGCGCGCTGCATCCGACGACGCACAGGAAGCAGACGAGCGCGGCCGACACGATTGAAAGTTTCATGGTTCGTTGTCCCTTGGGATTTAACTCTGTCTCAAAAGAGCTTCGCGGCGGGAGAGATGAACCCTGCTTGTCATGGAAGTCCGGAGCCTCAACGTTCGTTGTCTGGGGTGGCCGAATGATAGACGCGCCCCGAAACCTTGTCAAAGCTTTTTTACTTTAGAAGCGGAACGTCTGGCCCTTGTGGCAGCGCTTGCAGTCGGCGAAGTCGTCGCCGCCGAAGGCGCGGCGGTTGTTGTGGCAGGTCATGCAGTTGCTCGCGCGCGCCGAGCCGAAGTGCTGCGTCGGCTGCGGCGAGGTGACCTGCCGGCCCTGCGCGGCGCCCGCGCGAACCTGATGGCACGAGTCGCAGCGCAGGTTCTGGCGCGCGCCGTGGTCTGCGTGGCTGAAGCTCACAGCGTAGGCGCGCGCCGTCGCGGGCGTGCGCGCGTAGCCGCCCTGCGCGTGGCAGGTCGCGCAGGACGAGATGTTGCGGCCGCCACTCTGCGCGTTCGGCGTGTGGCAGCTATAACAGTTTTCGTGCGCGGAAGGGCCGGCCGGAATCGTCAAGGCGACGCCGCGCCGCGCCGGACGGTGGCACGAGGCGCAGCCCTGCTCGGGGCGACCGCCGCCCTGCGTGTGGCTCGCGTGGTCGAAGCGCATGTTGAAGCTCGCGAGGCCGGGGAAGGCTTTGAGCGGCGGGTTGGACGATTCGACCGAAGTGTGACACCCCAAACAGAGCGGACTGCCCGGGGTCGTGAACTGTTGGACGTGGCAGTCCATGCAAGCCTTGTGACCGGGCAGGCGCGGCCGCGGCGAGTTGTCCGGGCGCTCGTGGCAAGAGTCACAGCCGCGCGAGGCGTGCTGCGGCGTCGTGTGCGAGAACTTCGAGCCCTCCTGCGCCGCCGCTTCTTTAGCTGTGAAAGTGGATGAAGAAGGCGCGGGCGCGCGTCCCGCCCAAGTGATTGTGAGCAGGAGCGCGGAGAGTCCCAGTAGCGAGACCAGCTTAGTCACGGCCTATTTACCTACGGGGAAGCCGACCGCCGACTTGTGCGAGTCGGGCACCACGGCCGAGCCCGCGAGGTTGAAGTGGCAGCGCGTACAGCGGAACGCGGGGTCTTCCTTTCGCCTGTCCATCTCTTCGTTCAGAATCTTCCTCGGCTTGGCGTTGATGTGGCAGCCCGAGCCGCCGCCGCAGGAGAGTATCGGCACCCTGAGCGTCGTCTCGTCGAGCGTGTTGAGCGCGGGGATGCGCGTGTGGCAGGTCGCGCAGTCAATGTTCGCGTGGCTCTCGTTGCCGTGCGAGAAGGTGGCCGAATCCCTTCGCAGAAGTTTCCTGACCAAGAAAGGGTCTGTCAGCCCCGCGCGCGCGGCGAACTGCTCGTCGGCGTCCTTGCCTTGAACGCGCGCCGCAGGCTTCGGCCCCGCGAGCAAGTTGTGACAGCCCGCGCAGTCCGAGGCGAGCGGCTTCTCGCCGCCGTCCTGCCAGTGGCAGTTGAAGCAGGAAGCGTGGCCGGTCGGCGTCGTCATCACGATGCCGTCGGGCAGCGTCTCGGTCGGGCGCGCGGGGTCGTACTCGTGCGCGTCGGGGACTCCGGGGTGCTGCCGGAAAGGCTCGTGGCAGGTCGTGCAACTGTCGTTGGGCTTGACCTTCTTCGGGGTCTCCTGCACGAAGGACGCGCGGACGAAAGCGACGCCGCGCACGTCATCCGTTGGCGTTGACATTCGCGCCATCACGTCCTGATGAAGGTCGTGCGGGAAGACGAGTCCGAACTCGCCGGGCCTCTTCTTCGAACGCTCCGAGCGCGCGAAGGCTTCGGCCGGGTTGGCGAAAGGGTAGCGCCCGCCCGCGCGCGGCGAGACGACGGTGTGGCAGACCGTGCAGATGGCGGGGCGCGCGCCTTGGAAGAACTGCTGGCGGTGGCAGTTCAGGCAGGAGGCGTGTTCGGGGTAGTCCGTGATGTCTGGGAATGCCGTGTCGCTTGTACGAACCTGCGCCCAGTTGTCGCTCGGCGTCTTGTGGCACGAGTCGCAGGAGGCTTTGCGGTGCGCGGCAGACGTGTGCTTGAAGTCGGAGTAGTCAACGCGCTGCCTCGCGGGCGTGGCTCGGCGCGTGCGCCGCGGGCGTCGGCGCTGCTGCGGCTCAACTGATGGTGCCGCGGCTGAAGAGGAGAGGCGCGGGCCGACGAAGGCGGCCGCGGCCGCGAGCAGCAAGAGCACCAGCGTCAGTCTTCGATGCCTCATTCGTCCGTCGTTCGGTTCAACCTTCAGCTATCCGCGTTCGTCGTTCGGCGTTCAGTGTTCACGGCTCATCGTTCCGCCTGCGCCGTCTGGCGCGCGGCCGGGGTGAAGACGTACGTGACGGCCCACATCTGCCGCGGGTTGGGCGGGAGCGCCTTCACCTTGCAGTCCCAGACCGGCCCGCCCTCTTCGAACGGGAAGAGGTTCGAGATGTAGTAGTCGCCCGGCGGGAAGCCCGTCATGATCGCCCTCCCCTTCTCGTCCGTCATGAACGAGACGACGCGGCCCGTCTTCTGCGCGGCCTCCTCGATCCACGCGCGCTTCCGTTTGAAGTACTCGGAGCGGACGTTCTTCAGAGGGAAGTTGACCGCGAGCCACTTCAACGCCAGACGCTCGCTGCGGTACTTGCGCAGGCCATCTTCGTAGGCGCGCTTGAACTCGGGGACGGTCTTGACGGCCTCCGGAAACTCCGACTCGAACTCGGGGCAGTAAATGGAGTCGCAGTCGTGGCGCGCGAGCCATTCGCGTAGCTGCGGGCTCGCGCCTTGCAGGTAGTCTGCGCGCTTCGGCATTGTCAGCCAGTTGATAACGCCCGGCGTGGCGAGCGGGCTCTGGCGCAGGAGGAAGAAGCGCTTGCGCGCGACCGGCTTCTTCTCGGCGTCGAAGAGGAAGAGGCGTATGCCGCCCGCCTCCGACGCGGCCGGCGCGTCCTTGATGACGAGCGGCGTCGGGCTCGGCTGGCAGGTTGCGACGGGAGGCGGCGACCCTTGCGCGCGCGCGGCATACGCGCAGAGCAGGACGAAGACGGAGAACATCGCCGCCTTCGTCAACCTCCTGAGCCTCGGATTTCTCATCGCCTCCCTCGCGGGAAGTACGGATTCGGAGAGCTTCGGTCTGTTCGGAAAGCTTAAAGTCAGTCGGTCGGAGACTTCTTCTGCGCGCCGCCCGCGGCGGAAGAAGAAGAACCGGGGGCGGCCTTGCGCGCCTTCTCGACCTCCTCGCGCAGGCGCGGGAGCTGGTCGTACGTGGGGTCTGCCCGTTCGAGGCGCGCGAGGACGGACGCTGATTCGCCGACCTGCTTCGTCTCAAGCAGCATGAGCGTGAGGTTGTGTAGGCTCGGGACGTGGTTCGGGTCTATCTCAAGCGCGCGGCGCAGCTCCGTGATGGCGCGCTCGGGCTGGCGCGGCCGGCGCATGTAGTAGGTGAGCGCCAGCTCCGAACGTGCGTCGCAGTCGTCCGGCTTCTTCTCAAGCGCCGCCGTGTACCAGCGCGCTGCGTCCTCGAAGCGCCCGGCCGAGGAGTAGAAATTTCCGAGGCGCACGACCGTGTCGTAATCGTCGGGCCTGAGCTTGTTGGCGCGCGTCTCGAAGTCAATCGCGTCCTCGAAGCTGCCCGCGCGGAAGTAAGCCTCGGCCGCGCGCGTCTGCGCGTCGAAGTCTGCGGGGCTCGCCTTCGCTGCCTGCGCCGCCTGCTCGGCCGCTGCCGCCGCCTGCCGCTGCTGTTGCGCGTCCTCGCCCGACACGGCCGGGTGGTCGGCCGGCAGCCCGCCGGCCTCCACGTCCGCGCCCGACGCGACCTGCACCGGCTGATTCTGGTTGACGTAGACGACGAGGTGGAACGCGATGACGTAGCCGAGCAGCAGCCCGACGACCGAGAAGAGGATGTTCTCTCTGGACATAAAAGTGGTGCCGGGTGTCAGGTGCCGGGTGCCGGGTCAAGAGCTTGTCTTCCCGGCACCCGGCACCTGACACCCGACACCCTCCTCATGCGTACGAGTGCAGGCCCGGCAGCAGGTAGCTGACGCCGAGGTAGGTGAAGACGATGAGCAGGAAGGCGACGATGGCGAAGTAGGCCGAGGCACGCCCCGTCCAGCCGCGCGAGATGCGTACGTGGAGGAAGCCGCCGTAGGTCAGCCACGCCACGAACGCGCCCGTCTCCTTCGAGTCCCAGCCCCAGTAGCGCCCCCAAGACTCGTTCGCCCAGATGGCGCCCGTCATCAAAAGCAGCGCGAGGCCGGCGAAGGTGACGCCGCCCGTCTTGTACATCAGGCTGTCAATCTTCTCCTTGTCGGGCAGAGCCGCGCGCAGCTTGTCGGTCTTGAAGCTGAAGATGATGACGAAGAGCGTGCCCGCAAACGCCGTTATCAGCGCGGCCAGTTCGACCGGGTTCGCGTTCAGGCTCAGGAAGAACTCGTTCTGCCGCTCGCGTATGAAGTTCTCGCCCGCCTGTTCGAGCCGCGCCACGGGAATCTGCGCGACCTGCTCGGGGCGCATCCCCTCGTTCTCGGCGAGGAGCTTGCCCATGCGTTGGTACTGCTCGGGGCTGATGCAGGCGGTTGCCGCGGGCCGCGCGCCGTCGCCGCAGATGGCGACGCTCTGAATCGTCTTCACCTCGTAGACGAGCATCACGACGGCGAGCGCCTGCGCGACGAGCGCCGCCTTCAAAACGTGATGGCCGAGCCGACGCGCGCTCTCGTCCTGCTTAAACAGATAGCGGCAGAAGAGGACGATGACGCCGACCAGCAGTACGCCCGCGGCGGCGAGCAGCCAGCCGACGAGGGGGATGTCGGCGCGCACGGGCAGCGGGATGCGCTTCGGCAGGAAGGTCGAAGCGGTGTACGTGCCGAACGACGAGGGCCAGAAGACCGAGAACTTGCTGACCGTGGCGAAGACCGCGAGGGCGAAGATGCTCGACCAGACGGCCATCGCTTCGGTCTTCACGCCGTCCTTCAAAAGGTAGATGACGGCCGTCGCGAAGCAGACGAGCGCGATGCCGTAGGAGAGCGAGGCGATGCCGACGTGAATCGGCCGCCAGTAGGAGTCGAGCACGGGCTGTAGGCCGAGTATGTCGTCGCCGATGAAGCGCGCCAGAATCAGAATCAGCGCGGCGAGCGGCAACGAAATCGCGCCGAGGAAGCGGAAGTTCCTGCGGTGCGCGATGAGCAGCGTCGTGATGCCGGCGCCGAAGGCGAAGCCTAAGCTGAGGTCGTAGAGGTTCGCGAACGGGATGTTGCGGAAGACCCACGGCCAATCCGACTCGGGCTTGCCCTGCTGCATCCAGATGGCAACGTCGTGCTCGCGGTACGCGACCCAGCGGACGAGCCAGCTCGCCAAGTTCATCAGCACGCCGAAGGTCGCGCTCCCCAGACCTATCTTCTCGAAGAGCGTCGAGGGCGCGTAGAGGTTCGTCAGGTAGAAGACGGCGGCGATGAGGTAGGCGGCGAGCGCCAGCATCATCAGCGCGCCGTCCGTGCTGAAGTGCGCGGGCCCGACCTTCATCCTCAAAAGCGTCAGCGCGACGGCGCCGAGCACGGCGACGGCCGCCGGCAAATACGACGTGAGCCGCGTGCCCTTCAGATTTATCTCCGGCGCGTTCAGCGCGGCCGGCTGCTTCAGAACTTCGCTCATGACTGATTCACCTCAAACTTTTCGCCGCCCAACGCGGCCACAAGCTTCTTGAAACGGTCGCCGAAGCCGAGGCTGTTGCGGTTCGTGTTGCCGCCCGCCACGACCTCGAAGCGCCCCTCGCCCTTCGGCTCGACCTGCGCCCACACGCGCTCGTGCGAGAAGAAGAAGACGGACGCGAGCGTCAGCCCCAGCAGCGTGAAGCCGATGTAGACGATGGTCGCGCCGGGGTCTTTCTGGACGGAGAGGATGTGAGCCTTCGGGGCCTTCTCGAAATCCACGAGCCGCCACGTGTAGCCCGCGACGGGCTGCTTGGCGAAGGGCGCGCGCTCGGCCATCTCGGGCGTGAAGGCTACGGCCTTGACGGGCTTCGCGCCCGGCGCCGTCACGGCGAGCGTCGCCGCGGGGTTGTTGTACGCGGCCTGCTCGCCCGTGTCCTGACCGCCGACGGTGAAGTTGGCCGAGAAGTCTTTGAGCTCGACGCGCGTGCCGTCGGCGAGCGTCGTCGCGCCGAGGCGCGGGATGGTGATGTCCTGCGGCTCGCCGCCCGCCTGCGGCGTCACGCGGAGTTTGACGCTTCGCGCCTTGCCGTCGGCGATGTAGCTCGCCTGAAAGAAGCGGTAGCCGCGGTAGTCGTAGGGCGCGTTGAGGTGTACGAGCGCCTCGGTCTCGCCGCGCTCGGGGTCTTTAATCCTGACGCGCGTCAGCCAGTCGAGCGTGTTCTCCTGCGTGATGGCCTCTTCCTTGCGGATGAGCTTCTGCTCGATGTCTGTGCACTCGACCTGAAACGGGAGCTGGTACGTCGCGCGAGAGAGCTGGTCAACGTTGAAGACCGTCTCGGTCATCTCGTCCGAGGTCATCCCCGGCTCAAGCGGCATCTGGCCCGTCCGCCCGAACTGCGCGGTGAGGAAGCCGCCGAAGAAGATCGTCAGCAGCGCGACGTGGACGGCGTATGCGCCCAGACGGTTCCACGCGCCGCGCTCGCCGAAGACGTAGGTCTTGCCCTTCTTCTCCGTCACCGTCGTCTTCAGACGCGAGGCGCGCATCGCCTGCGCGACGCGGCCGGCGGCCTCCTCTGCGCTCGCCGCTTCGAGCTCTATCGTCGCGCTCTGCTCCTGACCCTTCAGCCAGTGCCCCGAGGCGTCGAGCTTCTTGCGCGAGATGAAAGTCCACGCGCCGGGGAAGCGGTCAATCGAGGCGAGCACGATGTTGAGCGAGAGGACGAGCAGCAGGGCGTTGAAGTACCACGCGTGGTAGATGTCGAAGAAGCCGAGCTTGCCGTAGAGGAACTTCTGCGCGGGCGTGAGCGCGGCGAAGTACTTGTCGAAGCCGTCCACGTTCTGCTGCACGATGAGCATGCCGACCATGCAGGCCGCCGCGAGCAGCACGAGCAGGATGACGCCGAAGCGCACCGAGCTTAACAGGTTCAGCGCACGCGTCACGAAAGAGGGCGAGCGGGCGGCGCCGGCCGCCGCTGCCTTCGGCACACGGACTTCGGTTTTGGTCTCTTCTATTGCTGACATTTTGTTGAATGGTGGCGGCGAGCCCGCTCGGAGCAAACGCAAGAGGTCTGGGGCAGTCTCTCTCAGGTCGCCAAAAAGTTTGCGCCAGAATAATAACCAAAGCCGGCGGCGGCGGCAACCCTTTCCCCGCGCCGCGCCGGCTCGTGCGCCGGTTTGAATTCCAAGGCCCTGTGTTATGATTCGCCCGCGCCACGGGACGTTCGCCGCGCACGGCGCGCGGCCGCGCGCGATTCAAAGGATTTCCCTTCCCTTATGTCGAAAAACCTGCTCCTCTTAACGGCCGGCGTCATTCTCGGTTTCGCCGTCGGCTTCCTTATCACGAACTCCGTCACCAAGCCCGTCGCGCCCGTCGCCGCCGCCGCGCGCACTTCAGCGGACGGCTCGGCCGGCCCGCTCAGGCCCGAACAGGTCGGCGGCGAGTTGCCACCCGGCCACCCGGACGTGAACGGCGGCGGCGCTGCCGGTTCGGGCGGCGTCGGCTCCGGCGGCGGCTCGGCCGCTTCGACTTCGGCCGAGGCGCAGACGGCGATGGACAAGGCCGACCGCGCGCCGAAGGACTTTCAGGCCCAGTTGGAAGCGGGCCGCGTCTTCTACGAACTGCACGACAACGCGAAGGCCGCGCTTTACCTCGAACGCGCGCTGGCGATTAAGAGCGGCGACTACGACGCGCTCGTCCTGATGGGCAACGCCAAGTACGACGCGCAGGACTTCGCCTCGGCCGAGAAGTTTTACCAGCGCGCGCTCGCAGTCCGCCCCGGCTCGCCCGACGTGCAGACAGACCTCGGCAACACCTACTTCAACCGCGGCGACTACGACCGAGCCATCGCCGAGTACCGCAAGTCGGTCGCCCAAGACCCGAACCACGTCAACTCTTGGCGCAACATCGCCGCCGCAGCCTTCCAGAAGGGCGACAAAACGACGGCCGCCGAAGCCGTCGAACAACTCTCCCGCCTCTCCCCCCAAAGCGAAGAGCTTCCGGCCTACCGCCAGAAGCTCTCCCAGATGCAATAAGCATCAGGCGGAAGCCCGACCGTAAGGGAGGGCGTATAGCTCACGAAGTAAGGAGGGAGGACGAGTGACAGCGCGTCACTCGTCCTCCCTCTTACGTTTGACCGACGCCCTCCCTCACGGTCGGGCTTCCGCCTCTTCAGCTCGGCTTCTTCGCAGCGGGCTTCTCGTTCTCCACTTCCTCACACTGCTCGTCGTCGAAGCTGCCGTCCTCGTCGTCGTCGTCCTCGAAGCACATCGAGCCCTTGCCGTCCCACGCGCCGAAGTTGAGCGCGTAGGTGTTGTCGTCGCCGATGTCTAGGTCGAACTCCTCGAACACGTCCACCTTGCCGTTCGGGTTGGTGCGCGAGACCTTCACGTCGTACTTGTCCTCGTCTCCGTCGTCGTCGCGGAAGTAGATGACGCCCTTCGCCGGGTCGAGCTTGACCGTGATCGTCTTCCCGCCCTTGAGCGTGATGCCGCCGATTTCGAACTCGTAGCTCGGCTTGTCCGCGCCGTCGTCGGTCGTGATGTAGACCGAGGGCGTCTCGCCGTCGGCGCTGGCGGTGAAGGAGAGCTCGCGGCCGTCGGGCGCGACCGTCATCGAGAGCGTCTCGCCCTTGTCCACGGAGATGTCGTCGAAGCCTACGACGAAGCCGCTGCCGACGACTTCGAGCGAAGACGTTTCTTCGCTGTCGAGTTCCGAGCCGGAGATGGTGACCCTGTACGGCTTCTTGTTCGCGGCGTCCACGGGCAGGAGGTATTCGGGGTCAACGTTCTCCTCGTCGCCGTCAATCACCTCGCCCATAATCGGGTTTTCGAGCGCGCCGGGGATTTCGTCGAACGAGGTTTTCTTCGCGGGGTCGTAGCCGATGCGCTTTCCGTTGGGGTCTGTAATGAGCAGGTCTGCGTCGCCGCTCAGCGAGACGGTCAGCGTCTCGGGCTCGTCACGCCGCGCGGGCTTCGCCGGCTCGGGCTTCGCGTTCGCGGGCTCGATGAACGAGGCGTTTGAGAACGTGAAGGCTTGCGAGAGGCGGTCAACGGCGGCCTCCTCGTCGTCGCCCTCCTCCTCTTCGTCCTCGTCGCAGAAGGGGCACTCGAAGCGTCGGCGGCTGCGGTCGGAGAGGCGCTTGAGGGCGAGCGTATTTGTAGTGGCGTTACCGAAGTAGTCGCGCGCCGTCTCGGCCGGGTTGTTGGCGGTGTGGTAGCGCCAAGTCTCCTTCTTGCCGTCCACGACGACGTACTTGGTCTGGCCGGGGTAGTTGTTGTCGTAGACGTGCAGGCGATAAATCTCGTCGCCCATGTCTTCAATCGCGATGGGCACGATGGCGTGGCCGCGCGTGTACTTGCCGTTCTCGCGCATCCAGACTTCGAGCGTGTAGTACTCCTTCTTCGACTGCATCGCTCGGCCTATCTCGGCGAGGATGTCGGTCGGCTTCATCTTGAAGGTGTGCGCGCGCCACTCGTAGGTCTCCTTCAGGAAGGTGAGCGTCTGGAAGTAGGAGACGTAGTTGGAGGTGAGCTGCGTCTTCTTCAGGTCGAAGAGCGTCTTCGCCCCGGGCTGGAACTCGGCCGGGCTTTTGCGACCCTTGAACGGGCGGCCGACGAACATGCGAAGGCTGGCGACCGAGAAGCCGTCGCAGTGGCCGTTGTTCATCTTCTCAACGGACTCTTCGATCCAGCGCTCGGCCGTCTCGTAGAGCACGCAGTCGCGCGCCGTCGTGCCCTCGATGCAGACGTTCTCGGCGCCGAACATGCGTATCAGGTCGTCGGCCGTCAGGTCTTCTTCGTAGTCGGGGTTCGCGCCGAAGTTGCGGAAGCCGAAGCCGTTGACCTTCGGGTCGAACGGGATGGAGGCCAGAATCTCGCCCTCCGGCTGCTGTTGCGCTTGCGCCTTCGCGGCGCGCGGGGGGACGGCGAGCGCGGCCGCAGCCGAAAGGACGAGCGCCAGCGCGAGCACAGTCGCGCCCTTGCTTGAAATCATTTTCTCTCCCGGGGAAGTGTCGGCAAAAAGTTTTCTGAAGTGAACTTCGGAAGCGCGGCGATGAGCTGCCGGACGCGGACAGAGTTTATCAGATTTACCCGACGGCCTTCATCCACTTTACGCAGCCCTCAAGATGCGCGTGCATCTCCGCCGGGCTGTCGTGGTGTATGCGGCCGTGGCCGGGCAGAACCCACTCGAAGCTGTAGCCGAGAAGCCGTTCCATCGAGCGCGTCTGCACGGGCCAAGAGTACCAGCAGGCCGAGCGGAAGGCCGTGAGAGTGTTGCGCACGGGCGACCATGCGAGGTGGTCGCCGGTGAAGAGGTACTTGTCACGGTAGAGCAGCACGGCGCTGCCGCGCGTGTGGCCGGGCGTGGGGATGACGACGAGTTCGGGGTCGAGCCTGAACGCATCGCCGCCGCGGACGACCTGCTCGACGCCGTAGCGCGCGGCGTTGTCGTCTTCGTGCATGACGCGCTGTGCGCCGAAGTGGCGCGCGAACTTTTCGTGGTCGGCCACGTCGTCGCGGTGCGTGAGGAAGATGGTGGAGACTCCGCCGAGCGCCTCTATCTTCCGCACGAGCGGGCGCGTGAAGCGCGGCGAATCAATGAGGACGTTGCCGCCTGCTTCGGGCGCGCGCGTGACGAGGTAGCTCCACGCGCCGAAGCTTGACTCTGAGGTGAAGCCGCAGAAGTAGACGTTCGCGTCCAAGCGCTCGGGGAAGGCTTCGACGCCGCGGCGCACGTCGTACCCGCGGCTCGTGCCGATGGAGGAGGTCGGGCAGGCGGCGATGGCCATCAGCGCCCGCAGCACTTCCCCTTCACCTTCCGGCTGACGATAAACGCTCGACTGGTCGCCGTGGTCTCGGAAGACCGCGGGCGCAATCTGCCGGCACGCGTCGCAGTCTATGCAACTGTCGTCCACGTAAAAATCGCCCGGCACGTTCTCCTTCAGACGCCGCGCCCGATTCGCCATGCCCACATTTTAACAGTGGCGGAAGCCCGACCGTGAGGGAGGGCGTCACTTACCGAGTCCGTCAATGATTATCTCGGAGAGGCGCGACATGAGGTGGTAGGCGGGATTGTCTATCGTCCAGTTCGGCTCGGGCATGTCGTCGCAGGTGACGGCGAGGGCGATGCGGCCGCGCGGGTGGTAGATGATGCCGACGTTGCTGCGAAGGGCGTCGAGCGCGCCCGACTTGGTGGCTTTGGGCACGCGCCAAAGGTTGCGCCAGATGCCGTTCGTGCCCTGCTCGCGCTTCAGAAGCTCGATCATCTCCTTCGAGACGGCGGGGCTGACGACCTCGCCGCGCTCAAGCTTCTCCAAGAGCGTCACCATCTCGTGCGGCGAGCTGCGCCCGAGGCCGAAGCGCTTGTTCTCTGCCAGCTTCCCCTCCTCGCTGTCGAGGCCGCCGCCGACCCTGCGCATGATGCGCGTCTCGGTTAGGCCGAGCGACTGCATCCGTTTATTTACGGCGTCGGTCGAAAGATACCCGAGCACCATGTTAGTCGCGGTGTTGTCGCTCAGCTCCATCATGAGCGTCACGGCGTCGCGCAAGGGGAGGCGCAGGCCGTCGGTCAATTCATTCAACACGCCGGAGCCGCCGTACCTGACAGACTTGTCGAGCACAAGCTCGTCCGTCCACTTCGCGCGCCCCTCGGCTACGCGCGCGAAGGCTTCGACCATGACGGCGACCTTGATGGTGCTCGCCGTGCGCACGGGCTCGTCGCCGTCGAGGCTGTAGACGGCGCCCGTGTCGAGGTTCTTCGCGTAGAGCGTGACGGTGCCGTTGAAGGACGCGACCTCCGCGCGCACGCGCCGGTCGAGCCACGCGGGCGCCTTCGCGGGCTGCTGTGGCGTGGGCGACGGCGTCGGCGATGTCTGCGCGCGCGCCGACGCGCAGACGACGAGCGCGAACATAAGCGTGGCGATTGCTCTCATAGTTCACATCCTCTTTTGAGGTCAGTCGGCGTGGCGGACGAAGTCGCGCGTGCGCGCGTCCTGCGGGTCGTTGAGGACTTGCGCGGTCTCGCCGAACTCGACGGCCTCGCCCGCCTCCATGTAGAGGACGCGGTCGGCCACGGCTTCGAGGAACTTCATCGAGTGCGTGACGATGACCATCGTCTGCCCCTGCTCCACCAGCCCTCGCAAGGTTCCGGCCAGCTCGTTGCTGCGGCGCGGGTCGAGCGCGCTCGTCGGCTCGTCGAAGAGGAGCACTTCGGGCTTCATCGCCAGCGCGCGGACGATGGCCACGCGCTGCTGCTCGCCGCCCGAGAGCGAGTCGGGGTAGCGCCCGGCAGACTTGCCGAGGCCCACCTTCTCCAACAACTCAAGCGCCTGCGCCTCTGCCTCGGCGCGCGGACGCTTGAGGACTTGCACGGGCGCCTCGGTGATGTTGCCGAGCACGGAGAGGTGCGGGAAGAGGTGGAAGTGCTGGAAGACCATCCCTACCTGCCGGCGCAGCAGCTTCACGCGTCGCTGGTACTCCTTCTCGGCGAGCCCGGCTTCGAGCCGCACGCCGCCCGCTTCGAGCGTCCCCTCCGAGATTCGCTCGAACCCGTTCATGCAGCGCAGCAGCGTCGTCTTCCCAGAGCCCGAGGGGCCGATGATGCCGAGCACCGTGCGCGGCTCGACGCTGACGTTCACGCCGCGCAGTATCCGCGCCTCGCCCACAACCTTGCCGAGGTTCTCGGTCTTAATCATCCGGCCACCTCCGCTTCGACCGCGCGCAAAGCCTGTCGGCGTTGCAGCCTCAGCTCAAGGCGCCGCGCGAGGTGCGCGAGCGGCAGACTCATCAAGAGGTAGAAGGCCGAGACGACCGCGCCGAGCAGCATGAACTCGCCCGAGGCGTTGGCGAGTTCGCGGTACGCGGTCGCCAGCTCCCAGACCGAGATGGCGAAGGCGACCGACGTGTCCTTGAAGAGCGAGACGAAGTCGTTGGTCATCGGCGGCAGCGCTATCCGCAAAGCCTGCGGCAGGATGATGCGGCGGAAGGCGAGCACGGGGCTCATCCCAAGGGCGTACGCCGCCTCGTGCTGCCCTCGCGGGATGGCTTCGAGCGCCGCGCGGTAGACCTGCGACTCGTAGGCCGCGTAGTTGAGCCCGAGCCCGACGAGCGCCGTCAGCCAGCCCGGCATCGCCAGCCCCACGCGCGGCAGGCCGAAGTAGAGAAAGAGCAACTGGACGAGGACGGGCGTGCCGCGGAAGAACTCGACGTAGACCGTGCAGACTGCGCGGAGCCAACCGGGCCCGCGCGACTGGCTGACGGCCAGCGCGAGCCCGAGCGTGACGGCGATAACCATCGCGCCCAGAGAGAGCAGGACTGTCACGAGCGCCGCGCGCGTCAGACGCAGCAGCGCCTCCGTCCAGTTGAAGGAGGACGAAGTCATCTCGTACTTCGAGACTTCGTCGGCGGGCGTCGCGGCGCCGTTCGCCGCGTCGGCGGCGGCTGGCTTCGGCTGAAGCTCGGTCTGCGCCTCATTCCAGAGGTTCCACTTGCGGAGGATTTTTTCGAGCGTCCCGTCGCTTATGATTTTTTCAATCGCGGCGTCCACCTCGGCCTTCAAAGCGTCGTCGCCCTTGCGCAGCCCGACGACGTAGAGTCCCTTCATGAAGGGCTCGCCCGCGGGCTTCAGCCGCGGGTTCGGCCGCGCGTAGAAAGCCTCCATCGGCACGTCCATCAGGACGGCGTCCACGCGCCCAAGCTCCAAATCCCTGTACGCGCCCACGGGGTCTGCGTAGCCCTTGAAGTTGATGCCCTCCTTCTCAAGCAGGCGCGAGGCGGCGGTGTTGCCGAGCGTGCCCACGGTCAGCTTTCTACAATCTTCGAGACTGTTGATGCGCGTCTCGTTCTTTCGGACGGTGAGTTGGAGCTGGAAGATGTAGTAGGGCTTGCTGAAGAGGATGACGCGCGCGCGGTCTTCGGTCGGCTCAAGGCCGTTGACGACCACGTCGAACTCGCCGCGCTGTAGCGAGGTGACGATGGTCTCCCAGTCGGTCGGGACGAAGACGGGCTTGCGGTTCATCGCCGCCGCCATTGCCTCGACCATCTCCAACTCGTAGCCGACGTACTTGTCCGGGTGCGCCGGGTCGGAGAAGACGTAGGGCGCGCCGCCGCTCGGGTCTGCGCCCCAGCGCAGCACGGCCTGCGCGTTCGCGGCGGCAGGCGCGAGCAGGAGGCAAAGCAGAACGAGCGCAACAGCCCCGCGACGGCCGTGCAGCCCTTTACTCAACAAGATTCTTTTCATTCCGGCCGGAGCGAACTGCGGACGAATTAGGCGAGCGCGTCAATATACTTCTCTCCTCCGGCGTTGGAAAGGTCTTTGTGCCCCGCCCGGCCCTCAGTCGGCGTCGAGCACGGGCGGCAGGTCTTGCCCTTCGGGGATGAAGCGGACGGAGAGGGAGTTGACGCAGTGGCGCGTGTCCTTCTCTGTAAAACCTTCGCCCTCGAAGACGTGGCCGAGGTGACCGCCGCAGTGTGCGCAGACGATCTCTGTGCGCCGCCCATCGGCGTCCACGTGCCGCTCCACGCTTCCCGCGTACTCCTCGTCGAAGCTCGGCCAGCCGCAGCCCGACTTGAACTTGGCCTCCGCCGAGTAGAGCGGGTTGTTGCAGCGACGGCAGACGAAGGTGCCGGGGGCGTACAGCTTCTCGTACTCGCCTGTGAACGGCCTCTCCGTGCCCTTGTGGACGATGACGCGCTCTTCCTCGGACGACAGTTGGTTGTATGGCATAAAAGTCTCCCTTCAGCTTACTCGCCGTTAGTCTTGCCGGCCGCGTGGTGTTCGAGGTAGTCGAGCAGGACGTTCGACATCACCTTGACGCCGACGACGAGGCTCTCCTCGTCCACGTCGAAGTTCGCGGTGTGCCAGCCGGCGGTGATTCCCTTCTCGCGGTTGCCGACGCCGAGGAAGTAGTAGAAGCCGGGCACGACTTTCTGGTAGGCGGAGAAGTCTTCGGCGGGCATGAACGGCTTGAGGGTGACGGCGTTCTTGTCGCCGACGACGCGGCGGATGGTCGGCAGCGTCTCCTCGACGAGCGAGGGCTCGTTGTAGGTGACGGCGTTGCCGTCGCCGAAGGTCAGCTCGGCCGTCGCGCCGTAGGCCGAGGCCACGCTGTTAAGAGTCTCGCGCATCATGGCGATGGAGCGCTCGCGCACTTGATCGTTGAAGGTGCGCATCGTGCCGGTCATCTTCACCTCGCCCGCGATGACGTTGAAGCGGTCGCCGCCGTTAATCGTGCCGACGGTGATGACGAGCGGTTCGAGCGGGTCTATGCGGCGGCTCCGTATGTTCTGTAGCGCGAGCACGCACTGCGCGGCGACGACTACGGCGTCAACGCCGAGCTGTGGCTGCGCGCCGTGCGAGGACTTGCCCTTGATTGTGATGTAGAAGGTGTCGGACGAGGCCATCGCCGGGCCGACGTGGTAGCCGATCTGCCCGGCCTGCAAGTTCGGCTCGGTGTGGAGGCCGAAGATGGCCTGCGGGCGCGGGTTCTCAAGCGCGCCCTCTTTAACCATCAGCTTCGCGCCGCCCTCCTCGCCCGCGGGCGCGCCCTCCTCGGCCGGCTGGAAGATGAATTTGACGGTGCCATGCACCTCGTCCTTCATCTTGCTCAGGACTTCCGCGACGCCGAGCTCGACGGTGGTGTGAACGTCGTGGCCGCAGGCGTGCTTGACGCCGGGCGTCAGCGACTTGTAGGGCACGTCGTTGACCTCCTGAATGGGAAGCGCGTCCATGTCGGCGCGCACGGCGACGACGGGGCCGGGCTTGCCCCCGACGAGCAGGGCGGTTACGCCGTACTTGCCCACGCCCGTCTTCACGTCCGTCAGCCCGAGAGCGCGCAGGCGCTCAGCGACGACGCGCGACGTTCTCTCTTCCCGGTTCGACAACTCCGGGTGCATGTGGAAGTCGCGCCGCTGCGCGACGAGCGCCCCGCGCATCGCCTCCGCCGCGGCCGCGACCTTCTGCTCGCGTCCCGCGTCAGGACTCGTCCCCGCGTTGACGAAAGCCTGCCCGCGCGGCGCGACGGCAACGGACGCGAACAGCAAGGCGGCGAGTAAGAACGTTATTAGAAGTCTCACGGTGGTTCTCCGATCAATTTGAAATCCCAAATTTGAAATTTGAAATTCTTAGTCCGCGAACTGGCGCTGCGTGCGTCGGTAGAGCGTCAGGCCGAACCAGAGTTCCCAGAAGATCGCGAGGATGACGAGCGCCGAGACGACCGAGACGAGCTGCGAGTCGGTCACCTTCTGGACGACGACGTAGACATCGCCCGCCAGACCCAAGGCGAGCGGGACGAGGGCGGCGACGAGTATCTTCGAGGCGAAGCGGTGGAAGTGTTCAGTCTCCTCGCCGCGCTCGACGATGCGGTGGTAGGCGGCGGGCGTCATCAGCAGCACGATGGTCAGCGCGTTCAGGCCGAGGCAGGCGAGGTGTATGTACTTTGACAACGCGGGCAGTTTGTCGAAACTCTCCGAGAGGATGACGATGAACTGGAAGCCCAGCAGCGCCTGCGAGCCCGGCAGCACGACGCGACACTCCGTCAGCACGTGCTTGATCTTGTCGCTCAACTTCGTCGCTTTATCTTCCTTCTGCCCGCCCTTCTCGTCCTCCATGTCGCTCTCCTTCTTTAACTCGCCTATCTCGCCCGCGCGCTCGCGCCGCATGTAGAATTCGAGCCCGTACCAGAAGGACACCGCCAGCAGCGTCCCGAACAGCCCCGCCGCGACGCCGGCCTTCCAGCCAACGATCTTCTGCGTCGCCACGTAGAGGTCTATGCCGATGCCGAGCGAGAAGGGCAGCAGCGCCCAGCCCATCATCTTCGAGGTGTAGCGGTGTATCTCGTGCGTGTCCTCGCCTCTTTCCACAAGCCTGTGGTAGGACGAGGGCGAGATGAGCAGGCCGATGGCGACGAGCATTAGACCGAGCGCCCCAAGCTTCAACACCTGCGAGACGAGGGGCAGCGAGTCGAACCCCTTCTCGAAAACCGAGCGCAACTGGAACCCGACGAGCACCTGCGAGCCCAGCACCAGCATGCGCGCCTCGTCGAGCGCGTTCTTAACCTTGTCCTTGATCTTCGCCATCGGCCTCGCGCCAGAGTTTTTGGAGTTCGCGTTTCAGAACCTTGCCCGTCGGCCCCTTCGGGAGCGCCGACACGACGCGGACGGTCTTCGGGCACTTGTAGTCCGCGAGGTGTTCGCGGCAGTAGGCGGCAATCTCCTCGGGCGTCGCCGCCTGCCCTTCCTTCAGGACGACGAAGGCCGCCACGTCCTCGCCGTACAGTTCATCCGGCACGCCGAAGGCTGCGGCCTCGGCGACGGCCGGGTGCTTGTAGAGCAGTTCGTCTATCTCGCGCGGGTAGATGTTCTCGCCGCCGCGGATAATCATGTCGGACTTGCGGTCTATGATGTGGAAGAAGCCTTCGGCGTCGCGGAAGCCTACGTCGCCCGTGTGAAACCAGCCGCCGCGGAAGGCGCGCGCCGTCGCCTCCTCGTTCTTGAAGTAGCCTTTGAAGATGTTCTCGCCGCGCAGGACTATCTCGCCCGGCTCGCCGTCGGGCAGTTCGTTGTCCTCCTCGTCCACGACGCGCATCTCGTTGCCGATGGCCATGCCGCACGAGCCGGCGCGGCGGCGCGCGTCCGGCGGGTTGAAGGTCGAGCGGCAGGTTGACTCGGAAAGCCCGTAGCCCTCGACGACGAGACAGCCGAAAGTCTCCTCGAAGCGCCGCAAGACTTCGGCCGGCACGGGCGCCGAGCCGCACATGGCGAAGCGCAGGCGCTCGGCGCTCAAACCCTCGGGCACGCCGTTCGGATAAGTCGCGAGCAGCATTGAGAGCATCGTGGCGACCGAGCCGAAGGAAGTTATCTGGTAGTCGTTGATAATCTGCCAGAAGCGCGAGCCCGAGAAGCGCGGGCTGACGACCGTCGAGCCGCCCGCGTAGAGCGCGCTGACGGTCGTCACAGAGACGGCGTTCATGTGGAAGAGCGGCATGATCGTCAGCAACCTGTCCTCTTCGCCGTAGCCGAGCCATTCGACTATCTGCCGCGCGTTGGCAATTAGGTTGCCGTGCGTCAAAAGACATCCCTTCGGCTTCCCCGTCGTGCCCGAGGTGTAGATGATGATGGCCTCGTCGTCTTTACTTAACTCCGTCCCGCCCCACGCGCCCGGCTCAGACGAATGAGTCCCGGTCGCCGCGCGCTCGTCATCGAAGACGACGGCCTCGCTCAGCGTCTCCACCTCGCCGCGGAACTCTTCGACCTGCGTACCGAACTGCGAGTTGTAGAGCAGCAGCCGCGCCTCCGAGTTTCCGACGACGTAGGCCATCTCCTCCGGCTTGAGCAGAGAGTTGACCGGCCCCGCGAGCGCGCCGAGCTTGAAGCAGGCGAAGTAGGCGATGACGTACTCCGCCGAGTTCGGCAGCAGCAGGCTGACGACATCGCCCTTGCCGACGCCGTGCGCGGCGAGCATGTTCGCG
>DATFHD010000102.1:0-5358 GCA_035248785.1 Pyrinomonadaceae bacterium | reverse complement strand
AATCCCGCTGCCCGAGGGCGTGGACGCGCGCGTCGGGCCGGTGCGCGGCTTGGCGGGCCGCTTTTTGGACTGGATCGAGACGGGCGTGCCGACCACGCCGTCGTTCCGGGAGGGGCTGAGAGTGCAGGCGCTCTTGGACGCCGCCCTGCAATCCGACGCGGCGGGCGAGCCCGTCAGCATCCCCCCGGCCGAAGACCACGCGGGGGCGAGTTCAGGAGACTTTAGTTAATGCGAGAACTGATTCACGACGTGCAGCCCGGGCCGCTCACCTTCTGTCAGGTCTGCAACTCCGAAGACCTTGAGCTGGTGATTGACCTCGGACACCAGCCGCTCTGCGATTCGCTGCTGCGCGCCGAAGAGTTGACGGAGCCGGAGACGAGTTACCCGCTGCGGCTCGTCCGCTGCCGTGTGTGCAGCCTCGCCCAGCTCGACTACGTCGTGCCCGGCGAAGTCGTCTTCCACCGCGGCTACCCCTACCGCGCGGGCATCACGAAGGAGGTCGTGGATCACCACGCGGCGTCGGCCGCCGAGATAGTCACGAAGTACGGGCTGGGCGCCGACTCGCTGGTGGTTGACATAGGCTCTAACGACGGGACGCTGCTGAACGCCTTCAAGCAGCAGGGCGTGCGCGTGCTCGGCGTCGAGCCGACGGACATCGCGGACATCGCCAACGCGAACGGCGTCGAGACGGTCAAGAGCCCTTTCACCGAGGCGCTGAGCCGCGAGCTGGCGCGCGACTACGGCAAGGCCGCCGTGATGACGGCCACGAACGTCTTCGCCCACATGGCCCCGCTCGGCGAAGTCATCCGCGGCATCCGTCACCTGCTGGACGAGCGCGGGGTCTTCATGACGGAGACCCACTACCTTCTGGACATCATCAGGGGCGTCCAGTACGACACCATCTACCACGAGCACATCCGGTCTTACTCGCTCAAGTCACTCGTCCACCTGTTCGACGCGAACGGCTTCACCGTGGTTGACGCGACGCGTGTGCAGCGCTACGCCGGGACGCTGCGCGTCTTCGCGGCGAAGGGCAGGGGGCTTCAGGTGTCGGACTCGGTGACGCGGCTCCTCGCCGAGGAAGAGTCTTTCGGGCTGCACGGGCCGGCGGTCTACCAGACTTTCCGCGAGAGGTCGTACCGCGCGAAAAATGAGCTGCTCGATCTGGCGCTGAAGGTCGCGGCGCGGGGCGAGCGCCTCGTCGGCAACTCGTGCCCGGGCCGGTCGAGCACCCTGCTGAACTTCACGGGCATCTCCAAAGACCTGATGCCCTACATCGCCGAGCAGCCCACGTCGCTCAAGCTCGGGCTCCACCTGCCCGGCAAGCATATCCCCGTAGTCAACAACGAAATCCTTTTCCGCGAGCAGCCCGATTACGTCGTCCTGCTGGCGTGGCACTACGCGGAACCCATCGGGCGGCTGCTGCGGGAGCGCGGGCTGAAATCGAAGTTCGTCATCCCGCTGCCGGAGGTGCGCGTCGTCGAAGAGTAGCCGCCGCGAGACCGCGCGGCGCGTCCGGAGGGGCCGCCCGCGATTTGGTTTAAGGGGGCGCGAGTCTAGAATAGTCTCCGGGCAGTTTACGCCCGGGGAGGACGAGCGCGGCCCGCACGCGGGGCCGAAGTGGCTGTGCCCGCCGCGCCGTGGAAATGTTATGACAACTCCGCTGTTATCAATCTGCGTCCCGACCTACAACCGCGCCAACCGCCTGCGCCTGATGCTGCAAGCCGTCCTGCCGCAGGTGGCCGAGCACGCGGACAAGGTCGAGCTCTGGATATCGGACAACGCCTCGCCCGACGAGACGCCGCGGGTGGTCGAAGAGGCGCGGGCTCTGGGGCCGCTCAACTACTCGCGGAACGAGACGAACGTGGGCCTCGTCTCGAACGTCATCAAGCTCGCCACCGAGCTTGCGCGCGGCGAGTTCGTGTGGGTGCTCGGCGACGACGACCTGCTCCGCGCGGGCGCGCTGGCGCGCGTGCTCGCGGCGCTTGAGGCGAACCGCGGGCTGGACTTGATATACGTGAACTTCTGCCACGCGGGATACGAGAGGCACTGGCCCGAGAACGCGCTCGGCGGCTACGACGGCCCCTTCGACGAACTCGCGAACCAAGACACCTCCGACCACCCTCTAAGACAATGGCACGAGGTCATCAGCGCGAGGAGCTGCATGGGCGGTCAGCTCTACGTCCACGTGGTGCGGCGGAGCGTCTGGCAGGACTACTGGCGGGGCCGCCCGCGCCAAGCGGATTTCTCCGACTCGCGCTGGTCTTACCCGCACAGCTACATGATCGCCGAGACGGTGATGAACAACCCGAGCTACTACGTCGGCGAGCCCGTCCTGACCATCTTCAACGGCGGCCAGAGCTGGTGGGAGCAGCGCCACTCGGTCGTGTTCAAGTTCCCGGGACTGCTGCACGCTTACCAGCGGCACGGCCTGCCGGAGAAGCAGGCGCGCGAGTGCGAGCGGATGGCCTTCACCGAGTGCGAGCCGCTGCTCGCCGAAATCCTCGCGGGCAAGGCGGGCGAGGGCGCCCCCGGCATCGCCTCGTACCTGAAGATCTACTGGCAGTTCCCGGAAGCTTGGAAGGCTCTAGCCCGCGCCAGCCTGCGTGCTCGGCGCCCTTGGGCCGTGAGCCGCGCCTGCTCCGCGGCGCTGCGCCTGCGCGGCGCGCTCCGCCTCGCGGCGGCGCGGATGAGGGGGGCGATAGGGTGACCCAGAAGGACATCGCGGGCAAGGGCCACTGGGACGACTTCTACCGCGTGAGGGCCGGGACTCAGGCCGTCTGGGCGCCGTCCTCGCACGGCGAGGATGCGCTTGAGCACGCGCTGGTCGGCGAGATAGAGCGGCTGAAGCCGCGTACGCTTCTGGAAGTCGGCTGCGGCGACTCGACGTGGCTCCCTTACCTCGCGCTCCGCACGGGCGCGAGCGTCACCGGCGTTGACTATTCGCAGGACGGGTGCGAGATGGCGCGGCGTCGTCTGGACGCGCAGGGCGTCGCGGGCAGCGTCGTCTGCGCGGACGTGCTCGCGGCCGACCCCGAAGAGGTCGGGCAGTTCGACTTCGTCTACTCGCTCGGGCTCGTCGAGCACTTCACCGACCTGAAGGGCATCCTGACGACGCTCCTCAAGTTCGTACGGCCGGGCGGCGCGCTGTTTACGGAAGTGCCGAACCTCCTGTCGCTCCACGGCCTGATGGTCTGGGCGTGGCAGCCGGAGCTGATGGCGAAGCACGAGACGATCAGCCGTCGGAGGATGGCGCGCGCCTACGAGGAGATCGGCCTCGAAGACGTGCGCGCTCACTACCTCGGCGTCTTCTCGTTCGGCATCGTCTCGTGGGAGAACTACCCGCGCTGGCCCCGGCTCGTCCCGCGCGTCCTGCCGCGCGTCTACCGCCTGCACCAGCGCGTAGACCCGATGCTGCGGCGGCTCGGCACGTTCAGGGGCACGGCCCCGCTGGCCCCTTACGTCTACGCCGTCGGGCGCAAGCCCTCGCCGGAGCGGGGCCGCGCCGGAGAAGTTTAGTTCGGAGTGTGCATGGAACAGAATCTGGACAAAGAGGTAATAACGTTTTCGTTCGGCAAGAACTGGCGCTCGTACGTTGACACCGTGAACGAGAACGCCGTGGCCCGCGCGCGGAAGGACATAGAGGAGTGGCTCGGGGCCGACGCGGTCGAGGGCAAGACCGTCCTCGACATCGGCTGCGGCTCAGGCATCCACTCGCTCTGCTTCCACCTGCTCGGCGCGAAGGAGATCGTCTCGCTCGACGTAGACCCCTACAGCGTCGAGTCCACGCGGCTGCTCTGGGAGAGGGCGGGCCGGCCGTCGAACTGGAAGATCATCGAAGGCTCCGTGCTGGATAAGAACTTCGTCGCCGGGCTCGGCAAGTACGAGGTGGTCTACTCGTGGGGCGTGCTGCACCACACGGGCTCGATGTGGGAGGCCGTCGCCAACGCCTGCACGCGCGTCCGCGAGGGCGGGCTGATGTGGCTCGCGCTCTACCGCAAGGGGCCGAGCTACCCGCACGACCTCGCGCTCAAGCAGTCTTACAACCGGGCCTCGAAGCTCGGGAAGAAGATGATGGAGTGGAAGTACATCTACGGCCTCATGCGCCAGCGCTGGCGCGAGGGCCAGAACCCGCTCGCTTGGAACGAGAAGAGGGAGCGCGGGATGGACGTCTACCACGACATCGTGGACTGGCTCGGCGGGCTGCCCTACGAGGTGGCGACCGCCGAAGAGGTCGAGGACTTCTGCCGCGAGCGCGGCTTCGAGACCGTGAAGATTGACGACGACCCGACGAGGGCCAACATCCTCTACCTTTTTTCCCTCCCCGCGGCGAGGGCCGGCGGGGCAGGGGCGTGAACGTGATTGACATCCGGCCTTCGCGGGCCGGGACTGGTGTAGAAAATGGGAGCAGAGGCTAGCAAGGAGCGGATCACCTTTTCGTTCGGTGAGAACTGGCGTTCGTACCTCGACACGGTGACGGAGGACGCGGTCGGGCGCGCGCGCACCGACATCGAGGGGTGGCTGGGGCGCGACGGCGTCGCCGGCAAGACCGTACTCGACATCGGGAGCGGCTCCGGCATCCACTCGCTCTGCTTCCACGTGCTTGGGGCCAAGGAGCTGCGCTCCTTCGACCTCGACCCCTACAGCGTCGAGTCCACGCGCCTGATGTGGCGCAAGGCGGGGGCGCCCGCGAACTGGACGGTCGAGCGCGGCTCCATCCTCGACCGCGAGTTCGTCGCCGGGCTCGGCAAGTACGAAGTGGTCTACTCGTGGGGCGTGCTCCACCACACGGGCTCGATGTGGGAGGCCATCGGCAACGCCTGCTCTACGGTCGCGCCGGGCGGGCTCTTCCTCATCGCCCTCTACGTCAAGGGGCCGAAGTACCCCGAGCACCTCGCGCTCAAGCAGAAATACAACCGCGCCTCGAAGCTGGGGAAGAAGGTCATGGTCTGGAAGTTCATCCTCAACATCATGCGCGACCGCCGGAGGGCCGGGCTCAACCCGCTCAAGTGGAGGGAGCGCGACGGCCGCGGGATGGACACTTACTACGACGTGGTGGACTGGCTGGGCGGCCTGCCCTACGAGGTGGCGAGCAAGGAGGAGGTCGTCGCCTTCTTTAGCGAGAGGGGCTTCGCGCTGGAAAAGATGACGGAGCTTCCCGAAGGGGGGAACAACGTCTACCTCTTCTCGCTCTCCCGATAAACCCTTTTACAGCTTTCTACGGAAAGGGCCGGTCAAACAAGTATGTGCGGAATCGCAGGAATAGTTCGCGGGCGCGGCGCGGCGCGGCGCGGCGAAGTCGAGCGCATGACGAAGGCCGTCGAGCACCGCGGGCCTGACGGCGAGGGCTTCTACCTG
>DATFHD010000101.1:0-43579 GCA_035248785.1 Pyrinomonadaceae bacterium | reverse complement strand
CGCCGAACAGTTCGCGCAGCGCCGCGTCCTTCGGGTAGAGGGCGACAGCCGCGCCGACGTATTCGATGCCCGCGTCCACCATCTGAGGACGCGGGAGCCAGCGCCCGCCGATGTCGAGGAAGGTCTGCGCGCGCATCACGCCGTCGGGGTTCGCGTCGTACGCGCGACGGAAGTACGCGACCGGCCGCTCGTAGTCGGGCGCCGCCTGCTTGAGCGCGGCGCGCGCCTCGGGCGACAGCTCGCCGAGGATGATGAAGTAGGCCCAGTTGAAGAGCAGCTCGTCCGAGTGCGGGTAGAGGTCTACGCCGAGCTTCTGCGCCTTGAAGACGGCCGGCCCCTGCTGTATCGGCTGGATGGCTTCGGTGTAGTCGGGGTAGACCTCCGCGCCCGCGAACTCGCGACGCAAACGCGCGCCGACCGCGTCGAAGTCCGTGTCGGGCGCAATCGTCAGGCGGCGCGTGTAGTCGTTCCAAGTCCGCGCCCAGTCGGCGTCCCAATGCTCGATGAGCTTCTCGAACTCGGGCGTGAAGCGCAGCGACTTCGGAACCTTCGAGTCCGACTTGTAGAGCCGCACGTAATCCGCGAAGAACGGAATCGCGCCCGACGTGTGGTACTTGTCGAGCCCCGCGGCGCCGTTCTTCTCCTTCAGGCGCGCGGCCATGTACGAGCCGAGCTTGACGAGGTGGAGGCCGCCGACGGGGTGGCGCGCGTCGCGGATGCGCTTCGAGGCGGCGGCGTAGTCTGCGCGCCCGGCCGCGCGCGTGACCGAAGTATTGAAGAAGGCGAAGGCGTCGGCCAACTCCTTCGCGTCCGACGTGAGCGGCGCGTGGTGCCGCTCGAAGTGGAGGCCGCCGTAGTTGAAGGCGCTGCCCATCGCGAGCGCGACGGGCGCGTCCGACTTCTCCCTCGTGTAGACCCTCGCGTCCCAAGGCTCGCCCGTGACCGTCTCGTAGAGGCGCTGGACGTAGCGCTTCGTCGGCGCGGCTTCGAGATTGCTGGCCGCGGCGATGGCGAGGCGCTTCTCGGGGAAGTAGTAGAGGTAAGTGTCAGTCCCCTTCTGGCTACCCTGCGCGTGGAGTGCGAGCTGGCCGTTGACGGGCAGCACCATCCAGCCGAGCGTGTAGTAGATGTCGCCGTCGCCGAGCCCCGTGTAGCGCCCAGACTTGGAGACGAAAGGCTTGAGCATCTCGTCAACCCACTTCGGCGAGACGATCTTCCCCGAGAAGGCCGCGCGCGCCCAGCGCAGGAGGTCGGGCACGGTGCCGGTGAGTCCGCCGCCGCCGAAGCGCGAGCTGACATCCACGAAGGGCGCGTTCTTCACTTCGCCGTCGGCGAGGTCGTAGCCGCGCACGCGGTTCGGGACGAGGCCGCGCACGTCGTCCATGCGCGTGTCCTTCATCCCGGCCGGCGCCCAGAGGTTTTCGCGCAGGTAAGTCTCGAACGACTGCCCCGAGACGTTCTCGATGGCCGCGCCGAGCAGGTTGTAGCCGCTCGTCTGGTAGTCGTAGCGCGTGCCCGGCTCGTACTTAATCGGGTACTTCGAGATGCGCGCCACGACCTCCTTCGTCGTCACGTGGTCGGGGCCGAGCCCCGAGCCGGTCTGGCCCGCGCCCGTGTGCGTCAGGAGGTTGCGCACGGTGACGGGCCACTGCTGCTTCGGGTAGTCGGGGACGTAGCGTTGAATCTCTGCGTCGAGGTCTAGCTTGCCGCGCTCGGCGAGTTGGACGATGGCCTCGCCGGTCATGGACTTCGTGATGGAGGCGAGGCGGTAGGCGCTCTCGGCTGTCGCCGGCACCTTGTTCTCAAGGTCTGCGAAGCCGAAGCCCTTGACCCACGTGTAATCGTCCTTGAAGAACCCGATGGTCATGCCGGGAATCCGGTCGCGCTTTATCCCCGCGCCCACGAACTCCTCGAACGCGCGCAGGCGTTCGGCGTAAGGGTCTGCCGTCTGCGGCGGCGCGACAGTCTGCGCGCCCGCGCGCGGCGGGCAGACGAAGGCGCACAGTAGCGTGGTGACGATTGCGAGGCTGAGAGTCTTTCTCACGCTCTTACATCTCCGTTCTTGCTGCTGTCGGGTGAAGGTAAAGCCGAAAGCTGACCGGCGGACGCTACTCGACGACGTTGACGGGCTGGCCCGACTGCAAGTTGCCGGGGTCGAGGACGACCGACTCGCCGACGCCGATGCCCGAGAGGACTTCCGTCCAAGTGTCGGCGTGGCGCCCCGTGGTGATGGGCTTCTCCTTGGCCTTGCCGTCCTCGACCGTGATGACCTTCTCGATGCCTGCGAAGGTGACGACGGCGCTGGCGGGCACCGTGACGGCCATGTCGCCGCTGTTGGTGACGATCTCGGCGCGCGCGAAGCCGCCCGGTCGCAGGCCGCCCGGGTTGGCGATCTCGGCCTCGACGACGAGCACGCGGTTCTGCTGGTTGATGGTCGGGCTCAGGCGGACGATGCGCCCTGCGTAGAGGCCGCTGTCGCCCTCGACCGTGACGCGCACGTTCTGGCCTGCGCGCACCGTGGCCGCGTCGCGCTCGGGCACCTCGCCGCGGAAGCGCAGAGGGTTGACGCGCACGACCGTCACGACCGGCGCGGCCGCGCCGAGGTATTCGCCGACCGAGGCGCGTTTCTCCTGCACCAGCCCGTCGAAGGGCGCGACGACCACGGTGTCCGCGAGCGCCTGCCGCGCGAGCGAGAGTTCCGTGCGCCGCTGCGCGAGCAAAGCCTGCCGGTTGCGTATCTCTTCGACGGCGTCCTGATACTTGCCCTGCGCGACTTTGAAGGAGGCGTCGGCCGCCTCGAACTCTGCGCGGGCGACGACGCCCGACTCGACGAGCGAGGCGATGCGCTCGCGGTTCTGCCGCGCCTCTTCCAAGACGGCGCGCGCCTGCCTGACGGTTCCCGTCACTTCGGGGTCGAAGCGGTCGTCGTCGCCCTGCGGCTGAAGGCCCAGACGCGCGCGCGCCTGTTGGAGCGCGGCCTCGGCCTGCTGCACCCGCAGCTTGTAGTCCTGCTGCTCGATCTGCGCGACGACCTGACCTTTGCGTACGACGCTCCCAAGGTCAACGCCGATGGCGCTGACGCGGCCGGGCACTTTGACGCTCAGCGTCGCCTCGTCCTGCGCGGCGAGCGTGCCCGTGACGGAGACGCTCGCGCCGACGGGCGTCTCCTCGACCCGCGCCACCTTGACCTGCCGCGCCTCGCCGCCGCGCCCCTCGCCCGGCGCGCGCTGCTGCCCCGAGGCCGGGTAGTCGCTCTTGCACGCGACGGCCGCGGCCGCGAGCAGCGCCGCAGAGAGCAGGGCGAGCGCGCGGCGCGAAAAGTTATGAGTTCTGTTTGTCGTGATGAAAGGCAACATGCGGTACGTCTTCAGTTCTTTGAAGACGGGAATCTTATCACGACGGTTACGTTTTTTTTTAGCGTCACCGCCCGCGGCGGCTCACTTCAAAAGGTACTCGCGGACGAACATGACCGTGGCGTAGAACTGGAAGTCCTGATTCTTCTTCTTGGCGAAGCCGTGCCCCTCGTCCTTCGCCATCAGATACCAGACGGGCGTGCCGTTCTTGCGCACGGCCGCCACCATCTGCTCGGCCTCGGTGACTGGCACGCGCGGGTCGTTGCCGCCCGCGACGATGAAGATGGGCTTCGTGACGTTCTTCGCGTTGTTCAGGGGCGCCGTCCTCGTCATGAACTCGCGCATGGCCGGGTCGCGCTCGTCGCCGTACTCGGCGCGGCGCAGGTCGCGCCGGTAACTCTCCGTGTGTTCCAGCAGCGAGACGAGGTTCGAGATGCCGACGACGGGGAGCGAGGCGCGTATGCGGTCGCTGTAGCGCGTGGCGACGGCGAAGGCCATGTGGCCGCCGTAGGAGCCGCCCGTCACCATCACGCGCGAGGCGTCGAGGTCGGGCTGCTTCCCTATCCAGTCGAGCAGCGCGCCGATGTCTTTGTACGTGTCCTCGCGCTTCATGCCGTTGTCGAGCGCGAGGAAGGTCTTGCCGTACCCGGTCGAGCCGCGCACGTTCGGGTAGACGATGGCGACGCCCAGCTCGTAGAGGAAGTAGTTGTTCCGCCCGAGGAAGCTCGGAAGCGCCTGCCCCTCGGGGCCGCCGTGGATGTTGATGATGACGGGGCGCGGGCCCGTGAACTTGCCCGCGGGCGGCATGTAGAGGAAGCCCGAAATCTGCCGGCCGTCGAACGACTGCCAGCGCACGAGCCGCGGCTCGGGCAGGTTCGAGACGTTGAGGCCGCCCGTCTCGCTCTCCGTCCAGCGCTCGACCTTTCCCGTCTGCACGTCCACCGAGTAAACGTCGGCGGGCGAGCGCGCGCTCGTGAAGTTGAAGCCGAGGTCGCGGCCGTTCTCGTGCCATTCGAGGCCGCCCAGAAGCCCCACGGGCAGCCGGGGCGCGGGCCTCTCCTTGCGCGTCTTCGTGTCGAGGAGGTGCAGGCGGTCAACGCCGTCCTCGTTCGTGACGAAGGCGACGGTGCGGCCGTCGGGCGAGAGCGCGAACGAGTCCACGTCCCACTTGATGTCGGTCGTGAGGTAGGTGTGCTGCCCCGTCGAGAGGTCAACGTAGGCGAGGCGGTGGAACTCGGATTCCCTGTCGGTCGTCGTGTAGAAGCCGCGCCCGTCCTTCGAGAACTGCGCGCCGCCGTAGTGAACCTTCTCCGCGCCGCCCTTCGGCGTGACGAGCGTCTTCGCGCCGGTCTGCGTGTCCACAGACCAGACGTAGCTCTCGTTGGCCGAGACGTACTCCTGCGCGAGCAGGCGCCGGTCGTCGGGCGAGAAGTCGAGCGCCCCCCAGCCGCCGCCCTCGACCTGTAGCAGCATGCGCGTCGTCTTCGGGTCTGAGGGGTTGACGAGGTAGATGTCCACGTCCCTGCCGTTGCGCCGCGTCGAGCCGTAGGCGAGCCACTGGCCGCTGTACGACCAGAGCGCGCCGACGTTGCGCGACTTGCCGTCGGTCAAAAGCGTCACGTCGCCCGTGGCCATGTCGTGGCGGTAGAGCTGGAAGAACTCGTTGCCGCCCACGTCCTTGCTGAAGACGAAGTAGTCGCCCGTCTTAGGGCGAAACTGCGCGCCGGTCGCGCGCTCGGGGAAGAAGGTGAGCTGCGTGCGCGCTCCGCCGGGCGCGCGTACGAGGTGAACCTGCGGCGTGTCGCCGAAGCGCGTGCCGATGAGCATCTCGCGCCGCACGGGGTGCCAGCTCGACAGCCCGGCCGTGCGGTACTCCGTGTAGCGGCGCACGTCGTCGGCCAGCGCGGCGGGGATGGCGGGCACGCCCTCGACGACGAGGTTGTCGGCCGGCGTGATGACGGGGCCGCCGCCGTTCTGCCCTGCCACGTTCGCGGCGAGCAGGAGCGCCGCGACACAGGCTCGCATAGCATTCTTCATCGGAGAGACTCCTTTTCTGTCGGGAAGACGGAAAGAGATTCGGCGGCGAGAATATAGCAGAAATAGGAACGCCGAAGTAGAAACGATGAACGATGAACTGAAGGCACGAGGCTTTCAGTTCATCGTCCATCGTCCATCGTTCCGGCCTACTCCCCGAAGCTCTTGCGGATGAGGTAGGACATCTTGACGAAGAAGAGGCGGCCGTTGCGGCGGAAGCCGGGTTCGAGCTCGCCCGAGAACGGGTTGCGCCCGTTGCGGTTCATGTCGTCGTTGTAGCCGACGTAGAAGCTCGTGCCCGGGTTCGGCGTCCAGCCCAGCAGGAACTGCCCGCGCGCGTTCTGCCCGAGCGTCGTGTAGTCAACGCGCGCGCGGGCGAAGATGAAGCGCGTGAACTGGTACGTCCCGCGCAGAGAGTAGATGTTGTCGTCGAAGGCGACGAGGCCGGTGTCCTGACGCACCAGCCGCGCCTTGTCGTAGTTGATCGAGAGGCGGAGCGCGCTCGTCGGCTGGTAGGCCGCGGAGCTCTGCACGGTGAGCTGGTTGCCCGGGCCGGGGTCGAGCGGCGCGCCCTGCCCGAAGAGGAGCGCGGCGAGGCTCGCGCGCGGGTAGTTCGGGTTGCCCGTGCCGAAGTCGAAGTCCATCTGGCCCCAGCGGTAGAGGCTGAAGAGGGAGAAGGAGTACTTCTTCGACGGCGTCGTCTCGACGTAGAAGTACACGTCCCTGTTGTAGGCCGAGCGCTCGGTGTCTTCGCCGAAGAAGGTGCAGGGGTTCAGCTCGGCGCTGCGCACGCCGACGGGGTCGTTCTCGAAGTTGAGGCAGGCCGGCGCGCTCAGGCCGGCGAGGCGCGGGTTGGCGGCGTTCAGCAGCGCCAGCCCCTCGCGCGACGGGCCGAACTCCGACTCGAAGACGCGCTCGTACCCTTCTTCGACGCCGAAGCCGAGGAAGGTCTGCTTCTGCATGCGGAGCTGTATCTGCGACTCGTTCTGGAAGAACTGGCTGCGCCACTTCCAGTCGAAGTTCCCCGTCGTGTTGTTGAAGAAGCGCCAGCTCACGATCTTCGCCTTCGGCTTGTCGTTCGACTGGTAGCGCCAGAAGAAGTCCTGATTGTTCGTGTTGGTGCGGCGGTCGAAGCCCACGTCGGCGCGGAAGAAGCGCGAGCGCCCGACGGCCGAGTAGTTCCAGCCCCAGTTGCGGCCGCTCGAATCTATGTTGTAGGCGTAGGCCAGCCCCTTCTCCTTGCGGTCGAACGTGCCCGCCTCGTCCGCGTAGAAGAAGGGCTTGTGCGAGAGGCTGCCGAGCACCTGCCCCCAGACGACGGTCTGCTTGTTCAGCCGGTAGCGCGCGTCGAAGCCGGCCACGTTGTTGTACTTGTCAACGAAGTTGTAGGTGGTGCCGAGGAAGCCAATGTGCCCCTCCTTGCCGATGTCGCGCTTGAGCCGGAGCACGCCGATGGTCGCGTTCTTGTCGAGGAACTTCAGTATCGAGTCGCGGCGGTCGGCGAGCGAGTTGCGCAGGTCCGGGTCTGTGATGTTCGAGAGGTCTGAGGTGGCGCGGACGAAGTCGCGGTCGTCGTCGCCGAGGTTGCCGGGCGCGTTGTCCGAGGCCATGAGCAGCCCGAAGGTGTTGCGGCCCCGCTTGCCCGTAAACTTCAGCGCGTAGTCAGGGTCAACGATGCTGCGCGTGTGGACGGCCGAGAGCAGCGTCTCGAAAATCTCCTTGCCTTCGAGGAAGAACGGCCGCTTCTCCTCGAAGAAGATCGGGAAGCGCTGGTTGGCGGTGACCACGGTCGCGTCGGCCTCGACCTGCGCGAAGTCTGGGTTGAGGGTGAAGTCGAGCGTCATCGTCGGCGAGATGCCGAGCTTGCCCGTCAGGCCGGGGTCGAAGCCGACGGGCTGGTTGAGGAAGCGCCCCTCGTCCACGCCGAGCGCGCGCCCCTGCGCCTGCTCGATTGTCCGTTGCGCCGACAGCATGGTCGGCACGCGCTTGCCCTCCTCCGAGATAGTCAGGCTCGGGATAAGCTCAATCGTGCGCTCGGTCGAGAGACCTTCGAGACCCGTAACGTGCCCCTCCTGCCCGAGCAGGCTTGAGTTGTCGCGCGAGATGGGCATCCAAGAGTCCTGCTCGTTGTTGAGCCGCTTGATGGTGCGCAGAAGGTGCAGGCCCCACTTCTTGTTCTTGCCCGCCTCGTAGCGCAGGGACTTGAAGGGGATGGCGACCTCGACCGTGTAGCCGTCGCTGGTGACGACGCCCTTCGACTCCATCACGATGTCCACGGAGAAGTCTTCGTTGATGCCCTCGGTGAAGACGGCGTCGGCCTGAACGCCGAGCGGGTTGAAGATGAGCTCGTAGGCGCGGCGGCCGTCGTTGAAGGTGTCGAGCCAGATGCCGACCCAGTCGTCGTCGAAGACCGCGTCGCGCTTGGCGATGGTCGCGCGCACCTTGCCCGGCTCGTCGTAGGCGTGGAAGCCGACGTAGAGGAAGCGCGAGTCATACCCGATGCGCACCTCTGTCGGCTCCGAAGGCGCGACGAGGTCAACGGGGCGGAACTGCACGAAGTCTTTGAAGACGGCCGCCGTCTTCCAGACCTCGTCGTCGAGCTTGCCGTCAATGACGGGCGGCGCGGCGAAGCGCTTCAACTCGGTCGGGCTCGCCTTCTCCGGCGTGATGAGCGCGGCGAAACGCGCGGCCTTGTTCCCCGCCGTCGCGCCGGACGCGTTCGCCGTGGCGGGCGCTGGCGTTGTGGCCGCGCCGTTGTTTGAGTTCGCGCCGGCAGTAGTATTCGCGCCGGCCGGCGTGCTCTTCGCGTCCGAGCTGTTGTCGGAAGCGGCCGGCGCGGAGACGGGCGTCGGCGTCGGGGTGGGAGTCGGAGAGCTGGCGGCGTCCGCGCCGTAAGCGTTCGCGCCGCCCTGCTGTTGCTGCAAGGAGAAGAGATTCTGCGCCGCGAAGAAGACTTCGAGATGGTTGAAGCTCGCGCGCACGCGCGGCGTGTAGCCCGGCGCGGGCGTGAAGGCGATAAGCGTGTCGTCGCCGCGCTGCCCCGCCTCGACGCGCGTGAAGCCGCGCCCCGCAAAACCCTTCGGCGCGAGCACCGCCGCGTCAGCCTCGGGGACGACGACGAAGAACCTGCCGCCGTCCGCGTAGCTCTCGACGCCTTCGAGCGGCGCGTCCGAAGTCAGGCGCACGCGCGTCCCGTCGGCCGACTCCGCGACGCTCATGCTCATGCGTTTGAGCAGACGCCGCGCGGCGCCCGCCGACGCCCCGCCTCCGCGACCGCCCCCGCCCGCGCGCCCGAGCGACGCGACCTGCTGCGCCGTCGAGACCGTCCAAGCGGGCGCGAGTGTGATGATTAGAGCGAGGGCGGACAGGGCGACGGTGGGCAGAACTTTTTTCGTCATGGCTCGCGTGCGGAGGCCGCCCCTTCGGAGAGGCGTACCGATTTTTGGATTTAGCTATTTGACGTTGGACGAAAACTGCTCGCGCCGGTGTTCCGGGGGAATAAACGCCTTAACTTTTCGCAGCGCATTTTTAGACGAAGCCTGCGCGCGGAATGTTTCAACGGAATTCCCTTCGGCCTTAACGCTTCGACGCGCCGCGGGTAACGCACGGTTGGCCCCGCGGCGCGGAAGTTCTTGCGTTAAAGACGCGGCGCGCGCTTCACGTGTTAACGGCGGCGCAGGCTGATCGACCCGTCGCCCGTGCGTAGCGTAAAGAGCTGGCCGCCGCCGCCGACCTTCCAGCGGCGGACGCGGTTCTCCGAGTCGCCGCTCTCGGCCACGGCAACGCCGTCGTTATAGACCGACTCGGCGCTGGTCTCGACGGTCGCGTTCACGCCTTCGGGCAGCGCGAGCGAGATGCCGCCGTCGCCCGTGCGCGCCGTGAGACCTTTAAAGTTTCCGTCGAGCGTGATGCGGCCGTCGCCCGTGCGCGCGTCGGCCTCGCCGTCGAAGTCCTCGACGCGTATGCGGCCGTCGCCGGTCTCGACGCGCAGCTTGCCCTTCGAGCCCGTAACGTCAATCGAGCCGTCGCCGGTGCGAAGCTCAAGCTCGCCGCTCACGCCCTCGACGCGGAGCCGACCGTCGCCCGACGAGACGAAGAGCGTCGCGTTGCGCGGGACGTAGAGGTCGAACTCGGCCGAGGCGTTCGAGCTGTAGGAGGTGACGCGGCCGCCGTGCTCGTGGTAGACGCGCGCGAAGCTCTTGTCGAAGTCTGCGCGCAGAGTGACCTCGCCGCCCGCGTTGTTGGCGGTGAGCTTGATGCCCTTCATCTCGCGCTCGTCGGTGGCGCGCTTGGTGGCCGTGTACATCACTTCCGGCTTGTCCCAAGCGTGGACGCTGACGGGGCCGTCGAAGGTCTCGACGCGGACGCGCGGGGCGCCCGAGACGTTGAAGGTGTTCGACTCGCGCTCGATCTGCCGCGCTGAGTCCCAGTTGACGCCATTCTTGACGCTGCTCTTGAGTTCTTCCTTGTCGTTCTCGATCTCGCGCTGCTCGCGCTCGCGGTCGCGCTGCTCGCGTTCCCTGTCGCGGGCCTCGCGCGCACGCTCGCGCTCTTCGTCGCGGCGTTCGCGCTCTGCGTCGAGGCGCTCGCGCTCGGCCTCGGTCAGCTTCTCGCGGCGCTCGCGCAACTCTTCGGCGGCTTCGCGTGTGGCTTCGCGAGCGGTCTCTGCCGCGTCACGCGCGACCTCGCGCGCAGCCTCGGCGGCTTCGCGCGCCGCATCCTTCGCGCCGTCGTCGTCGTCGTCGTCGAAGTCTTCGCGGCCGCGCGTCTCGGAGAGAAGGTTTGTCACCTGACTCAGAGGCTTGTTGTCGCTGGCGCGGCGGACGGTGATGGAGCCGTTGACGTTGCTCAGGCGGACGTTCGCGCCGCCACGGCCGAGACGGCCTTCGAGGTCGCGCCCGACGTACTCGCCGCGGCGCACGGGCAGGTTGAAGTCGTTGCTGATGCCGCCGTGAACCGTGCTGGCGCGCACGGTGGCGTTGGCGTCCGAAGGCAGGACGACGGTGAGCGGGCCGTTGACGGCTTCGAGCGTGACGGCGCCCGAATCGCTCAAACGGTCGGCCCTCATCTCAAGCCCGCCGTTGATGACCGAGAGCCGGACGGGCCCCGAGAGGTCGCCGGCCGTGACGCGGCCGTTGATGGAGGACGCGCGGACGGAGCCGGTCAGGCCCGCGATGTCGAGGTCGCCGTTGATGAGATTTATCTCGTCCACGGTCGCGCCGCGCGGGACGGTGAGCGTGTACTCGACGCTCGCGGGGTTCTCGTAGCGCGTGGTCTCGCGCGTCCAGCGGTACTCGGGGTACTCGGTCTCGATGCGGACGCGGCCCGCGCTCGCGTCAACCCTTATCTGCGCCTCGCGCAGGCGCTCGGGCATGTATGCGCGCTTGACGGCGTCCACCTTCAGCTCGTCCCTGTCCCACGCCAGAACCTTGACCGAGCCGTTGATGTTCGAAAGGCTCAAGCGGCCTCCGGCCGAGAGCGGGTAGGACTGGTGGAACTCCTCCGTCACTTCGGGGCGCGACTGCGCGCGCGTGCCGTCGGCGGCCGTCAGCGTGAGCGCCGCCAGCGCGAGGAGCCCGAGGATAAAACGCTTCTTCAACATGATAATTCCTCAATATGAAATGCTGAACTCGGAACGCTGAACGATGAACTGGATGAGAGCCGTCTTATAGTTCATCGTTCAGCGTTCATACTTCATCGTTTAGCTTGCGCGCCGAATCTGCACGCTGCCGTTGACGGTTTCGAGGCGGAGGTCGCGGCCGCCGCCGCCGATGGTGCCCGTCAGGCGGCGCTTGCTGAAGGTGCCCTGCACGGTGATAGGGAAGTCGGTCGTGATCTCGCCGTTGAGGGTCTTGGCCTCGACCTGCGCGCTCAGAGAGGCGGGCGCGCTGATCTCGATGCTGCCGTTGACGGTCTTGAACTCAAGGTCGTCCGACCAGTCGGCGCGGCCCATGACGACGGTGATAGAGCCGTTGACGGTCTTGGCGCGCGCGAGCCCGGTCGTAGAGATGTTGATGCCGCCGTTGACGGTCTTCGCGTCAACGTCCGCGGCGAGGTTGTTCGCCTCGACCTTGCCGTTGACGGTGTTGCCGGAGAAGCGCACGCCCGCGGGCACGCGCACCGTGAAGTTGACCGAGACATCGTTGTCGCGGACGTTCATCTGGCCGCCGCCGGGCTCGCACGTGTTCGGCGCGCGCCCCTCGACGTTGGGGTAGACGGCGCAGATGGTCACGCCGTCGGCGTGGCGCACGACCTCGATGCGCACGCTCTCGGGGTCGCTGCGGCGCGCGCGCTTGACGGCGACGACCTCGACCTCGCCGCCCGTAGCCGGCTCGGCCTCGACGCTGCCGTTGATGCCGCGAATCTCTATGACGCGGCCTGCGGCCAGAGGCTCGTGCCAGCGGAACTCGTTGCCCTGCGCCTGCGGCTCGGCCGCGACGGCGGCAGAGGGTTCGGCCGCGTGCGCGTGCAGAGTCGCGGCGGCGTGGTGGGCGTCGGCCTGCGCGGCGGGCGTGTGCAGGCCGGCGCTGGCGTAGACCTGCGCGGCGAGCGCCGCGACGATGACGAAAGCGATGTTGATTGAGCGGTTCATTCTTCCTCCTCGGATTCCGAGATTTGGCTTTATTCCCTTCCTTGAAACCGCGGGAGGCCGTGCGCCCGAACTGCCGGGCCGAAAGTCTCCGACGCGCACCCACGTCCTTGTCCAACGAGAAAACACCGCGCGCGGGGGATTCGTGGCAAAAAATTCGGCCGGATGGACTTGAAATTCGGCGGGAAAAACCTGAGTCCCGCGGCTGCGGCCGTAAAGCGCGGACTTCATCCACGCACGGCCGTCCTCCGCGGGACTCTTTCTGCTTCTACGCCCTGAGCCTTAACGCTTCCGCAGGTGCAGAGACCCGCTGAAGGAGCTGAGGTTGACGACGGCGTCGCCCGTGCCGACCGTGCCGTCGAGGTGCGCCTGCGTCGGCTCTCTGGGAACCTTGACCTTGACCTTGCCCGGCTTGCCCGTCGGGTCGGGCACGATGACGACCACCGGGGCCGGAGCGGGAACAGGAGCGGGCGCGGGCACGCCCGGTCTGGCCGGCGGGGCGCCGGGCGGGGCGGGCGCAGAGCCGTTGGCGATGCCGGCGGTGGCCTTGACGGGGAAGTCTGTGTCTATGTCGCCGCTGGCGACGACCTTCGCGTGGAGGCTGAAGGAGGAGTTGGCGGGAAGCTCCATCGTCACCTCGCCCGAGATGGTGCTGAAGGTGTAGGAGCCGCCGCGCGCGAGCGCGCCCGTGTAGAGGACGCTGCCGCTGACGACGTTGCCCCTGACCTGCCTGTGCGAGACGCCTTCGAGCATCAGGTCGCCGCTGGCGGACTTGGCCTCGAAGTAGTCGGCGCCCGAGAGGCTGCGCACGTTGCGCGCCTCCACGTCGCCGCTGGTGGTGGTGATGCGCACCGGCCCGCTCGAATCCGAGACCGACACGTCGCCGCTCAGGCAGTTGACCTCGACCGACTGCGAGACGCGCCGCACGTCAACGTCGCCGCTCAGCGCGCGGACGCGCACCTCCGCAACGTCCGTGACCTCGACCTGTCCGCTGCGCGACTGCACCTCGACGGTCGCGCCGCGCGGCACGGTCACTTCGAGCCTCTCGTTCGAGCCGCAGGAGCCGGGGCTCGGCTCGACCTGCATGTTGTTCGAGACGAGCACCTCGACGCGCGGGGCCGGGGTGACGTTGGGCGTCAGGAGTCGGAGCGCGCCCTCTTCCGCGAGGCGCGCGCGCACCTCGGGGCGATCCCATCCGCGCACGATTATGTCGCCCGACTCAAGGCAGACCGTGACGACTGCCCTCGGGTCGGCCGACGCGTGCCGCTCGGGCGGGACGCCCTCCTGTGCGGCCGCGCCCGGCGGCTCTACGTAGCGCTCGGGCCGCGGCTTCTGCGCCAGAGTGTGCGGCGCGAAGGCGAGCGCGAACGCGAACAGCAATGTGACGAATAACAACTTCATCGGTATGAGTCCGTATGAGTCCCTGACAAATTATTAACGCCCGAGCGCGGCGACCTGCGCCTGATCGGCGACCTTCGTCAGCAGGTCAACCTTGCTCTGATATGCCGACATAAGGAAGCCCACGGCGTCCTTGTCCTTCGGGTTCTGCGCGGCGACCTGCCGCGTCTGCGCGATGGCGCTGTCTATGAGCGCGAGGTTGCGCTCGTACTCGACGCGCACGGACGGCCTGAGCGTCTCGTCGCCGCCGAGCTTAATCGTCTTCTCAAGCGAGGCGATGGCCGTCTGGTAGTCCTTCTCGCCCGGCAGGCCCTCTTCCTTCGGAGTCGCGGGCGCGGCCGTCCGCTTCGACTCGACACTCCTGAACGAAGGGCGGCGCGCGTTATTGCGCTCGAACTTGACGGGCACCGCTGCCGTCGTCTTCTCTTCCGGAGTCGAGACGGGCGCGGGCACGTCCGGCGTCGCCGTCGCCTTCGACGGAGCCTCCGGCGTCGGGTTAACCTGCGCGACTTCGCGCGTCGGGTTGGTCGGCTGCTGAGACTTCTGGGATGAAAAGTAGATGAAACCGATAACGACGAGCGCGACCACGCCCGCGAAGGCCGCGGCCGACTGCGGCGTGAACGTGAATAGCGCCGAGAGCGAGGCGAAGAAGCCGCCGAAGAGCGTCCCGCGCTGCCGCACAGAATTTGATTCCGCCGAAGATTCGAGTTGCGCGACCGCGGCGCCTATCCGCGCGCGCAGAGCTTCCGTCGGCACGTTGACGGACTCGTCGGGCGCGAACGCCATCGAGAAGACCGCCGACTCGTTCTCGGCCTCGGCCAGCGACGCGGCGCACGCGTCGCACGCGGCGATGTGCGCGGCCGTGGCGGCGGCCTGTTCCTGCGGGAGTTCGCCGTCAATGTAAGCCTGTATGATTGCCTCGTCCAAACACTTCTTCATCGGCGTCCTCCGATCTTCCCGTAAACGCGCATAAACTCTTTCCGGCCCCGCGCTATCAAGCTCCCGACGTTCGCCTCGTTAATCGAAAGCGTCTGCGCGATCTCTCGGTACGAGAGCCCCTGCTGCTTGAGCAGCAGACAGCTCCGCATCGGCTCCTTTATCTGCCCGAGCGCGCGCCGAGCCTCTTCAATCTCCGTCCGGCGCTCGTAGTCGGCCTCGATGCCGACCGGCTCGCTCCCGCCTCCGACAACGGCCGCCGCGGCGAACTCTTCTTCGCGCGCGCCGGCACGTCCGCGGCTGCGTATCGTGTTGAGCGCCGTGTTCGTGGCCACGCGCAGGAGCCAAGGGCGCACGTGCTCCTCGTTCTGCAAAGAGCCGATGTGCTGATAGAGCTTGAGAAAGACCTCTTGCGTCACGTCCTCGGCCAGCCCCGCGTCGCGCACGAGCGCGTAGGCGGCGCGGAAGACGGCGCGGTGGTGCAGCGTGAAAGCCTCGTCGAAGCCCGGCGCCGCCACCGCCGCCTGTACCGTCTCTGGCACTGAGTTGATCAAAGCCTCTATCGCTCGTTCGCCCATGTGGCCACTCTCATACGCATAAACACCGCCAACACAGGATTTGTGACAGGAAATTTTAACAGAAACGGCCCCACCGCCCACGCCTTTGAACGCCCACGCCCGCCCGAGTCCATTCCCACCCCTCCGCAGACGATTTCCGCGGCGCCGGAGACGACATTCCGGCCGTCAGAGACGACTTTCGGAGTGTTGAAGATGATTTCCGGAGCGTTAGAGACGATTTCCGGAGCGTCAAAGATGACTTCCGGCGGTGCAAAGACGGCTTCCGGCGCTGCAAAGATAATTTCCGGCGGTGCAAAATTGGCTTCCGGAACTGCAAAGTTGACTTCCGGCGGTGCAAAGATAGCTTCCGGCGCTGCAAAGTTGGCTTCCGGAGCGTTACAGATGGCTTCCGGAGCTGCAAAGATGACGTTCGTGTGATTTCAGTACACTTCCCGGCGCCGTTTTTGGGCAAAATCCTGCGCGAGCGCGGCTTTACCAGCCCGGGCTTTGCCTCAAGCCCCCCACTTGCCCCGAAACTGTTTAAGCCTGCCTCAAAAGTCGGGGGGCCGCGTGCGCCAAGTAGGATGCGAACGCGGCCCCCTCCCCCGGCGTGGGTCGCCGGGGCGCGGCACAGCCCTGCCCTTCGGACGTGCCAGCCTCAGCCGGACACCAGAATGCTCATATGGTATTCTCCTCCGCGTTCTAGTCTTTGAAAATAAGGCGACGGTCGGATGCGGAACCCTGCTCACCCTCAAAGATGAGCGCCGCCGTTGAGCATGAGAGGTCTCTACTCACGGCGAACAGGTTACGCAATCCGATATTACCACCAAATGGTGGTAATGGCAAGCTTCGTACGCCGCCCGTCCTATCAGGAGGCCACGCCTGATGGGGACGAAGCCGCGCATCAGGCCTGCGCGTCTGGCGGAGAAGTTGCGCCGGATTCGAGAGGCTTTAGGGCTTTCTCAGTCCGAGATGTGGCGACGCCTCGGAGTCGAAGACCTTATCTGGGCCAAGCAGATTTCGACTTACGAGCTAGGGACGAACGAGCCGCCGCTGCCCATTCTCCTGCGGTACGCGCGGGCGGCGGGCGTCAGCACGGACGTTCTGATTGATGACGAGCTAGACCTTCCCACCAAACTGCCCGCGAAGCCGAAGCACTAAGCGTTAATTGCAGGAATAAAAACAAAGACGCCCAAACCGGCGTCTTTACCGGCGACTTGTAGAGCGTCTACTCTGCGTTAGATGGCTTTACCGAGTGATCTTGGAACCTATAAGATTACCCATGACTCTTTAAGCGCTTACTCAACGTTACGAGAAGCCTTCGATTCGGCACTTCACCTCGTCAGCGAAAGGAGTTCAAATGCCTAGTCTAAGGAAACGCACCTCGAAGGGCCGCTTCGTCGTCTCAATACTTCTTGGGATGATGATTCTGTTTTCCCTCGCATCCACCCCATCCCCAAAGGCTACTGCCAGCACGTGTGTCGCATACTTGAATATCAAGTATTATACCGATGCTACCCTTGCAACTCAGTGCGGCGGACATTGGTATAATTGTGACGGCACTGACTGGCAAGGGGGGTGTGAAACCGAGTACACCAGAGTATTCACCTGCACCTGCGAGGAATAGTCTAATACTACGGCAGGACAATACATCCCGGCATCCCTTGACTCCTTCATAGCGAAGGATTTTAGTCTGGCTGGCGAGTTGAAGTGTGTCTGGCGACCCTCATCTAACAACGGCATGCACCCGACCCGCGCACGCCGGCTCTCATGTTCCAGCAGAGGCGTGGGGCGGCGGGTGATGCCGGGCGTTAGGCTGGCGCGGATAGCGAACCTGTAATACCCTTTCTCGGGGGTTATATATGGATTCAAAATTCCTGAAGGCTGAAGAATTCGGAATCAGGTTAGAGATTGTGCGGGGTCTGCCTATCTGGGAGCCATACCCCGTTTATAAACATCAGAAGGCAGTTGACCGCATCCGTGCGACCATTACTCCGGTTGAGCCGGCAACCGAAAATGATGGGCGATGCCCATGCGTCCACGCCTCCGACGTGTACGTCAGTTTCCCCGACGGCTCCTTGAAGAGGCCGGACATATCTATTTTTTGTCGGGAGCCGGAAGAGGAAGAGGAGGCCATCAGGCTCGTCCCCGAGGCGGTGATCGAAGTGATTAGCAAAGGGTACGAGGCGAAAGACTTGGAGATCGGGCCGCAATTCTACCTTTCGCAGGGGGTGAAGGATGTCGTCGTGTTCAACCCCTATACCTTATTAGTTCTGCACGTCCGCCGAGATGAAGTCACCCGCCATGTCTCGCCCGTCAAGCTTAATCTCCTGTGTGGGTGTCGCTGTGAAATCTAGCGGTCGCTTCCCCTCACAGGCCAGCCTAACAACCGCATGCACGCGACCCGCGACACGGCGGCTGTCAAATTCCTGTCGAGTTGTGGGCGGGCGGTGATGCCGAGCGTCGGGCGTCTAGCTAAATGATGGAAGTAATGCGGAGTCATAGGAACGGGCTCCGGCAATCTATTGACATTCTTAGTTGACGTACATATTGTACCAATGTTTTAGTTTAGCGTTACTGCTAATAAGAACCTCGCGCTCATTAGCCTTACACCAACCTTCGCATCCCATTGAACGAAGCCGCCATTGCATTCAAGGCGGCTTAACTCCCGATAATGGAGGTGTTGACATGGCACGAACCGCATCTGGCAGAACTACACCGGGCGCAACCGATTGGCAGTCATATTCAAGTGGGTATGGCGTCTTTGTTGATGTCGATACGAGTTGGGCCGGGTTATCTGATAGAGTCGTGTACATCACATCGCTCGGCGGTAGAACCAATCATTGGGCGACTGCTGGTGGTTCTTGTGTTTATCCAAGCCCTCTGGCTGCATCAAATGTGCTGCCTTCTGGTAAAGGGTTTCGTATATATATCAGATGGGTTGATGGTGGGCCCTTAACGCCAGAGACAGCCAACCAATATGGCTGGCATATAAATTGGATTGGTATGGATATTGGATGAGAGAAGCTACGGCTGACGTGGCTTCTCAGGGGAATGGCGGAATATCCGCCATACCGGGCGCCGCCTGACAATTCATTCAACCCGACGCCTCAGTAGCATCTCTTTCATCGTTGCGCTCTGGTGTTAATGTCGAATGTTGTTCGCTCGGCGCGGGTTAATTCGGGCGTCACCCCACTAGCCGCCCGCCGAATTTTTGTGCGGCCTCGATGATTTTTTACGCACGGCCGCGGTTGGCGCGAGAAAAAGGTTGAGAATCCGTACGGAAGTTCTATAATCCGCGCATCAAGGACAGCCCCACCTGTCGGGAATCAAGCAGGGTCAACAGCCGAAGGCGTTCGACACCAAAGCCCTCCGGCCTCACTTCACCAACGTCCCTATCGGGCCTTCACCAAAGGGAGAAATCTTATGACCGACAACGAGACCCGCTGTTTCGAGATGTTCCTGCGCGTCAGAAGCTTCTACGTGGACGTGTCAGCCGTCTTCGCCTCCAACAACTTCGTCAAAAGCCTCTTCGACGAATTCGACCAACTCATCGCCGACATTCAGGCGCAGGCCGACGCGCAGGCCGCCGGCGATGCGTCGTCACGCCAGTTCACGCAGAGCAAGGCGGCCGCCCGCGAAGAACTTGAACGCGACCTGACGGCCATTGACCGCACGGCGCGCTCCATGTCCGACGACTTCCCCGGCATCGAGGAGAAGTTCCGCTTCGACCCGGAACTCAAAGACCGTGACCTTCTGACCTTCGCGCACAACGTCGCCGCCGCGGCGCTCCCCCTCAAGGCCGAGTTCCTCAAGCGCGGCATCCGCGTGGACTTCCTCGAAGACCTCGCGGCCGACACGGCGGCCTTCGAGCAGGCGCTCTCGAACCGCACCGAGCAGAAGCACGTGCGCGTCGGCGCCACCGCCTCGATTGACGACCTGATTGCCGCCGGCCTCAAGCGCGTACGCCAGCTCGACCCCATCATGCGCAACGTCTTCGAGGACAACACCGCCAAGCTCGCCGCGTGGCTCAGCGCCTCCCGCGTCGAACGCGCCCCGCGCCGCGCCAAACCCGCCCCGCCGCCCGAACCCGCCCCGGCGGCGTAGAAGGTCGCGCCGGAATGAATTGACAGGGGTGGGCAGGATGTTCGGGATAAGGGATTAAGGGTTTCAGACCTTAAATCCTATCCTACCCACCCTGCCCACCCCTTTTAAATTCCGGACTCGACCCGCCGCGTAAAAACGTTGACAGAGACTCCGGACAGTTAGATACTGCCGCGCACGGCACCCGACAGAATTTCTTCTGATTCCCTTCGCACGGCGCGAAGTCTGCCCGCCGTCAGCCTTCCCGTTTTGACAAGGAGAGAACGAACATGAGAAGGAGCACTCTGCTCTTCATCGCGTTTTTAACCGCCGCCCTCTTCGCCCTGCCACGTCCGGCCGCGGCCCAGACCATCGCCAAAGACTCAGTCCAACTGACCGCCTTCACCTACAGCTCCTACAAGGGGAACTTCGACACCTTTAGCTGGGTGCCGCTCATCACCTTCCGCGTCAACGGCCCCATCCCTTCCGGCGGCCAGCTCTACGTCGAGTACACAGTGCCCGGCGCCGGCGTCGTCAAGTTCGACTGCGAGACCGGCGAGACGCCGGCCGACCGCTGGTGGAAGACCACCTGCGGCGGACGCGACGGCGTCCCCGAAGAGAAGGCGACCGTCTACACCGGCCCCTTCAGCTTCGCCATCAAGATGCGCAACGAGCTGGCCGGCAACGACACGACGCTCTTCACGGGGAAGGCCAAGGTCGGCAAAGTCCACTCCAACGAGATCAAGACCGGCAAGTTCGCCAACCACTTCGTCTACTACGTTGACCACGACTGGAACCTGCCCATCGGCTACGTCTACTACACGCCCGACGACCTGCAAGGCTGGAAGAGGCCCATGATTAACATCGCCTTCTGGGTGCGCGGCGAGGCGTACAAGCTCGACCCGCACCTCTTCTATCAGGGCAAGGAGGTCGGCCGCATCATGTACGAGGGCGAGCTGGTCGGTAAGCCCAGTTGCGAGTCGGACGTGGAGAACAACACCACGAACTTCGTGGACGAGACGGACGCGCCGCAGAAGGCGAAGTGGGCGCGCGTCGTCTGTAGCTTCAACGCCGTGCGCGCGTGGGACACTTCGGGCGAGGCGTGGGGCTTCGGGCAGCCGCACCTGATGGACAAGAACCCCGGCGAGTACGAGCTGAAGGTGCTCTGGAATAACAAGCTGGCGCGCTCCATCAAGTTCAACGTCCCCGCAGGCGGCAAGCTCGACACGAGCCTCGCCGCCTCGAACAAGCTCGGCACAGACCGCCTCATCGTCCCCGTCACCATCATCGGCGATCAGGACGGCACTTGGGACAAGACGGCGTGGAAGGACGCCTACTACGGCAACCCGCTCTCGGGCTTCACCGCGCCGTAAGCGTCATCTGAACCAAGCAGAAGCCCGACCGTGAGGGAGGGCGTATCTCCTCCGTGATACGCACGTCGGAGGGGTTACGCCCTCCCTCACGGTCGGGCTTCTGCCTCTGTTATATTCAGACCGATGAGTGAAGCGACAAGGCCCGCGACGAACCCCGCGGGGATGACACAGGAGCTTTGGGACAGCCCCTTTATGCGCGCCTGCCGCCGCGAGCAGGTGCCCCACACGCCCGTCTGGCTGATGCGGCAGGCCGGGCGCTACATGAAGGAGTATCGCGACGTGCGCGCACAGCACTCCTTCTTAGAGATGTGCAAGCGCCCCGAGGTCGCGTCCGAAGTCACGGTCTACGCCGCGCACCGCCTGAACGTTGACGCCGCCATCATCTTCGCCGACATCCTCCTCATCATCGAGCCGATGGGCCTCGAACTCGAATTCGCCAAAGGCGAAGGCCCGGTCATACACAACCCCGTCCGCTCCGCCGCGGACGTAGACCGCGTGCGCGAGGTCGAAGACGTTTCCACGCTCGACTACGTCTACGAGGCCATACGCATCACGCGCCGCAACCTTCGGCCCGACATCCCGCTCATAGGCTTCTGCGGCGCGCCCTTTACGCTCGCCTCTTACATCTGCGAGGGCGGCGGCTCGAAGAACTACATCAACACCAAGCGGCTGATGTACACAGACCCCGGCGCTTGGCACGCGCTGATGTCGAAGATAGCCCGCGCCCTCTCGCAATACCTCAACTCGCAGGTCGAGGCCGGCGCGCAGGCCGTACAGATTTTCGACTCGTGGGTCGGCGCTTTAAGTCCCGACGACTACCGCGAGTACGTCCTGCCGCACACGCGCGAAGTCGTCCGCGGCGTTAAGCCCGGCGTGCCCGTCATACACTTCGGCACGGGCACGGCGGCACTGCTTGAGTTGATGAAGGAGGCGGGCGGCGACGTGATCGGCCTCGACTGGCGCGTGCGCCTCGACGAAGCTTGGCAGCGCCTCGGCGACGTGGCCGTCATGGGCAACTTCGACTCCATCGCGCTCTTCACCAACCCCGAAGTCGTCCGCCGGAGGGCGAAAGAGATTCTCGAACAGGCGGCCAACCGCCCCGGCCACATCTTCAACCTCGGCCACGGCATCCTGCCCGAGACGCCCGTCGAGAACGTCGTCGCTTTAGTCGAAGCCGTTCACGAGCTGAGCAAGAGGTAGAGTCACTTCCCCATGAGCCAGACTTACGACGCGCTCCTCCTCGTCTCGTTCGGCGGCCCCGAGGGGATGGACGAGGTGATGCCCTTCCTCTCGAACGTCCTGCGCGGCCGCAACGTCCCCGAGGCGCGCATGCGCGAGGTCGCGCACCACTACGAGCTGTTCGGCGGCGTCAGCCCCATCAACGGGCAGAACCGGCGACTCATCGCCGCGATTGAGCGCGAACTCGAAGAGCGCGGCCCGCGACTTCCCGTCTACTGGGGCAACCGCAACTGGCACCCTCTGCTCGCAGACACCATCCGGCGGATGCGCGACGACGGAGTGAAAAACGCGCTCGCCTTCGTCACCTCCGCATACAGCTCCTACTCCGGCTGCCGACAGTACCGCGAAGACATCGAGCGCGCGCGTGAAGCAGTCGGCGCAGACGCGCCGCGTGTCGAGAAGCTGCGCGCCTTCTTCAACCACCCCGGCTTCGTCGGCCCGAACGTCGAGAACCTGCGCGCGGCACTCGAAGAGATTCCCGCCGAGCGACGCCGAGACGCGCGCGTCGCCTTCACCGCGCACAGCATCCCTTCGGCGATGGCCGCCGGCTGCGACTACCAACAGCAACTCCTCGAAACCTGCCGCCTCGTCGCCGAAGGCGCCGGACACACGAACTGGCGCCTCGTCTTCCAGAGCCGTTCCGGCCCGCCCACGCAACCGTGGCTCGAACCAGACATCTGCGACCACCTGCGCGAGCTAAAGAACGAAGGCGTGCGCGACGTGGTCGTCGCTCCCGTCGGCTTCATCTCCGACCACATGGAAGTGCTCTACGACCTCGACACCGAGGCACGCCAACTCGCCGCCGAACTCGGCCTCAACCTCATCCGCGCCGCGACGGTCGGCACGCACCCCGAGTTTGTCGGCATGATTCGTGAGTTGATTCTGGAAAGGATTGACGACGCCACGCCGCGCCGCGCGCTCGGCCACTTCCCGCCGCCGCAAGACTTCTGCGCGACCGACTGCTGCCTGCACGGCGCTTCGCGGCCCCCCTCCCGGCCCGAGGGTGCCGCCCGTTAAGCTCAACGCGAACTCCGCAGAGGAACGCCTATGTCCGCTCTGAAGAATGCACAGTTCGTCTCGCAGGACGTGCCTAAAATCATGCTGCCCGGCCGAAGCTACCCCGTCTCGGTCACGATGCGGAACACGGGCACCGTGGCTTGGACTGGCGGCGAAGGCTTCAGGCTGGGCTCACAAAGCCCGCAGGATAACAGCACTTGGGGGACGAACCGTGCGTACCTGCCCGGTTCCGTCACGGTCGCGCCCGGCGCGACGTACACGTTCGCCTTCAACGTCACCGCGCCCGCGAGCCCGGGCGTGTACAGCTTTCAATGGCGCATGGTTCACGAGCTGGTCGAGTGGTTCGGAGATTATTCGGCCTTAATAAATGTGAGTGACGGGTTCGTCTCTGTCGCCGGCGGTAACTTTTCCGTGGGCGGCGTGCCTTGGTATCCGTACGGGATTAATTACTTCCCGCTCAACGCCGTCAACCCTCCGCAGGGGCCTCCCTTTAACGGAATCGCGGGCGCCGAATACTGGTTCCTTCCGGAAGTATACGACGCCGTCGCCGTCGAGACCGATCTGGCGATACTCGAAAACCTCGGCATGAACATGGTGGCAGTCCAGCTGCCGCTCGACAGCCGGACGAAGCCTAACGTCGTGGACTTCTTCGGCAGGTGTGTGAAGCACGGGCTGCGGGTTTATCTGGAACTCCCGGTTGACCCGGTCTCAGGGTTCGGCGCCCCCCAGAAAGCGGAGACTCTGGAAAAGTGTCTGGCCGCCCTTTCCGACCCCGACCTGAATCTGCCGGGCCGGGCCGAAATTTTCGCCTACAGCCTCGCGTGGGAGCCACATATGGGCTGGCGTACTGACAAGAACGTCCGCGTACGCTGGAACCGTATATTCGCTCGTTGGCTAAGCTCGACCTTCGGCAGCATCCCGAACGCGCAGGCGGCGCTCGGCTACGGCATCAAGCAGCCGGGCACGCCCGGCCTCGGATGGCAGGCCGGGTTCGAGTCTTACACCGTGCCGGTCGTGGCGCAGGCGGGCTCCGGCGTCTCGGTCTCTTTCACGCTAAAGAACGTGGGCGAGTACACGTGGTTTGAGACCGACGCCGTGAGGCTCCTCGGCTGGCTGCCGGGCCGCGGGGAGTTAAGATTCACCTTCAGCGGGCAGGTGCCTCCGGGCGGCAGCGTCACCGTCGCGGGGACTTTTTCCGCACCCGCCACGCCGGGCCGTTACGTCTATGAATTCAGGATGGTGCACGAACAGGGGCAGTGGTTCGCGTTCGGCGAGGCGCTTGAGGTCGAGGTCGAAGTCTCGGCGAGCAGTCCCACCGTGATGCGCACGTTCCCGCTGCCGGCGCCGCCTCCCGCGCCCACCGACGACGAGATTCTGGGCCGGGAGCCGAACGCGACGAACTGGGTTCTCGGATACCGACGCGCGCTGGATTCTGAAGTCAGCCGCCGCTTCGGCAGGGTCGCGCGTCTGGTTCGCACGCGCGCGCCGAACCAGTTAATTACGGTGCGGCAGGGCATTGACGGCAACGACGGCGAATCCGTCATCTGGTTCCCTCTGGACGCGCCGTCCACCGGGGCGCATTTAGATTTCATGTCCCCCGAAAACTACTTTTACGACCCCGCGGGCGACGGCCAGAACTCGATCCGCTCGGGCGTCGCGGTGCAGTCCGCCTACGCGCGTTGGGCGTCCGGCGGGCGGCCCGTGCTCTGGGTGGAGTTCGGGCGGTCTGTGCCGACGCCCGCGGGCCAGACTGATTTGAATAATCAGGCCGCGTTTCTGGAGAGGGTGATTAACGCGGTCTTGGAGGTCGGCGCCAACGGGGCGTCGCCGTGGTGGTATCCCGGGGGGCAGAGGGGGGGCGAAAACAGCGATTACGGAATCGTCAACACGGATCGTAGTCTGAGGCCGTCGGCCAACAAGCTGGCCGCGTTGGCCGCGCGCGCGAAGTCTCCGCGCAGCGTCCCGGCGCCTGCCGCCCCGTTCGTCTTCAACCCGGCCGCCGGCGCCAAAGGCTTCGCGGACATCTACGCCAAGGCACGCCCGGTCGCGTTGCAAACCCTTGACGCGCGCAGGGGCTTCGTCATGAAGCACGTCGGGGAAGGAACGTCGTCCGACAGCCCCATCATCCTCGTCGGCTCTTTCGGAAGCTTCACGCGCGACCTTTGGGCCGACCTGCACTTGATAGAGTTGAAGGTGAGCGGCCGGTCGTGGTTTGAAATCACGACGGGGCAGGTCTACGCCGTGCCCGCCAACACGCCCGTCTACATGCGCGGGCGCGTGAGGAACATCGGCGTGGCCGGTTGGGCGGCGGGGAACGTCCGGTTCGGGGCGAACGAAAACTTCGGCGCGAATTTCCGCTGGGCGATTCCCGTCCCGGTGGCGAGATTCGGGGAAGTAGTAATTCCGGAGGTGCTACTCTCGAACGGCATCAACGCCGACACGCGTTACCAGTTTCAAATGGTCGCCGAGAACCGGACATGGATTGACGGCTCGGTTAGAATAATGTTGATTCCTTCCGCGTGAGCGCGGAGGCTTAACATCGGTTCCCGACCGCCCGACACCCGAAGTTGCCCGAAGAGATTATAAACAGGCGCCGAGTCGTCATCGTCGGCGGCGGGGTCAGCGGCCTCGCGGCGGCGCACAGGCTGCTTGAGTTGCAGGACTCGGCCGAGCGCGGGCGCGCGCCGCTCGAAATCCTTCTGCTCGAAGCGTCCGGCCGCGTGGGCGGCACCGTCCGCACCTACCGCCGCGAAGGCTTCCTGCTCGAAGGCGGCCCCGACTCCTTCATCTCCGAGAAGCCCGAGGCGCTCGCGCTCGCCCGCCGCCTCGGACTCGCGGACAGAATCATCCAGACGAACGAGCGCCACCGCCGCAGCTTCGTCGTCCGCGGCGGCCGCCTGCGCCCCACGCCCGAAGGCTTCCAACTCCTCGCGCCCTCGCGCATGCTCCCCTTCCTCACCACGGACATCTTCACTTGGCGCGGCAAGGCGCGGATGGCGCTCGACCTCGTCCTGCCGCGACGCAAGACGAACGGGCGCGAAGACGACGAAAGCCTCGCCGCCTTCGTCCGCCGCCGTCTGGGTCGTGAGGCGCTCGAACGCATGGCGCAGCCGATGGTCGGCGGCATCTACACGGCCGACCCGGAAGCTCTGTCTCTGCGCGCGACGATGCCGCGCTTCCTTGAGATGGAGCGGCGCCACCGCAGCCTCATCCTCGCCATGTGGCGCGCGGGCCGACGCGCCGAAGAGGACGCGCGCCACGGGCGCGGCGCCAGCGGCGCGCGCTACAGCCTCTTCCTCAGCTTCGACGAAGGGACGCAGGTGCTCACCGACGCGCTCGCCGCGCGCCTGCCCGCTGAATCTATAAGACTGAACACGCGCGTCGAGTCTTTATCGTACGGACGCGGCGGCGCGGCGGGCGGCGGGCGGCGCTGGCTCTTGCGAACAAGCGGCGGCGAAGAGATAGACGCGGACGCCGTCTGCCTCGCGCTGCCCGCGTACGCCTCGGCGCGGCTGCTTCATGATGTTGACGACATTCTCGCGGAAGAGCTGGACGCCGTCCCCTATGCCTCGACCGCGACGGTCAACCTCGCTTACCGCCGCGAAGACATCCCGCATCCGCTCGACGGCTTCGGCTTCGTCGTCCCCTTCGTCGAGCGGCGCGCGACGCTCGCCTGCACCTTCAGCAGCGTCAAGTTCCACGCGCGCGCGCCCGAAGGCCACGCACTCCTGCGCGCCTTCGTCGGCGGCGCCCTACAGCCCGAGATGTTTGAACTCGAAGAGTCCGCGATGGTCGAAGCTGTCCGCCGCGACCTCGGCGACCTGCTAGGCGTCTCCGCCCCGCCGCTCTTCGCGCACGTCGAGAAGTGGCCGCGTTCGATGGCGCAGTACCACCTCGGCCACGCCGCGCGCGTCGCGCGTATACGCGCACGCCTCGCCGAGCACGCGGCGCTCGCCGTCTGCGGCAACGCCTTCGAAGGCGCCGGCCTCCCCGACTGCGTCCGCGGCGGCGAGGCGGCCGCGAACGACATCTTTAAGAACATCGGCGCTCACGAATGACTCCGCGCGGAGGACGGCCATGCCGTACAGGATATTTTTAAGCCACTCACACAAAGACGCCGCCCTCGCCATCGAATTGGAACAGAGCCTCAGGCCGAAGAGGGGCTTCAGCGTGTTCCGTGCGAATTACGATTCCGCGTTGGGCGCCGCGATTCCGAAAAAGATCATAAAGAAGATGGAGGAGTCCGACCTTCTCATCGTTATCTGGAGTCGCAATTCGAGCGACTCCAAGTGGGTGAATCAGGAGATCGGTATGGCGCTCGGGCTTCGCCTAAAAATACTCCCGGTAGTCCACGGCAGAGGGCTCGAATTGCCAGAGACGCTGAAGGATTTGGAGGAAAAGGGGAAGGTCGTCTCGCTGCGCGGCGGGAGGGAGAAGGCCCTGAGTTTAATCAGGGATGCGATTTACAGGAACATGGCCCGGAAAGGCGTCGCACAGGACGAGGCCCGAAAGCGCAGCGCGGAGCCTTCGCCGTGGCAGAACTACGGCGTGAGAAAGGAGGACGAGGACGAGCCGGACGAGATGATTGCCCCTTGGGAGTTGGAGCAGTCTGATTAATTACGCCGCGAGCATTTTGCCTTCGACGCCCGGCTCGATTAAGCTTCAACGGCTCTCTCAACAAACAACTCTTCGGGCGGCGGACTTGGGCAGAGAAGGACTGGTCATCGTCGGCGGCGTCGCGGCCGGGCTCGCGGCGGCGATGGAGGCGCGGCGCGCGTCGCCCGAACTGCCCGTCACCGTCTACGAGCGCACGCGCGACATCTCTTACGGCGCCTGCGGGCTCCCTTACGTCGTCGCCGGCCTCATCCCCTCGCCCGACTCCTTAATACTCCACACGCCCGAATACTTCCGCGAGCGTCACAACATCGCCGTGCGTCTCGAAGCGGAAGTGCTCGAACTCCTGCCGTCGAAATCCGTCGTGCGCGTGCGCGAGGCCGACGGGGTGCGCGAGGTCGGCTACGACGCGCTGGTGCTGGCGACCGGCGCGGCCGCGGTCTGCCCGCCGCTGCCGGGCAGAGAGTTGGAGGGCGTCTTCGTGCTCAGGCACATGCGCGACGGGCGGCGGATGCTGCGCTTCATCGAGGAGGCGCGGCCGCGCACGGCCGCGGTGGTCGGCGCAGGCTACATCGGCCTTGAGATGGCCGAGGCTTTCCGCGCGCGCGGCCTGCGTACAACTCTCGTCGAGTCGTCCGAGACTTTAATGAGCGCGCTCGCGGGGCGCACGCGTGACGTGTTGGTCGAGGAGTTGCGCGCCAGCGGCGTCGCCGTCCACTTCGGCGAGCGCGCCGTCGCCTTCGAGGGCGCGTCCGGCCGAGTCGCGCGCGTTTTAACTGAGTCGGGCCGGGCCGTCGAGGCCGACATCGTCTCAATCGGCGTCGGCGTGCTGCCCGAAGTCGCGCTCGCGCGCGACGCGGGGCTTGAGGTAGGTGAGACGGGCGCCGTCGTCACCGACGAGCGGCAGCGCACGAGCGCGCCGGGCGTCTACGCCGCGGGCGACTGCTGCGAGGTGCTGCACCGCGTCTCTGGTCGGCGCGTGTGGCATCCGCTCGGACAGCCGGCCGTGCGTCAGGGATGGGTCGCGGGCGCGAACGCGGCCGTCGGCGATGCGGCGGGAACGGGGGCGCGCTACGCGGGCGTGGTCGGGACGACGGCCGTCAAGGTCTTCGGACTCGAAGCGGCGCGGACGGGCCTGTCGCTCGCCGAGGCGCGCGAGGCGGGCTTCGACGCCTTTGAAGTCGAGAGCGCGACGCACTCGCGCGCGGGCTACTATCCGGGCGGGTCGGAGATTCACACGCGCCTCGTCGCCGACGGGCGCGGGCGTCTGCTCGGCGCGCAACTGGTCGGGCGCGAGGGCGTCGCGCAGCGCGTGAACGTCTTCGCCGCCGCGCTCCACTCGGGCCTGAAGGTCGAAGATGTCGAACGCCTCGACCTCGCCTACGCCCCGCCCTTCGCGCCGACCATTGACCCCATCATCCGCGCGGCGCACGCGGCGAGGAAGAAAGGCTGAGGGTCATCGCCGTTCAAAAGGTAAAGGGCGTGCGCTCCCGAGGGAGGCACGCCCTTTACTTCTTGACTCGAAGTCCGGCCTTACAGCTTGGCGAAGACGACGACGAGCGTGAAGAGCACCAGCGTCTCGATGAAGACGAGGCCGAGGATCATCATCGTCTGGATGCGCGCGCCCGCGCCGGGGTTACGCGCCACGCCCTCGGCGGCCGCAGCCGCGACGCGCGACTGGCCGATGGCCGCGAGCGCCGCCGCCAGCGCGAAGCCGAGGCCCGCTGCCAGCGCCTTGAACTTGTTAGTAGACTCGACGTTGTCGGCCGCCGCCGCGCCCTGCGCGAGGGCTGGCGCCGCCGACGCCAGCACGCCGACGACGGCGAAGAAGGCGATTCTCAGTTTGCTCATGGATGTTTCTCCCGTAAGTTTTTTTAGACCCTCGCGGAAGTGCGCCTTCAAACTCAGGCTCGGGTCGCGTCCCCTTAGCGCGTCGCTTATGATTTCGCCTCCACCCGGTATCCGCCGCCCCTCTTACAACGGCGCTCCAGCGGTCTCGGCACACGCCCTCGAAACTCGAAGGCCGTAACTGTCGCGCTCCGGCAGTCCGCGCCCGCGCCTCCGAACTCCGGCGCGCGCCTCCCTGCGGGTCTTATCTGTTTTACTTCCCTCGCGCCGCGACGCGCGCGGGCTTCCTGTTCGCCCGCGCCGCCCGCCCGGCGCCGCCGCTTCAAAACTTCTCAGGCGTGCGTCGGCAGAGTGATGACGCCGCCCTCCTCTTCGAGGTTCGCGTGCTCGCCTTCGGCGCCGTGGTGCTCCTCGTGGTGGTGCGAGACCTCGCTGATGTAGATGATCGAGAGCAGCACGAAGATGAACGTCTGCATGAAGGCCACGAACAGGCTGAGCGGCATGATCGCCACCGGCAGCAGCCACGGCGCGGCCGGGATGGGCAGGCCCGTCCACGCGGCGAGCGCGGCGAACATCTTCGTCGCCAGATCGCCGATGGTGCCGAGAATCTGCTCGTCGCCGAAGAGGTTGCCGAACAGACGTATGCCGAGCGAGAGCGGGCGCACGAGGTTGCTGACCAGCTCGATGGGGAACATCAGCACCGCGAGCCAAGGTATCGGCCCCGCGAAGTGCTTGAGGTGTCCGACCAGCCCGTTCTCCTTAATGCCGATGGCGTTGTAGTAGACGAACGACGAGATGCCGAGCGCGAACGTCACCGAGGTCGCGGCGGTCGGGGCCATCAGCCCCGGCACGAGCCCTATCAGGTTCGAGACCAGAATCAGGAGGCCGAACGTGGCGACGACGGGGAGGAACTTCAGCCCGTGCGGCCCGACGTTGTCCAGCAGCAGATTCCGCACGGCGAGCACGCCGGCTTCGAGCGTCAACTGCCCGTAGGTCGGCTCCTCGACCGACAGCTTGCGCGGCTTCAAGACCCAGATCACCACCAGCGTGAACAGCACCGCGAGCACGAACATCACCGTGTACCACGGCACCGCGTTCTCGGGCGTGTACGGGCCGAAGACCGACTCGGCGCTCGACCCGAAGTAGCCGAAGAACTTGTCCCAGAGCGGCTTGGTGTACTCCAACTGGAAATGATGAAGCGGCTCGCCGACCCACGAGTTGACGAACTGGACGACGGCCGGGGCGTGGTGCGCGCCCTCTTCGGCCGCGTGCTGCGCCGCGGGCGCCGCGTGCTCAGCGGCCTTGGCCCCCTGCGCTGCTGCGTGCTGAAAAAGGAAGAACATCCGTCTACGATTCCTCTCGACTGACGATGGCGAAGTAGAACTGCCTGAAACCTTCCGCGAGCAGCGCCGCGACGACGGCGCACATCCCCGCGAGCGTGGCGACGAGCGAGACCAGATCGAACCAGACGGCCGCCGCGACCGACGCGGCGACGACGAAGTAGCGCAGGAAGAACCGCGCGACCTTCATCCTCGGCATCGCGCCCGGCGCCGCCGCGTCGAACAGGGCCGCGACCGAGGTGCGTATCCAGTGCAGGTTCAAGACCGCGAGCGCGCCGCCGAGCGCGAGCCCCGCCGTCACGCGCCACGGCGCCAGAAAGGCGCTCACGGCGACGACCAGCGCGGCCGCGACGAGCGTGTCCCGCTGGATGCGCCGTTCGGTCGCGCGCGGGGCTTCGCCTACACGGCCCGCCTCCGCGGCCACACGCGGGCGCGCACTGTCTGCGCCTTCGCTCATCACGGAACGGAAGATTCTACACGGCGGCCCGCGCCGGTGTCGAGCGGCCGCGCGCGCCTACTTATTCAGTCGAGACGCGCCTACTTATTCAGTTGAGAGATGATGCGTATGAACTGGTAGAAGCCGACGACCGCGCCGAGCACGATGCCCGCGACCATCAGCCAGCTCGTGCCGAGCCAGCGGTCGAGCGCCCAGCCGACGCCCATGAACGAGAGCACGGCGAAGAAGATACTCAGCCCGGCCGCGTAGGCGACGCCGCTCCGCCGCGTCGTCTCCTGCTCGCTGTTCTGCCCTTCCCGTTCGTCCGGTTCCATTCGTTATCCCCCGGCGGGGGAGTTTAACGCGGGGGAGCTATTTCGTTAACTGCTTGCGCCTGAGTTCCGCCAGCATGCGCTCGGTCTTCATCATCTCGACCTCGGCCGGGGAAAGCTCCGCGTACGGGTCTTTCTCCGACCCCGCGAGCAGCTTGTAGGCCCCGACGCCCGCCAGCGCGACGACGCCGAGGATGACGGCCCACTTGATGAGCACGTAGAGCAGGCCGGCCACCGCGCCCAGAAGCGCCCACGCGCCCCAGACGACGAAGATGAGCGCGAGAAGTAGGAGCAGAAATTTGAAGAGCTTCATCCGTAAAACCTCCGCCGAGCCGTAGAGTCTTTTGCGTCCGCCTCTGCCGACATAAACGCTCGCGCGGCCTTCCGCGTTCGCAATCTTTCTCGCTACCAGCGAGCGCGCGTCAGGTAGTTGCGCGGCACGTCCCACAACTGCGCGCGGCGCGAGTGGCGCATCGAGTCGTGTATGAAGCAGACGTGCGTACACCAACATGCCTGCCCGCCGTCAATCGCGGTCAACTCTTCCCGCCTCGCCCGCGCTTCCCACAGCGCGCCGAAGTCGTAGTCGAAATCCGAGAGGCTCGCGAACTTCTCCCGCAGCTCGCAGGCGCGCACGTCGCCGTTGTAGTCAATGACGGCCGTCGTCTCGCCGGCCGTGCAGGGGAAGGGCCAAGGCGTCGGCGCGGCAAAGTTGGCGTGCTGCGTGCGGTAGTGCGTAGTGATGGCGCCGACGTAGGCGACCGACTTGACGAAGCGCGTCGCCGCGTCGTCGGCGGCGAACATGCGCTCGCCGTAGCGCTTGGTGAGTGCGGCGGCGCGCGCGTACATCTCGGGCAGAACCTCGGGCGGCACCTGCTTAATCCCCTCGCCCGCCTTCGTCTCGCCGCGGACGATGTTGAAGTAGTGGCCGTCCAACGCCAAGTTCTCCCAGCAGAACTCCGCGAGGCGCCCGACCTCGGCGTAGTTCTCGGCGCAGACGACCGTGTTGACGTTGAGGCGGAAGCGTTCGCGGTACTTCTCCTTGAGCGGGTAGAGCGCGCGTATGCAGTCGAGCGTGCGCCCCCAGTTGCCGGGCACGCCGCGCACGCGGTCGTGCGTCTCGCCGTAGCCGTCGAGCGCGACGTTCAGATAAAGATGAAGCTCCGAGTTGAGTGAGAGCGCGTTGTCTACAAGACTGAACGTGCGCGTTTTCAAGAGGCCGTTGGTCGGGATGATGAGGCGGCGGACGCCGTTGTTCTCGACAAAGAGGCGGATGATGTCGTCCGCGTCGTGGCGCAGTGTCGGCTCGCCGCCCGAGAGCCAGAGGTCTGTAATCCGCGGCATCGTGCGCGAGACGCGCTCGATCTGCTCGAACGTCATGTCGCCGGGCCGGTTCAGTTCCTCATGATAAAAACACGTCTCGCACTTCGCGTTGCAGCGCGAGGTGATGAAGAAGATGACCGTGCCGAGGCTCCGCCCGCGCTTCGTCGAGCGGAGGAGGTGGACGAACTGTGCGGCCCTGTTAGACATCCGGCGCGATAATCTCAGTTTCCGTCGGCGATTTCAATTCGTAGCCGATGCCGCGCCAGACGATGCGGCGCGAGGCGGCGGCGGCCAGCGCGTTGTAGAGGAAGAGTGCGGCCGTCAAAGGCCACAGCAGTAGATGCGCCCAGACGCCCCGGCGCAGGCGGTCGTGCTGGTCTTCGAGCGCGAGCGCGACGGCGCGCAGGCGGAAGAATGCCTTCCACACGCCGAGCAGGAAGATGACGGAGACGAGCGTGAGCGGCCAAGCGAACGAGAGCCCGAGCGCCGCGCGCGCCGCCGTCAACACCAGACCGCCGAAGAAGACGAGGACGAACAGCAGATTCGAGACGAGGACGAGGCGCCAGAGGTGCGGCGCGTAGACGCGCGTGATCTTCAGTTGTCGCGTGGTGAACTCGACCAGCTCGCCGAAGGTGCAGTCTTCGAGCGAGGCGGTCAGGCACGCGGGCACGAAGCGTATCGCGCGCTCGGCCTCCTGTAGCGTGCGCGTCAGCGCGTAGTCGTCAGACGCCGCGCCGCGCCAGCGGACGTGGACGTTCAGCCCCTCGAAGGTCTTGCGCCGGAGGGCCGTCGAGCCTCCCCAGCAGAAGTTGCGCCACACGTCGGCGCCGAGCGCCGAGGCGATTGAGGCGTTCCAGACCGAGCGCAGGTGCGAGGCGAATCCACCGTTCACCGGCAGGAACCAGCGGTAGCCGGTCGTGGCGCCGAGCGCCTCTTCGGAGAGCGGCGCGACGAGCGAGCGCAGCCAGTCGGCGCGCGGCCGCGCGTCTGTGTCAACGAAGACGAAGACCTCGCTCTCCGCGCCAACCTCCTTCAAGGCCGCGAGCAGGTTGTGAACCTTCTGCCCGGAAGCTTGCGCCGGCCCGGCGGCGACGAAGAGCGCGCGCGCGACCGTCTCGCCCTCAAGCTCGCGGCTCAGTGCGCGCGCGACGGCGAGCGCGGGGTCGTCGGCGCGGTCGGAGACGAACAGGAGCTCGTAAGCCGGGTAGTGCTGGCGGAAGAGCGCGGCGAGGTTCTGGCGCAGCCCTTGATCGAGCCCGCGGCAGGGGACGAAGACCGTGGCGAACGGCAGGTAGAGTTCGCGCGGCGTCCGCAGCTCGCGCCGGAAGAAGTCGAAGTATCGGACGCCGCCGCGCAGCGACAGCGCGCTCTGCAAAAGCACGAGCGCCGCGAGCGTGTAGAAGAGCCACATCGAGCCTTAGCTTAACCTGAACCCGGCGGCGCGGCTCACCTGATAGTCAGTTCGACGGTGTAGGGCGTCCGGCCACGCTTGCGCTTGTTCCAGACGGCCAGCAGGTAGGTGCCCGTCGAGGGCAGTTCGCCCGTGTAGTCAGTCACTTCAAGCGCACCTTCGAGCGCGCCGCCCGGCTCGGTGACGGAGAAGATGGCGAGCTTGGCCGGCGAGGTCAGGTGGACGGTCATCGTCTGCCCCTTCTTCGCGGCGAAGATGTAGGTGACGCCGTTCGCGTTGTCGGCCGAGCCCTTGAGGACGGCGGTCGTGCGGCCCTTCTCGAACTGGACGGGCACGGGCTTGTTTTGCGCCGAGGCGCCGCGCGCGAAGCAGCAGACGAAAAGGGCGGCGCAGGCGAGCCACGCCGCCTTCTTCAGAGTCGTTCCCCTCATGCGGATTCTTCTCCCGGTGTTCTTGTTGATGAAGGCCGGCGTCATCGCGCGCAGGTCTGCGCGCGCCCGCCGTCAATGGAGTAGGTCGCGCCCGTTATCCACTGGGCGCGGTCTGAGGCGAGGAAGAGGATGAGCTCCGCCACCTCCTCGGCCCGGCCGACGCGGCCGAGCGGGTGTGTCGTCTTCGAGTGTTCGAGGAAGCCCGCGTACTTCCCTTCGTCCATGCCGCCGCGTTTGTGAATCTCGGTGACGACGACGCCGGGGTTGACGGCGTTGACGCGCACGCCCTTCGCGGCCAGCTCCAACGCGGCGCAGCGCGTCAACTGGTCAACGCCCGCCTTCGAGACGCAGTAGGCGAGCACGCCCGGGAAGGCGCGCAGGCCCGTCACGCTCGACACGTTGACGACGTTGCCGGGGCGTTTTTCGAGGTAAGGCACAGAGAGCTGCATGAGGTGGAAGACCGAGCGCAGGTTGATGTTCATCATCGCGTCCCAGTCGTCGAGCTGCGTCGTCTCGACTGTCCCGTTCGAGATGATGCCGGCCGCGTTGACGAGCACGTCGAGTCCGCCGAATGCTTCGGTGGCCGTCTCGACCGCGCGGCGCGCGTGCGCCTCGACCGTCACGTCTGCCTGAACCTCCAAAGCCTCGCCGCCCGCCGCGCGAACCTCGTCGGCCGTCCTCTTCAAACTCTCCGCGTCGCGCCCGACCAAAACCACGCGCGCGCCCTCACGCGCGAAGCGCAAAGCCGTCGCGTGCCCTATCCCCGAAGTCGCGCCCGTGACGAGCGCCGCCCTGCCTTCCAACTCACCTGCCATTCTGCCGCCCCCCGTCTGTTCAGTTGAATCCTTGCCGGCTCATCTTAACGCGAGAGGGCCGGCGGGCGCGATGGCTTGGACGACCGCCTCGGCGGCCTTGATGAAGGGCTGCGGGTAGACGCCGATGAAGATGACGAAGACGACGCAGACGACGAGCGCCGTCTGTAAGGGTTTTGAGAGAGACAGCGGGCGCGCGTCCGGCTCGCGGTCGCCGATGTACATCGCGCGGATGAAGCGCACGTAGTAGTAGAAGCTGACGACCGTGTTGAAGGCCGCCCACGCCGCGAGCCAGTAGTACCAGTTCTTCCCCTCGGCCGCGCCGCGCTGGATGACGCCGCCGAACAGGAACCACTTGCCGATGAAGCCGCCCGTCACGGGCAAGCCCCCTAAGCTGAGCATGAAGACGGCCATCATCAGGGCCATCCCCGGTGCCTTCTGGCCCAAGCCGGTCAGGTCGTCCACGTTGTCGCCGACGACGCCGCGCCGCCGCAGGCTGATGATGACGCCGAACGCGCCGATGTTCATGAACGTGTAGACGATGAGGTAGACGACGAGCCCCGTGTAGCCGTACCCGTTCGCCGCGACGACGCCGAGCAGAAGGTAGCCCGCGTTCGAGACTGAAGAGTATGCGAGCAGCCGCTTCGAGTTCGTCTGCGTCACCGCCGCCCAGTTGCCGACCATGATCGTGACGGCCGCGACGAGCCCAAGGAGCGGCGCCCAGTCAACTCTCATCCCGCCGAGCGCTTCGAGGAAGATGCGCGCCAGCAGCGCGAACGACGCGGCCTTCGAGCCAGTCGAGAGGAAGGCGGTGACGGAAGTCGGCGCGCCCTCGTAAGCGTCCGGCGCCCACATGTGAAAAGGCACCGCCGCGATCTTGAAGAAGAGGCCGGCCGCCACGGCTATCATCGCGAGGATGACCAGCGGCCGCAGGCCCACGCCCGCGAGGTCTTGCCCCGACGCGGCGGCGCGCGCCACGGCCGGCGCGATCTCACTCAGATTCGTCGAGCCGGCCACGCCGAACAGCAGCGAGAAGCCGTAGAGCAGCACGCCCGACGAGAACGCGCCGAGCAGGAAGTACTTCATGCCCGCCTCGTTCGACTGCCGCTCGCGCTTCGTGTAGCCGACCAGCACGTAGAACGTCAGCGCCATCAGTTCGAGGCTGATGTAGAGCACTATGAGGTCGTAGCCCGAGGCCAGAAACATCATGCCGACCGTGGCGAACAGGACGAGCGAGTAGTACTCGCCGCGCTGCTCGCCCTCGATGTCCAAGTAGCGCAGAGAAACCGCGACCGTCAGCGCCGCCGCGAGCAGGAAGATGAGCTTGAAGACGACCGCGAAGCCGTCAACCTTCAACGTCCCGTAGAAGCCCGTCATCGGCGAGTCGGGCCAGACGGCGCGCGCGAGCACGACGACCGACGCCGCGGCCAGCGCCGTCGAGGCGAGCGCGAAGTAGCCCGTCCAGCGGCTCAGGCGGTACGGCAGCACGACCTCCATCACCAGCGCCACGCAGGCGCAGACGGACAGGATTATCTCGGGCGCGATCAGCTTCAGGTCGGTCGCGTCGAAGAGCGCGGTCGTGGAGGCTTGCAGGAGGAACATAAGAATTCAAGTAGTCAGTAGTCAGTAGTCAGTAGTCAGTAGTCAGTAGTCAGTAGAAATACCTTCGTTGATGAGCCGTTCAGGTGGCAGCGTCAGTCGTCGGCGGCGCGGAGCGCTACTGTCTACTGACTACTGTCTACTGTCTACTTCATCTCCTCTCCGCCGTCTGCGGCGCGCGCGGGGCGGCCGGGCTGATGGGGTAGTCGGGGCGGACGTGCTTGACGATGGAGGCGACCGGCTTCTGTATGAAGGCGATGAAGGGCGTCGGGTAGACGCCGATCCAGAGCGACATCAGAAGCAGCGGCGTCATGTAGGCCCACTCGCGCCCCTTGAGGTCGCGCAAGCCTTCGTTCTTCGGGTTCTCGATGTTGCCGAAGAACATGCGCTGGTAGAGCCAGAGCATGTAGCCTGCGTTGAGGATGATGCCGAGCGCGGCCCAGCCCGCCCAGTACGGGTTCGCCTCGAAGGCGCCCCGCATCGCGAGGAACTCCGAGATGAAGACGCAGAGCAGCGGAAGACCTATCGCCGTCATCGCCATCCCCAGAAAGACCGCCGCGTAGCCGGGCATCACGTGCGAGAGCCCGCCGAACTCGTTGACGGCGCGCGTGTGGCGACGCTCGTAGATGATGCCGACGAGCAGGAAGAGCGCGCCCGAGTAGATGCCGTGGTTAATCATGTGGAGCACGGCGCCGTTCAGGCCGTTCGGATTCATCGAGAAGAGCCCGAGCATCACGATGCCCATCGAGGAGACCGACGAGTATGCGACCAGCTTCTTCACGTCGCCGTCGCGCTTGACGACGAAGTACATCGCCGCGAGCGCGCCGTAGATGACGCTGATGATGGCGAGGATGATCATCACGTTGCGCACGCCGAAGGCGCCGTTCGCGAAGTAGCTCTGGTCAATCGAAGCCTTCGGGAAGAACGGCAGGTTGAAGCGGTAGAAGCCGTAGGTTCCGAGCTTCAGCAAAATCCCGGCGAGGATGACCGAGCCTGCCGTCGGCGCCTCGACGTGCGCGTCCGGCAGCCAAGTGTGGAAGGGCCACATCGGCACCTTGATGGCGAACCCGATGGCGAAGGCGAAGAAGAGCAAGACCTGCATCGTCCCCATCGGGATGACGGAGCCGAGCGCCTGCATGGACATGATGTTGAAGGTGCCTGTGCCGGCGGCCTGCGCCAGCGCGAGGCTGTTGTTGAGCATCCCCAGCGCTTCGCGGTTGCCAGCGCCCGCCACCAGCTCCTTCGTCGTCTGCGTGATGGCGCCGACGAGCGCCGCGTCCTGCGTCAGGAAGTACATCTTGATGAGGCCGAGCAGGAGCCCCACCGAGCCGACCAGCGTGTAGAGGAAGAACTTGATGGCCGCGTAGAGACGCCGCTCGCCGCCCCAGATGCCGATGAGGAAGTACATCGGCACCAGCGAGACCTCGAAGAAGAGGAAGAAGAGGAAGAGGTCGGCCGCGCAGAAGACGCCGAGCACCGAGGTCTGCAACAGCAGCAGAAGGACGTAGTACTCCTTCTCGCGCTTCGCGATGTACTCCCACGAAGAGAGCGCGGCTATCCAGCCCAAGAGCGTCGTCAGCAGAATCAGCAGCACGGCCACGCCGTCCACGGCCATCTGGTAGCGCGCGCCGATGACCGGAATCCACTGCGCGTCTTCGAGGAACTGGAAGCCGCCGAGGCTCCGGTTATAACTGACGAGCGCGAGCGAGGCCACGAAGTCGAGCGCGAACCAAGCGGTCGCGAAGCGTTTGATGGCGCCCGCCTGCCCCTTCTTAAAGAGGAACAGCACGACTATCGCGCCGAGCGCGGGCAGCCACGTGATGATCGAGAGCAAGTAGGGGATTTTCACATTCCCTCCGGAAGCAGTAGACAGTAGTCAGTAGACAGTAGTCAGTAGAAATACCTTCGTTAATGAACCGTTCAGGTGTCAGCGTCAGTCGTCCGCAGCGCGGAGCGCTACTGACTACTGTCTACTGTCTACTTCCTTTCACCGCGCGCCGGTCAGCGCGGCGATGATGTCGCCGCCGAAGTAGAGGCCGACGGCGACGACGAGGCCGATGATCATGACGAGCGCGTAGTTCGCAGTCAGGCCCGTCTGCGCGGCGCGCAGGAGCGGCGACATCAAAAGCTTGATGAAGCCGGCGACGCCGTTGACCGCGCCGTCAACGACGAGGCGGTCGGTGTTGCCGGTGAAGCGGCTGAGCTGCCGCGTCAGCCACGCCGCGCCGTTGACCGCGCCGTCTATGCCGCGCGAGTCCACGGCGTAGACGCCGCGCGCCGCGTCCATCGTCCGCCGCGTAAACAGCAGGCCGTAGAGTTCGTCCACCCAGTACTTGTTGAAGCTCGCGCGGTAGAGCCCCGCGAGCCGCCGCGCCCACACGTCGGGCAGGTGCGGACGCCAGATGTAGAAGAGGAAGCCGAGCCAGATGCCGAAGCCGGCGACCAGAAGCGAGACGACGATGAAGAACCACTCGGCCGCCGCGTGGCTGCCGCCGAGCATGTTCTGGACGGCGTGCGCGAGGTTGAAGCCCGTGTCGCCGTAGGGCGGCGGCCCCTCTGCGTGTTCGCCGCCCGCGCCCGCCTCGGCGCCGTGGCCGGATTCGCTTCGAGTCGGCAGCGGCGCCTCGCGGCTCCCCTCCTGCCGCACGGCCTCGCGCCCGGCCGCCTGTTTGTCGTGGCTCTGAAGCGCGGAGGTCTCCGCGTGCGACTCCTTGCCGAACTGCCCGGTCGCGGGGTTCCAGATGATCGGGTCGAGCCAGTTGACGATGTTGAGGCGGCCGCCGACGTGCGCGCCGCCCGCGAACGCGGGGCTGATGCCGACGAAGCCGCCGACGGTCGCCAGCACCGCGAGCACCGCCAGAGGCATCCACATCGAGCGCGGCGACTCGTGCGGGATGACCGAGCCGTGCGGGTGGTGGCCGTGTCCCGCGGGTTCGCCGGGGTCGTGGTGGTCGTGTATGTCGTGGCCGCGCGCGTCCACGCCCTCGGGCTCGCCCGCCTCGGCCGATTCGAGCGCGTGCGCGGCGCCGACCCTTTCTTCAGGCCCGTGGTGCGGGCGGTCGCCGACCGAGGGCGTGTGCGCGGCGTGCGTCGTCTCGCCGTCCGCATACTTCTGCGCGTGCGCCTCGTCGGCCTGCCCGCCCGCGCGGACTTCGAGGAAGCGCTCTTTGCCCCAGAAGGTCAGCGCCATCAGGCGCGTCATGTAGAAGGCCGTGCAGGTCGCCGCGACGGTGGCGATGAGCCAGAGCAGCCAGCCGTTGGTGACGTACTCGGTCGAGGCCGCGTTCCAGAGTATCTCGTCCTTCGACCAGAAGCCCGAGAACGGGATGATGCCGCAGATGGCGAGCCAGCCGGCGAAGAACGTCCAGTAGGTCTTCGGCATGTACTTCCTGAGGCCGCCCATCCGCCGCATGTCCTGCTCGTGGTGCATCGCGTGGATGACCGAGCCTGCGCCGAGGAACATCAGGGCCTTGAAGAAGGCGTGCGTCATCACGTGGAAGATGCCGACGACGAACGCCCCGACGCCGCAGGCGAGGAACATAAAGCCGAGCTGCGAGACGGTCGAGTAGGCTAAGACCTTCTTGATGTCGTTCTGCGTGATGCCGATGGTCGCGGCGAATATCGCCGTCAGCGCCCCGACGACCGCGACGACCGTCATCATCGCCTGCGAGTGCTGGAAGATGACGTTGCAGCGCGTCAACATGTAGAGCCCTGCCGTGACCATCGTCGCGGCGTGGATGAGGGCGGAGACGGGAGTCGGGCCGGCCATCGCGTCCGGCAGCCAGACGTACAGGGGTATCTGCGCAGACTTGCCGCACGCGCCGATGAAGAGCCCGAGCGCGAGCCACGACATGATGCCCCAAGGGTTCGTCAGGCCGAGGAACGACTCGACGGGGAAGGTGCGCGCCTGCTCGAAGACCTGCGTGTACTGCGTCGTCCCGAAGGTGGCGATGATGCCGAAGACGGCGAGGGCGAAGCCGAAGTCGCCGATGCGGTTCGTGATGAAAGCCTTGCGCGAGGCGTCGCCCGCCTCCTTGCGGTCGAAGTAATAACCGATGAGCAGGTACGAGCAGAGCCCGACGCCCTCCCATCCGACGAACATCATCATGAAGTTCGAGCCCATCACGAGTATGAGCATCGAGAACATGAAGAGGCCGAGGTAGGCGAAGAAGCGGTAGAACCCTTTGTCGCCGTGCATGTACCCGGTGGCGAAGACGAAGATGCACAGGCCGACGCCCGTCACGACGAGCATGAAGATGGACGAGAGCGCGTCGAGCTGGTAGCTCCACTCCACGTCGAGCGACGCGCCGACGCCGCGCCTCTCCGGCACGTTCTGCCGCCCGACGAGCACCGCGCCGCCCGGCCCTATGCCCTGCTCACGCGCCCTGCGCTCGGCCTCCTCGTCCGCGAGGCGCGACGACTCCATCTCGGCCCGCGCCGCCAAGCCCTCGGTCAGCTCGACCGCGCCGCCCGGAATCCACGTGTAGACGAACGAGCCGTCCTGACTCGTCACGTAAGGATTCGGCCAGACGTTCAGGCCGTAGCTGACGACCGCCGCGAGGCTTATCACAAACGCCAGCGCCACCGACCCGACGGCTATCGAGCCGACCACTCTTTCGGAGAAGCGGAAGCGCCGGCCCAGCAGCCCGTTAACGGCCGCGCCGAGCAGAGGCAGGAGGGGGACGAGCCAGATGTATCTATGCATAAGGAGTAGTCAGTAGACAGTAGTCAGTAGACAGTAGAAGAACTTGCTTACGAGTCGTCCGCATGTCAGGGTCAGCACCCGAGGCTTGATTCCTACTGGCTACTGACTACTGACCACTGTCTACTTCCCTCTCACCATTTCAGCAGATCAATCTTGTCCACGAAGATCGTCTCGCGGTTGCGGTAGAGCGCGATGACGAGGCCGAGGCCGATGGCCGCCTCGGCGGCGGCGACGACGATGATGAAGACCGTGAAGACTTGGCCCGCGACGGCGTTCAGGCTCCCCTGCTCTTGCAGGTAGCGCGAGAAGGCGATGAAGTTCAGGTTCGCCGCGTTCAGAATCAGCTCGATGGACATGAAGATGACGATGATGTTGCGGCGCGTCAGCACGCCGGCCACGCCGACCGAGAAGAGCAGCGCGCCGATGATGAGGAACTTCGACAGGTCGGGGTGTGCGATACCCTGCTTCATGTTGTCGAGCACGCCGTCCTGAAAGAGCAGGAGTGCCGGTGCGAGTAGGCTGTTCATAGTTCAGACTTCCGCGGTGCGCGCGCGCGTGGCGGCCTCTATCTCGGCCGGGGTCAGCTCGCCCGCGGCGCTCAGCTCGGTCAGGACTTCGGGGTCAACGTCGTCGGCCGAAAGCTCCTGCTTCGGCGTGCGCGCCAGCAGCACCGAGCCGACGATGGCCACGAGCAGAAGCACGCTCGCGATCTCGAACGGGAGCGCGCCGTAGCGGTAGAGGCTTGAGCCTACGCGCTGCGTGTCCTCGGAAATCTGCGCGACGCCGGTCGCGGCGGGCTGAAGTTCCGCGCCGGACGCCGACGCGAGCGCGGCCGGGCGCTGCTCCGCCGGGCGCGCGAACTGCCCCGCAGACTTGTTGATGGCGTAGAAGAAGCCGAAGACGATGAGCGCGGCGAAGCAGACGGCGGCCGTCGTCTGCGCCGGGCGGTTGAACAACTCCTCGCGCCCGCGCTCCTCGGCCGAGACGTTGACGAGCATGATGACGAACAGGAAGAGCACCATCACGCCGCCGACGTAGACCAGAATCTGCACGCCCGCGATGAACTCGGCGCCGAGCAGGATGAAGAGCGCCGCCACCGAGACGAGCGCCGAGATGAGGAACAGGGCCGAGTGGACGGCGTTGCGCGCCATCACCGTCAGCATCCCCGCCACCAGCGCGGCGAGCGCGAAGACCCAGAAGAAGACGCTTTCCCAGCCGGAGAGAACCATAAGTTTTTAGTGTTCGAACTTGCGCGACTCGCGACCCTGCTCCAACATCTCGCGGTTCCAGACGAAGCCTGCGCGCGAGTAGGTCGCCAACTCGAACTCCTGCGTCAGCTCAAGGCAGGCCGTCGGGCAAGCCTCCTGACAGAGCGCGCAGAACATGCAGCGCGAGGTGTCGAAGATGAACTCGTCGAGCACCTTCTTCTTGCGCGCCTTGCCGCCGACCGACATCTCGATGTCCATCGCGATGACATCAATGCAGTCCTCGGGGCAGGCGAGCGCGCAGAGGTTGCAGGCGATGCACAAAGATTCGTGCGTCTCGGGATCCATGTTCAGCCGCGGCGCTCCGTGGAAGCGGGGCGCGACCTGCGGGCGGACTGAAGGATACTGTTCGGTGTAGATGCCGAAGCCGCGCACCGAATCCTTGTCGGTCAGCGCGCCGACGTTGTACTTCAGCGTCAGCCACATCCCCTTGAACATGTCGGCCAGAAAGAAGCGCTTCAGCCTCTCACCCCACGTCGGCCGCGGAACCTTTACCAGTGGCATATCAACTCACCCGTCACTTGTCACTGCTTTTGTTATCGCGGGCGCGCCCTTGGGCACGTCAACGAGCTTAATCTGGCGCCGGTGCTTCTTGAGGTTGAAGTCGCGCGAGTTGCGGTTCAGATACGCGAGGAAGACCGCGGCGAGCAGCAAGCCCGCCCAGCCGAAGGCGACGGCGATTCCCTTCCCCGTCAGCGTCAAATTCAACCCGCCGGACAGCGACTCGACGGTCTTCATGCCGGGGCGGTCGAGCGCCTGCACGGCGAAGACGGTCACGCCCGTCCAGACGATGTTGAGGATGGAGGCGGGTATCAGCCACTTCCAGCCCAAGTCCATCAACTGGTCGTAGCGGTAGCGCGGGAACGTCCAGCGCAGCCAGAAGTAGA
>DATFHD010000100.1:0-65408 GCA_035248785.1 Pyrinomonadaceae bacterium | reverse complement strand
CATCGGCCTTTTAAAACTCCTCAATCTAAAACTCGCGCGTCGTTTGTCAGGGAGAGGTTACGCGCACAGACGCTCCCGCCGACACGTGGCAACTACCGTTCCCGCGCGCGATTTACCACACTTTTCCGCGGGAAAACGCCCGCGGCCGCGCGTGCGCGCACCGTTTACGGACGGCAATCGTACAGAAAATGGCTGTCCTCAAATTGGACTTATTGCGCGCCGCGCAGGAGCGGATAAGGGTTGATGTTGTCGCCCGTCCAGAAGTGTTTGGGGTCGGCGACGCGGTAGATTTGGAAGTGGAGGTGCGTGTTGCCGGGCGTGGCGTTGCCGCTGTCGCCGACGTAGGCGATGGTCTCGCCGCGGCGCGCGAAGTGCCCTTCGGCGAGGCCGTCTGCGTAGCGTTCGAGGTGCGCGTAGTAGAGGACGACGTGCTCGTCCGCGGAGGCTAACTGGTAGAGGGTCGTACCACCCTTCGCGCTCTGGAAGAGGCGTACGACGCGGCCGTCCGCTGCGGCCAGCACCGGCGTGTTGCGCGGCGCGATGATGTCTATGGCGTCGTGGACGCGCCCCTCGCTGCGCGCGGCGTCGAAGGTGTCCTGCAACTGCTCGGCGCGGACGCCCGCGACCGGAATCAGAAGTCCGCGCAGAGGGTCGCCTGAAGTTTGCGCCGTGCCGTCCGCGGAGTTCGCGGCGCCGTGCGAAGCGTCGGCCGAAGGCGAGCCCGTGGGCGCGGGCGAAGCTGATGGCTGCGGCGACGGCGCGAGCGAAGGCTCCGAGTTGGGCGAAGCAGAAGGCGCGGGCGAAGGCGAAGCGGAGGACGACGGCGCGGGCGTCCGCTCGGCGCTCCCGGCTGGCGGCGCGAGCGGCGTGACGGGCTGCGACCAGTAGCGGTAGCTCAGGAACCAGACGAGCGCCGCCAACGCGCCGAACAGGACGGCCGCGATGAGCAGCACGCGCGCGCGCGGGCCGATTGCCATGCGGGTTGCGCCTCCAAACTCTGTGCGGGTTTTCGGTCTCACGCCAAAGCTTATTGAACTCGTGCGCCCCGGCGCAAGCCGCGGCGGCGCGGCGGGGTGGCGCGCGCGCCGCCTTTTCTGCTATTACATACGCCGTCACCAGCCATCACAACGCCGCAGACTGTCGCCCGGTTCCCCCGCGGCGTCTCGGGCGAACGCATCAGGAGGAACAAGCACTGTGTCAGACATTTTCGACGAACGCCGCCGCGGGCTCGAAGAGGAGTACTTCCGCCGCCGCGACAAGGAGTCGCTGGAACGCCTGCGCGAGGCCATACGCGAGGACGCGCGCACGCGCGACCTCGGCCCCGTCACGATGCCCTGCCCGCGCTGCACGGGCAAGCTCCACGAGGACTCTTACGACGAGGTGAGCATCAACCGCTGCGACACCTGCGGCGGCATCTGGCTCGACGCGGGCGAGCTCGAACACATCATCAGTCAGGAGAGTTCGGCCAGCCGCTGGCTCCACGCCTTCTGGCCGGGCAGGACGAATGAGTAGCTGTTAGCTGTTGGCTGTTGGCTGTTGGCTTTCAGCTCACGGCCAACAGCCAACAGCCAACAGCCAACAGCTAACAGCCAACAGCTATGAAGAAGATGACGGCGCTCGTCACGGGCGCGTCGGGCGGCATCGGCGAGGAGTTGGCGCGGCTGTTCGCGGCCGACGGGCACGACCTCGTCCTCGTCGCGCGCAGCCGCGACAAGCTCGCGCGACTCGCCGAAGAGTTGGAGGGGAAGCACAAAGTCGCGGCGCGCGTCCTCGCTTCAGACCTCGCGCGCCCCGAGGCGCCGCGGGAAATTTTTGAAGAGTTAAACGGCGCGGGCGTAGTCGTTGACGCGCTCGTCAACAACGCGGGCTTCGGCAGCTACGGCCTCTTCGCCGAGACCGATTTGAAGTCCGAGTTGGAACTGCTGCAAGTCAACGTCGTCGCGCTCACGCACCTCTCGAAACTCTTCCTGCCCGGCATGCTCGCGCGTCGGCGCGGCTTCGTGATGAACGTCGCCTCGACCGCCGCCTTCCAGCCGGGGCCCCTGATGGCCGTCTACTACGCGTCGAAGGCTTACGTCCTCTCGCTCTCCGAGGCGCTGGCGAACGAGTGCGAGGGCACGGGCGTCCGTATCTCTGCGCTCTGCCCCGGCCCGACCGAGACGGGCTTCGTCGCCGCCGCGGGGATGGAGCAGTCGAAGCTCTTCGACCGCGGCGCGATGACCGCGCGCGAAGTCGCCGAGGCCGGCTACCGTGGAATGCTCGCGGGCAAGACCCTCGTCATCCCCGGCTTCCGCAACGCCCTCGTCGCGCGCGCCGTCGGCATGATGCCGCGCGGGGTGGTGACGAAGGTCGTCCGCGGCATACAGGAGAAGAGGGGTAGCTAAGCGTCAGGGCGAGGACGTTGCCGTTGGTGAAAGCGCACGCCAGAATGCCTGCCCCGGCTTCACAACAAGGTAATGTCAGCGAGCGGAGGTTCGCGCGCCGCCCCGTCGTGGGCTTGCTGTTAAGCTTATTCGGGTTGTTACTAATCCCCTTCTCCTGCGTACTCTCTCAAATACTGCCGAGCATTGTAGGGGAAGCGGGACTGCCCCGGGTCGTCCGCGTCCTCCTGTCATTGTTTCTGATGGTGGCCATCCCCTTCGGCGCCGCGGTCGTGAAGAATCTGTCAGGGAGCCTGAGGAGGCAGGGCAGGAGCTATTCCACGGTGGCCGACGCCCGGGAGGTGCTTTCTTCTACCCACCTCCCACCTGTCCTTTATCTGCGCTCTTTCAGGGAGGCGGCCGAAGGGGAGTTAGGCGATAGCCGGAAGACGGTAGAGGAGTTGATAAGCTCCGGCGTCAGGGACGTCGGGCCGCTGATAGCCGTCGGGAACCCGGCGGATCGAACCGCGGTCTTGGGGGCGGCCCGTTTTTACCTGCGAGAGGACGTGGACTGGCAGACTTTCGTGGAAGGTCTGATGGCTGAAGCTCGGCTGATTATTATAAACGGCGAGTTCTTGAGTGACGGCTTAGTCTGGGAAATCAAGCGCGCTCTGGAACTCGTAGACCACGAAAAGGTGATTTTTCACTTCATTAACTACCGCTACTTACCGGAAGACCGGCCGCAGACTATTTTCACTCCGGCAGCGCACATACGGGTTGATGGTCGCCTTGAAGTGCAGGCGCTTTTGGAGAGTTTATTAAAACGGCCTGTACTGGGGTACGGCGGTGACGCATACTTCCTGCGTTTTGAAACGGACGGAACGCCCAGATTCGCCGGTACCAGCGCGTGGGCGGCAAACGTATTCAGGAAGGACTCCATTCAGGAGATGCAGATAGCACTACGTTCCTTAATCGCCGGACAAGGCGTCAAGGTCGGTAGATTCAATACGGCGATACTTGCCTTCATGGGCTTCCTGACTCTGAGGAGAGCCGCCCTGATACTATTAGTGCTGTTTCTTTTATTCATGGCGGCGGCGCCGGCTTTGCGGCTCGTGCGCTAGGACTTAAATTCGCGGCGTGGCGGGCGTAAAACTTCTCATCGGTCTTTACCGACATTCAACGGCTGTCTTATGCACACGCAAAGAATAATCCGCGCGCCGCGCGGGCCGAAGTTGAACTGCAAGGGCTGGCATCAGGAGGCGGCGCTGCGTTGCCTGATGAACAACCTCGACCCCGAAGTGGCCGAGCGCCCCGACGAGTTGGTCGTCTACGGCGGAACGGGCAAGGCCGCGCGCGACTGGCGCTCGTTCGACGCCATCGTGCGCGAGCTGACGCGGCTTGAGAACGACGAGACGCTGCTCGTGCAGTCGGGGAAGCCCGTCGCCGTCTTCCGCACGCACGACGCGGCGCCGCGCGTGCTCATCGCCAACTCGAACCTCGTCGGCGCGTGGGCCAACTGGGAGCACTTCCACGAGCTCGAACGGCGCGGCCTGATGATGTACGGGCAGATGACGGCCGGCTCTTGGATATACATCGGCTCGCAGGGCATCGTGCAGGGCACGTTCGAGACCTTCGCCGCGATGGCCGACAGGCATTTTGATGGAGACCTCGCGGGGCGCCTCGTCCTCTCGGGCGGCATGGGCGGCATGGGCGGCGCGCAGCCCTTGGCGGCGACTCTGAACGGCGCGGTCTTCCTCGGCGTCGAGGTCGAGCGCGAGCGCATCGAGAAGCGAATCCGCACGGGCTACTGCGACCGGCTCGCTCTGGATTTAGACGAGGCGCTGCGCATCTGCGAGGACGCCGTCGAGCAGAAGCGCGCCGTCTCGGTCGGGCTGGTCGGCAACTGCGCGGAGGTTCTGCCTGAGATTGTGAAGCGCGGCGTAAAGGTTGACGCAGTGACAGACCAGACGAGCGCGCACGACCCACTGAACGGCTACGTGCCCGCCGGGCTCTCTCTCGAAGAAGCCGACGAGCTGAGACGTAACGACCCGCGAGGGTACGTCGAGCGTTCCATGCAGTCTATGGCGCGGCACGTCGAGGCGATGCTCGCTTTGCAGCGCGCGGGCGCCGTCGCCTTCGACTACGGCAACAACATACGCAAGCAGGCTTTCGACGCGGGCGTCTCGGACGCCTTCGAGATTCCCGGCTTCGTCCCCGAATACATCCGCCCGCTCTTCTGCGAAGGCAAAGGCCCCTTCCGCTGGGTCGCGCTCTCGGGCGAGGCCAGCGACATACGGCGCACCGACGATCTCGCGCTCGAACTCTTCCCCGAAGACCGAACGCTCGAACGATGGATGCGGCTCGCCCGCGAGCGCGTGCAGTTCCAAGGCTTGCCCGCGCGCATCTGCTGGCTCGGCTACGGCGAGCGTGCAGAGATGGGCGAGGCGATGAACGACCTCGTCCGGCGCGGCGAGTTGCAAGCGCCCGTCGCCATCGGCCGCGACCACCTCGACACCGGCTCGGTCGCCTCGCCCTTCCGCGAGACCGAAGCGATGCGCGACGGCACGGACGCCGTCGCCGACTGGCCTATCTTGAACGCGCTCCTCAATACCGCGAGCGGCGCCTCTTGGGTCTCCTTCCACCACGGCGGCGGAGTCGGCATCGGCTACTCGCTCCACGCCGGACAGGTCTCGGTCGCCGACGGCACGCCGGAAGCCGCACGCCGCCTCAACCGCGTCCTCACCAACGACCCCGGCCTCGGCGTCGCGCGCCACGTGGACGCCGGCTACGAAGAGGCCGAGCAGACCGCGCGCGAGAAGGGCTTGAAGATTCCCATGCTGCGTGGCGAAGTTGAGTGAGATAGGATTGAAGAAATGAGGAAAGTAAAAATCATCGTCGAGAAACATCCGGACGGCTACGTCGCTTACCCGCTCGGCCTGAAGGGCGTCGTCGTGGGCGAGGGTCAAAGTCGCGAAGAGGCGCTGGCCGACGTGGAGTCGGCGATACGCTTTCACGTCGAGACCTTCGGGTCAGAGGTCTTGACTAGCGTGACTCGCTTAATCCCCTTTCAATCGCCGCGTTGATGAGGTTGAGTGGTTCATCCTTGGGCTTAAGTATCCCTTCCAGCGAGAGGATGTACAATTTGAGGGCTGCCCTGTGCGCGTCGGTGTAAAGGTACATTAACTCGACTCCACGCAGAAGTGTAAGGCTCGCGCGACCGGCCCCATCTGGCCCACTTTCAATCGCCTTCCTAATGGTTAAGAGAAGACGCGCCAAAATTTCCACAGCGGCGTCGTCCTCGCACAAAGACGGCTCAAGGATGGCCGCCCACGTCTCATCGTCCGCAAGTAGATTTCGGTCTGAGGATGCCGCACACATACGCATCTTATACAATTGGGCAGAAGGTTATGCAAAATTAACGTATTGTGCTTCGCTCAATATTGGTGTGATAACACCGGTCATTTGAACGATTAACGGAATCCTTGAAGATGTCTGCGACTGAACCTTACATGCCGAAGCCGCGGACGGTGACGGAGATCGCCGCGGGCGTGCGCGCCGTGGCGCTGTTCGAGGCGTTGAAGGGGACGCTCGTGCTGGTCGCGGGCTTCGGGCTGCTGTCGCTTGTACACCGCGACTTGGAAGACTTGGCCGAGCGTCTGGTGCGCCATTCTCATCTAGACCCGGCGAGCCACTACCCGCGCGTCTTCGTCGAGGCCGCGTCGCGTATGAACGACACGCGTTTGCGGACGCTGGCGGCGCTCGCCTTCGCCTACTCGGTCGTGCGCTTCGTCGAGGCTTACGGGCTCTGGCACATGCGCGCGTGGGCCGAGTGGTTCGCCATACTGTCGGGCTGCCTCTACCTGCCCGTGGAGTTGTACGAGTTGTTCGAGCAGCCGACGCACCTGCGCGGCCTCGTCCTCTTCTTCAACGCGGTCATCGTCGCCTACCTGCTCTACGTGCGGCTCTCGCGCACGGGCCGCGCCGCGGAGGACGCGATACACCGCACGGAGGCGGAGCGGAAGACAGAGAAGGCCGCGCGGAAGAAGGCGAAGGCCGACGCCCGCTGAAGCCTTCCGCCTCAAAGACTCGGGCCGGGCAAAACCTACAGGCACACACGCGCAAACGCGATGGATAAAATAACGAGAACTCTCTTCCTCGTCTTCGCACTGCTCCTGTCTTCGACGCACGCGCACGCGCAGGCGACTCCCGCGCAGAACGCGCCGCAGGCTCAGACCGAGAAGAAGAAGGACGAGAAGAAGAAGGAAGGGCCGCGCCGCTACGAGACTGTGCAGTTCGACAGCCGACTCGTCGGCGCGCCGCTCCCCTACAACGTCATCCTGCCGGCCGACTACAAACGCGGCTCGTCGAAGTCGAAGCGCTACCCTGTCCTCTACCTCCTGCACGGGCTCGGCGGGAGCGCGGGCGACTGGGTCTCGGAGCGCGCGCACCTCGCCGACTACGCCGCAAGCTACCCCTTCATCATCGTCGTGCCCGAGGGTAAGGACGCTTGGTACACGGACGGCCCCGAGCCGAACGCGAAGTTCGAGAGTTATTTCGTGCAGGAGTTGATACCGGACGTTGACCGCCGCTTCCGCACCCTATCCACGCGCGAGGGGCGCGCGGTGGCGGGGCTCTCGATGGGCGGCTACGGCTCGTTGAAGTTCGCGCTGAAGCACCCGGAGCTTTTCGCCTTCGCCGGCTCGATGAGCGGCGCGCTGGCCGTCGCCTCTTGGACGCCAGACCAGCGCATACCCGACTTCGTACGTCCGTCCGTCGTCAGGGTCTACGGCGACGCGGGCAGCGCCGTGCGCCGCGACAACGACATCTACCGCATCGCGAAGGAGCTGACGCCCGAGCAAGTGAAGGCGCTGCCCTTCCTCTACCTCGACTGCGGCACCGAAGACTTCCTCATCACGAACAGCCGCGACTTCTCCGCCCTGCTCATCGAGAAGAAGGTGCCGCACGAGTTCCGCGAGCTTCCCGGCACGCACAGTTGGCCCTACTGGGACAGGCAGGTGCGGGAGGTTCTGCGCCTCGCCGCCGAACGCCTCGCGCCCGCTAAGAATTGAAGATTTGAAATTTCAGATTTGAGCTTCTGAATCCACGTGAGCCGGAGCGACGCCGACGTTCGGAAGAGTGACGGGGCGGGGCGGGCGGCGCGGAGGCGTCTGCTCGTCGCGCTGCTCGCCGCCGCGTTCCTCTTCCGTCTGGGCTACGGGCTCTGCTCGCAGTTCTGGGCCGACGACGAGCGGCAGGTCTACCTCATCGGTTTGAAGTTCTACTCGACGGGCGCGTGGCCCTACTTCGGCCCGGACGTGGCGGCGGGCGTGCAGGTGCCGGGCGCGCTGCAAGGTCTGCTCGTCGGGCTCCCGTTCTACGCCGCGCCCGTGCCCGAGGCGCCGTACGTCCCGCTCAACTTGATGTCGTTCGCGGCGCTCTGCCTGTTCGCGTGGTACTGCGCGCGGCGCCTGCCGGGGACGCCGCGCTGGTTCGTCTGGGGCTGGCTGCTGACGGCGCCTTGGACGCTCAACTTCTCGACGCACGTCGTCAACCCCTCTTACGTGCTGCCCGGCGCAGTCCTCTTCTTCGTCGGCGCGCTCGAAACCATCCCCGCGACGCGAAAGGGGCTCGTCCCCGCGTGGCTCTGCAATTTGATGATGGGCGCCGCGCTCTTCTGGGTGATGCAGCTACATCTCTCGTGGGTCGTGCTGGTGCCGTTCCTGCTGGCGTCGGTCTACTTCCAGTTAAGTGAAGGGGGGACGGAAGCGCTGCCGTCGCTCGGCCTCGCCGCGTGCGGGGCGCTGCTGACGGCGTGGACGCTCGCGCCGACTTTTCTGAAGTACGGTGTGACGACCGGCTCGGGCGGGACGGGCGAGATGTTCGCGGCGAACTTCAAGAACTTCGCGCGCGTGCTGAACCCGGTCGAGGGCGTGCCGGCGCGCTTCCTCTCTCTGGCGAGCATGGAGCTGGCGCGCTTCGTCGGACGCAACACGGCCGAGCGCGTGGCCTTCCTGCGCGAGAACCTCTGGCTCGCGCCGCTCGCGGTTTTTCTAGGCGTCGTGGGGCTCTTGCAGCCCGCGGCGATGGTCGTCCTCTGGTTCCGTAGGAAGACCGCGCGCGAAGACTGGCCGCAGGTGAAGAGGCTGACGCTGTTGACAGTCGTGCTGCTCTGCGCGCTCTTCACCTTCACGGCGAAGCTGCCCGCCTCGCACACGTTTTATGTTACCTTCCCCGTCGCGGCCCTCTACGGCTTCTACTCCTGGGACGCGCTTCTGCGAAGGCGCGGCTGGCGCGTCTTCGCTGCCGTCTTCCTCGCCTGCGGCATCGTCTTTCACGCCGGCTTGGCCGCGCACAACTTCGCGCGCGTCTCGCTCTACACGGACAGGCGCACGCCAGCGTCGGCGATTGCGGAGAAGAACCCGGCGCTCTTAGGCACGCGCCGCCCCGGCTCGCTCTACTGAACGGAGATGACGGAGTTCGTCAAGGGACTTGAGTTGAGCCGCCTCTTCTTCGAGGAGGCCGTGAGGCCCGTCCTCGAAGCGGAGTTCCCCGCCCTCCGCTACGCGGCGGCGCGGCTCGGCACGGGCTCCGAAGTGCTCGGCTTCGACACGGAGATGAGCGCGGATCACGAGTGGGGGCCGCGCGTTGATCTGTTTGTCGGAGAGGACGACTACGAAGCCGCGCGCGAGGCCGTCCGCGTGACGCTCGGCCACAAACTCCCGCGCCGCTTCCGCGGCTACCCGACGAATTTCACCGAGCCGGACGCGGCCGGCGGCGGCGTGAAGCACTTGGTCGAGAAGGATGCGGGGCCGGTCAACCACAGGGTTGATCTGATGACGCCGCGCGGCTTCTTCGAGAGCTACCTCGCCTTCGACATCAGACAGGAGCTTGAGCCTGCCGACTGGCTCACCTTCCCCGAGCAGAAGCTCCGCACCATCACGTCGGGCGCGGTCTTCCACGACCGTATCGGACTCGAAGACGTGCGCCGCCGCTTCGCCTACTACCCGCACGACCTCTGGCTCTATCTGCTCGCCGCCGCGTGGGTGCGCGTCGGGCAGGAGGAGCACTTGATGGGGCGCGCGGGGATGGTCGGCGACGAGATAGGCTCGGCCCTCATCGGCGCGCGGCTCGTGCGCGACCTGATGCGGCTCTGCTTCCTGATGGAGCGGACTTACGCGCCCTACGCGAAGTGGTTCGGCACGGCCTTCATGCAGTTGGGCTGTGCCGTGCGACTCTCGCCGCACCTGCGCGCGGCGCTCTCCGCCGAGACGTGGCAGGAGCGCGAGCGGCACCTCGCGGACGCCTACCGCGTCGTGGCCGGGATGCACAACACGCTCGGCCTCACAGAGCCTCTGCCCACGGAGCCGCGCGACTTCTTCGGCCGCCCCTTCAAGGTCATCGCGCTCCACGGCTTCCCCGGCTCGCTCTTCGCGCTCATCTCGGACGAGCGCGTGCGCCGCATCGCCTCGCGCCGCCCCATCGGAAGCGTTGACCAGTTCAGCGACAGCACAGACCTCCTCCAACACTCGTCTTGGCGCGCGACGCTGCGTAAGCTTTACGAGTAGTGAAAGTGGTATAAGGACAATATGAGAACGAGACACGACAGACTCGCCGCGTTCGCACTCGCGGCGCTCACACTCGTCCTTTCGGCGGGCGCAGCGCGCGCGCAGGAGGCGCGGCCGGGCGAGGAGCAGTCGGCGCGCGTCCGAGAGATTCAGGCGGCGCTGCGCGAGGCGGGGCTCGACGGCTGGCTCTTCTACGACTTCCGCCGCAGCGACCCGCTCGCCTACAGGATACTTAAACTGCCGACGACCGGCGTCACCACGCGCCGCTGGTTCTACTACGTCCCCGTCGTCGGCGAGCCCGTGCGCCTCGTACATTCAATCGAGCGCTACCGACTCGACGCGCTGCCCGGCCGCAAGATCATCTACGCGAGCTGGCAAGAGTTGCACGCCGGACTGCGCGACGCGCTCGCCTCGGGCGGACTTCAGAACAAGCGCGTCGTACTCAAGAAGATCGCCATGCAGTATTCACCCATGGGCGACATCCCCTACGTCGCGCGCGTGGACGCGGGCACCTTGGAGCTAGTCCGCTCGATGAGCGGCGTCTCGGTCGTCACCAGCGCAGACCTCGTCCAGCAGTTCGAGGCCGTGCTCACGCCCGAGCAACTCGAAACGCACCGCGAGGCCGCCGACAAGCTCCACAAGGTCATCATGGAGGGCTTCGCAGAGATCGCGCGCAGAATCAGAAACAACGAGACGCCGACCGAGTACGAAATCCAGCAGTTCATCGCACGCCGCCTCAGTGAAGAGGGGATGACGGCGGGCGGCGGCGACGTGTCGGTCGGCGCGAACACGGCCAACCCGCACTACTCCCCCACCGCCGAACGCAGCGCCCCCATCCGCCGCGGCGACTTCGTCCTCTTCGACATCTCCGAGAAGCTGGACAAGCCCGGCTCCATCGTCGCCGACCAGACGTGGGTCGGCTACGTCGGCGACACGGTGCCCGACGAGTACGTCAAGGTCTTCAACATCGTGAAGGAGGCGCGCGACTCCGCCACAGACTTCGTCCGCAGGGCCGTGCGCGAAGGCCGGAGCATACGCGCCGCGGAGGTTGACGACGTTTCGCGCGGAGTCATCAAGCGCGCCGGCTACGGCCCGCAGTTCACGCACCGCACCGGCCACTCCATCGGCGAAGAGGGCCACGGCAACGGCGCCAACATAGACGACTTCGAGACCAGAGATTCGCGCCGCGTCATCGCGCGCACGTGCTTCTCCATCGAGCCCGGCATCTACCTCGAAGGCCGCTTCGGCGTCCGCTCCGAAATCAACGTCTACGTCTCGGACAAGGATGTCGAAGTCACGGGCCAGCCCATCCAGACCGAGATCGTCCCCGTATTGAAGGAGAAGTGACGTGCTCGACTTCGCCGTCCAGATTGCGAGAGAGGCCGGGCAGGTGCTCGCCGACAAGTTCGGGCGCGCGCTACAGGTCTCGAACAAGGGCGACATAGACCTCGTGACCGAGGCCGACCTCGCGGCCGAGCGGCTCATCGTCGAGCGCATACGCAGCTACCACCCGCGCCACGCGATACTCACCGAAGAGTCGGGCGACGTGAAGGAGGCGGGCGCGCCCGGCGCCGAGTACAAGTGGATCATTGACCCGCTCGACGGCACGACCAACTACGCGCACGGCTACCCGACCTTCTGCGTCTCGGTCGCGCTCGAACACGAGGGCCGCATCGTCGTCGGCGTCGTCTACGACCCGACGCGCGACGAGTTGTTCGCAGCCGAACGCGGCTCGGGCGCGACCCTCAACGGCCGCCCGCTGCGCGCCTCCGACACAGACGACCTGAACCGCGCGCTCGTCTGCACCGGCTTCCCCTACGACGTGCGCGAGCGCGGCGACTTCGCGCGCCACTTCCGAGCCTTCATCATGCAGGCGCAGTCAGTCCGCCGCGACGGCGCCGCCGCGCTCGACCTCGCCTACGTCGCCGCGGGCCGCTTCGAGGGCTTTTACGAGGAGGGCCTGCGCCCTTGGGACGTGGCCGCGGGCGTGCTGCTCGTCGAGGAGGCCGGCGGCCGCGTCACGCACTACGACGGCTCGCCCTTCCATATCTACGCCTCGCACATCGCCGCCAGCAACGGCCTCGTCCACGAAGCGATGCTGCGCGTGCTACAGGACTGAAGCCGGGGAGTTTTTCCGACCATGCAGCCGCCCTTCGAGTTCGAGCACAGCGTCGAGGTCAACGCGTCGGCCGAGACGGCTTGGGAGTTCTGGACGAAGGGCGGGAACTGGCACGCAGACCAGTCCACCGATTGGGTGACGACCGACGACGTTCTGGCGTCGGGCGCCGTGGGCGACGCTGAGCACCTCGACCTGCCGTTCGTGCGCAGCCGCGTCGCGGAGTCGCGCGCGGCCGAGCGCGCCGTCCTCGAAGCCGAGATGCCCGGCGTGACCTTCCGCTTCGAGATGAGCTTCGAGCCCGTCTCCGAGAGCCGCACGCGCCTGCGACAGCGCGTCACGCTCACGGGGCCGCACGCCGCGGCGGCCGCGCCGCTACTTGGCCCCATGTTCGAGCAGAGCATACGCGACGGCTTGCAGTCGCTCGCCGACGCGATAGCCGAGCGGCGCGAGCCGTAAACGGTAAAGGGCCGCCGCGGCCCCTTCAGGGTATCGCGGCGGCCCCGTCAGCCACGTGGCGGCCCGGCGTGCCAAGCTCCAATTAGTTGTTATCCCCCGCCGCCGCCGCCGGACATGAGGAGCACGTCCCACGCCCACCGCCCGACCTGCGCGCCGTGCGCGTCCTTCAACTTCGCGCGGTAGCGGAACTGGTTGCCGTACCGGTCAGTCCGCTTCGACAGCTTGTAATCCAGCTCAAGCGTCGCCACCCCTAATTCCGCGAGCGGGTGCAACTCGCCCGGCTCGGAGACGCCGTTGTGATTAGTGTCCTGCCAGAGGCGCAGGGAGAAGAAGACCGGGTCGCGGAAATCAATCACGCCGTCGGAGTTTCCGCCCTTCTGCGGCTTGTCGAACTCGGCGAGCGCGAGGAAGCCGTTCGGCTCCTCGGACACCGGCTGCTCGGTGAAGTTCCCGAACACCTCGCCGCCGTCGTCAATCGTGCCGTTGCCGTCGCGGTCGAGCACCAATAGTGCGTCGTCCGACCCGGCCGCCGTCCACGCCAGCCGCTCCTTGATGCCGACCCGGTTGAGGTTGAAGTTGACGCCGTCGGCGCTGCTCGTCAACTCGATGCCATCGCCGGCCACGTCTATGAAGACGGGGGTCTGGGCGTGGTTGCAGCAGCAGGTGTCCTCCCAGTTGTACGCGTAGGTGCCGGAGGGGCAGCCCCCCGTGTAGGGGTACGTGCAATAGTCTACGCTGCCGTTGCAGATTGGTTGAGACTCGCTGAATTGATACTCCGCCTTGGCTGAAGAGGAACAGTTGCCCTTGAGGCAGTCCGGGGGGGGAGGTGTCGGAGTCGGGCACGCATGGCGATGGTAGTTATTAGCAAACGTATTTTCCGTACAACTCGTACCATCGCTGTCTACGGCCCTTGTTCTAGATACTTGATTCCACTCTCCCCAGCCGCTGGTATTTACACTCCAGTATGGCCGTTCAAATATCGGGTCGCAGACTGTGCTAGTAATTAATCCCCCGTAGCATCCTCCCACACCGGTAGCATGTGCGTCGACACGTTCATAGCCGTCGGTCCAGAAAATTCTCCAATGTTTGGTTACTGTAAAGGTTGTATGCACATGATAATCACAGTTCATGTCATTAGTGTCATCCGAGTACACTTGCTCTCTGTCGCCGCACTGAGCCCACACGTATATACCGCCTACCGCGCTCAGTAACGCCGCACTCAAGGCTACGATGACTAGACTCCGTTTCATTGCTGTGAGGTCGCTCCTTCCTTTTTTTGCTTCTTGGCTTTTTGATGCTCCTTCTGCCGGCGCATCGTCCCCAGCGTGTCCTCATCGCCCTCCTCGTCGCCGTCGGCGAACATAGCTCCGCCGATTTTAATCGGCGTACCGGGCTTGTAAAATTTCAGGTTGCTGAGCGAGAACCTGACTTTTGTCGAACCGTAGGGTTCGATGACGACCAGAGGGGGCAAATCACCTTCACGTATGCCGTTAAGGTTGGTGCCCGAAGCGTCTTTACCATCGCCGACCTCTACCGCGACGGCGATGACAGCCTTATCGGAAGTGTTCCTTATTTCAATCACGGCCACCGCCGTCTCTTCGTCCGCCCCCTCGACTATAACGCTAGCCACTTCGAGCTGCTTAACCTTGGAGATGACCGGCGGCAACGGCCTTCGCTGGCGTCTCGCGACGGCCACGACTCCGCCGATAATCAGCAGCGTAATAAGACAGAGGCCGGCGATGTAATAAACCTTTCCGATAGGTGCTTTCATGACAGTTACCCCCTACGGTGGATTGCGTGAAGCTCTCAACTCAGTCTGCGGAGCGTGACGTTGAAGGAAGCCGGTGAAGATTGCGGACAACGTAACCTCTATCCGGGTTGCGTGCCTAAAACGTTAACTGAACGCGAGGTTAAAGGGTTGCCGTGAAGCTACGCCGGTTGAGAAGGCGCAGCCGTTTTCTTGGGACGCAGTACTTCTACTCCCCGGCCAATTAATTGTCAATGAAATTCTCGCCCTCACTCACGCCGAGTCATTAGACTTACGCGCCGCTGCTTCAAACGCGGCGCCCCGGCCGGCCCCACTGTAAAACCTGACAAGATAAAGCAGCGGCTTCCTCTTCTTACGGTTTACTGTTTACGGCCCACGCTCTTCCGGTTTACGATTGCGCGGATGATTGCCCCCGGCACAGTCTTGCAGAACCGCTACGTCGTCGAGCGGCAGATCGGCGTGGGCGGTATGGGCGCCGTCTACGTCGCGACAGACCGGCGCTTCGGCTCGACGGTCGCGCTCAAAGAGACCTTCTTCGACGACCCCAACTTGCGCAAAGCCTTCGAGCGCGAGGCGCGGCTGCTCAACCACCTGCGCCACCACGCGCTGCCCCGCGTCAGCGACCACTTCGAGGAGGCGGACGGCCAGTTCCTCGTGATGGAGTACATCGCGGGCGAAGACCTCTCGCAGATGTTGAAGGCGCGAGCCGGGCAGGGCTTCCCCGCCGCGCAGGTCACAGCTTGGGCAGACCAACTGCTCGACGCGCTCGACTACCTTCACACGCAGGAGCCGCCCGTAGTACACCGCGACATCAAGCCGCAGAACCTCAAGCTCACCAGCCGCGATCAGATCGTGCTCCTCGACTTCGGGCTCGCCAAGGGTACGCCCTTGCAGACGCGCGTCACCAACACCGCGAGCCTCTTCGGCTACTCCTTCAACTACGCCCCCATCGAGCAGATGCAGGGCACCGGCACAGACCCGCGCAGCGACCTCTACTCTCTGGGCGCGACCCTCTACCACCTGCTCACGGGCCAGACGCCGCCCGACGCGCTCTCGCGCGCGACGGCCGTCCTTAACAACGAGCCCGACCCCCTGCGCCCCGCGAGCGACGGGGCCGCGCACGTCCCCGCGGAAGTCTCCGAAGTCCTCTCGCGCGCGATGGCGCTGAGCGCCGCCAAACGTTTCGCCTCGGCCGCGGAGATGCGCGCCGCCTTGCGCGAGGCCGCGCGCCACGCCGCGGAGGCGAAGCCCGTGACGCCCGGCGCCGCTGCCGTCTCCACGCTGGTGGAGTCTGAACAGAAGACGCGCCTGCTCGACTCGTCCGGCGCCGCGCGCACCAACGCGCACGAACCCGGAGCGACGCGCCCCGCGGGCACGCAGGAGACCGCGACCGTCGTCAACGAAGGCGCAACGGCCGTCGCCGACGACGGCGCGGTGTTGGCTCAGACGACCGCGCGCGGCGCGGAGGCGACTTCGGTCGAAAGCCCGGACGGGAAGTCTTCAATCAAAGAGTCGGGCGGCGACTCGGACGTGACGCGCATGAGGGCCGCGGGCGCGGCCGCGGGCGGCGGCTCGCGTCGTTGGTTAGGCCCGGCGGCGGGCGTCGCCGCGCTCGCGCTCGTCGGCGCGGGCCTCTACTCGTTCGTGCAGAGCACACCGCCGGGCCTGCCCGCCGCGCAGCCGACGCCTCAAGCCACCGCGCAGCCCACACAAGCGACGGCACAACCGACACAAGCGACAGCGCAGCCGGCGCCGACGGAACTCCCAGCCACGCCCGCGCAGCAGACGCCTGCACCGGCGTCCACGGCGACACCCTCCAACGCCCAACGCCGCGCAGCGCCCGCCGCCACGCCCGCGCGTGAGAGAGCGTCGGAGGCGCCGCGCCCCGAAACGCCCGAGCCGCCACCGCCCGGCCAAGCGGGGCCGCCGCCCGGTCTCCCGCCCGAAGCCTACGGCGACCCCATGCTTCGCGGCCGAGACCTCAGAACCAACCCGCTCACGCGCGAGGAGCTGCGCGCCGTCCTCCGCCGCGCCGCGCAGGAGCGCCGCCGCGCGAGGATGGAGCGCGACAGAATCATCGAAGAGGAGCGCCGCCAGAGGTTCGAAGAGCAGCGCCGCCGTGGCCTCCCGGCCCCGCCGCCGTGAGGGAGTAGACAGTAGTCAGTAGTCAGTAGTCAGTAGGAAGAAGCGAAGAAGAAGGGCGGCGCGGCCTTCATCATCAACCGATAATGAAGGCCGCGCCGCCTGTCTTTCTACTGTCTACTGACTACTGACTACTGTCTACTTCTTCCCCTCAATTCCTCTCTCCCAACCCGTGCTTCTGCTTGCAGACTTTGCAGTAGGTCGGCGGCTCGGTGTTGTCCACGGCGTGGCGCGCGGGCCTGAGCGTGCGCAGGTACGCGAACATCGCCTTGAGGTCTTCGTCGGTCATCCCTTTGAAGGCCCACCACGGCATCGCGGGGCTTAAGGCGCGCGCCTTGACGTGGCCGGTGCGCATGGCCTCGACGAAGAGCGCTTCGTCGTAATAAGAGATGCCGGTCGGGTCGGGCGTGATGTTGGCGGTCGCGACCGCGTGCCCCTTGCCGTCGTCGAAGACGTTGCCGCCGCCGTACTCCAAGCCCTCGACGGGCTTGCCCATCCCGCCGCGCGGCGTGTGGCAGCCGGCACAGTCAGCGACGCGCACGAGGTACTCGCCGTACTTCACCGGGCTCGACCTGTCGGGCTCTGGCACCGCCGCTTCGACCGGCTCGGGCGCGATGTTGATGAGCCGCGAGAGCGGGAACGGCACGTCCGTCTTCGGAAGCCCGTTGCGCACGGGCTCCAACGCGCGCAGGTAGACGATGATTGACGCGAGGTCTTCGTCCGAAAGGTTTCGGTAGCCGCCGTAGGGCATCGCGGGGAAGAGCGCGCGGCCGTCGCGGCTGACGCCCTCGCGTATGGCGCGCGCGAGCTGGTCGTCCGTCCAACCGCCGACGCCGGTCTCGCCGTCGGGCGTGATGTTCGGCGCGACGAGCCAAGGGTCGCCGTCCATCGGCGCCCCCGCGCCCTTCGTCTTCAAAGCCGCGTACGAGCCGGCCGGGTCGTTCTGGTCTAGTTTCGAGTGGCAGGCGAAGCAGCCCATGACGTTCTCGGTCAGGTACTTCCCGCGCGCCGCTCGCTGCGGGCTGGCCTCGAAGCGCCGCGCGGTGAGCGCGCGCACCTTCGGCCCGAGCAGAGGCCGCCACCCGACCGTCGCCGAAATCCCGACCGCCAGCAGGGCGACCAGAGCCGCCAGCCCGTACCCCGCGGCCTTCAACAAACGCCTCCTCCACTTTCCGGCCATCTCTCTGAAACCTCCGGGGCAAGAATTCGAGTCCGCTTCCCTTCAGGGACGTGCAAGACGCGCCCCGCGGACTTCCACCTGTCTGCCTACTAACGCGAGAAATCGCGCGCGAAGTGTCAACGCCGCGCCAGTTTTTTCGCGGGCCACGCGTTTTGCCATCCGTTTCAGCGCGGGTTATATTCTTTAAGGATTCAACGCGGAGGGGTAGCCTAATTGGTAAGGCAGTAGTCTTGAAAACTACCGCGCTAACGCGCTTGCAGGTTCGAGTCCTGTCCCCTCCGCCACAGACAAAGTTTTCTCCCTGAAGCCGCCCGCCCCCTGCAACGAGGCGCGGGCGGCTTCGGCTTTCGGGGCGTTTAGGAATCAAGGGGGTTTGAAGTGGGAATGTTTGCGGCGAGTGTGTGCGCGGCGGCGTTGGCGGCGTTGTGGCAGGCGGGCGATAACGTTTTGACGAGGCTCTGGAAGATGAGCGAGCCGCTGCGCTACTACGCCAACTACACTTGGACGGTCGGCAACTTCCCCTTCTCCATCGCGACGCTGACGCTCGGCCTGCTCGTCGTCGTCGCGTCGGTCGTCGTCTCGCGCTACCTGCGGCGGTTCCTCGAAGCGCGCCTGTCGCGGCACAAGCACCTCGACCCCGGCGTGCAGTTCACCATCCTCCGGCTCGTCCACTACTTCATCATGACGGTCGGGCTGATCGTCGCGCTGCGCATCGCCGTGCAGGCCGACTTCACCTCGCTCGCCGTCGTCTTCACCGCGCTCTCCATCGGCATCGGCTTCGGCCTTCAGTTCATCGCGGGCGACATCGCCTCCGGCTTCATCATCCTCTTCGAGCGCCCCGTACGCGTCGGCGACTACATCACCATCCCCGGCCCCGACGGCAAGCTCACCGAGGGCCGAGTCCGCAGCATCAACCTCCGCACCACGGTCGTCATGACCAACGACAACGTCGCCTCGGTCGTCCCCAACTCGAAGATCGTCAACCAGAACTTCCTCAACTGGACTTTCCGCGAGCGCCGCACGCGCGTCTCCGTCCCCATCGGCGTCGCCACCGACTCGGACGTTGACCTCGTCACAGAGACCCTGCTGCGCGCGGCCGAGGGCGTGCAGTTCATCCTCGACGAGCCGAAGCCCTCCGTGCAGTTCATGGAGTTCGGCGACTTCGACCTCAAGTTCCGCCTCCTCGTCTGGACGGACAAGCCGCGCCGCCACGTCGTCATCAAGAGCCAGATCAACTACAACATCTTCCGCCTCTTCAAAGAGGCCGGCATCGAAATCCCCAACCCGCAGCGCGACATCACGCTGCGCGGCGGCACCCTCCGCCTCGACTCCCGCAACGGCCGCCTCACCGCCGGCGACGAAGAGGACGAGCCCGAGTACAGCCGCCGTTGACTTGCCGCGCGGCGCCGGACTCCGGCGGGCTTCTGTTGCAGAAAACGCGCGCGGAGGTTAGGCTATGGTCTGCACTGACTGAATGACCATTCATTCAACCTAAGCTCGGCGAGACCAGCACGGAGAAGCATTCCGGATGCGCACCGCACGTTCCCTCCAGCCCGCGCGCGCGGCCGCCCCCGTGGGCGACAAGCGCGAGGCCATCATGCGCGCCGCGACCAAAGTCTTCGCGCGCAGCGGCTACTTCAACTCGAAGGTCGCGGACGTGGCGCGCGAGGCGGGCGTCGCCGACGGCACCGTCTACCTCTACTTCAAGAGCAAGGAAGAGATTCTGCGCTCCATCTTCGAGCGCAACACCTCTGAGGCCGTGCGCGCGGGCCGAGAGGAGTTGGCGAAGATCGAAGACCCGCGCGAGAAGCTCCGCCGCATCGCGCGCCACCACCTCGAACGGCTCGGCGCCGACCGAGACCTCGCCGTCGTCTTTCAGGTCGAGCTGCGCGGCACGACCAAGTTCATGGAGGAGTTTTCCGCGGCGGGCTTGGCCGAATACCTCGGCCTCATACGCGAAGTCTTCGAGGAGGGACAGCAGGCGGGCGTCTTCCGCGAAGAGCTCAAGCCGAAGCTCGTCGCGAAGATTCTCTTCGGCGCTCTGGACGAGATGGCGACCAACTGGATTCTCTCGCGCCGCCGCTACAAGCTCGCGCCGATGGCCGACGAAGTACTCGACATCTTCCTCGGGGGTGTGAGCGCTTGACGACGGAGACGACACGCGAGGTCGCGCCCGAGCCCGGCGCCGTGCGCGACGCCCGGCACGCAGAAGCGCGCGACGCGGAAGCGCCGACGACCCTCATCGAAATCTTCGTGCGCGCGATGCGACGCCACGCGCGACCCGACACGCTCAACTACAAGTCCGCGGGCGAGTGGCGTCCGATCTCTTCCGAAGAGTTCACGCGGCGCGTACGTCACGTCGCGCTCGGGCTCCACGCGCTGGGGCTCAGGCGCGGCGAGCGCGCAGGTGTTCTTTCCGAAAGCTCGCCCGAGTGGGTCGTCACGGACTTGGGCTGCCAGTTCGCAGGGATAGTCAACGTCCCTCTCTACCCGACGCTCGCGCCGCAGCAGGTCTGCTACATCCTTTCGGACTCGGGCGCTCGCCTGCTCTTCGTCCAGAACCGAGAGGCTTACGAGCGCGTGCGCGAAGCGCTCTCGGCGTGCGCCGCGGTCTCGACCGTCGTCCTGATGACGGGCGAGCCGTCAGACGGCGTGCTCACGCTCGCCGGACTCGAAGCGCGCGGCGCGGAGCTTGAGCGCGAGCGCCCCGGCCTCGTCGAAGAACTCGCGGGCGCGGCCGAGCCAGAAGACCTCGCGACGATCATCTACACCTCGGGGACGACGGGCGAGCCCAAGGGCGTCATGCTCACGCACTCGAACGTCGTCTCGAACCTGATAGACACGTCCGAGCGTCTGGCCTTCACGCCCGAAGACGTGGTGCTCTCCGTCCTCCCGCTCTCGCACGTCTTCGAGCGCGGCGCGATGTACATGTACCTGCACCACGGCGCGCGCGTCTTCTTCGCAGAGGCCATCGAGCGCGTCGGCGACAACATGCGCGAGGTGCGCCCGACGCTCCTCATCGCCGTCCCGCGCCTGTTCGAGAAGATTTACGCGCGCATAAAGGAGAAGGCCGCCGAGGGCGGGCGCGTGAAGACGGCGCTGCTCATGTGGTCGGTCGGCGTTGCGAAGCGCTGGGCGCACGCGACCGTCTGGAAGGAGCCCGTCGGCCCCCTCCTCAAGTTGCAGCACGCACTCGCGTCGAAGCTCGTCTTCTCGAAGTGGCGAGAGGCGACGGGCGGGCGCATACGACTCTTCTGCTCGGGCGGCGCGGCGCTGCCCGAAGAACTCGGGCTCGTCTTCTACGGCGCGGGGCTGCCCATCGTGCAAGGGTACGGGCTGACCGAAACCTCGCCCGTCATCTGCGTCAACGCGGCGGACGACAACCGCATCGGCACCGTCGGCCGCCCCATACGCCACGTCGAAGTCCGCATCGCCCCGGACGGCGAGATCGAGACGCGCGGCCCCAACATCATGCGCGGCTACTACAACAAGCCCGACGCGACGCGCGAGGTCTTCACCGAAGACGGCTGGTTCAAGACCGGCGACGTGGGCGCGCTCGACGAAGAGGGCTACCTGCGCATCACCGACCGCAAGAAGGAGCTGTTCAAGACCTCCGGCGGCAAGTACATCGCGCCGCAAGTCCTTGAGGAGCGCATCAAGCAGTCGCGCTTCGTCAATCAGGTCGTCCTCGTCGGCGCCGGGCGCAAGTTCCCCTCCGCGCTCATCGTCCCCGACTGGGAGATGCTGCGCTCCTACGCGCAGCACAAGGGGCTCGACATCCGCGAGCCCGCCGACTTCTGCCGCCACCCGCGCATCCTCGACCTCCTACAGCGGCAGGTTGACTCGCTCACCCAAGACCTCTCCCGCTTCGAGCGCGTCAAGCGCGTCGCCCTGCTCGAACAAGAACTCACCGTCACGGGCGGCGAGCTCACCCCCACCCTCAAAATCAAGCGCCGCGTCATAGACGACAAGTACAGGGACGTGATTGACCGTATTTACGAAGAGGCCGATTCGGCGGGCTCCGGCCGCGAAGGCTAACGTCAGCCAACATCCTGAAGGCCGGGCGAAAGTCTGCTCCCCGTCCCTGAAGGGGACGCAGACAATAGCCGGGGGCAGAGCGAACCGTGAGCCGAAGGCGAACGGCGAGCGCCGCCCCCGGGTTAAGACGGTAAAATGTCCCGACCCTGAAAGGGTCGCACCGTCGTGACGGAAGGAGCCCAACGTGTCACAGACGCTCGTCAGCCTCCTCGTTCACGTCGTCTTCTCGACGAAGGATCGCGCCGACCTCATCACGCCCGAGTTGGAACCCGACCTTTTCGCATACCTCTCGGGCATCCTCAACAATCACGAATCACGCTGCCTCGCCGTCGGCGGCACTGCCAACCACGTACATCTGCTCGTCTCGCTGTCGAAGAACTTCGCACTCAGCGAAGTCGTCGGCGATTTGAAGCGGAGTTCGTCGAGGTGGGTTAAGACGAATGGCGCGCGTTTCAGAGATTTCGGCTGGCAGGACGGCTACGGCGCTTTCTCTATCGGGGAGTCGAACGTTGAGGCATTGAAGGGTTACATCGCGCGGCAGGGGGAGCACCACCGCCGGCGCACGTTCGAGTCGGAGATGCTGTCGCTGTTGAAGAGGTACGGGGTTAAATACGAAGAGGAATACTTGTGGCGCTGACGGTTCGACCCTTTCAGGGTCGGATGTATGTTGCGACGTTTCCGGGGGTGGCGCTCAGACGCTTCGCGTCTTCGCTCTACCCCCGGCTATTGTCTGTGTCCCCTTCGGGGACAAGCGCCATGCCTTTACCGGCCGGCCTCTCCGCCAAGCATCTCCGACGCCCAAGCGGCGACGGCGCGGCGGAGGTCTTCGAGTTGCTGGTCGAAGAAGTGGCCGGCGCCGGGGATGATGGCGATTTTAACGTTTGAGTGTTCGGGGAGGCGCGCGGCGAGGGCGCGTAGGTCTTGGACGGAGCCGAACTCGTCGCGCTCGCCGTGGACGAGGAGGAGCGGCTTGCGGCAGTCCTCGATAAAAGAGAAGTCGTACTCGCGCTCGGGGATGCTGACGGGCGTGCCGACGCCGATGAGGAAGTTGACGCGCGGGTCGTGCGTGCCGACTTCGAGCCCGACGCGCGCGCCGAAGGAGAAGCCCGCGAGGAAGACGGGGAGCCCCGGGCACTTCTCGACCAGATAGTCTAAGGCCACGCGCGCGTCCTCCTGCTCGCCGCCGCGCGCACCCGTGTGTGTGCCGGTCGAGTGGCCGACGCCGCGGAAGTTGATGCGGAGCGTCACGAGCCCTGCGTCCTCCAAGCCCCGCGCGGTGCGGAAGACGACCTTGTTGTGCATCGTCCCGCCGTGCAGAGGGTGCGGGTGCAGGACGAGCGCCGCGCCGCGCGCCTGCCCGCGCGGCTCCTTCCAGATGGCCTCAAGGCGCCCGTGCGGCGCCGGGATGAAGAGATTCCCTGCGGGGTACATAGAGGTTAGAGGTTAGAGGTTGGAGGTTGGTAAAGGCAACCGGCGGCGGCAGGTTTAGACCTCCGCACCCGGCGACCACTAACCTCTAACCTCCAACCTCTAACCTCTAAATCTTGACTTGCCGCGGGGAAAAGCAGTAGGTTGTCGCCGAAGCGAAGACAGCGCAGCGAGTCCGAATCTTTAAGCAGTTCCGGCGGCGGGCCTCGTTCGGGCGGGGCGGCCGCGCATCCCTCGCCGGAAGCCCTGCGGCCCTGCAAGAGCGAGCAAGGAAGAGCGATGCCTGACCCCCATCCCCACGGCGCGCAAAGGTCAAGTCATCCTTGGAGAGAGTCCGCGGCCGCGCGCTACGGGCTGGCGGTTCTGTCGGTCGCGGCGGCGACGCTGCTGATGTTCGCGCTCTACGCCGTCTCGGGCCTGTCGCGCGGCTCAGTCCCCTTCATCTTCTACTTCTGCGCCGTCGTCTTCGCGGCCGTCTACGGCGGGCGCGGCCCCGGCCTCTTCTCGATACTGCTCTCGGCGCTCGCCGCGCGCTTCTTCTTCATCCCGCCCTTCGACGCGCTCGGCTTCGACCTCCCGGCGCTGCTTCAGACCGGAGTCTTCGCCCTCGTCTCGCTCTTCATCACGGCGCTGGCCGAGCGCAGCGCGCGCGCCGAATCGGAGGCCGTGCGCAGCCGCGAGTCTTTGGAGACGACTCTGCGCAGCATCGGCGACGCCGTGATCTCGACCGACGCCTCGGGCCGCGTCAACTTCATGAACCCCGTCGCCGAGCGCCTGACCGGCTGGACGCTGAAGGAGGCGAACGGGCGGCCGCTCACTGAAGTCTTCCGCATCGTCAACGAGTACACGCGCGCCGCGGTCGAGAGCCCCGTCGAGAAGGTCTTGCGCGAGGGCGGCATCGTCGGACTCGCCAACCACACCATCCTCGTCGCGCGCGACGGCACAGAGATGCCCATTGACGACAGCGGCGCCCCCATCCGCGACGCGCGCGGGAGGATTTCGGGTGTCGTCCTCGTCTTCCACGACGTGGGCGAGCGGCGCCGCGCCGAGGCCGAGCGCGCGCTTCTGGCAGCCATTGTCGAGTCTTCGAGCGAGGCCGTCATCGGCAAGACGCTCGACGGCACCATCACGAGCTGGAACGCCGCGGCCGAGCGCATGTACGGCTACACGGCCGAGGAGGCGGTCGGCCGTCACATCTCCTTCATCATCCCCGAAGAGCTGCGCGACGACCTCAAAGAGATAATGGAACAGCTCGCGCGCGGCGAGCGCGTCGAGCGCGAGGAGACCGTACGCGTGCGCAAGGACGGGACGCGCATAGACGTGTCGCTCATCATCTCGCCCATACGCGACCCTTCGGGGCGCCTCGTCGGCGCCTCGACCATCGCGCGCGACATCGGCGAGCAGAAGCGCGCCGCCGGGGAGCGCACACGCCTCTCTCTGATGGTCGAGCGCGAGCGCGAGCGTCTGCGCAACCTCGTCGCCGACGTGCCCGGCGTCGTCTGGGAGGCTTGGGGCGAGCCGGACGACGCGACGCAGCGCATCAACTTCGTCAGCGACCACGTCGAGAAGATGCTCGGCTACACGGTCGAGGAGTGGCTCTCAACCCCGAACTTCTGGCTCTCAATCGTCCACCCCGAAGACCGCGAGCGCGCCGCGCGCGAGGCGCACCAGATTTTCGAGAGCCGGACGGGCGGCACGAGCCGGTTCCGATGGGTGCGCAAGGACGGCCGCGCCGTACACGTCGAGGCGCAGTCGAGAATCATCCTCGACGAGCGCGGGCGCCCCATGGGGATGCGCGGCGTGACGATTGACATCAGCGCACGCCAGCGCGGCGAAGAGCGCCTGCGCTTCCTCGCCGAGGCGAGCCGCGTGCTCGGCTCCTCTCTCGACTACGAGACGACGCTCGCGGGGCTCGCGCGGCTCGCCGTCTCGGCGCTCGCAGACTACTGCCTCGTTGACCTCGTGGACGACGACGGGCGCGTCCGTCGCGTCGCGGCCACGCACCGCGACCCCGCGCTTCAGCCGCTCGCCGAGCGCCTGCGCGAGTACCCGCCCGGGCAGCAGCCGGCGGGCGTGCCCGCAGTCCTGCGCACCGGCACGCCCGAGTGGATTTCACACGTTGACGACGAGACTATCGTCCGGCTCGCGCGCGACGAAGAGCACGCGCGCGTCCTCGGCGAGTTGGGCTTGAAGTCCTTCATCACCGTCCCGCTCGTCGCCCGAGGCCGCACCATCGGCGCGCTCACCTTCTCCTCTACGCGGCAGCGGCGCGAGTACGACGAGGAGGATGTGGCCTACGCGCAGGAGATCGCCGCGCGCGCCGCGCTCGCCATCGAGAACGCGCGCCTCTACGGACGCGCGCAGGAAGTCAACCGCGCCAAGGACGAGTTCCTCGCCACGCTCTCGCACGAGCTGCGCACGCCCCTGACGCCCATCCTCGGCTGGACGCACATGATCCGCTCGGGCCGGCTCGGCGAGGCGGAGGTCGCGCAGGGCGTGCGCGTCATCGAGAAGAACTCGCAGTCGCTCTCGCGCCTCATCAATGACCTGCTCGACATGTCCTCGATTCTGTCGGGCAAGATGAGAATCGAGCGCGCGCCCGTCGAGCTTCAGGCGGTCGTGCGCGAGGCGGTCGAGACCGTCCGGCCGCAGGCCGCCGCGCGGCGCGTCCAGATTGAGGTCGAGTCGGGCGGGCTCGCCCCCGTCTCTCTGGACGGCGACCGCACGCGCCTCGTGCAGGTCTTCTGGAACCTTCTGAACAACGCCGTCAAGTTCTCTCCCGAGGGCGGGCTGGTGCGCGTGCGCGTCGGAGGCAGGGACGGCGCGGCGCGCGTGGAGGTCGAAGACGACGGCGACGGGATAGCGCCCGAGTTTCTGCCGCACGTCTTCGAGCGCTTCCGTCAGGCCGACGGCTCGACGACGCGCACGCACGGCGGGCTGGGGCTCGGGCTCGCGCTCGTCAAGAGCTTCGTCGAGGCGCACGGCGGCAGTGTCGCGGCCGAGAGCGCGGGCGAGGGGCGCGGCAGCCGCTTCACCGTCCGACTGCCGACGCTGGCCTCCGCCGAGCGGCCCCGCCCCTCGGGCGACCTCGACCCCGCGGCGGCCGTGCCCTGCGCGGAAGAGGCTTGCCACGTCCTGCTCATCGAGGACGCGCCCGACACTTTGGAGATGCTGCGCGTCGTCTTCGAGGCGCGCGGCTACACGGCCGCGGCCTGCGCCACCCCCGAGGAGGCGCTGCGCGTTGCCGAGTCGGGGCGGTTTGATATAATCGTCTCCGACATCGGGCTCCCACGAATTGACGGATACGAGTTGATCAGGCGGCTGCGCGAGTTGCCGCACCTCAGGGAGGTGCCGGCGCTGGCGCTGACGGGCTACGCCGCCCCGCGCGACGCCGAGGCCGCGCTCGCCGCGGGCTTCGACGCGCACGTCCCGAAGCCCGTAGACCCTTCGGCGCTCGCCGCGCGGATGGAACAACTCGTGCGGCGCAAGGACGAAGGCGAGCCCGGCGTTTAAGTAGAGTTATGCAAACCGACCCGACCGGCGGCCGCGCCGAACACGACATCAACGGCTCCCCGAACTCCCCGCACACTCCGCCTCTACCCGGCGACGCGCCCGAGGACAAGGCGGGCGACGCTGGCGACGGCGCGCGCTGCCTGCGACTGCTCGTCGTGGACGACGCGCCCGACGTGACCGAGATGATCGCGACGATGATGAGCTTCGCAGGCTATCAGGTGAAGATGGCCTTCTCGGCGCCCGAGGCTTTCGACGCCGCGCGCGGCGACCACTTCGACGCCGTCATCTCCGACATCGGCATGCCCGGCATGAACGGCTACCAACTGGCAGAGGCGCTGCGCGCCCTGCCCGCCTACGAGCGGACGCCCCTCATCGCCGTCACCGGCTTCACCATGTTCGACGACCGCGAGCGCGCACGCCGCGCAGGCTTCAACGACTTCCTCACCAAACCCATCAACCCCTCCGACCTCCTCGACGCCGTCCGAAAGCTCTGCGGGTAACTTCAAGCACGCGCCGGTTCGTGTTATTTTCGTTGACTCGATTCCGGGCGCGAATCCTTGCGCGCCGTACCCGTGCAGAGAGGCGAAGTGCGATGGAGAACATACAGGGCGGGAGCCTTCCCGCGGATAACGCCGAAGCGTTGAATGGGGCGGAGTCGGCCGCGGCCGCCGCGCCTTCGAGGCGCCGGAGCATCGCGGCCGTGCTGGGCGGCCGCGCGGCTTTGCTCGTCGTCGGCGCGATACTCATCGGCGCGGTCTTCTGGTACTTGCAGTTCTCGACGGGCTCGCTCTGCTGCGGCGACTTCGACGCCTACTACCACTTCCGCTGGAGCCGTATGCTCTGGGAGGGGATGAGGACGGGCCACTTCCCGCCCTCCTTCGACGCGCTGCCGCTCACGACGCTCAACCCGCGCGACTACGTTGACCACCACTTCCTCTTCCACGTCCTACAGATTCCGTTCACCTTCTTCTCGGACTTCGAGGTCGGGGCGAAGATAGGGACGTGGCTCTTCGCGTGCCTCGCGGTCTTCTCCTGCTACTGGCTGCTCATACGCAACCGCGTAAGCTACCCGCTCGTGTGGCTCGTCGCCGTCATCGGAAGCTCGGCGCCGTTCCTCTACCGGATGAACATGGGCAAGGCGATGAGCGTCTCCATCGTCCTGCTCGTCGTCGGCATCCACCTGCTGTTCGAGCGCAGGTACCGCTGGCTTCTGCCGCTCGCGTTCGTCTTCGCGCTCACGTATGACATGGTCTTCCTGCTCTGGGGGGTCACCTTCTTCTGGCTGCTGGTGACCGTCTGGCAGGAGCGCTCGGTCAACCGCGAAGTCAAACTCGCCTTCCTCGCCTGCGTCTTCGTGTTCGCGGGGACTGTGCTCGGCTTCGTCATCAACCCTTACTTCCCGCACAACCTCCAACTGCTCTACGAGCACCTCGTCATCAAGGTCACGACGAAGGACTTCACGACGACCGTCGGCTCGGAGTGGTACCCGTACACGACTTGGGAGTTCTTGGGCAATTGCGGCGTGGCGGTGGCCGCGATGTTCGTCGGCTACATCGCCTTCAAGGACTCGGCCAGCGCGGAGCGTCGGCGCACCTTTTTGCTATTGCTCTTCTCGACGTTCCTCATGATCGTCAACATGCGCTGGCGCCGCTTCGCGGAATACTTCCCGCCCTTCGCGGTGCTCTTCGCGGCCTTCGCCGTCGAGCCGCACCTGCGTCTGCTCCGCCAGCGCTTCAACTCGCGCGCGCCCGAAGAGACGGCGGGCGAAGTCCTTGAGACGGAGGCGCCGCCCGAGCCCGCGCGCGTCGAACGCGCCCGCGCGTGGGAGATCGTTCTGGTCTCGACGGCCTTCGTGCTGCTCTCGGCCTCGACGGTCTGGTACGCGCGCGTCACCGCGCAGGACATCGCCGGCATGGCCGGCCCGCAGATGTACAGGGGCGGCGCCGAGTGGCTGGCGAAGAACGCCGAGCCCGGCGAGCTGATCTTCAACACCGACTGGGACGACTTCCCTAAGCTCTTCTTCTACAACCCGCAGCTCGCATACGTCTCGGGCCTCGACCCGACCTACCTGCTCGACAAGGACAAGAACCTCGCCGAGCTGCACGGCAAGATAACCATCGCCAAAGACCTCTCGGATAAAGAGGTCGCAGACCTCGGCCAGATCATCCGCGACAACTTCTGCGTCGGCGAAGGTGACAAGCGCCGCTGCGCGCGCTACGTCTTCACAGACCACGAGCACGAAGACTTCTACAACGACGCGCTCGACAGCGGCTGGTTCGACGAGGTCTACACGGACGGCGACTGCTCCATCCTCCGCCTGCGCGCCGAGAAGGGCCCGCCCCCGCCCGACAACCGCCCGCCCGACGACGGCGACGACGAGTCGGACTCGGACGAGGGCGAGCCGCAGAGCAACTGACTACCTGCCGACTTCAACGCGGCTTGACGGCGAAGACCTTCACGCTCGCCGCGTAGTCGTTGATGTCGTAGCGCGAGAGAACGTCGCGCGCCCCGTTCTCCGCCGTCGGCGGCGGGCCGCAGCACCAGCCCGCCGCCTGCTCCGCACTCGACGCTTCGGCCGGCGCGCAGCAGGCAGCCGCGGCAACGGGTAGACTCTGCGGCGCCTCCTCCTTCATCGAAGGCGAGCAGCAGCCGGACTGGTTCTCGACCTTCGAGTAGGCGTTCAGGTCTGCGCCGGAGTCTATGACGGCGACTTCGCCGAAGCCCGCCTCGATAAGTCCGCGCCGATACTCCTCGAACGTAATCGCGCCCGCGACGCAGCCGACGTAAGCCAGCACGTCGCCGCTCACCTCCGGCGGCAGCTCCTTCTTCAGCGCGATGTCGCTCACGGCCAGACGCCCGCCCGGCTTGAGGACGCGCGCGATTTCGCGGAAGACTGCGCGCTTGTCCGGCGCGAGGTTGATGACGCAGTTGCTGATTACGCAGTCGGCGGACGCGTCGGCGAGCGGCAGGCGGTCTATCGTCGCCAGATGAAATTCGACGTTGTCGGATGCTCCCGCTTCCAGACGCTTCGCAGCGTTGCGCCGCGCGAGCTCGATCATCTCGGGCGTCATGTCTATGCCGACGGCGCGGCCCGCGGGGCCGACTTTCTCCGCGGCCAGAAAGATGTCGAGGCCGCCGCCCGAGCCGAGGTCAACGACCGTCTCGCCCTCCCGCAACGAGGCCGTCGCGACGGGGTTTCCGCAAGAGAGCCCCATGTTCGCCTCCGCCGGTATCGAGGCCAGTTCCTCCGCCGTGTACCCGAACGCCTCGGCCACTGCGCGCACGCCGCCCTGCTCGCTCGAAAGCCCTCCCCGCGCGACCAACCCGTAACGCTCCTTCACCAACTGCTCGATTGAACTCGACATAAAAGCCTTCCTTTCCGTCTCTAATTTCGACGCCCCACGGCCTTGCCTTCGTCCGCCGCCCTCGCTTATCATATACGCGAAAGCGAATGTGTGAGCGGATACTACACCCGGATTACACATTCGTCAAGACATATATGAAGTTTATTTTTGCACGCCCGTGCGGCGTTGCAGACGCACAAAGTCGTGCCGGAGGCGGGGCGAAATTCGTATAATTTTCATGATCGAAAAGATGTCGCGAGGGCACTGGGAGCAGGTGCGCGCCGTCTACCTTGAGGGGCTCGCGACGGGCGACGCGACGTTCGAGACCGAGGCTCCGGAGTGGGAGCGTTGGGACGCGTCGCACCTGACGTGCTGCCGGCTCGTGGCCTTGGAAGGCGGGCGCGTGGCGGGGTGGGCGGCGCTCTCGCCCGTGTCGGCGCGGAAGGTTTACGCGGGGGTGGCGGAGGTGAGCGTCTACGTCGGCGAGAGGTTCAGGGGCGCGGGGCTGGGGCGCGCTCTGCTCGAAGCGCTGGTGCGCGAGTCTGAATCAGCGGGGCTCTGGACTTTGCAGGCGAGCATCTTTCCTGAGAACGTGGCGAGCATCAGTCTGCACCGCGCGTGCGGCTTTCGAGAGGTCGGGCGGCGCGAGCGCGTCGGCAAACTCGGCGGGCGCTGGCGCGACACAGTCCTGCTCGAACGCCGCAGCAGAATCACGGGGGTTGATTGAAGATGGCGAAGGACGAAGCGCAGGCCGAACTACTCTTTCGGGCCTTGGCCGACCGTACGCGCCTGCGCCTTTTGAACCTGATGGCGGCCGGCGAGGTCTGCGTCTGCTTCTTCGTCGAGGTGCTCGGCGAGGGCCAGCCGAAGATTTCGCGCCACCTCGCGTACCTGCGCCGCGCTGGCGTCGTCTCGGCGCGGCGCGAGGGCAAGTGGATGCACTACCGCATCTCGACTCCCGCCGACCCGCACGCCGCGCGCGTGCTGGCGGAAGTGTTGACGTGGCTCGGCGAAGACCGTGCGATGCAGAAGGATCGCGCGCGCATGAATAACATCTGCTGCGCGCCGTCGCTGCCCGTGCGTCTGCAAGGGGCGCCGCGCCCCGGCGCAGTCCCGACTTAGAATCGCGCCCTCCCGACGCGCCCTTACGACCTCGCGCTACAGGTTCCGACTTTTCAGAGGGAGACAGAGATGGCCACGGTGATAGACGCGACGATGCGCGAACAACTCCTCGTGCGCAGGCACAGGCTGGAAGAGGCTTACCATCGCGCGGACAACGAGGCGCAGTTCCAACGCCTGCTCGAAGAGGTGGACGCCGCGCTCGCGCGCATGGAGGAAGAGACGTTCGGGCTCTGCCAGATTTGCGAAGACCCGGTCGAGGCCGAGAGGCTTCTGGCCGACCCTCTGACGTGCGTCTGTCTGGGCTGCCTTTCGCCGGCACAGCGGCGCGCGCTCGAAGACGATTTAGAACTGGCGGCGCGGATTCAGGCGGGGCTCCTGCCGCGCCGCGACTTCCGGCACGACGGCTGGCAGGTCTCTTACCATTACGAGGCGGCGTCGGTAGTCTCGGGCGACTACTGCGACTTCCTGACGGCGGAGGACGGAAGCCTCTACTTCATGCTCGGCGACGTGGCGGGCAAGGGCGTGGCGGCGTCTCTGCTGATGTCGCAGCTTCACGCGATGTTCCGCGCGCTCGTCCCCGAGGGGCTCGCGCTCAACCGCTTGGTCGAGCGCGCCAGCCGCGTCTTCAACGGGAGCACGCTCCCCACACACTACGCCACGCTCGTCCTCGGCCGCGCCGACACAGAGGGCTTCGTCGAAATCTGCAACGCGGGACATCTGCCGCCGCTGCTCCTGCGGGGAGGCGAGGCGCGTCTTATCGAGGCGACGGGCCTGCCCGTCGGCATCTTCTGCAACGAAGAGTTCACCTCCGAGAAGTTCCGGACTGAAGCCGGCGACACGCTCTTCCTCTTCACCGACGGCCTCTCCGAATCGCGCGACCCGCTGGGCACGGAGTACGGCGCCGAACGCCTCCGACGCCTCCTCTGCCAACGTCACCTGCTCGCGCCCGCGGAACTGATCGAAGCCTGCCTCGGCGACCTCAAAGACTTCCGCGCCGGCGCCCCGCGCCACGACGACCTGACCGTGATGACACTACGCCGCGTTTGAAACAATGAATGATGAACTGAAAGCTTCATGCCTTCAGTTCATCGTTCATCGTTCATCGTTCATTGTTTCTGTTAAGCCTTTTGCAGACGAAGCACCGCGACCTCGGGCCGCGCGCCGACGCGCACGGGCACGCCTATCATCCCCGTCCCGCGCGAGACGTAGAGCCGCGTGCCGTTGTTCTCATACATCCCGCGCAGATAGTTCAGGTGCTTGAAGACGTAGGCCGCGGGCGCGCCGACAAACGGCAGCCTGACCTGCCCGCCGTGCGTGTGCCCGCTGAGGATGAGCGAGACGCCGCGCGTCTCGGGCTCGTCGAGCGCGCGCGGCTCGTGCGCGAGCAGCACCGAAGGCCGCGACACGTCCACCCCGCGCAGGGCCTTCTCGTAGTCGGCGACGCCCCAGCCCCAATCGTCCACGCCCGCCAACTGCAACACGTCCGCCCCGCGCCTCAAGGTCGTGTTCGCGTTCGTCAGCACCTCTACCCCGCGCCGCTTCAAAGCCTGCCGCGTCAGAGCCGCGTCCGTGTTGTGGTCGTGATTCCCGAGCACGGCCCACACGCCTTCCGGCGCATTCAACTCGCCGAGCGCCTCCGCGCAGGGCTCTATGTACTCCCTGTAAGAGGTCGTGTAATCGCCCGTCAGCGCCACCATGTCCGCACGCGCCGCGTTCGCCAAACTCACCACCCGCCGGACTTCATCAAGCGACACCAGCCGCCCGTGATGCACGTCCGACACCTGCACGATCCGAAACCCCTCGAACCTCTCCGGCAAACCCTTCACGGGCACGGCCGTCTCCGTCACCTCATAATCCCAAGCCTCCACCACCCCGCCATACGCCGACACCCCCGCCGCCCCGACCAACGCCGCGGCCCCCGCCCCCCTCAAAAACTCCCTCCTCGTCAGACCCAACTCAACCTCCGCCACTTCCCAACACAGTGCTCCCGCCTTCTAACGAAGCCCTTAAGCTTTATCCTCCTCCACCACCTTCAACACTCCCCGCCCCGAACTCGTCCGCCGGGTCAATCTCCACCTCCGGCATCGGCTCAAACTTCGACGCATCAAACGCCGGCAACTCCGGCTCCCCCGCCCCCAACTCTTTCAGCAGAGCCCGCGCCCTCTCCAACCCCCAATGATAAGCAAACGGCGGCCCATCACACCACGCCAACCTATAAGCCGTCTCCGCCGGCTCAACCGCTTTATCGTATCGGCCCTCCTCCCGCTCCACCTCCGCCAACACACAACACGCATCCGCATGAATCAAAGGATACGGCCCCCGCTCCGCCGCCTCCCACACATCCTCTAACAACCCCCTCGCCGCCCCCAACTCCCCCTGCCTCCGCCGCAACTCCGCCAGCGCCACCAGCGCGGGCAGTTCTTCCTCAACTAGATTCACCATCCGCGCGCGGGTGAGCGCATGATGCAGCCGCTCGTCTGCTTTAACTAAGTCGTTTAAGCCCAGCGCCGCCTCACCCTGCCGCCGTGAAGCGAAGATGAAATCACGCTCATTGCCTCTGACATGAGCCAGTTCCCAAGCGCGGTCGGCGAGTGTCATCGCAGCGATGTAAGCTCCGAGCCATAATGCCCTTTGTGAAAGGAAAGAGCTTACAAATCCCATCCCTGGTTTGAAGGAGTAGGTCACGAATATCCTCAACGCCCGACTGAGCGCCGCCTCAGACCCTTTAGAGATGCCGCGAGCGGCGAACACCAGCCCGAGCATGTAGAGGCTGCTGGCTTCTCTACCGACATCACCCTGCTCACGCGAAATAATCAGCGCCTGCCGCGCAGTAGATTCTGCCTCCCGCAGGGCGCCTGACAAGCGTAGGGCATACGACATGTTATACAGTCCCGTACATAGGCTGATGCTCCGCCCGATCTCGGCGTCAATAGCATTGGCGCGGCGGTGCACGGCCGCGGCGCGTCCAGGTTGTCCGCTCGACGTATAGCTGGTTGCCAACGCACCGTACGCGTAGGCTTGCAACCCACCGCGGTTCAACCGCGGCTGGTGCTCTAATCCATCGGGGAAGAGCATTTCGAGCAACTCTATCCGCTGGCGGTTGGCGCTCAGGCGCCAAATCGTGGCTTGGTCTAATTTCCCTTGGAAAAGAAGCGCGGCGTCGGAGTAACGTCCCAAACCAATCAGCGTATTGTATAGCTCGATAGCGGGTGTGAGGTCTTCGAGGTTATTGACTTTGAGAAAATCGTCAATCTTCGGCACCACTTCAAAGTGTGTGTGCAGGCTCGTATAGATGCCGCGCCGGGCGTCGTCGCTCAGGCCGCTCCACACCACGCCGCGCACGAGCGGGTGCAGGTCGTAGCGGTTGGCGCGCTTGTCCCAGCCGACCAAGCCCCGGTCTTCCAACTCGGTTAGAACCCCGTCCAACTCACGCTCGTCTGCGCACGCCTTCCCGTTACCTATTAACAACGCGACCAGCGTGTCGTAGCGTGCGGGCATCCTGAAGGCGGCGATGGTGCGCAACACTTGGTGCGCTTTGCCGCCGAGCCCGTGCAGGGCAGAGGCCAGCACGTGTGATCTTACTTGAATGAGCGGCAGGCCGAAGGGGTTAAAATCGGGATGAGCGCGCCGCCACGCGTCGAAGTCGCCGGGCGCGGGCCGGTAGCGCGCCACCTCGCCCGCCAACGCTTGGACCAGTAAAGGATGATTACCGACGAGATTGAAAAGCGGCAGCAACGTATCGCGTGAGCCGGTGACACCAAACGCCCGCCACAGTTCGAGCGCGTCGTCATCGGACAGCCCGGGCAGGAAGACAGCGGCACAATTGCCAAGCGATTCGCCCGTCACCGTCTGTAAGTCGGCTGGGTAGAGGCGTGTGCTGACTAGGATGCGGGAGGCGCGGACGTTCGAGAGTTTGCGGAGGAAGGAGCCGGCGCGCGGGTCGGCGGTCTTGCGTAGGCGGTGCTCGCCGGTGAAGGACTGCGCGGCGCTCGCGGGCAGGCCGTAGGCGTTGGCGACGAAGTTCGCCGTCTGCCTGTCGTAGTCGTCGTCGCTGAGATGCGCGGCGTCCATGCGGGCGTAGGCGATGAGGATGCGTTCGAGGCCGTCGAGGACGAGGAGGAAGGGCTCGCGGTCGAGGGCGGCGAGGAGTTGCGTCTCGCGGTCGGGGGCGGGGATTTGTTGGACTTCGGCGAGAGGGCGGCGGGTGACGTAGGCGAGGGCGCGGGTGACGAAGTTCTCGAAGGTGGCGTCGGACTCGTAGAAGCTCCACCACATGCGTCCGGCGAGCGGCTTCATCTCCTGCGGGGCGATGTCGTTGAACCACTTCCACGTCAGGGCGCTCTTGCCCATGCCGCCGATGGCGACGACGTTGAGGATGCGCGCCTTGTAAACGCCAGAGTCGGGTTTGGCGACCCAGTCGGTTAACAGATTCAGTTCTGGCTGACGGCCGACGAGGCGGTGCGTTTGCAGCAGCGTGTAGGGGTGCGCGATGAAGGGCTCGGGTGGCTCGGGGATGTTGCTGACGTAGTGGAAGGTCGTGAGGTCTGGCACGCGGAATTCGACGAGGGCTTGTATGACGAGCGCGCGCAGGTCGGCGGGCGACCTGAAGGAGGCGACGACGCGCCTTTTGCCGGCGCGCTCTTTCAACTCCGCCAGCTTCACCTTACGCCGCGCGATTTCGACCGGGTCGGTCGTGTCCTCTTCCATGTCGGCCGCAGTGAGCGTGTGCGACTTGTCCATGAAGAAGATCAGGCGGGGTATGTCGCGCTCGACGGCGCGGTTGTATTCCATCTCGGTGATGGAGATTCGGTCGGGGTTGTTCGCGTCGGGCACGTAACCGTAGCGGTAGGCGAAGACGCCCAGATAGATGTCCGCGCCGTCAACCATCGCCAGCGACTTCTCGGCCGCGTCCGTATCGCCGGCCGTCAGGTGCTCCATCATCACGGGGAGCATCCCCATCCGCAGGCAGGCGTCGCGCACCTCTTTGCGGTGCTCGGGCAGATCGAGCACGGTGCTGCTGACCATGACGACGGTCTGTTTACTGGAAGCTTCGGGCATGTGAGGCCGTCTCCTGTCAAAGCGGAATCCGAGGCCGTGCGCGCAAACTTTATCACCAAACCGCGCCGGGGTTATACGTAAGTTTTCGCGGGGCGGAAACGGCCGGGGCGCGGCTTGACAATCGGTGGTCGCGGGCTAGAATAGGGCTTCGCCTTCGCGGAGATGTGGCCGAGTGGCTGAAGGCGGCGGTTTGCTAAACCGTTATAGGTCAAAAGCCTATCGCAGGTTCGAATCCTGCCATCTCCGCCATCAACATCGCCCACGCAGGTTACCTGTCGCAAAGTTCAGGTAACCTTCATTTGTTTTACGCGGCCGCCCTGCTCTTTCTAAACCCGCCCGCGAGGAGAAGCGCAAGATGTCCGGACTCCTTTGGGACGGGACGCTTCAGAACCTTCTCTCGGCGCCCGCGCTCCCGCTGGCCGAGAAGGTTCTGCGCCCCGTCGTCGTCTACGCCGCGCTCGTCGTGCTGCTGCGCGTCTTCGGCAAGCGCGAGCTGGCGCAGCTCAACCCCTTCGACCTCGTCGTCCTGCTCTCGCTCTCGAACACGGTGCAGAACGCGATCATCGGCGAAGACAACTCGCTCGCCGGGGGGCTCGTCGGCGCCGTCGCGCTGCTGCTGGTGAACTACACGGTCGTGCGCTTCATGTTCAAGCACCGGCGCCTCGACCAGCTCATCGAGGGCACGCCCAGCAAGCTCATCGAGAACGGGCACGTCTGCGAGGCGGAGCTGGCGCGCGAGATGCTGACGAAGAGCGAACTGCTGACGGTCGCGCACCGGCAGGGCTTCCGCCACCTCGGCGACATCAAGACCTGCGTGTTGGAGCCCGGCGGCAGCTTCTACATCGAGGGCCACACGCCCCCGCGCGACGAGCGCCGCCACGAGGAACTGCTCGCGCGCATTGACCAACTCTGCCGCCAGATGGAAGAACTGAAAAGGAGTTTGAAGAAGGGATGAGGGATGAAGGATGAGGGGTGAGTTAAAGACCAGTTGCTTTTAACTCATCCCTCATCCCTCATCCCTCATCCCTCCCTATCATGTCTGTCCGCGTCCGCTTCGCACCTTCGCCCACGGGTTACCTGCACATCGGCGCCGCGCGCACGGCGCTGTTCAACTGGCTCTACGCGCGCAAGGAGGGCGGGAAGTTCCTGCTGCGCGTCGAGGACACAGACCTCCAACGCTCGACCGAAGAGTCAACGCGCTCGATCCTCGAAGGGCTCGCGTGGCTCGGCATCGGCGACTACGACGAGGAGATAGTCTTCCAGTCGCGCAACGCCGACAAGCACCGCGAGGCCGCGATGCGCCTCGTGCGCGAGGGCAAGGCTTACCGCGACTTCACGCCGAAGGGCGAGCGCTCGGACGCCAACGTCAAGCAGGAGATCGCCGAGCGCGCACGCACGGCCGCCGCGGGCGAGGGCGCCAGCCACCGCGCCAACCCTTTCCGCGACCTGCCGCTCGAAGAGTCCGACCGAAGGGCCGCCGACGGAGAGCCCTTCGCCGTCCGCCTGAAGGTGCCGGCCGAAGGGCAGACGCACTTCACCGACGCCGTCTACGGCGAGCAGGAGCGCGCGCACTCCGAGATAGAAGACCTTGTGCTGCTGCGCTCGGGCGACCTCTCGCCGCTCTACAACCTCTCGGTCGTCGTGGACGACATCGAGATGGGCATCACCGACGTGATACGCGGCCAAGACCACCTGACGAACACGCACAAGCAGGTTCTCATCTACGAGGCTCTGGGCGCGGCCGTCCCGCGCTTCGCGCACCTGCCTCTGATACTCGCGCCCGGCGGGAAAAAGTTGTCGAAGCGTATTCATGGAGAGATAGTCTCGCTTACGACCTACCGCGACCGAGGCTTTCTGCCCGAAGCCTTCCGCAACTTCCTCGCGCTGCTCGGCTGGTCGCCCGCCGGCCTTCAGTCCGCGGAAGACGCGACGCACGGCAACGAGCAGACAGCGGCCGACGCGCGCGGGAGCGAGATAATTCCCCTGAGCGATCTGATTGAGAACTTCTCGCTCGAACGCATACACCGCAGCCCGGCCATCTTCAACTTCGACGCCAACAACCCGAAGCGGTGGACGGACGACAAGCTCATCTGGATGAACGCCGAGTACATCCGCACGATGCCGCTCGAAGAGTTGCTGCCGCTCGTGCGCGCCGAGTTCGAGTCGGCCGGGCTGTGGCGCGCGGAGTACGACGCAGAGCGGCGCGAATGGTTCGCGCGTACAATCAATCTCATACGCGAGCGCTTCTACACGCTCAAAGACTTCTCGGGGCAGGGCCGCGCGTACTTCGCCGACGACTTCGAGTTCGACGAGGCGGCCGTCAGGAAGAACCTGAAGAAGGACGCGTCACTACGCGAGCTTCTGCCCGCGCTGGCCGAGCGTCTTGAAGCGGTCGAGCCTTGGACGTTGGAGGCGGTCGAGCAAGCGCTCCGCGACTTCGCGGACGAGCGCGGCGTCAAGGCCGGACTGCTCATCAACGCCTCGCGCACGGCGCTCACGGGTCAGGCGGTCGGGCCTTCGATGTTCGACGTGTTCGAGGTCGTCGGGCGCGAGCGCTCGGCCAGACGCCTGCGCGCGGCCGCCGCGCTCGTCTGACGTTCGGACAGTTGGAACGTCCGGACAGACAGTCTGTCATCATGTGACGTTCGGACAGACAGTCTGTCATCATGCTTTTTCAGTGAGGTGTTTCAGGAATGATTAAAAGACTTCTCTTCGCCGCGACTCTCGCCGCCGCGCTCGCGCCGGCCGCCGTCGCGCAGAACACGAACACGAACGCGTCCGCGGGCAGGATGGGGACGACCGGCCGCCGCGCGAATACCCGCGCGACGCCCTCCGCGACGCCCAAACCGACGCAGCCCGCGCAGGAGACGACCGGCGCGCAGACCGAAGGGACGACGACCGGCGCGGGCACACGCCGCGCCGCCTCCACGCGGACTACGCCCGCGGCCACGGAGTCAGCGGCCGTCCGCGAGGCTTTCGACTCGCTCGTGGACGGCATACGCCGCGCCGACGCCAACGCCGTCATGTCGCTCTACTGGAACTCGCCGCAGCTCTCAGTCTTCAACAACAACGGCACGGTGACGAAGAGTTGGGAGCAGGCGCGCAGCAACCGCGAGAGCCTGTACGCGAAAATCTCGGACGTCAAACTCGACGTGCGCGACGTGCGCGTGAAGACTCTGGGGCCGACGGCGGCGCTCGTCACGTGCCTCTGGGAGCAGTCGCAGACCGCCGACGGCCAGCCCGAGCATGCGACGGGGCGCCTGACAATCGTCTACCAGAAGATAGGCACGGCTTGGAAGATCGTTCACACCCACACCTCGCCTGACAAGCCGAACCCGGCGAACATCCTGCCTTCGGAGCGCACGCCCGCGGGCGACACCACGCAGCCGGCGAAACCGCCCGCGCGCCCCTGAACCGTGAAAAGTTCCCGTAAAACGCGGGAAAGGCGCGACCCGTTTCGCCATAACGGGTCGCGCCTTTCCGACTTAGCACTTCCGGCAAATTGTCCGTGGGCCTCTGTGACCGGACTGAGGAGAGTCAGCCGGTGCTGAGAGCGGCCAACGTCAGCGCCACAACAACGTGCGGTATTATACACAAGCCGACATTAATTGGGTGAAAAAATTTTCGATGACGGCTAGACAGCAAAGCCCGTTTTAAGTATAGTTTCCACGCTTGAGGTACCTCAATTTCTAAGTAATTCAGGAGAACGATCGATGCGCAAGACTTTAGCACTTCTGGCGTTGGCCGGCGTCGCGAGCCTTTCGGCCTGTGGCGGTGGTGACAACACCAACAACATGAACGCCAGCAACGCCAACGCGAACAACGCCAATGTGACCGTTGGCAACGCCAACATCACCGTCGTCAACTCGAATGCCGGCAGCAACACGAACGCGGGCAACACCAACGCCGGTAACATGAACGCGGGCAACAGCAACGCGGGCAACATGAACGGCAACATGACCCGCAACACCAACGCCGGCACCAACACCAACAGCGCCAACAGCAACCGCGGCGCCAACACGAACAACCACAACTAAGGTTTCGCCAGTTCGTGTAAAAGTTCGAGGGCGCGATGTCGCGACATCGCGCCCTCAGCTTTTTCCGCGCCCGCCCGCCGTACACTTCCCCCGAAATCTTGTCCAAAAGCTAAGAGCCCCGTCCCGTCGCTCCCCCAAACGACTAGGACAAGGCCCTTAGCTTTAGTAGTAAGGTGGGCGTTCCCCCGAAACCCACCTTACAACCCCTTGGATGTGAAGGAGTCTAGAGGGAAACCTTGCCGGGCGTTTCCCCGAACTATCACTTTTCTGTTGCCTACTCGGCCAAGAGCCGCGGCGCCTCCTCGGTCTCCGAGAAGGTGCAGGCGATCAGTACGCGCCGCTTCTCGACCAGCACGACCATGTGGCCCGAGACCTTACCCAGACGGAAGTCGCCCTCGCGCTGATTCTCCTTCTCCTGCGGCAGCATCGCGACCTTCAGCGTCGCGCGCTCCTCGCCCGAGTCGCCGAGGCCCAGCACGTCCGAGGCGAAGTGCTCGAAGAACTCGCGCTTGAGGAAGTCCTGCCCGGCCTCGTTCAAATCTTCGGGGAACTCGCCGATGGTCGCGACGACCGCCGGCCCGTCCGGCGTGTTGACGCGCGTGACGCGCACAGGAATCTTCGGGTCGGCGGCCGACGCCTCGGCGCCGCCCCGCGCCCCGTTCTCAGTCTTTTCGGCAGCACCACGCGCGCCGTTCTCAGTCTTTTCGGGCGCGGCCGTCTGCGCCTGCCCGTCGCGCGACTTGGCTCCCTCGGCCTGACTCTGACGCGGCGCGGCCGACGCACAGGGCGCGACGAGGAGCAGCGTCAGCAGCAGCGCGGCGGCGCCGGCTACGTGCGCGCGGGTTTTCAGGAGCGAATTGGGGCGTTGTGTATTGCCCGGTGCATGTTTCCGAAACGAATTCATCGGCCTCTTCCCCCTTCTCGCGGGACGCGTGCAACGCGAGTGCCGCGGGCGACCGAGGTCGGCCGTGCAATAAAAATGTAACCCGGCGAAGACGAAAGAGGCGGCGCTCGGAAAGCGCCGCCCCTCTAACAGAGACGCCGACGAAAATCCGCATCAAGGGGCGGCAGAACTCGGCTTGCTGTAACCGAACCGCCCGAGGATAGCCTGCCCCTTGTCGCTCAGTACGAAAGCCGTAAAGCGGCGGGCCGCTTCCTGTTTACCAGACGCCTTGACGACGCCCAGCGCTTGGTCTATCGGCTTGTGCAGCCGCTCGTCAACTTCGACAAATCGCCCCTCGTTCGGTTTGACCAGCGCCAGCGGAATGAACGCGACTTCCGCGTTCCCCGACGAGGCGAACTGCTTGGTCTGTGCCACGTTCTGCGCGTACACGACCTTCGGCTCCACCCGCTCCCAAAGGTTCAGCGCCCGCAAGGCTTCGACCGCCGCCTGCCCGTAAGGCGCAACGTCCGGCTTGGCGACGGCGATGTGACCGACCTCCGGGCGCGTGACTTCCGAGATGCTCGACACTTGAATGCGGGCGTCGGGCGGCGTCCACATTACGAGACGCCCGCGCGCGTAGAGGGAGCGCGTGCCGGGCGTGAGCAATCCTTTGTCGTTCAGTTGGTCAACGTGAGACACGTCCGCCGACGCGAACACGTCGAACGGTGCGCCGTTCTCTATCTGCTTCGTCAAGTCCGCCGTGGCCCCGAAACTGTAAACCACACGCACGCCCGTCTCCGCCGTGAACTGCTTCGCGACCTCGGCGAAGGCGTCCGTCAGGTTCGCCGCCGCCGCGACGTTTATCTCCGACTGGTTGTCCTGTGTGTTCGCCGGGGGCTGACGTGCGCAGCCCGGTAAAAAGCACAAAGCGGCGAGCGTTACCGCCGCGCATAAGATTCTCAAGGGTGCCCGCTGCGTCATCATGTTCGGCCCTTAGAAGAAAAGAGGCCGACTTTCGCCGGCCTCTTCCCGTTTTCTCCTATGGCTCGGTGGACTGTGTGGATTAGCCTCTCTGAACTTCGTCTGCCTGCGGAGTTTGACTCCGTAAACTACGCTTCAGGGATTTACAGCCATAGGCTTCGCTACTGCTTGTGCGGTGCTAATCCCTGTTCAGGAGACTACAGCCACCTCACTGTGATTAGAACTCATATGTTTTCGGATCACCTCCTTTCCAGTGTTGAGGCGATGATAGAGGACGACCCCGCACTCGTCAACGATTTTTTTCGGAGGCTCCTTTCATGCGCCCCGCGCGAAGGCTGGTCGCCCGCCGACGTAAGTCATGTGCGCGTGCTCGACGCCGAAGAAGTAGGCCAGCTCGCGGTAGTCGGCGCAGTCGTGTACGACGAAGTCGGCGCGCTTGCCCGGTTCGAGCGTGCCCGCCTCGCCGCCGCGTTCGAGGCTGTAGGCGGCGTTGACGGTCGCGGCCGTCAGGGCTTCGGCCGGCGTCATGCGCATCTGCGTCGAGGCGAGCGAGAGGATCATCGTCATCGAGGGCGTGGGCGACGAGCCGGGGTTGAAGTCGGTGGCGAGGACTAGGCCCAAGCCCGCCTCTATCATCTCGCGCGCCGAAGGGTAGCGGCGCGAGCCGAGCGCGTAGACCGAGCCGGGCAGCAGAACCGGCTGCACGCCCGCGCGTTTGAGCGCAGCGATGCCGTCGGCGTCGGTGTGTTCGAGGTGGTCGGCCGTCTTCGCCTTCAGCTCGGCCGCGAGCAGCGCGCCGCCGCCGCGCGTGAGCTGATCCGCGTGGACGCGTAGGCCCAAGCCGAGAGAGCGTGCCGCCTTGAGCACCCGCCGCGACTCTTCGATTGTGAAGACGCGCTCCTCGCAGAACACGTCGCAGAACTCCGCCAGCCTTTCGGCCGCCACGCGCGGCAGCATCTCGCCGACGACGAGCCGCACGTACTCCTCGCTCCGTCCCCTGTACTCGTCCGGCACCTCGTGCGCCCCGAGGAAGGTCGGGACGTAGTTGACGCCGACGCCGCTCTCATCGTCCGTGCCGCGCTCGTTCAGGCGGCGCACGACGCGCAGCATCTTCAACTCGTCTTCGACCGAGAGGCCGTAGCCCGACTTCGCCTCGACGGTCGTCGTGCCCGTGCGCAGGAACCAGCGCTCGCGCTCGCGCGCGGCCCGTAACAACTCTTCCTCTGACGCCGCGCGCGTACGCCGCACGGTCGAGCGGATGCCGCCGCCGGCCGCGGCGATCTCCTGATAAGAGACGCCCGCCGCGCGCTTCTCGAACTCGTCGGCGCGGTCGCCCGCGAAGACCGGGTGCGCGTGCGCGTCCACGAAGCCGGGCAAGAGGACGCGCCCGCCCGCGTCCAACATTTCGCAGTCGGCATCAATCAGCGGCTCAATCTCCGCGCTCGCGCCGGTTCGCACAATCCGTCCGCCGCGGACGAGCATCGCGCCGTCTTCGACGATGGAAAGCTCGCGCATCTCCGCGCCTACACGAGGCCGCCGCGGCCCCGCGAGCGTGACGAGTTGCGAGCAGTTGATGACGGCCAGCGTCGCTTCCATGTTTGATTCCGCAGAACTCATGCGCTGCCGACCTTCTGTTGTCTGCGCCGGCCCAGACGGTAAAGCACCACGCCCGCGAGGTTGAAGGCGAGCGTGACGGCGACGAGCTTGGCGGCGAAGGCGAGCGGGCTCACCACGTCCACGATGGGGACAATCGTAAGCGCGATGCCGAGCAGCGAGACGAGCAGCCCCGAGGCTGACGCGGCCTTCAGCCACAGCGGCGCGCGCAGGCCCACACGCGCGGCGGCGAAGAGAGGGATGGCGAACAGGATGACGTAGGAGGTCGCGTAGAAGATCGTGGCCGCGTTCTCAAGCAGTTGATACGCCTCCTGCATCCCCACGCCGAGCAACCCGAGCAGCCCGAGCCCGAGCGCGAGCGCGCCGACCAGCACGATGGAGTTGACCGGCGTCTTGTAGCGCGCGTGCAGGCGCGTGAACCAAGCGGGCAGGAGGTCGTCCCAGCCGGCGACCATCGGCAGGCGCGCGTTCGCCGTCAGGTAGATGCTCATCAAAGCCACCTGCCGGCCGACGACCGCGAGGATGACGAGCGAGACGACGTTCGCCACGCCCGTCCCCAGCAGTCCGAAGCCGCGCGTCAAGACCTGCGCGATGGGGCTGATGAGGTCTACCTCTTCGGGGCGGAAGAAGGCGAGCACGGAACTCGTCCCCAGTATGAACATCAGCGCGATGACGGGCGAGGCGATGACGACCGAGCGGCCGATGTTGCGCGCGGGCGTCCTGCACTCGCCCGCCAGTATCGCCACGTACTCGAAGCCGGTGAGCGCGCCCGTCGCGAGCTTGCTGTAGATGTTGATGCCCGACAGTGAGAAGGCCGGCACCGCGAAGACGAAGGGGTGGTACTCCGTAATCGTCCCGCGCCAGAGGCTGACGAAGGGCAGAATAATGAGCGCCATAAAGACTAGCAAGAGGAAGACCCCGCCCGCGTTGTGTACCCACTTGCCCAACGACAGCCCGCGAGTCGAGACGTAGACCATCACGCCGAGCATCACGCAACTGAAGAGGCCGACGAACCAATGACTGTCGGCCGTCCAGCGCATGCCCGCGAACGCGTACGAGAGGTTCCTCACCACCGTCAGCCCTATACCTGACATGACGAGGATGGCGAAGACCCAGAGGTTCCACGCGACCATGAAGCCGACGAACTCGCCCAGAGATAACTTCGCCCACTGGTAGAGCCCGCCTTCGAGCGGCATCAGGCGGTTGAGGTAGATGACGACGGCCGCCAGCGGCAGGTAGAAGGTGGCGATGGCGAGCAGCCAGAAGAAGAGCTGCTCGTCGCCGAGCTTCGCCGCCGTCCCGACCCAGATGGTGCCGACGACGAAGACGATCTGCGTCAGCACCAAATCCCAGAGCCCCAGCTCCTTCCTGAAGACGGCGCTCCGCCCCTCGACCTTCTCCTCCTCGCGCCTGAACTCCTCGGGGGCGATGTCGGCTCTGACTTCTTCCACGTTCAGACTCCTTGCGCCCGCGGCGCCGGTTCACGAGGCCGAAGAGGTGTGGTCGTGGACGATGCGCCAGCCCGAGTTGGTGCGGCGGAAGATGAGGGTGAAGCGGCCGTGCGGGGTGTCCGTCTCGCGCGTGAGCTGCCAGCGGCCTGTGGCCATGATGTAGAACTCGCTGAGCGGTTTGAACTCAAGCTCCGAGAAGGCGAGCGTGCCCATCTTGGCGCGCGTGTCGTAGTGCGCCTTGTAGCGGTCGAGCACGGTCTGCCAGCCGCGCGTGACGGCGTCTCCGGAGACGAAGGTCGTCGAGTCCTCCTTCGCGTAGCCCTCCATGTAGCCGGCCACGTCGCCGCGGTTCCAAGCCGCGGCCTGCCCCTCGATGACGGCGCGCACGGCCGCGACGTTCCTGTCTTCGCCCTGCGAGCGCGGCGCGCGGCCGCCGCCCTGATAGCCGACGACGACCGCCGCCACGGCCAGCAGCGGCGCGAGTGTGAAGAGATACTTTTTGCTCAACGTTCTCTTGCTCCTTCCTGCGGCGGCGTGTTGCGTGCGGGAGGATACGCGGAGTGTCGCCGGAGTTCAAGGATTTCAAATTTCAAATCTGAAATCTCGAATCCTGAATCAGACCCGCGCCGCGAGCCAAGCGCGCACGTCGGCGCGCATGGCGGGGACGAACTCGTGGCCCGCGTCGTAGGCGCGAGTTTCGACATCGGCGGCGCGCGTGCGCAGGCGCTCGGCGTAGTCGGCGACGCGCTCGGGCGTGTAGTGCTCGTCGCGCGTGCCCGAGAGGTGGAGGACGGAGGCGCGCGTGCGGCCGTAAACGGGGCTCGTCTCCCAGTCGCCGGGCAGCCCGCCGCAGATGCCTACGACGCCGCGCAGTGCTTCCACGTGCGTGAAGGCGAAGCGGTAGTTGAGCGCGCACGACTGCGAGAAGCCCATGAGGAAGATTTGTTCGCGGCGCGCGACCCCGCGCGCGACGAGCGAGTTGATTAAGTCGAGCAGCGCGCCGTGGTGCAGCGCGATTGACTCTTCGGGCCGGAAGTTCGTCAGCCAACCGAAGCCGTAGCGCAGCGGCCCGCCCGGCTCGCGCGCATCCTTCAAGTGCTGGTGCGGCCCCTGCAAGGCGGCGACGGCGAAGCCTTCGGGCGCGTGGTGCCGTGCCTCGCGCATCATCCAAGCCTTGTTGCTCCCGTACCCGTGCAGCGCAAGGAGCAGCGGCGCGGGCCGCGCGCCCGGCGCGTAGAGGTCGTAGTAGAGCTTCACCTCCGCCGCGAGCGCGCGGTCTTGCTCGAACGACTCGGCCGCGTTAACAGTCTCGCCCGTCTTTTCCATAAGCTCTTCGGCCGCTCACTTCTGCGTGCCGGCGACCCAGCGCTGTCGGCCGTCCGTGCCGACGGCGTGTAGGTTCTGGCGCGGGCCGGTGACGTAGATGGTGCCGTCGGCGCCGACCGCGGGCGAGCCGATGGCGCCGTCGCCCACGCGGTAGCGCCAGAGCTCGCGCCCGTCGTCGCGCGCGTATGCGTAGAGCACGCCGTCTTCGCCCGACTCGTAGACGGCCTCCTGCCCGACGGCGACGGGCGCGACGCCCTGCGCAGGGAACGGCACCTCCCTCTGCCAGAGCAGCCGCCCCCTTTCGAGTGCGAAGAGGATGGACGCCCCGGCCTGCCGCCCCGCGAGCCGCGTCGCCAGCCCGAAGAGGCGGCCGCCCGAGCGCGGCGCGAGGTACTCGATGCGTATGTCGTGCGAGGGCTCATGCGTCAGGCGTTCGAGGTCTTCGGCCAGCGAGTAAGACCACTGCTCCGTGCCGTCGGGCCTGAGCGCGCGTACGCGCCCGCCCTCTTCCGCCAGATACACGTCGTTGTCGGACGCGGCCGCGGGCGGCACGCTCAAGATAGTGCGGCGCCCCGCGCGCCCGCAGCCCGCGAGCTGCGCAAGCAGAAGAAGCAGAACTAAGACACGTCCGGCTCTCATTCTCAAAACCAGAAAAAGCTTCGGGCTCTCGCGCTCAGAACCAGAAGAAGCTGAAGGCGAAGCGCAGCGCCGCCGCGCCGAGCATGACGAGGAACGCGTTGGCGCGGAAGCGCACGAGCACGGCCGCCGCGGCGAGCGCGATGGCGAGTCCGACCCAAGTGTGTATCCCTGCGCGCCCCGTGCTATAGGCGGCGGCGACGAGCAGGCCGACGACCGCGGGCGTCACGCCGCGCAGGAACGCCTGCACCTGCCGGTTGGAGCGGAAGCGCCTGAGCGAAGAGCCCGCGACGATGGTCAGCACCAGAGACGGCAGGAAGATGCTGACGGTGGCGACGAGCGCGCCGAGCGTGCCCGCGACGCGGTAGCCGATGAAGGTCGCGGTGACGAGGACGGGGCCGGGCGTAATCTGCCCGAGCGCGAACGCCTCGACGAACTCGCGGTGTGAGACCCAGCCGTGACCGTTGACGACCTCGGCCTCGATGAGCGGCACCATCACGAAGCCGCCGCCGAAGGTGACGGCTCCGATGCGCAGGAAGATGGACGCGATGGTCAGCAGCAGCGCCAGCTTCGCCATAATCGGCATCGCCGCACCCAACGCCGCCAACGAGCGCAGGACTGTTCCCGCGCCCTTCTCACGTCCTTCCGCCTGCGCGTCCGTCGCCGCGGCGTCCGCGTCCGCCGCGTCCTTCTCTTCACTCCTCTGCGCGCCCTGTTCATTTCTCTGCGCGCCGGCCTTCTTCCTCCACACGCGCACGCGCTCGCGTATCTTCTCGGCGCGCCTCACGCGACGCTCGGGCCTGCGCTCGACTTCCTTTTCCACCTCAACAAAGCCGCCGGCCTGCCGCACTTGCTCGTCGGCGACGGCGCGCGTCAGGTAGCCGCCGACGAAGGCGCGCGACTCTGCCTCGTCGAGTTCGGCGCGGCGTAGCGCTGCCAGCCGGCGTATGCGCCGCCACCGCTGCCAGCGCCGCTCGGCGAACGAGTCTATGTAGATGCCTGCGAGGCCCGCGACGAGTATGACCTCGATGACGGTCGCGCTGAAGAGGATGACGGCGAGGCCGGAGAAGACTGCGATGTACCACTGCCAAGACTTCGAGAGTGTACTGCGCCCGATGCGCCACGCCGTCACCGCGATGAGCGCGACGACGGCCGCGTTCAGCCCGTGGAAGAGCTTTTCTGTGTCGGGCAGGTTGCGCAGGTGCCTGTAGAGGATTGCGAGGACGATCATCATCACCGTCGAAGGCAGGACGAGTCCGGCCACCGCGACGGCCGCCCCGCGCCAACCGCGCAGGCGCAGCCCGACGTAGGCCGCGACGTTCCCCGCCATCGAGCCCGGGAGGCTCTGCGCGAGCGCAAGGCCTTCTGCGAACTCGTGGTCTGTGAACCAGCGACGCTTCTGTAGGACGAGCACGCGCAGTTGCGCGATGACGGCCAGACCGCCGCCGAAGCCCGTCGTCCCGATTTGGAGGAAGGAGAGGAAGATGCCCCCGAGGGTCGCGCCGCGTGACAGACGCTTCAGGCGCTTCTGCCCGTAACGCACGCTCCGCCCGATACGCTCGGCCCGCTTGTATGTGTGCTCCGCCACCGGTTTAAGGTGAAGTGTAGCACAGACCGCAGGCTCAGAGCGCCGCCTCTAGCATGTCGGCGAGGTCGAAGAAGTCTCTGGCGTCTATGGCGGCGCCGAAGCCCATCTTGACGGGGCGCGGCAGCGTCGCGACGACGAGCATCGAGCCGCCCGCGAACGGGAAGACCTTGCAGCAGCGTTTGATCTTGAGCGTGAGGCCGCCCGACTGTGACTCGACGCGCGCGAGGCCGTTGGCGCGCTTTATCAGTTCGCCGTTGGCGTTAAGCCGTGAGGCCGTCGGCTCCATCCCGACGAACTTCGACTTGCCGAAGAACTTCGGGTCTTCGAGCGCGACCTCGCCGCCGCAAAGCGTCGAAAGCTTCGCCGAGTAGTGCAGCAGCCCGACGTGCGAGCCGACGCCCTGCCGGTTGACCGAGACCCACAGTTCGGCCGGGAGCAGGCGCGGCAGTCCGAAGCGTAGGCGGAACAGAGTCTCGTCCTTGCCGCCGACGAGCCCGCGCGCCACGTCGCCGACGAACGAGCCGACCGAGACGGTCGCCGCCTCGCCCGTCTCGACGCGGTAGGGCATCGGCGCATCGGCGCCGACCTCCTCGCGCACCTTCTCCTCGACCTTCGGCCCGACGTACTCGGCGTCCTGCGACGTGTAGGCAAGGTTGTTCACGGCTTCGCTCCTCGGAAGGTTTAAGGGGGACGCGTCGGCGCTTTCAGAACTAGGGGCTCTTTCAGGACGCGTGGCGCTTTCAGAACTCGGGCCGCTTTCAGTTCGAGCCGCTCGGCTTCTTCCCCGAAGTGGGTGCCTTGGCGGGCGGCGTCGTGTTCTTCTTCAGCTCGCCCTGCGCGTCGCGCTCTTTGTTCTTCCCCGTGGGATCCCAGTTGAAGAAGACGACCGGGTGTTCGTTCTCCTTCGCCGTCTGGATCACCTCGTTTCGCTTCTCTTCAACGTCGGACTTCGGGCGCACCTCGTTCGAAGTGCCGACGCAGGTGCAGTCCCATTCAACGTCCTGATCGTAGTAGGAGAGTTCTTCGCCGCGCGCCTCGGCGGCCTTGCCCACGGTCGCGTCGAAGTAGGCCGAGACGTTCTCCTTCGCCTTGTACCTGAGCAGGTTGTCCCACACGTCGGCCGACACCGAGACGAGGTTCGAGACGTAGACGCGGGACTCGTGCTTCTCGCCGTCCGGCGTCTTCCGCGTGGTGTTGACCTCGATGCGCGCGTAGACCCAGAACGGGCCGTTCGCCGGCCCCTCGTCCTGCCCGCGCGCAGGAACAGCAGCCAGCGCGCAGACGACGAGCGCGAGGGGCAGGAGTGCTTGACGCCTCTTCAACTTTCACCTCCGGCGTCTGCGCCGCGCGGCGTGCGGCCGCGGGCGAAGGTTTGCTACGGGCGAGGCTTGCAGTCTTCGGGCGATGCGTCGGGATTCTGGCAGGGACGGCGCGCATTGAAACACGAACGAAAACGCGTGTCAACGCCTTCGGATTAGGGGCGGCGGACGCGCGCGTCAGGCTCTGGCCTCTTCCGCCCTCAAATCGCGTAGCAATCTCTCGAACGCCTTCTCGAAAGCGTCGTGGTCTTTCCAGTTGGAGAAGTCGGGGATGAAATACTGACGCACCTCAGACGCCAAATCCTCGCCCGTATCCGCGTCGAAGCATTCCCACGCTTGCAGCGTTTCGTAGTCAACGAGGCGAATGGGAAAGAGCTTGCGGCGGTTCTCCTTCAACTCGACTTTGCGCGCCCTGCGAATCTCTGTCATGACCCACTTGCTTTGCAGGCTCCGCTCGGAGAGGACGATCAAAAGCCTGTCGTGAACCTGAATCGCGCGCTCTATCTGCTCGTAAAGCTTCTTTCCGCCCTGCGCGTCTTCGGGCGCGAACCACACGCGCAGTTTCTCGTCCCTCATCCGCGAGTAAAGACGCCGCGCGAACTCCTCGTCCCGCGTGCTGTAGCTGATGAAGCAGGAATAAAACTGTATTGCCTGCTGTACGCCGAAGTGCGAAGGGATAAAGGCTATGAAATCGTCGGGTAGGCCGCACCCGCGCAGGAACGCTTCGGGTATCTTCCCGCCTGATATATAGAGCGTGTCAACGCCGATGCTTGACGGGCCACTATGTTGTACCGTCTCTAGTCCTTTAACTTCACTGAGGTCGTTGTCTGCGAACGTACTCCAACTCAACCTAACATTCGTGAAGTCTGCGCCGTCGAGTTCTACACTAGTGAGATTTACGTTGAAGAGATTCGCATCACTAAGGTTTGCGTCGCCGAGGTTTGCGTCCCTGAGGTTTGCATTACCTAGCTCTGCGCCGCTGAGGTCTGCGCCGCTGAGGTCTGCGTCGCTGAGGTCTGCATCTCTAAGATTTGCACCGCTTAGGTTTGAGAAGTTGAGATTTGCGTAGCTGAAGTCTGCATCGCTGAGGTCTGCGCCGCTCAGGTTTGAGCGGCTGAGGTTGGCGAATGTTAGGTCTGCGTCGCCGAGGTCTGCACCGCTGAGGTCTGGACGAACGTCTTGGTGCTCATCTCTCCACTTGTTCCACGCCTCTACCCCTTGGCTCAGAATCTCAAGATGTTCGGGATTAGCCATCGCGGTTAGCTCCGAAAGTCTTAATTGACATAGCCGCCCGGTTCGCCGCCTCCGCGTTCGGGTTCGCTGCCTTCATCTTCTTCGTCCGCCGTGGGTGCGGCGAGCGCGGGCGTCGTGGTGGTCTCTTCTTCGAGGCTCCAAATCTCATACAAATCTGGGGGGACTTCGGTGACGAAGCGGGAGGGGCGTTGGAGGAGGGTCTGGCGGGAGGAGTAGTCGGTGACCATGAGGGGGTAGGTGATGTAGAGCTGGTCTTGGGCGCGTGTGAGGGCGACGTACCAGAGGCGGCGTTCTTCCTCTTCGCCTTCGGCGTCGCGGAGGCTGCGGGGCGAGGGGAACTTGCCGTCGGCCGCCCAGAGGATGAAGACGGCGCGCCATTCGAGACCTTTGGCTTGGTGGACGGAGGTGAGCGTGATGAGTTCGTCTTCGTCGCCGCCTTCGATTACGTCCTCGGCGGTGAGGCCCTGCGGGGCTCCGTAGCGCTCGGTCGAGAGCAGGGAGAGTTCGGCCAGAAACTCTTCGGCCGAAGTGTAGCGCGTGGCGTAGTGCGCGAGCTGTCGCAGGTCTTCGAGGCGCGCGTCGGCGTTCTCGTAGGAGTTTTCGAGGTAGTCCTCGTAGCCGCGCGTGAGCACCGTCTCGATCTGCCTCGCGGGGCTCGTGCGCACCTCGTCGCGCACGAGTTCTTCCAGAAGCGCGCGGAAGTCGGCCCAGCCCGAGCCGCGCTTCGTCGCGACGGCGTCGGCCTCGCCTCTTAAGACCAGAGCCAGAGGGTCTGCGGCCACGCCGATGCGCTCCCAGATGCGGTTGGTCGTCGCGGCGCCGACGTTCGGGATGAGGCGCAAGACACGCTTCCACGCCAACTCGTCGCGCGGGTTGGCGACCAAGCGCAGGTACGAAACCACGTCCTTGATGTGCGCCTGCTCGAAGAAGCGCACGCCCGAGCGCACGCGGTAAGGGATGCCGCGCCGCGTCAGCTCAAGCTGTAGTTCGAGCGAGTGGTAGTGCGAACGGTAGAGCACGGCCGCCTCGCTCAGGGCCACGCCTTCGTCGCGCAGTTCGAGCAGGCGCGACGCGACGAAGGCCGCCTGCTGGTCTGCGTCGCGGCAGGGGACGAGCGCGGGCTGTAACCCCTGCGACGGCCGCGCTGCGCGCAGGGTCTTGGCGAACTGCCGACGGTTCGAGGCGATGGAGACGTTGGCGACGGCGAGGATTTCGGGCGTCGAGCGGTAGTTGGTTTCGAGCCGGAAGACGCGCGCCTCCGGGTAGCGCTTCGGGAACTCGTATATGCCTTCGACCGATGCGCCGCGGAAGGCGAAGATGCTCTGCGCGTCGTCGCCGACGACCATCACGTTGCGGTGCTTGAACGCGAGCAGGTCAACGATCTCCGCCTGAAGCTTGTTCGTGTCCTGATACTCGTCAACGAGTACGTGCTCGAACTGCTCGCGGTAGATGCGCGCCACCTCCTCGCGCTCTTCCAGCAGTCGCTTCCAGTTCAGAAGCAGGTCGTCGTAGTCCATCACGTTGCGCTCGCGCTTGCGCTCCATGTAGAGGCGGTCAACGCGCGTGATCTGCTGCGCCAGCGGCTCGAAGTAAGGGTAGCGGCGCGGCACCACGTCCGAGATGGGCGTGTCGGTGTTGGTGGCGAAGCTGATGAGGTCTTGCAGGACTTCCGCCTTCGGGAAGCGACGCGCCTTGGTGTCCACGCCGGCCTCGTCAACGCAGGTGGAGATGAAGTCTTTGGCGTCTTCAGAGTCGAGGATGGAGAAGTTCGAGGTGTAACCGATACTTTCGGCGTGGCGCCGCAGGACGAGGTTCGCGATGCGGTGGAAGGTGCCGCCCCAGACGCGCCGCGCCACGTCCGAGCCTCCGCCCGTCAACTGCTCGACGCGGCGCAGCATCTCGCGCGCCGCGCGGTTCGTGAACGTCGCCAACATGATGCGCGCGGGCGCGACGCCGTGCTCGACGAGGTACGCGACGCGGTACGTGATGGCACGCGTCTTCCCGCTGCCCGCGCCCGCGATGACGAGCGCGGCACCCGCGGGCGCCGTCGCCACGGCGAACTGCTCCTCGTTCAACTCCTCGCGGTAGCGCGCCAGCCTGTCGGGGAGTTGAGAGCCCGCGGGCCGCTTGATGACGTAGCGCTTCATGACCCTTCGGCTTATAGCACGCGCGCGCGGGGCGCGTAAATCGTCTCGCGCGCCCGCCCGTGCTATCATTCCGCTAACGCCAGCGGAGTCCGCCAACTCACGCACGGGAGAAAAGCCATGTCTGTTCAAGAAGCCAGATCAGTTGAAGTAACCAGACATCGTTTCACCGTCGCCGAGTACGAGCGGATGGGTCAGTTCGGAATCTTCTCGGAAGACAAACGCGTGGAGCTTGTCTGCGGGGAGGTAATCCTAATGTCACCCATCGGAGAACGACACGCGGCCTGCGTTGACTTTCTGACGCAGTTCATCACATTGCGGCTTCGGCACAGCGCCATCGTCCGCGTCCAAAACCCCGTCCAGCTCGACGACTACTCTGAGCCGCAGCCGGACATCACCGTCCTCAAGCCCCGCGCCGACTTTTACAGGCACACGCATCCCCACCCGGAAGACATGCTGGTCGTCATCGAGGTGTCGGACACGACGCTCGACTACGACCGGAAGGTCAAGCTGCCGCTCTACGCGGCCGCGGGGATTCCAGAGGCGTGGCTCGTAAACCTCCCCGAAGAGCGCATCGAGGTTTACGGCGACCCCGCGGGCGGCGAGTACCGGAGCGCCCGGTCTTACGCACGCGGCCGCAGGTTGCAGTCGCACACGCTCGCGTCGCTGCGCGTGTCGGTCTCGAAAGTCCTCGGCTGAAGCGTCGGCTTTGCATTTGCGGCGGGCGGCGGTTAGGATGCTGGCACGGACAAATCCTTAACAGTCGAGCGAGGTGAGGCGATGAAATTTCCCGGCGGGATGAACATGCAGCAGATGATGAAGCAGGCCCAGCAGATGCAGGAGAAGATGGCGAAGGAGATGGAGGAGATGGTGGTGGACGCCTCGGCCGGCGGCGGCGTCGTCACCGTCCAGATGCGCGGCACCAAGGAGGTCGAGTCCATCAAGATAGACCCCGAGGCGGTCAAAGACGGCGACGTCGAGATGCTCCAAGACCTCATCGTCGCCGCCGTCAACGAGGCCGGGCGCAAGATAGACGAGGCCATGAAGTCCAAGCTCGGCGGCATGCTCCCGCCGGGACTGTTGTAAAAGTGACGGCGAGCGGCGAGGGCATCTCGTCTTCGCTCGGCCGCGCAGGTGATCCGGCCTGAACGGGACGGAAAGTTATCGGCACGAGACAGGGGGCGGGCATGGGCGCGAAGAGGTGTAAGCACGCGGCCAGCGGCCGGGCTGAATGGGTCATCACTTTAGGCCATAAGCGGACGGGTAAGAAGCAGTTACTCTGTCAAGACTGTCTGATACCGTTTCTCCGGAGTGTGGGGGAAGACCCGGCGCAGTTCGTGGTCGGCTATAACGTCTACCAGAGCCTAGACCCTACTCTACCCAAAGACCAGTGGGAGAAGGTGAACGACAAGCCCGTCCCCGGCACTAAATTCACCCAAAGCCATTTGGAGCCGGGGATGACTTATTACTACTACGCCACCTCGGTGAACGCCTTCGGCAGAGAGAGCGTCCCTTCCGACGTCACATCCGCCACGGTTCGCTCGTCAGATGAAGACGAGACCGAGTCGCCGACCTTCTTAAACTGAACCGAATAGCCCGGCCGCAGCGCTTCCCGTTCTTATGCTGGAATACTCCGAGCCAGTCACGAAGCTCATAGACGAGTTCAAGCGCCTGCCCGGCATCGGGCACAAGTCGGCGCAGCGGCTCGCCTTCCACGTCCTGCGGATGCCTCAGACGGACGTGGATCGCTTCGTCGCGGCGCTCGAAGAGGTCAAGCGCAAGATCGTCTCCTGCACGGTCTGCAACAACCTCACCGACGTTGACCCGTGCCGCTTCTGCGCTTCGACCACCCGCGACCGCTCGCTCATCTGCGTCGTCGAAGAGCCCTACAACCTCGTCGCCGTCGAGAAGACGCGCAGCTACAACGGCCTCTACCACGTCCTGCACGGGAGCCTCTCACCCATCCGCGGCCTCGGCCCCGAAGACCTTAAACTTCAGAACCTATTGCCGCGCCTCCGTCCCGAGAACAACGACGGCGTAGAGGTGCGCGAAGTCATCCTCGCCACCAACCCCAACACCGAGGGCGAGGCCACGGCCAGCTACATCAGCCGGCTCCTCAAGCCGCTCGGCGTCCGCGTCACACGCATCGCGATGGGCATGCCCGTCGGCTCAGACCTCGAATACGTGGATGAGGTCACGATGGACAAGGCGCTCGCCAACCGCCACGAAATCTAAAAAAGCTGCCGGCCTTCTCGTAAATCCCGTGCGGAATCTTTCCCTGTAAAAATACCGGCACGCTCCTCTTGACAACAGTCGTTATAACGATTATACTCCGATTCGTGGTTACGAAGCTCCAAAAAGAACTGAAGCAGTCGAAGCCTTTCAAGAGCCTTGAAGAGGAGGTCATCCTCAACCTCGCGCGCACGGCCGAGTACGTCGGCGCGCGCGTGGCGCAGGTTCTGAAGGGCGTCGAGCTGACGCCGACGCAGTACAACGCCCTGCGCATCCTGCGCGGCGCTGGCGAAGAAGGTCTCACCTGCGGCGAGATCAGCGAGCGGATGGTGACGAAGGACTCCGACATCACGCGCCTGCTCGACAGGCTCGAAAAGCGCGGCCTCGTCAGCCGGGAGCGGCCCGAGACGAACCGCCGCGTTGTACTCACGCGCATCACGGGCGGGGGCTTGAAGCTGCTCTCCGAGCTGGACGGCCCGATGCTGGAAGGGCACCGGAGGCTCGCCGGCCACCTCGGCGAGAAGCAGCTCAGGGCGCTCAACAAACTGCTTGAGACGGTGCGCGGCAAGGAAGACTAAATTTTTTTGACCAGACGGTCGTTATAACGACTGAGCTTGTAACGGCGGTGTTAATTATGGAAAAGATTACCGGACGACGACTCCCGACCTACTTCATCTCGCACGGCGGCGGCCCTTGGCCGTGGCTGAAGGCGCAGATGCCGGGCGTCTACGACAACCTTGAGGCGTCGCTGCGCGACATGCCGCGCCAGTTGGGCGTGACGCCGAAGGCCGTGCTGGTCGTGTCGGGCCACTGGGAGGAGCGCGACTTCACCGTGATGTCGAGCCCGCGGCCCTCCATGGTCTACGACTACTCGGGCTTCCCCGCGTTCACGTACCAGATTCAATACCCCGCGCCGGGCTCGCCCGAGGTCGCGCGCCGCGTGCAGGAGTTGCTCGGCGGCGCGGGCTTCGACGCACGCACGGACGAAGGGCGCGGCTTCGACCACGGCACCTTCGCGCCGCTTGCGGCCATCTACCCAGAGGCCGACGTGCCCGTGCTCCAACTCTCAATCAGGAGCGACTACGACGTTGACGCACACCTCGCCGCAGGTCGCGCGCTCGCGCCGCTGCGCGAAGAGGGTGTGCTCGTCGTCGGGAGCGGGCTCAGTTATCACAACCTGCGTCGTTTCGGCGCGGCGGGCGTTCACCCTTCGCGTGAGTTCGACGCGTGGTTGACGGAAACGGTCTGCGGCTCGACTGCGGAAGAGCGCGACCGGAAGCTGCGCGGCTGGGCGTCGGCGCCTTCGGCGCGGCTGGCGCACCCGGACGAGGATCACCTGATTCCGCTGCTGGTCGCCGTCGGCGCGGCCGAAGCGGAGGCGGGCGAGCGCGTCTATCACGAAGACTCTTTCATGGGCGGCCTGACGGTCTCAAGCTACCGCTTCGGGCGCGCGCCTTTGAGTGAATAAAGTTAAGGCAGGGAAACATCAATGGTGAGGATTCACAGGAGAGACAGGATGAAGAAATTCAGAAACGCAATCGTCGCCGCGGCGCTCGCGGCGCTCTTCGCAGTTCCCTTCGTCGGCGGCTTGGACGGCACGAGCGTCAGCGCGCAGGCGCCCGCGGGCGTGGTCTCGTACGCGCCCGTGCCCGGCGGCGAGTACAAGATTGACCCGGCGCACAGCCTCATCGGCTTCGCCGTCCGCCACCTCGAAATCAACTGGGTCGAGGGCCGCTTCAAAGACTTCAGCGGCACCATCAACTTTGACGACAAGGACGTGACGAAGTCCTCGGTCGAGTTCTCGGCGAAGGTCGCATCCGTGGACACCGAGGTCGAGGCGCGCGACAAGCACCTGCGCACCGCGGACTTCTTCGACGCGGAGAAGTACCCCGAGATGAGCTTCAAGAGCACGGGCGTCGAGCGCAAGGGCAAGGACGCTTACGTGCTGCATGGCGAGCTGACGATAAAGGGCGTGACCAAGCCCGTCGCGCTCCCCTTCACGCTGACGGGCGCGGTGAAAGACCCTTGGGGCAACACGCGCTTCGGCGTCGAGGCGCAGACGAAGATTAACCGGCGCGACTTCCAGATTAACTACGGCAACGCCTTCGCGGGCGGCGGCCTCGACGTGGGCAACGAGGTCACCATCAAACTGCGGCTCGAAGCCGTGCAGCCCGCGCCGAAGCCCGCCGGCCAGTGAAGGTCAATTGAAATCTGGCGGCGTGAACTGAATACTTAAAAAGACTGAGAGGAAAAGGAACATGACCATCGCCATCACTGGGGCCACGGGGCAGCTCGGCCGCCTCGTCGTCGAAAAGCTCAAAGCGAAGGTGCCTGCGTCGGAGATCGTCGCGCTCGCGCGCACGCCGGAGAAGGCTTCGGGTCTCGGCGTCGAAGCGCGCGAGGCCGACTACGAACGGCCCGAGACGCTCGAACGCGCGCTCAAGGGCGTGGACACGCTGCTGCTCGTCTCTTCAAACGAAGTCGGCAAGCGCGCCGCGCAGCACCGCAACGTCATCGAGGCCGCGAAGAAGGCGGGCGTCGGTCGCGTCGTCTACACGAGCCTGCTTCACGCGGACACTTCGCCGCTCGACCTCGCCGAAGAGCACCTCGCGACTGAAGGAGCGCTGAAGGCTTCGGGACTTGCCTTCACGATACTTCGCAACGGCTGGTACACGGAGAACTACACCGGCTCGATTGCGGGCGCGCTGGCGGGCGGCGCCTTCATCGGCAGCGCGGGCGAGGGCCGTGTCTCTTCTGCGACGCGCGAGGACTTCGCGGAGGCCGCGGTCGCGGCGCTCGTGGGCGAAGGTCACGAAGGCAAGACCTACGAACTCGCGGGCGACGACGCTTGGACGCTCTCAGACCTCGCCGCCGAAATCTCGAAGCAGACCGGCAGGGAGATTCCCTACAAGAACCTTCCCGAGTCGGACTACGCCGCCGCGCTGAAAGGCTTCGGCGTGCCGGAGGCGTGGGCGGGGGCGATCGCGGGCTGGGACACGGGCGCGTCCCGCGGCGCGCTGTACGACGAAGGGCGGCAACTCTCCGCCCTCATCGGCCGGCCCACGACGCCGCTCTCGACCGCCGTCGCCGACGCGTTCAAGCGGAACTCATAAAGACAAAGTAGGCAGTAGGCAGATGGCGGTAGGTAGTTCGGAAATCCCCGAAGGGGATAAACATAATAGCCGGGGGTTGAAGCCCGAGCCGCAAGCCGCAGGCGAGACGGCGGAGCGCAACCGCCGGAACAGGCGACAAAATAATTCCGACCCTGAAGGGGTCACACCTCGTCACACGGTGCGACCCTTTCAGGGTCGGGACGTTTATTCGTCATGTTTCCGGGGGCGGCGCTCACTCGTTCGCCTGCGGCTCGCTCGTTCGCTCTGCCCCCGGCTATTGACTTCATCCCCTCCGGGGATGTACCGCCTACCACCGTCTGCCTACTGCCTTCTGTTTCTCAGAAGCGTACGTGCTCTTCGGCGACGCTCTGCTTGCACTCGGCGCAGTCGGAGGCGTTGTCGTACCACTTGGCGTCGAAGTCCACGAGGGAGAGGACGGGGACGGGGTCTTCGCTGCCGGGGACTTCGAGGTGGTCGGGCGAGCTGCGGAAGCGGACGATGACGCCGGCGCCGATGACCTGCGCGCCGAGCTGGCGGACGAGCGCGACCGTCTCCTGAAGCGCCGTGCCCGTGCGCGAGATGTCGTCCACGATGACGCACGGGTGCACCTCGCCCGCGTTGACGTACTGGCGGAACATGCGGTTGCCGTCCTCGCGCTCGGCCCAGTAAATCTGCTCGGCGTTCAGAGCCTCGCGCACGGCGAAGGCGACGGGGATGCCGCCGGGGCTCGGGGATATGATGGAGACTTTGGGGAGCGCGCTCGAAACCTCCTTCACCAGCCGGAGCTTGCGCGAGAGCGCGACGGCCAGCACGCGCGCCGTGTCGTAGTAGCGGAAGGCGAGCGGCATCTGGAAGTAGTGCGGCGTGTGCTGCCCCGAAGGGTAGACGAAGTGCCCCTCGCGGTACGCGCCCGTCCGCTTCAACATCTCCATCACCTCGGCCTGCTCTGGAATCAGTCGCGGGATAGCCATGTCTGTTCCTTCTCTCCTGTGGTTTAGAGGTTAGAGGTTGGAGGTTAGAGGTTAGTAGTGGCATGTCGTCTTCGGAGCATGCGCTAAGCCGCGCCGGAGACGCGTGCCTCGCGCGGGTGCGCGACGACTGACCTCTAACCTCTGGCCTCTAACCTCTGGATTGCCGCACAGCATACCATTACTCGGGCGCGTTTGCCCGGGCGGCGGAGAGGGCGCGGGCGATGATGCGTCGCTGGTCGGGGTCTATCCCTCCGGGCAGCGCGTCGAGCGCGAACCACTCGGCGCGGTCTATCTCGAAGCCCTTGTCTAGGCTCACGACCGCGTCCGAACGCATCTTCCCGCGGAAGATGATCTCGACCTGTTGGACGTGCGCGTGCGTGCGTACGAAGGCCAGTTCCACGCCGTCGAGCGCGAGCCCCGTCTCCTCTTGCACCTCTCGGCGGACGGCCTCCTCGGGCTGCTCGCCCGCGGCGACGAAGCCGCCGGGCACGCCCCACCCGCTGCCCGAGCGCAGCACGTGCCGCAGAAGAAGGACGCGCCCGCGCTCGTCCGTCACGACGACGCCCGCCGTCACGGTGAAGCGCGTCTGCGTCAAAAGCACGCCCGCCCTGCGCACGAACCGCGGCGCACCCCGCCACAGACGCGCCGCCAGACTCTTCAGCATGCGCCGCAGGATAGCAGAGGTTAGAGGTTGGAGGTTAGAGGTTAGTAGTCGCGGTTAGCGCGCCGACCGCTTTGAACGCGGGCGATGGCCGGCGGCTTTCACTAACCTCTAACCTCCAACCTCCAACCTCTTCCTTTGCTTTCGGCGCTCGGCGCGCGTAAGATTCGGGGCAAGTCAGGGCCACGGCGGCCGAGAGTCCCACGCCTTTCTTAAAACTGAAAAAGAGAAGGAAGCCGACCCCTTAAACCTTATGTCGAGCGAAGCGAATCAGACGAGCGGCACCGCGAAGCAGGCGCCGACCGAGCAGCAGGAGTCTCGTACGGGCGTGCCGAAGCGTTTCGCGCCGGGGCAGACCGTTTGCAACGAGAAGAACGAGAAGGGCAAGCTCTGCAACGGCCACCTCAAGCAGCTCAACACGCAGCACCCTTCGCGCGTCTACCTGCGCGGCGACGACACGCTCTACCGCTGTCAGGCTTGCGGCGCGCTCTACATGGGGCCGCCGATGGGGCACGTCCGCGACACTTCGAAGCAGACGCGCTACGTCGAGCGCGACCTCGCCGCGATACTTAGCGCCGCGGGCGGGACGCTGCCCGCTTACGAATACCCGACGCCCGCTTGGCGCGGCGAGCCGAAGCCGAAAGCCGTCAAGCCCGCCGCGACTCCGAAACCCGCCGCGCCGAAGCCTGCGCCGGCCAGACCCGCGACGGCCGCGGTTGACTCTTCCCCTTCGGCAGACGCGCACCGCCCCGCGGCCGAAGCGCAGGCCGCGACCGGACAGGCTTCGGCCGCGCCTATGAGCCCGACCGCCGCTACCGCCTCGCCCGCCGCGGGCGCGGAGACCGTCGCAGACTTGGCGACGGAAGCCTCGACCGAGTTGACGCCCGGCGCGCCGAAGGACGAGCGCCCCGCCGCCGCCGCTTCTTCAACTCCATCAACCGCGACGCCCGCACCTGCGGCCGAAGCCAAGCCGAAGGCGAAGAAGGGCGGCGGCGGTTTCAAGTCCGGGCCCGAGTTCAGGCCGCAGCCCGGCGAGACGGACGAGCAGAAGATCGCGCGCCTCAAGCGCCTCGTCGAAGAGGCCAAGCGCGCGGCCGGCAAGCTTTAAACGGGCGGGCTCTGAATTGCTTCACGAGAACACACTCGAACTCGGGCGCGCGGCGCTGGCCGTCATAGACGTGCAGGAGTCGTTCCGCCCGCACATCCCGGACTTCGGCGGGCTGGCCGCGCGCGTCGCGCTCGTCACGCGGGCCGTGCGGCTGCTCGGCGTCCCCGTCGTCGTCACAGAGCAGTACCCGAAGGGGCTCGGGCGGACGGTTGACGAAATCCGCGCCGCACTGCCCGAAGAGTTTGAGCCGATAGAGAAGACTGCGTTCAGCTCCTGCGGCGCGCAGACGTTCGTCGCGCGGCTCGAAGAGGCGGGCGCGCGGCAGGTCTTGCTCTGCGGCATAGAGGCGCACGTCTGCGTCAACCAGACGGCGCACGACCTGCTCGCGCGCGGGTATCAAGTTCACCTGCTCACAGACTGCATCTCATCGCGCACCGCCGAGAACCGACAGGCCGGGCTCGACAAGATGCAACGCTCCGGCGCGCTCCCCTCCTCCACCGAACTCGCCCTCTTTGAGCTGATGCGCGACGCGCGCCACGAACAGTTCAAGGCGATTCAGAAACTCATCAAGTGACCGCCCTGCCGGGACGAAATTAACCGCGGAGACACGGAGACACGGCTTGAAGCCATAAGACTTCAAGCCGTGTCTCCGTGTCTCCGCGGTTAAACTCCCTAGTCCTATTGGTGTGGGCGGATGAGGATGTATGCGTGGCCGAAGCTGCCCGAGGCGGGGCTGTTCTTGCGCGCGCGCAGGTTGATGCGAACGGGCGCGTTGCCGCCGTAGGTCTGCCAGCCGCTGTCGGTCATGTGCGGGTTGTTGAAGAGGACGCTGGTGAAGAGGTTCGTGCCGCCTCCGTCGCCGAGGCTCGTGCCGGCGCAGAAGTCGAAGTAGAGGTTCTGGCCGATGACGCCCGAGCTGCGCGCCCCGAAGACTACGACGCGGTAGTCTATCGAGCCGCCGAACCAACTCGGGTCAATCGTCGCCTGTCCGAGATACTGGCCGTTGCAGACGAACGAGGAGGTGTCGTCGTTGAAGGTGACGGCCGCGAAGTTCCCTTCCGGCGCGCGCCCGATGGGGAAGACGGCGACGGTCGGCCCCTGCGGGCCTTGCGGCCCCGTAGCGCCCTGCGGGCCTTGTGCGCCGGGCGCTCCGTTGCAGACGAAGTCGTTGCCGTTCGCGGACGTGTACATCACCCCGCCGTTGGGGCAGTTGGCGCCGGGCGCCACCGGCGTCGAAGTGACCGACTGACCCGCAGGCCCCGTAGCACCCTGCGGCCCGGTCGCTCCCTGCGGCCCTTGCGCCCCCTGTGCTCCTTGCGGGCCTTGCGGCCCCGTGGCGCCTTGCGGGCCTGTCGCGCCTTGCGGCCCCTGCGGGCCTACGTCACCTTGAGGCCCCTGCGGCCCGGTCGCGCCGGTATCGCCCTTGTCACCCTTCGGGCCTTGAAGGCCGGTCGCGCCCTGTGGGCCTTGGGCACCTTGCGGCCCCGCCGGGCCCTGCGCTCCGGGCTCGCCTTGCGGCCCCTGTGGGCCGGCCGGCCCTTGCGGGCCTACTTCACCCTGCGGGCCTTGTGCGCCGGTGGCGCCGGTGGCTCCCGTGTCGCCCTTCTCGCCTTGAGGGCCTTGAGCGCCTGTCGCGCCGGTGTCGCCTTTCTCACCCTTCTCTCCCTGCGGCCCCTGCGGGCCGGCCGGGCCGGTCGCGCCTGTGTCGCCCTTTGGGCCTTGAGGGCCGGCGGGGCCGGGGTCGCCTTTATCTCCCTTGTCGCCCTTCGGCCCCTGTGAGTTCCAGATGAGCGCGGTCTCGCCACTCTTGCAGTCGGCCGGCGAACTGACGTAGCGCAGTTGGCCGTTCGTCGTGTTGTAGCAGCCGTAGATCGTGCCGCCCGTCTGCGCCCTCGCCTCGGGGGCGGACGCTCCGGCCGCGCACAGCACGAGCGCGGCGAGCGACAGGTACAGTCTCATTCTCTTCATCGGAGGTTTCCTTCCTCCCGCGTGGGGAGCGTTCGGCGGCGGCGCGGCGTGCGGCGCGCGGCAGTTAGGATTGTGCGGCAGACACGCCCGCCGTGACGCGAGGTTTTGCGGGGCGTCTGTCGCGGAAAATTCGGTTAACTTCTGACTTCCCCTGCGGCGTGGACGCGTGGGACGTTTGGAAGGTGCGCGGAGTTTACCGATGTGGTATTTATCTGTCAACTTCGAGCGCGACAATCATTCGACATGGACTTACTAACGACACTCAACGAACGTCAGCGCGAGGCGGTGACGACGACAGAGGGGCCTCTGCTCATCCTCGCCGGCGCGGGCTCGGGCAAGACGCGCGTCATCACGGTACGAATTGCTTACCTGATTTCCGAGAGGCAAGTGCCGCCGCACAACATCCTCGCCGTCACCTTCACCAACAAAGCCGCGCAGGAGATGCGCGAGCGCGTCAAGCGTCTGCTCGAAGGCCAAAGGCTTGAGAGCGCGCCGCTCGTCTCCACCTTCCATAGCTTGTGCGTGCGGGTGCTGCGCCGCGACATAGAGAAGCTGGAAGAGGGCTACACGCGCTCCTTCACCATCTACGACCAAGACGACTCTCTGCGCGTCGTCAAAGCCTGCATCAAAGACCTCGGCTACGACGACCAGCGCCTCGCCCCGCGCCAGACACAGTCGGCCATCAGCCACGCCAAGAATCAGGGCCTCGACGCCGAAGCTTACGCCGCCCGCGCCGAGTACACCGACGAGAAGCGCGCCGCCATCGCACGCGTCTTCCGCCTCTACGAAGAGCGCCTCGTCAACAACAACGCCGTAGACTTCGACGACCTGCTGATTTTGACCGTCCGCCTGCTCCGCAAACGCGAAGACGTGCGCGCCCACTACAACGAACGCTTCCGCTACATCCTCGTTGACGAATACCAAGACACCAACGCCCTCCAATTCGCCCTCATCAACTTCCTCACCCAGAAGCAGCAGAACATCTGCGTCGTCGGCGACGAGTCGCAGTGCGTCGTCGCCGGGACGCCGATAGAGACCTCACGCGGCGCCGTCAAAGCCGAAGAGGTTCGCGCGGGCGATATGGTGCTCACCGCGAAGGGCAACGGCCGGACGCAGTTGAGCAGGGTCTTGCGCGTCACGCGCCGCCAAGTGGTCGGGAAGCCGGTCGTCACGATCCGCACGAAGCGCGGCTTCGAGTTGACGACCACGCCCGAGCACGTACACTTCGCCAGATACATGGTCGAAGACGGAGACGGCGACGACCTCTTCTTCACCTACCTCATGTACAGACGCGGGATGGGCTTCCGCGTCGGCGTCACGCGGCGCTACCGCGCGCACTTCCGTCACGACAAGACGCTCGGCTTCATCCAGCGCACCAACCAAGAGCGCGCCGACGCCGTCTGGCTGCTCGAAGCCTGCGCGACGGAAGAGGAGGCTCGCTTCTGGGAGAACTTCTACGCCGCGTCCTACGGGCTGCCGACCGTCACGTTCAAGGCGGTCGCGGGCACGAAGATGCCGCAGGAGGCCATTGACCCCCTTTTCGCCGATGACCGCCTTTTCGCCGAGGTGGACACGGAGCGCGGCGCGCGCGCCCTGCTCGCGGCCAAGCAGATGTCTTTCGCGCACCCGCACCACACGCCGAAATGCACGACGCTTCGGCGGCGGCGCGACTTCAGCGTCACGCTCTGCAAGGACTCGCGGCACAACACGCTTCATTACTGCGAAGTGCTCGGCTCGGACATGGGCGACGTGGAGCGCCTGCGCGCGGCCGGCGTCGAGCCCACGCCGCACAAGCGCACGGGGTGGCGACTGCGAGTCGCGACGGGAGACTTCGGCAAGATCATGGCGCTGCACGACAGGGTCAGCGGCGCGCTCGGCGGCGTCAACGTCATCCTCAAGACCAACCTCAAGGAGGGGACGGCGCTGCACTTCACGCCGGCCTCGCACGTGCTGCCGGGCATGCGCGTCTACGTCAACACGGCGTCGGGCGTCGAGTACGACGTGGTCGCTTCGGTCGAGCGCTCGACCT
>DATFHD010000099.1:0-69866 GCA_035248785.1 Pyrinomonadaceae bacterium | reverse complement strand
TGTCGGCCTCCTCCTTCAGCCGCCGCGCCGCGCCGACGCTCAGGGCGAAAGGCTTCTCGGTGAAGACGGCCTTCGCGCGCGCAAGCGCAAGCCCGACTATCTCCTCCTGCGCGGCGGGCGGCGTGGCCACGGCCACCGCGTCGAAGTCGGCCGACTCAAACATCTCCCAGAAGTCGCCGTAGGCCGACGGGACGCCCAAGCTTTCGGCGACCTCCGCCGCCCGCGCGCGCGAGGTGCTGCAAACCGCCACCACTTCGCAGCGCGGGTCGAGCCCGAAGGCGGGTATCAGCCCGTACCTGCCGAAGCCAGTCCCTACGACCGCTACCCTGATCTTGCCCACGGCTCAAAACCCATCAGGCGGGCGCCTGCCCGACGGGCATGTACGTGACGCCCGCCGACCAAGAGACTCCGCGCAGGACGTTGCGCCCGTCAATTATCACCTTGCGCCTCATCAGGCCGCAGAGGGACGCCCAATCGGCCTCGGCGAACTCGGGCCAGCCCGTCACGACGAGCGCCGCGTCGGCGCCGCGCAACGACTCCTCCGCCGTGCCGCAAAAGCCCACGCCGTCGCCGACACGGAGGTCGGGCGGCTCGCGCGTGAACATGGGGTCGTAAGTCTTCACCGCCGCGCCCTTCTCCGACAGGAGGCGGATGACGGGCAGCGACGGCGACTCGCGCAGGTCGTCCGTGCCGGGCTTGAAGGCCAGACCCATGACGGCGACCGTCGCGCCTTCGAGCGTCCCCAAGGCTTCCTCGGCCATGCGGACTAGCTGCGCCGGGCGCTCGGAGTTGACCGCCAGCACGGCGTCGAGCACGTGCGGCTCGACCGAGCGCTCGCGCGCGTAAGCGCGCAGGGCGTTCACGTCCTTCGGCAGGCAGCTTCCGCCGAAGCCGCAGCCCGCGCGCAGGAAGCTGAGTATCTCGGGGCGTACGCGGCGGCCTTCGACGTTCGGCGAGAGGCGTCGGTCGAGGTGCACGCCCGCCAGCACGTCCTCCACGTCCGTGCCGGGCGTGGCCTCGCACAGCGCGGCGATCTCGTTGCTGAACGAGATGAGGGTCGCCAGCAGTGAGTTTGAGGCGTACTTAATCATCTCGGCGTTGCGCAGCGTGGTGAAAATCTTCGGGCAGTCGAACGACTCGTACATCTTCGCCATCGTCCGGCCGGACTTCTCGTCCCACTGCCCGATGACGATCCGGTCGGGGCTGTTGAAGTCGTAGACGGCCGAGCCCTCGCGCAGGAACTCGGGGTTCATGCAGAGGCCGAAGTCGCCCGCCGCCATCCCCGACGCCTCCTCCACGAGACTCCTGACGAGCGTGTCGGTCGTGCCCGGAACGACCGTGCTCTTGACGGCGACCACGCGGTAGCCGCCCGCCCCGCGCAGCGCCGCGCCCACGTCGCGCGCGGCGGCGGCGATGTAGGAAAGGTCTATCTGCCCGTCCGGCCGCTGCGGCGTGCCGACGGCGATGAGCGTCACCTCACTCGCGGCGACCGACTCGGCCAGCTCGGTCGTCGCCCTCAGCCTCCCGTCGGCGAGCGACGCGGCGAGCATCTCGTCGAGCCCCGGCTCGTAGAAGGGGCTCGCGCCGCGGTTGATGGCGTCCACGCGCCCGCGCTGCACGTCAACGCAGATGACCTCGTGGCCGACGCCCGCCAGACACACCCCGGTCGTCAGCCCGACGTAACCAGTCCCGATGATTGTGATACGCATGCTTTACAAGTGTCCCGCGCCGACGAGTTAAGACGCGGCCGCGCGCGCTAGCTCAAGGTTGGCGCTCAGGGTTCGCTCAAGGCCCCGCGTCAGGTCAACCTGCGGCTCCCAAGGGAACCTCTGCCGCAGACGGGTCAGGTCGGGGCAGCGCCGCTGCGGGTTGTCTGTGACGAAGTGCTCGTCGGCGCTCGTCCGGTACTGGATGTCGAGCAGCGGCGGGCCGGCGACCTCGCGCAGACGCTCGGCCACGCCGCGGACGGTTATCTCCTCCTGATCGTTGCCGACGTTGAATATCTCGCCGTCGGCGTCTGAGAGCAGCACGTGCCACATCGCGCTGACGGCGTCGCTGACGTAGCAGAAGGCGCGCGTCGCGCGGCCGTCGCTGTAGATAGTGATTGGCTCGCGCCGGACGGCCGCCCCGATGAGGTCGGGGATGATGCGGCCGTCGTCGAGGCGCTGCCCCGGCCCGTAGACGTTGAAGGGGCGCATGACCTTGACGGGCGTGCCGTACTGCCGGAAGTAGGACATGCAGAGCGTCTCGGCGAGGCGCTTCGACTCGTCGTAGCAGGCGCGCGGCCCCGTGCAAGAGACCTGCCCGCGGTACTCCTCCGGCGTCGGGATGAAGGCCGGGTCGGGGTCGCCGTAAATCTCGCTCGTGCTCAAGTACAGGATGCTCTGCACGGGCTTGCTGCGGCTCATCTCAAGCAGATGCCACATGCCGTTGACGTTGGCGCTGATGGTCTCAAGCGGGTACTGCCTGTAGAAGACGGGCGAGGCGATGCTCGCGCCGTGGATGACCCAGTCGGCGCGCTCGATGTCGAGCGGCTGCGCGATGTCGTGGCGCAGGAAGGTGATGTCGTCGCGCCCGCCGAGGTGCGCGAGCCTTGAGGGCAGGCCAACCTTGTAGTTGTCGAGCGCGACGACGTGGCAGCGCTGTTTCAAGACCTTGTCGTTGAGCGCGGCGACCGTGTCCACGAAGTAGCTGCACAGGAATCCGTTCGCGCCCGTGACGAGCAGCGTCGTGCCGCTCAGCTTTTGGAACGCGTCGCCGACCCTCTCGATGATCTCGTCAACGTCGGCGCCGATGCGCTCGGTGAACCTCGGCGCGGGCACGCCCCGCGTCTCGCCCCCGATGCTGTTGTCGCTTCCCATCATTCCCAAACCTTCCACGGCGCGCGCCCCGCGGCCCAGAGCTCGTTCAGATACGTGTACTCGCGGTAAGTGTCCATCGTGTAGAAGAAGCCGTTGTGGCGGTAGGCCATCAACTGCCCCGCGGCCGCCAAGCGTTCGAGCGGCTCGCGCTCAAGCACGCACCCCTCGTCGCTCGAAAGGTAGTCGAAGACGCCGCGGTTGAAGACGAAGAAGCCCGCGCTGGCCCAGCCCTGCATGAGCGGCTTCTCGGCGAACTCCTGCACGCGCCCCTCGTCGTCCACGTCAAGCACGCCGAAGCGCGAGAACGGGTGGACGGTCGTAATCGTCGCCAGCCGCCCGTGGCGGCGGTGGAAGTCAACGACCGCGCCGATGTCGAGGTCGGCGACGCCGTCGCCGTAGGTGACGAGGAACGTCTCGTCGTCGCCGACGTACTTCTCGACGCGCTTGACGCGACCGCCCGTCATCGTCTCGGCGCCGGTCTCGGCCAGCGTGACGTGGAAGTCCTGCTCGGCGTGCGCGTCGTGGTAAGTGATCTGGTGCTGGCGGCCGAGGCAGATGGTGAAGTCGTTGTTCATCGCCTCGTAGTTGAGGAAGTACTCCTTGATCATCTGGCCGCGGTAGCCGAGGCAGAGCACGAAGTCGCGGAACCCGTGCCGCGCGTAAATCTTCATGATGTGCCAGAGTATGGGGCGGCCGCCGATCTCGACGAGCGGCTTGGGCCGGAACTCGGTCTCTTCGCGCAGGCGGGTGCCCAGACCGCCGCAGAGGACTACGACTTTCACGACAATCTCTCCTCACCCACAGGTTCTTCGCCCACCCGCTCGGTCTGCCAAGCGAGCTTCGGGCGCACCACCCCCAGCCAGTACCCGCCCCACTCGCGGCGCATCGCGCCGCTGTCGTGAACGTCGAACGCGAGCGCCTCGTCCACCCTCACGTCCACGTTGCTAACGTCGCTCATGACGAGCGCGTTGATCAGGTAGCGGCCTTCGTTCAGGAAGTTGCCGGGTATCTTACAACGCGAGCGGTAGAGCCCCGGCGGGTGGGGTCGGTCGAACCACTCGTCGCGCCCGAGGTTGGCCGAGTGCATGTTGGCCGAGGCGAGCACCCCGACCCTCAACTTGTCGAGCAGGTGGATGCTGACCATGAGGCGCGCGTCCGAGGCGAGGCTCCAGTAGTCAACCTCCACGTAAGCGTCGTCCTGAATGTCCACGTCCGCCGTGACCCGGCCGCGCGAGACGACGCGCACGGCGCGCAGCCGCGCCTTGTCGTTACCCGGCGCGGTCTCTGGGCTGTCCCAGACGCGCTCGCCCGTCACCTCGCACCCGTTATAGATGTAGCGCTCTATGACGTCAGAGACCGGCCCCTCCGCGGTCTTCCTGCCGCCGTCGAGCAGGATGGCCTGCGAACACAGGTTGGTCATGCTGCCGAGGTTGTGGCTGACGTAGAGGACTGTGCGCCCGCCCCGCGCGACCTCGCCCATCTTGCCCAGACACTTCTTCTGGAAGTTGGCGTCGCCGACGGCGAGCACTTCGTCAACGAGCAGGATTTCCGGCTCAAGGTGCGCGGCCACGGCGAAGGCCAGACGCGTGTACATGCCGCTTGAGTAGCGCTTGACCGGCGTGTCGAGGAAGCGCGACATCTCGGAGAAGGCGACGATCTCGTCGAACTTGCTCGCGATCTCGGCGCGCTTCATCCCGAGGATGGCGCCGTTGAGGAAGATGTTCTCGCGGCCGGTCAGCTCGGGGTGGAAGCCCGTCCCGACTTCGAGCAGACTCCCGACGCGCCCGTAGAGTTGCGCGCGCCCCTCGGTCGGCTCCGTGATGCGCGAGAGGATTTTGAGGAGCGTGGACTTGCCCGCGCCGTTGCGCCCGATGATGCCGACGACCTCGCCCGGGTGAACCTCGAAGCTCACGTCCCTGAGCGCCCACAACTCTTCGCCGTCGCGGCCCGCGCGCCGCAGGCGTCGGAGCGGCGCGCCGACGGCGGCCGCAATCGCCGCGCGGGTCGTGGCGTGGCGCTGCTGGCGCACGCCGATGCGGTAGCGCTTGCTCAGGCCCTCGACTCTGATGATCGGCTTCATTCTGTCCCGTCTTACACGATGTCGGCGAACTGCGTCTCCATTCGACGGAACGAGAAGGCCGCGGCGACGAGGAGCGCGAGCGTGAAGGCGGCTGAGACGCCGAGCGCCGGCCAGTCGAACCCGCGTCCGAGGATAGAGGAGCGGAAGCCTTCGATGACGCCCACCAGCGGGTTCAGCCTGTAGAGCCCGCGCCAGCCTTCGGGGATGATGCTGACGGGGTAGACGACCGGCGAGGCGTACATCCAGAGCTGAAGCATGAGCGGCACGAGCACGCCCACGTCCCTGTGCTTGACGTTGAGCGCCGAGGCCGCCATCCCCAACCCGAGCGCCAGCAGCGTGACGAGGGCCACGAGCACCGGCAGCATCAGGATGCGCCACGTCAGGCCGTACCTCAGGTAGGCCATCAGAGCGACCAGCACGCCGAAGGAGATGGCGAAGTCGAGCAGCCGGGCCGCGATGGCCGAGACGGGGATGAGCGCGCGCGGGAAGTAGACCTTCGTGATCAGGTTCGAGTTGCCGACCAGACTGTTACTCGTCGTGTTGACCGCGCCGGTGAAGAACGTCCAAGGCATCATCCCGACGTAGACGAAGAGCGCGTAAGGCACGCCGTCCGTGGGCACGTGCAACAGCATCCCGAGGAAGATCGTGAAGACGAGTGTGGTCAGCAGCGGCTGCAACACGACCCACGAGACGCCGAGCAGCGTCTGCTTGTAGCGCACCTTGATGTCGCGCCAGACGAGGAAGTAGAGCAGCTCGCGGTACGCCCAGAGGCCCCTGAGGTCGAGCGCCGCCCACGACTTGCTCGGCTGAACTGTGACCAGTGGCTCGTCCGGCAGGGGGTGTGGCGACAGGAAGTGCGGCCCGACTTGGTTGACGCTGGCTGCTGTGCTGCCGGCTGGTTCCAGCGCGCCCGCGCTGTTGGTTGTGGTCATACTCCGTCTGGTCTTAACTCCGGAAACGCTGGGCGGAATGTCCCACGACAACGCAGGGCAAAAACTTGCGGCCGCCGAAAGAGAGTCAGTCTACCCACACAGCGCGCGGGGCGTCAAGCGGGGTGGGCGCGGGCGCGCCGAAGACAGAATTCCCCTGCCCGGCCGCCGAATCGGCGGCCGGGCAGGGGAAGCAAAGATGGACGCGCCGGGCGCGGCTACTTCTTGTTAATCGGGGCCGGGAGGGCGCCGCCCACGCTCTCATTGGTGTTGCCGTCGAACTTATTGTCGCCGTAGGTGACGACAGTCCCGCCGGCGAAGTTGATGCCGTTGGTGTTGTTCGTGACGCGGCAGTTGGAGATGCGCGAGGTGCCGGCGACGAGGGCGATGCCGTTGACCTGCCCCGTCGTCAGGACGCCTTCCAGCTCGGCGCCGATGCCGCTGCCGGCCACGCCGACGCCGGTCGTCGTGTTGTGCAGGAACGAGGAGTTCTTAATGACGGCCTTCGCGGCCTGCCCGACCGTGATGCCGTTGTTGCACTGGGAGATTTGCGAATCCTCGATCAGGGCGTTGACCGAGCCGCCGATGGCGGTGTTCTTGACGCTGATGCCGTCGCCCGTGCAGTCCTCGATGATCGTGTCCTTGATGTAGATCTTCTGGCCGTTGCTGGCGGTGAGGCTGACGTCAATGCCGTGGCCGCTGGCGCCGTTGCCCTTGAAGCCGGAGATCGTGCAGTGCTCGACGTGCACGACCTTACCGGAGACGAACCGGATGCCGGAGAAGCCCGAGCCCGCCCCCTGAATGGACAGGTTGCGGAGGTTGACGATGATCGAGTTCGGCGAGGCGGTGGCCACGTCGTTGACGTTGACGCCGTTGGTGCCGGCCGCGAGAATCGAGCCGAAGCCGGCGCCGTTGGTGCCGTCAATCGTGATGTTCTTCGTAATGGTCACCGTGCCGAAGCCGCCCGGGTCGAGGCAGTCTATCTCACCCTTGTCGGCGGTCTTCGAGATGGCGCCGGCGAAGGTCTTGCAGGGGGCCGTGCGGCTGCACGGGTTCACGTCGTCGCCGACTCCGGACACCCACGTACGCGTTGCCTGCGCTTGGGCTGCTGACGCGCAGACGAGGGTGAACGCGAGAAAGGCGACGGCCTTCAGGGTGAAACGAATCTTATTCATGGTGTAAGTCTCCTTCAGTCTGTCTTGGGAAGCTGGATAGCTGGGCGGCGCTTGTTGGCAGTGTCGCACGTTATTGCTTGGGAATAGCGACAGGGGAAAGCTTGATGTGTTTAAGCCTGTGCCGAAGTTGTCAAGGCCGAAGTCAAGCGAGGTTTCCCGCAGGCTGGCTCTCTTCCGGAAGCGGGGGAAGTATTTAGACTAAATGCCGCGCGTTGTCAATGGGAATTTGACCGGGCCGCGAATTTTTTTTTCGTCGCCAGACATTTTCACACCGAATTTCCTTCCAACTTTTTTTGCAACTCGGGCGCTGATTTACGTTCTGATGGGTCGCCTAATTTTTTTATCATAAATTTCATTCCAACCCCTTGCTTATTTACGCCGGATGAAGTATAGAAGGCTGCTCCTGCGGCCCAGAACGTTCAAGCAACCCGTCCCGGAGCATCCGCAAGGCGTTAACGATCCACGGCGCAGCCGCCAACGCGGCTTCTCCCGCTCGCTAAGTTTTCCAGCCCAAGTATTCCCTTCGACAGAGGAGTAGAAACCCTATGACACCCCCGCTGAGACCCGCCACGAAGCGACCGACGGATACGACCCTTCAAAAGAACGCGAGCCCCGCTAAACGCCGGCGCATCGGGCGAGCGCTCTCAATCTTATTCATAAGCTTAGTGGTCATCGCGGGCGCCTTCGCCCTGACGGCCGGCTCGTCGGCCGCGACCGGGCGGCAGCGCGCCGCCGCGCAGGAGTCGGCCGCGCGAGCTCCGCAGGCGATGAGCACGGCTCCCGCCGCGCTGAGACTTGAGGCCGTGAGTGCGCTCCCGAACCGCGGCGTCGCGCCGCTGGCCTACGCGCCTTGGACGCCGCTGAACGGCTTCTTCCAAGTCATCGCGCCGCCGCTCGCCACCTACGCCGACGACTGCTCGACGACGAAGACGTCGTTCAGCCTCGGCGACACGATCTGCGTGAAGGTGAACGGGGCGCCGACCTCGATCACGCCGCTGCGGCGTGTGGTGCTGGCTAACCCGGCGGGCTTCGTCGTGAGCAGCCTTGACGTGACGACCAGCTCGCAGACCTTCACGTTCGACCTGCCCTCCACGAGCACGAGCGGCGACGTTGACAACCGCGGCAACTGGGTCGTCGGCCTGATAGACACGGCGGACGTGGAGGTTCGCAGGGCCGTCATCCTCGACGTGCACGACCCGCAGCAGGCCGTCGCCGACCTGACCATCTCGAAGATCGGGCTCGACGAAGAAGACGTAGTCGCCGACACCGACGTCACCTACCAGATTTACGTCTGGAACCGCGGCCCCGACTCGGCGACGAACGCGCGCTTCGCCGACAACACGCTGCCGAACACGACCTTCGTCTCGCTGACGCAGGTCTCCGGCCCGACCTTCAACTGCACCTCGCCCGCGGTGGGCACGGCCGGCACGTCCAACTGCACGGCGGCCGCCGCGTTCGCGCGCGGCGCCTCGGCCGTCTTCAACGCCACCTACCACGTGAACGCCGCGGTCAGCAACGGCGCGCCCCTCGACGACACGGCGACCGTCACCAGCGACACCTACGACTCGGCCCCGTCCAGCGACTCTTACGAGACGACGTCGAGCGCCTCGAACCCGTCGCCGCCGAGCTGCACCATCGGGTGCCCGGCCAACGTCACGCAGGACAACGACCCCGGTCAGGCGGGCGCCATCGTCACCTACCCCGACCCGACCACCGGCGGCTCATGCGGCGCGGTGTCTACCGACCACCCGTCGGGCTCCTTCTTCCCCATCGGCACGACCGTGGTTAACGTGACCGTCGCGGGCGGCCCGTCGTGCAGCTTCTCTGTGACGGTGAACGACACGCGCACGGCCCGCATCACGCTCAACGGCCCGGCCGACCAGACGGTCGAGTGCACCACGGGCTTCACCGACCTCGGCGCGAACGCGACCGACAAGGACGGCAACCCGCTTCAGGTCACCACGGCCGTGACGGTGCCCGACCCGAGCGGCGCGGTTGACGGCAACGGCGACGCCATACAGGTGCCCGCGCCCGGCAACGTCGTCAACCCGAGCGTGCCGAACAACTACACCATCACCTACAGCGCCACCGCGCCGCCGCCCGACAGCACGACGGTGACGGTCAAGCGCTCCGTCCACGTCGTTGACACCACGCCGCCCGTCATCACGCTCTCGAACACCGCGGGCTACGTCCCGCATACCGAGACGACGACGGTCACGAACGAGGACGGCACGACCAGCACGATCACCGAGACCATCCTCGTCGGGACGATCGAGTGCCACGGCTCCATCGGCGTGCCGACGGCGACGGCCTTCGACGGCTGCGACAACGCGGCGGTGCCCGTGACCACCTCGGGCAGCATCAACCCCGACGTGCCGGGCTTCTACGAAGTCACCTTCATGGCTTCGGACGCCTCCGGCCGCGTCTCCCAGCAGCGCGTGCAGGTGACCGTGGTTGACACGCAGAAGCCCGTCATCACGCTCAACGGCCCGGCCTCGATGCAGGTGCTTCGCACCTCGACCTTCACCGACCCCGGCGCGACGGCGACCGACGCCTGCGCCGGCCCGGTGCCGGTCACGGTGACGGGCACCGTTGACACCAGCACGGCGGGCGTCTACACGCTCACCTACAACGCGGTTGACCCGTCGGGCCACGCGGCCGACCCCGTCACGCGCACGGTGACCGTCTACATCTACAACTTCACCGGCTTCTTCTCGCCGGTGGGCAACCCGCCGACGCTCAATCAGGTGAACGCCGGGCGCTCCGTCCCCGTCAAGTTCAGCCTCAACGGCAATCAGGGTCTGAACATCATGGCGGCCGGCTCGCCCTACTCGCAGCAGGTCACCTGCGGCTCAAGCACCCCGACCGACCTGCAAGAGACGGGCACGGCCGGCAGCAGCAGCCTGACTTACGACGCCTCGTCCGGCCAGTACATCTACGTCTGGAAGACCGAGTCGTCGTGGGCCGGGACGTGTCGCGTCCTGACCGTCGCGCTCAACGACGGCTCGACGTACACGGCGAACTTCAAGTTCAAGTAAGCGACCGACCGCCGCGCCGCGCGCCGACTCAACCGAGCCGGCGCGCGGCGGGCGCGGCCTTCGCCGGCCTTGAGCTTCCGAACGCGTATATATAAAAGGAGGGGCGGGACGCTTTCCGCCCCTCCTCCTTTTATAGAGGCCCGCGGGTTGCGATTCTTGACACCCCGCGAAACCGCTTCCTATACTCGGACGCCTTTGACGGCCCGCACGCTTTCGCCCCGGCCGACCCGAACACGAGCATGACGCCCGAACAGACGAAGCAGCCCGCGATCCTCTCCGTCGTCGTCCCCGCCTACAACGAGGAGGCGACGCTTCAGTCGGTCGTCGAGAAGCTGCTCGCGCTCCCGCAACTGCTCGAAGTCGTCGTCGTGGACGACTGCTCGAACGACCGCACGCCGGAGGTCGCGCGCGCACTCGCCGCCGCCGACCCGCGCGTGCGCGTCGCGCGCCACACGAGCAACCGCGGCAAGACCGAGGCGCTGCGCACCGGCTTCCAGCTCACGCGCGGCGAGGTCGTCATCGTGCAGGACGCCGACCTCGAATACGACCCGGCCGAGATACCGCTCGTCATCCAGCCCATCATCGAACAGCGCGCCGACGTGGTCTACGGCTCGCGCTTCCTCGTCCGCCGCGCGACGCGCGTGCTCTACTTCTACCACTACCTCGGCAACAAGCTTCTGACCTTCCTTTCGAATCTTCTCACCAACCTCAACATGACCGACATCGAGACCGGCTACAAGGCTTTCCGCGGCGAGGTCATCCGCCAGATGCGGATTACGTCCGACGGCTTCGGCTTCGAGGTCGAGGTGACGGCGAAGGTGGCGAAGCTCGGGTGCGCCGTCTACGAAGTCCCCATCAGCTACTACGGGCGCACTTACGACGAGGGCAAGAAGATCGGCTTCGTGGACGGACTGCAAGCGCTCTGGCTCATCCTCCGCTTCAACCTCTTCTGCTCGCTCGGCGCCTCCTTCACGCGCGTCCCCGAGCTGAGGCGTGTCGAGCGCCACCGCTTCCCGCCCGCGCTCGCCGCGCGCCCCGCGGCCGAGGAAGAGCACGCCGCCTGACGTGCGACCCGCTGTCAGAATCTATTCACGGATGACATAATGGAGAACATGCGACGGATTTTCGTGACCGGCGGCGCGGGCTTCATCGGCTCGGCCTTCGTGAGACTCGTACTCGAAGAGATGCCCGACTGCCGCGTCGTCAACTTCGACGCGCTGACCTACGCCGGCAACCTCGACAACCTCGAAGGCGTCAGCGGAGACCGCCACCGCTTCGTCCGCGGCGACATCTGCGACGGCGAGGCGGTGCTCGCCGCGCTCGAAGAAGGGACGGACGCGCTCGTCAACTTCGCCGCCGAGTCGCACGTTGACCGCAGCATCCACTCGGCCGCCGAGTTCATACGCACCAACGTCCTCGGCACGCAAGTCCTGCTCGACGCGGCGCGCGAGCGCGGAGTCAAACGCTTCCTGCAAGTCTCCACAGATGAAGTGATGGGAAGCCTGCCCGAACACGACGACGCCTTCTTTACGGAAGACTCGCCGTTCGAGCCGAACAGCCCCTACTCGGCCTCGAAGGCCGCGGCCGAACACCTCTGCCGCGCCGCGCGCCACACGCACGGGCTCGACGTGGTCACGACGCGCTGCGGCAACAACTACGGCCCGCGCCAGTTCCCGGAGAAGTTCCTGCCGCTGATGCTCTCGAACGCGATGCGCGACGAGCCCATCCCCGTCTACGGCGACGGCCGCAACGTGCGCGACTGGATTTACGTCGAAGACCACTGTCGCGCCGTCCTCGCCGCCTTGACCCGAGGCCGCGCAGGCGAGGTCTACAACATCGGCGCGCGCAACGAGCGGCGCAACATCGAAGTCGCCGAGTCAGTCCTCGACGCTCTGGGCAAGCCGCGCTCGCTCATCAGGTTCGTCAAAGACCGGCCCGGCCACGACCGGCGCTACGCCATAGACCCCTCGAAGGCCGAACGCGAACTCGGCTGGCGGCCGCTCGAGACTTGGGAGTCGGGTTTGGAGAAGACGATTCGCTGGTACGCCGAGAACGCCGTCTGGGTCGAGCGCGCGCGCAACGGCGCCTACCGCGAGTATTACGAGAAGCAGTACGGGCGGGAAGTCGCGGGCTGAAGGGGCCGCGAAGAGGCGCGCGTGCGCGTGCGACGACCTATGCCAGAGGAACAGCCCCCCGACGCGCGCGAAGACTCTTTCCGGCGCCTGCTCCGCGCGCACCTGCCAGCCGTGCTCGCGCTGCTCGTCGCGGCCTTCGGGCTGCGGCTGGCCTTCATCTTCGCCGCGCCCCACGGGGCGAGCTGGGGCGGCGACCCGCGCTACTACGTCACCGCCTCCAACCTCTACGCCGGCCACGGCTACTCGTTCGAGCAGACGCCGCCCTACACGCCGAGCCTCGCGAGCGTGCCGGTCTACCCGTTCTTCATGGCGGCGGTCTACACGCTCGCCGGGCCGCACAACGACGCCGTGCGCGTCGCGCAGGCCGTGATAGACCTTCTGACCTGCCTGCTCGTCTCCTACGTCTCTTTCCGTCTGGCTCCGCGCGGACTGAAGAAGGGCGCGGCCTTCGCCGCGCTCGCCGTCTACGGGCTCGTCTCTTGGTTCACGATGATCTGGACTGCGTGCCTGCTGACGGAGACGCTGGCCCTCTTCTTCACGACGCTCACGCTCGCCCTCTGCGCGCGCGACCCCGGCGGCGGGCGCTGGCGCGTCTGGGCCGCGGCCGGGTGCGCGTGCGGGCTGGCGGTGCTGACGCGCCCCGACTCGGTGCTGCTCGCCGCGGCCGTGCTGCTCTTTCTGGCCGCGCGGCTGATACGCAGACGTTCGCGCGCGTCAATCGTGACGGCCGCGGGGTTCGGCGTCGCGCTGGCGCTCGTGCTCGCGCCGTGGAGTCTGCGCAACTTCGTCACCTTCGGCGTCTTCGAGCCGCTCGCCTCGGAGTACGGCTGCGCCGCCGAGTGTTACTTCCCCGTCGGGTATCTTCGATGGGTGCGCACGTGGCTGAAGGACGAGACGAACTTCGACTACGCCTTCGAGCCCGCGTGGCCGACGGGCACGCACGCCTTCGACGCGGCGGGGCTGCCGCGCGACGCGTACGACTCGGAGGAGGAGCGCCTGCGCGTCGTCGGCCTCATCGAGCGCTACAACCGCGCGCGCCGCATCGGGCCCGACCTCGACGCCGACTTCCGCGCGCTCGCCGCCGAGCGCGTGCGGCGTGCGCCCGTGCGCTTCTTCGTGACGCTGCCGCTCTACAGACTCGCCTCGATGTGGCTGACCGGCTTCAGCACCGCAAGGCCGACGCCCTACGTGATGCTGCTCCGCGTCTTCACGGTCTTGCCCCTGCACCTCTGCGCGGCGCTCGGCTTCGCGCTCTTCTCGCGCGGGCGGCCGCTGGCGTGGCTGCTGCTGGCCGTCGTCGTCGTGCGCAGCGCCTTCTTCGGATTTCATTACGCGCCCGAGACGAGATATATTGTCGAGGCGTATCCGCCCGTCATCGCCGCAGGCGGCGTGACCGCCGCCGCCCTGTGGAGATACCTCGTCGGCCGGCTGCGAATTCCGAGGGGCGGGGCGCCGAGTCCGGGCGACGCGACGCGGCCGCCGGCCCTCGGTTCTCAGACCTCTTAATACTTATGAAAGTTCTCATCACGGGCGCGGGCGGGATGGTCGGGGGCCTGCTCGCCGCACACTGCCGGGCGCTGGGCGACGAGGTCGAGGCGTTCGACCACTCGGGGCTCGACATCACGGACGAGCGCGCGGTGCGCGACGCGTTCAAGAATTTCCCGCCCGACGCGGCCATCAACTGCGCGGCGTGGACGGACGTGGACGGCTGCGAGCTAGATCCGCAGCGCGCCTTCCTCGTCAACTCGCAGGGCGTGGAAGTCATCGCGACGGCGAGCAGGCTGGCGGGCGCCTCCTTCGTCACCGTCTCGACCGACTACGTCTTCGACGGCCGCCGCGAAAATCATTTTTACACCCAGCGCGACGACCCGCACCCTTTAAGCGCCTACGGCGCATCAAAGCTCGAAGGCGAACGCAGGGCGCAGGCGGCGTCGGCGCGCACGTCGGTCGTGCGTTCGGGCTGGATTTTCGGCCCCGGCGGGCGGAATTTCCTCGCGACCGTGGTCGAGCGCGCGCGGCGCGGCGAGCCATTGAAGGCCATCTCGGACTCCTACGGCACGCCGACCTACGCCCCCGACCTCGCGGCGCGACTGCGCGAGCTGGCCGCGCTCGACCTGCCGGGCGTCTACCACGTCGTCAACGCGGGCGAGGGCACGAACTTCGAGGGCTTCGCGCGCGCGGCGGCCGAGGCCGCGGGCGTACGCGAAGTCGAGATCGAGACCGTCCTGACCGACTCGCTCCGCCGTCCCGCGCCGCGCCCGCGCAACTCGCGCCTGCGCTGCCTGCTCTCTGAGGGGCTCGGCCTCGCGCCCCTGCGCGACTGGCGCGACGCGCTCTCCGAGTTCGCCGGCCGGGCGGCCCCGGCCGCCGACGCGAGGGCGCGTTGAGTTTGCCTCGCGGCGGCTCTCTGTATATCATTACGGCGCTGGAAATTAGCCCACGTGTGTGCGGTTTCGTTCCTCCGTCCCTGACCACTGTAGAGAAGTAAAGAAGTAAGAACCATGATGTCGCAAGATAACCGTCTTATGCCGCTTTCCGCCGAGTCGCTCGACCGCCCGCTGCGCGACCTTGCCGCGCCGCAGCAGCCCGCCGTCACCTCCCTCGCGCCGGAGCCCGCGCACCTGCGCGAGTATCTGGCGGTCGTGCTCAAGCGCAAGTGGCTCATCCTGAGCCTGACCGTCGTCGTCACCAGCCTCGTCACGATACAGATGTACCGGCTGCCCTCTATCTACGAGGCGACGACGCAGATTCAGATCGCGCAGAAGACGAGCAACCCGCTCGCGACGGGGCGCGGCGGCGTCGGCGTCATCGAGATCAGGAGCAGCGACCCCAACTACTGGAACACGCAGCTTCAGAAGCTCAAGACGCAGAAGCTGGCGCGGCAGGTCATCCTGCGGCTCGACCTGCAAAACAACGGCAGCTTCCTCGGCACGGCGCAGGGCACGGGCGTCATCTCGGGCCTGCGCCGCCTCATCACGCGCGAGAAGCCCAAGCCGCAGGCGCCGATAGGCTCGGCCCTCCCCGTGGTGGACGAGTCCGAGTTGAGCGCCGACACGCTGACGCCCGAGCAGGCCAAGATGCTTGAGCCGTACGAGGACTCGCTGAGCGCTAACCTGAACATCGAGCCCATCGAGAAGACGAACCTCGTCAAGATACACTTCACGCACACAGACCCGCAGATCGCCGCCAACGTCGCCAACACGCTGGCCGCCATCTTCCGCGACAACGACATCCGCGAGGAGACGCGCGGCTCGCAGACGGCCGAGGACGTGCTCGCCAACCAGATCATTGACCTTCAGGCGCGCGTGCAGGCCAACATGCAGAAGCGCCTCAACTACCGGCGTCAGAACGACCTCCCGCTCGGCAACATTCAGGGGCAGAACCTGACCGCGCTTCAGTTGAGCACCTACAGCACGCAGATGCAGGAGGCCGAGTCCACTCTGAGGCAGGCCGAGTCCGACTACCAGTCGGCGCTGGAGACGCGCAGCAACGCAGGCATCTGGGCCGTCCCGCAGGTGAAGTCCGACCAGAACGTCATCCGCCTGCGCCAGAAGATCAGCGAGCTGAAGGAGCAGCGGAAGGCGCTGCTCGTCGTCTACACCGAGGAGTGGCCCGCGGTGAAGAAGATAGACGAGCAGCTCGCGCAACTCGAAAAGGAGTTGAAGGACGCGCCCGAGGAGGTCATCGCCGCGCTCAAGAACAGGTACGAGGCGGCGCGCAAGAACGAGGCGGGCGCTCGCTCGCGCTACTTCGGCTCGCGCAGCAGGGCCAACAGCCAGAGCGTGGCCGAGATCAGCCTCGGCGACCTCGATCAGGCCATCGAGACCGACCGCCAGAACCTCAACCTCTACATGCAGCGCCTCAACGAGCTGCGCGTGACGAACGGCGACCGCACGAGCGGCAACGTCTCGACCATCGAGGAGGCGCGCACGCCGCGCGAGCCGGTCGGCCCGCAGCGCGTCCGAAACATCTTCATGGCGCTGCTGCTCAGCCTCGGCGTGGGCGTCGGCCTCGCCTTCCTGCTCGACTACCTCGACGACACGCTCAAGACCGTCGAGGACGTTGACCGCTACCTGCACCTGCCGACGCTGGCGCTCATCCCGGCGCCGCGCGAGCATCGGCGCCTGCTGGAACGTGCCGCGCCGCCGCCCGACCCGGCCGCGACGAACGCGCTCGCGCTCATCGAGGACGTGCGCTCGCCCGTCTCCGAGGCGTACCGACACCTGCGCACGTCGCTCCTGCTCTCGACCGCGGGGCAGCCGCCGAAGACGATCCTCGTCACGTCGAGCCAGCCTTCGGAGGGCAAGACGACGACGGCCGTCAACATCGCGACCATGCTGGCGCAGACCGGCGCCGACGTGCTGCTGATAGACTGCGACCTGCGCCGGCCGCGCGTCCACGCGCACTTCGGCCTGCCGAACTCGCGCGGCGTGACGAACTACCTCTCGGGCGACACGAACGTCGAGGCGCTGATTCAGACCTACGACCGCGTGCCGAACCTGAAGGTCATCTCCTCGGGGCCGGTGCCGCCGAACGCGGCCGAGCTTCTGGGCTCGGACGAGATGCGCAAGTTCCTCTACACGCTCTCCGAGCAGTTCACGCACGTCGTCATAGACTCGCCGCCGGCCATCTCGTTCACCGACGCCTCGATCCTTTCGACGATGGTGGACGGCGTGATGCTGGTCGTCCACGGCGGCCGCACCTCGCGCGCCGTCGCGCGACGCGCACGGCAGCAGTTGCAGGACGTGGGCGCGCACCTCTTCGGCATCGTGCTCAACAACGTCAAGCTCGAAGGCTCGAACCTCTACGACTACGGCGCCTACTACGCGGGCTACTACGCGGACGACGAGGAGGCGGCCGACGGCGCCGAGGTGGTGGGCGCGAACGGCAACGGTGCGCGCTGATGGCGGGCGAGTTCTGCCGCGTCGCTTCGGACGTTGAACTCGGGCGCGACGTTAAAATCCACGCCTTCGTCAACCTCTACGGCTGCCGCGTCGGCGACGAGACGCGCGTCGGCACCTTCGTCGAGATACAGAAGGGCGCTTCGGTGGGCGCGCGCTGCAAGATTTCGAGCCACACCTTCATCTGCGAGGGCGTGACGATTGAGGATGAGGTCTTCGTCGGCCACGGCGTGATGTTCATCAACGACCGACGGCCTCGGGCCACGCGCCCCGACGGCACGCCGCAGACCGAGTCGGACTGGACGCTCGAACACACGATCGTCCGCCGCGGCGCCTCCATCGGCAGCAACGCGACAATCCTCTGCGGCGTCGAGGTCGGCGCCGGCGCGACCGTAGGCGCCGGCGCCGTCGTCACAAAGGACGTTCCCCCCGGCGCCACCGTCGCCGGCAACCCCGCAATAGTGATGAGTGATGAGTGATGAGAAGAAGACACCGCTCGTTCTTCTTCTTCTCATCACTCATCACTCATCACTTTTTCACTTATGACAGTTCCATTCGTAGACCTACAGGCGCAGTACCGCGCCATCAGGGCGGAGGTTGACGAGGCCATCCGGCGCGTGCTGGACTCGTCGGCCTTCATTTTGGGTCGCGAGGTCGAAGCGTTCGAGCGCGCGTTCGCAGACTACGTCGGCGCGCGCGAGTGCGTCGGCGTCTCGAACGGCACCGCCGCCATTCAATTGGCGCTGCAAGCCTGCGGAGTCGGCGCGGGTGACGAAGTCATCGTCCCGGCCAACACCTTCTTCGCCACGGCCGAGGCCGTCTCGACCGCGGGCGCCACGCCCGTCTTCGTTGACTGCGACCCCGTCACCTACAACATTGACGCGGGCAAGCTAGACGCCGCTATCACCCCGCGCACGAGCGCCGTCATCCCCGTACACCTCTACGGCCAGCCGGCCGACCTCGACGCGGTCTTTGAAGTCGCCGAGCGTCACGGGCTCATCGTCATCGAGGACGCGGCGCAGGCGCACGGCGCGCGTTACAAAGGGCGACGCGTCGGCGCCCGAGGCCGCGCGGGCTGCTTCAGCTTCTACCCGGGCAAGAACCTCGGCGCCTACGGCGAAGGCGGCGCGGTCGTGACCGACGACGCGGAAGTCGCGCGCCGCGTCCGCATGCTCCGCGACCACGGCTCGGAGCAGAAGTACCGGCACGAGCTCATCGGCTACAACTTCCGGCTCGAAGGCATTCAGGGCGCGGTGCTCGGCGTCAAGCTCAATTACCTCGACGGTTGGAACGCCGCGCGCCGCGCGCACGCCGCGCGCTACCGCGAGCTGCTCGCGCCGCTCGAAGACGCGGGCGCGCTCACGCTCCCGCGCGAATCGGTTGACGCGGAGCACGTCTACCACCTCTTCGTCGTCCAGACGGACGCGCGCGACGCGCTGCAACGCTACCTCTCAAGCGCGGGCGTGCAGACGGGGATTCACTACCCCGTGCCCGTACACCTACAGCCCGCGTACGCCCCGCTCGAACATAAAGAGGGAGACTTTCCCAACGCCGAGTCGCAGTCGCGCCGCGTGCTCTCGCTCCCGATGTTCGCGGAGCTGACCGAGTATCAAATCAAGTACGTCGCCGACGCCGTCGCAGACTTCTACGCCGAGACTTCGGCTGCCGCCGGTTGAACCTTAAGTCGCCCGCCGTTATTGTATCCCTCGCACGCGTGAAAGTTTCCCGCGTCCGCCCGTCATGACCATTTCCGTCGGCGTCATCGGCTGCGGCTACTGGGGGCCGAACCTGATACGCAACTTCGCCGAGAACGAGGCGGCGACGCTGCGCTGGGTCTGCGACCGCGACGCGCGCCACCTCTCGAAGGTCGCGCGCCGCTACCCGGCCGCGCACGCCGCCGAAGACTTCCGCGAACTGCTCGCCGACCCGCGCCTCGACGCCGTCGTCATCGCCACGCCCGTCGCCACGCACTTCGAGTTCGCGCGCGCCGCGCTCGAAGCCGGCAAGCACGTCCTCGTCGAAAAGCCCTTCACCGCCAGCACCCGCGAGGCCGAAGAACTAATCGCGCTCGCAGAGGCGCGCGGCCTCACGCTGATGGTTGACCACACCTTCATCTACACGGGCGCGGTCAGAAAAATTAAGGAGTCGGTGGACGCAGGCGAACTCGGCGACCTGCTCTACTTCGACTCCGTCCGCATCAACCTCGGCCTCTTCCAGCGCGACATCAACGTCGTCTGGGACTTGGCGCCGCACGACTTCTCCATCATGGACTACGTCGTCGGGCGCGAGCCGACGGCGCTGATGGCGACCGGCAGTTCGCACATCGAGCCCGGCATCGAGAACATCGCCTACGTCCAGCTCCGCTTCGGCGACTCGCTCATCGCCAACTTCCACTTCAACTGGCTCTCGCCCGTCAAGATTCGCCGCACGCTCATCGCGGGCTCGCGCCGCATGATCGTCTACGACGACATCGAGCCGACCGAGAAGGTGCGCATCTACGACAAGGGCGTCACGCGCAACGCCGACGGCGACGAGGAGGAGGCGTACCGCACGCTCGTCAGCTACCGCACGGGCGACGTGTGGGTGCCCCAACTCGACCCGACCGAGGCGCTGCACTACGTCTGCGCAGAGTTCCTCGACTCGATACGCGACGCGCGCCCCTCGGCCTCCGACGGCCGCGCGGGTCTGCGCGTCGTACGCCTCCTCGAAGCCGCCCAAGCGTCAATCAACGACGGCGGCCGCTGGATAAAACTTTAGAACCGATGTCTACGACCGCGCCCAAGATGCAGGTTCCCCTGCTCGACCTGAAACAGCAGCACGCGGCGCTGCGCGAGGAGTTGCGCGCGGCTTTGGGGCGCGTGCTCGACTCGCAGCAGTTCATACTCGGCGAGGACGTGAGGCTGCTTGAGTCAGAGCTGGCCGCCTACACGCGCGCGGCGCACGCGGTCGGCTGCGGCTCGGGCTCGGACGCGCTGCTGCTGGCGCTGCTCGCGCTCGACGTGCGGGAAAGCGCGGAGGTCGTCACGTCGCCCTTCACCTTCTTCGCCACGGCGGGCGCGGTCGTGCGCGCGGGCGCGCGCCCCGTCTTCGTGGACATCGAGCCGCGCACGTACAACATAGACCCGAACAAAATCGAAGCGGCCTTCACCTCTCGCACGCGCGCCGTGATGCCCGTGCACCTCTACGGCCAGTGCGCCGAGATGGACGAGATTCTGCGCGTCTCCGAGAAGCGCGGCGCGCACGTCATCGAGGACGCGGCGCAGGCCATCGGCGCTTACGATGAGAAGGGGCGGAGCGCGGGCTCGATGGGCGCGGCCGGCTGCTTCAGCTTCTACCCGACGAAGAACCTCGGCGCGGCGGGCGAGGCCGGGCTGGTGACGACGAACGACGCGCGCGTGGCCGAGCGCCTGCGACGCCTGCGCGTACACGGCGGCGCGACCGAATACCATCACGACGAGGTCGGCTTCAACAGCCGGCTCGACACCTTTCAGGCCGCGGTGCTCCGCGTCAAACTCCCGCACCTCGACGCGTGGTCTGACGCGCGGCGCGAGCGCGCCGACGCCTACACGCGTTTGATTGACGAAGCGGGGCTCGCGGAGTTCGTCACGCCGCCTTTCATCAACCACGGCGCGCGCCACATCTTCCACCAGTACGTCATACGCGTCCCCGCCGAGCGCCGCGACCCGCTCATCGAGCATCTCAAACAGCACGGCGTTGGCACGAAGGTCTACTACCCCGTCCCGCTCCACCTGCAACCGTGCTTCGCAGACCTCGGCTACAGCGAAGGCGACTTCCCCGAGTCCGAACGCGCCGCGCGCGAGACGCTCGCGCTCCCGATGTTCCCCGAGTTGACGCGCGCGCAGCAGGAGTACGTCGTCGAAACCGTCCGCCGCTTCTTCCTCGCGTGAGTAGATTCCAAATTTGAAATTTCAAATTTCAAATCTCGCGACGTTCAGACTCGGCCTGATGACGGTCGTGCTCTCGACGCTTCTAATCCCTCCCGCCGCGGCGGCTCAAGTAAACAGAGACAAGAAGCAGTTGGACAGGCGCGCGTTGGCGTCGCGCGTGCGTGCGGAGTTCCTGCACGCGTGGCGCGGGTACGAGCGTTACGCGTGGGGGCACGACGAGCTGAAGCCTTTGTCGAAGACGGCGCGCGACTGGTACGGCGAGCCGCTCTACATGACGCAGGTGGACGCCCTCGACACGCTCATCCTGATGGGCTTCATGGAAGAGGCCGCGCGCGACCGCGAGTTCGTCGTCAAGAACCTGTCGTTCGACAAAGACCTGTCCGTGCAGGTCTTCGAGATAACCATCCGGCACCTCGGCGGGCTGCTCTCTGCGTACCAGTTAACGAACGACCGTCGGCTGCTGCGGCTCGCGGAAGATTTGGGCACGCGGCTCCTGCCCGCGTTCGAGTCGAAGACGGGCATCCCCTACCGCTTCGTCAACCTGCGCACGGGCAAGGTGCGCGGCGAGGTGACGAACCCGGCCGAATCGGGGACGCTGCTGATAGAGTTCGGCACGCTCTCGAAGCTCACAGGCAAACCAATCTTCTACGAGAAGGCCAAGCGCGCGCTGGTCGAGACCTACAGGCGCCGCTCGTCAATCGGGCTCGTCGGCAGCCGCATCAACGTCGAGACCGGCGAGTGGGTCGGCCCGAAGACCTCGCACATCAGCGGCGGGATTGATTCGTACTACGAATACCTCCTGAAGTGCTGGCGGCTGTTCGGCGACGACGACTGCCGCCGCATGTGGCTCGAATCAATCACCGCGATCAACAAGTACCTCGCCGACGATGCAAACGGCGAGCTCTGGTACGGCTACGCGGACATGCAGACGGGCCGGCGCACGGCCACTAGCTACGGCGCGCTCGACGCCTTCTTCCCCGCCGTCCTCGCGCTCTCCGGCGACCTCGAACGCGCGAGGCGCCTGCAAGACTCCTCCTTCAAGATGTGGACGGCCTTCGGCGTCGAGCCCGAGCAGTTGAACTACCGCACGATGAAGGTCGAGGCGGCCGGCTACCCTCTGCGCCCCGAGATTGTCGAGTCCACCTACTACCTGCAACGCCTCACGGGCGATCCGAAGTACCTCCGCATGGGCGCCGAGCTTTTCGAGAGCTTCGTCCGACACTGCCGCACAGACGAAGCCTACGCCGCGCTCAAGAGCGTCGAGACGAAGGAGAAGGAGGACTCGATGGAGAGTTTCCTCTTCGCCGAGACCTTCAAATATTTCTACCTCCTCTTCGCCCCGCCGCGGGCGCTCGATCTCAACCGCGTCACCTTCAACACCGAGGCGCACCCGATTAGAAGGACTTGGGCGCGATGAAAGGTTTCGCCCGCGGGGCCGCCAACTTCTTTCTCATCGCGCTCGGCATCCTCTCGGCGGCTTTCGGGCTGAAGGGCTTCCTGCTGTCGAGCCGCTTCATAGACGGCGGCGTGACGGGCGTCTCGATGCTTCTGTCGGACATAACGAGCCTGCCGCTCGCGCTCTTCATCCCGGTCATCAACCTGCCTTTCCTCGCGCTCGGCTACAAGCAGATCGGCGCGCGCTTCGCCTTGAAGAGCGCGGCGGCCATCGCAGGGCTCTCGCTCTGCCTCGCGCTCGTCCACTTCCCCGACGTGACGCCCGACAAGCTGCTCACGGCGGTCTTCGGCGGCTTCTTCATCGGCGCCGGCATCGGGCTCTCGATACGCGGCGGCGCCGTGCTCGACGGAACGGAGGTCGCCGCCCTCCTCGTCAGCAAGCGGAGCGCCCTCCTGCGCGTCGGCGACGTGATACTGCTCCTGAACGTCGTCATCTTCACGGCCGCCGCCTTCTTCCTCGGCGTCGAGTCGGCGCTCTACTCCATACTCACCTACTTCGCCGCCTCGCGCACGCTCGACTTCATACTCCACGGCATCGAGGAGCACACGGCCGTCATCATCGTCTCCGAGCGGAGCGAGGAGATCAGGCAGGCCGTCATACGCGACCTCGGCCGCGGCGTCACGGTCTACAAGGGCCGGCGCGGCTGGACTGACGCCGAGCAGGACATACTCTTCTGCGTCGTCACGCGCCTTGAGATAGGCCGCGTCAAGACACTCGTCAACGAGTTCGACCCCTCGGCCTTCGTCACCATCCATCCGCTCTCGGACGTCTCCGGCGGCGTCGTCAAGAAGGCCGCGCTCCACTGAGACGGCGAGGCCGTCACTCGCGCCGAACCGACGCGCGCCCGCCGACGTAAAAGTAGTTTGATTCACAACTGAGTTTCGACCGACGGAGGGCCGAACATGTTCTGTCCCGGCTGCGGGCTGAAGGAAGAACGCCCCTTGCAGTTCTGCCGCGCGTGCGGCGCAGACCTGCGGGCCGTGCGCGAGTCGCTCGAACAGGCGGACGCGCCCGAGCCTTCGGTCGCGGCGGCGCGCGAGGAGATAGCGCGCGCCATCGCCGCGCGGATTCGCGACGGCCAGTGGTGGCAGGCCGGCGGACTGGCGGCCGAGGCCGAAAAGCTCTTCGAGACGCCGCGCGAGCGCCGCGAACGCCGCCAACGCGAGGAAGAGGAGCGGCGTCTGGCGCGCACGCGCGCAGGCACCATCACCGCCGCCGTCGGCCTCGGCCTCGTCGTGCTGGTTCAACTCCTGAGAGTGCTGGACGACCGCGCCGTCCTCCTCGTGGGGCCGAGCGTGCTCGTCTTCCTCGTCGGCCTCGGCGTCATCGTCAACGGCCTCTTCTTCACGCGACCGCGCGAGCCGCGCCGACAGAAGTTGACGACAGAGCCGCGCCCCTCACTCCCCGACAACTCCACGAGCGAACTTGCCGAGCCGCGCGGCGAACTCGGCGCCGCGGGCGCGCCCTTCATCCCCGCCTCAATCACGGAGCACACCACGCAGCACCTCGGCGGCGAAGCCCTCAAGACGCCTCGAAGCTGAGACGCGGCATCTCTCATCAAATAGCGCCCGCGTGTGTCCGCTTTACCCTGCACGCGCGCGGGAGTAAGTTATAAGTACATCGCCCCGATAGACTGAGGTGACGGAGGGCCGCCGGGTTCGCGTCGCGTCCGGCGGCCGCCGAAGTGTGCGCGGAGGCGGCTCTGCCTGCCGTACGGACGCGTGCTCGAAAACGGAGGGAGGAACGAATGAGCGATAGGGCCGAGAGTGTGGAAGGGCATAAGACCGAGAGGGCCGAAGACCGTCTGGCTGACTTCACGAGGGACAGGCGGATACTGCTGCTCTCCGCGTTCGCGCTCGTCATCGGGAGCGTCAGCGCCTTCGTCGCGTGGGTGCTGGTGTGGCTCATCTCGGTCATCACGGGGCTCGCCTTCTACCAGCGCTACTCGACCGAACTGCTCTCGCCCGAGCATCACAATCTGGGCGCGCTCGTCATCCTCGTCCCGACCGTCGGCGGGCTCGTCATCGGGCTCATGGCGCGCTACGGGTCGGAGAAGATACGCGGGCACGGCATCCCCGAGGCTTTGGAAGCGATACTCTTCGGGCGCAGCCGCATGTCGGCGAAGGTCGCGGTGCTGAAGCCTCTCTCGTCGGCCATCTCCATCGGGACGGGCGGGCCGTTCGGCGCCGAAGGCCCGATCATCATGACGGGCGGCGCGGTCGGCTCGCTCTTCGCGCAGTTGTTCCACCTCTCGGCCGCGGAGCGCCGCACGCTCTTAGTCGCGGGCGCGGCCGGCGGGATGGCCGCCATCTTCGACGCGCCGGTCTCGGCCGTGCTACTCGCCGTCGAACTCTTACTCTTTGAGTGGCGTCCACGCTCGTTCATCCCGGTCACGGTGGCGGCGGCCGTCGCCGCGACTCTGCGCGTGCCTTTGATGGGTCAGGGGCCGATCTTTCCAGTCCACCCGCACGCGCCGCTCGGCGCGGAGGCTCTGTTGATAACTGCGCTCGTCGGCGTCGCGGCCGGGCTCGCGTCGGGGCTTCTGACGACGCTCGTCTACGCCTTCGAAGACCTGTTCGAGCGGCTGCCGATTCACTGGATGTGGTGGCCCGCGATAGGCGGGCTGCTCGTCGGCATCGGCGGCTACTTCGACCCGCGCGTGCTCGGCGTCGGCTACGGCACGATTCACTCCTTGCTGCGCGGCGAGGTGGTGGCCGCGGCCGTCGTAGGGCTGCTGATAGGCAAGTCGCTCGTCTGGTCAATCGCTCTGGGCTCGGGGACTTCGGGCGGCGTGCTCGCGCCGCTGTTGATGATGGGGGGCGCACTGGGCGCGCTCGCCTCGGGGTTCCTCCCCGTTGGCGACGCGGGGCTCTGGGCGACCGTGGGGATGGCTGCGATGATGGGCGGCACGATGCGCTCGCCTCTGACGGCGATGGTCTTCACGCTTGAGTTGACGAACGACTTCAACCTCTTCGCGGCGCTGCTGGTCGCGTGCGTGGCGGCCTACGCCGTGACGGTGCTGCTGCTGCGCCGCTCCATCCTGACGGAGAAGGTCGCGCGGCGCGGCTACCACATCACGCGCGAGTACAGCGTAGACCCCTTGGCCGTCCTGCGCGTCGGCGAGGTGATGGACTCGAACCCGCCGACCGTGTCGGCCTCGATGAGAGTCACGCAGCTCTCAGACCTCATCGCGCACCGCGACCCGAAGCTCACGCGGCGGCAGGGCATCCCCATCGTGGACGACGAAGGGCGGCTCGCCGGCATCATCACGCGCGGCGACGTGCTGCGTGCGATAGAGCAGGGCGCGGACGGCGACACGACCGTCCTCGACGCGGGCTCGCGCCGCCTCGTCATCGCATACCCGGACGAACTCCTCCACGAGGCCGTCACCAAGATGCTGCGCAACGACATCGGCCGCCTGCCCGTCGTCACGCGCGAAGACCCGCACAGGCTCGTCGGCTACCTCGGCCGCGCCAGCGTCATGGCCGCCCGCCTCCGCCGCATGGAGGAGGAGCACGTCCGCGAGCAGGGTCTCTCCTTCAACGCCACCTGACGACCTTGAGATAGGCCGCGTCCGCTCGCTCGTAGAGGAGTACGCCCCCGCGGCCTTCGTCGTCCACACGCTCTAGGACGTGCGCGGCGGCGGCGTCAAAAAGCCGCCGCCGCTGACCGGCCCGCCGCCCTCGGCCGAAGGCGCGCTCGCCCTTGGCCGCCAAGTGGAAATGTTATACATTCCCCGCGTCGCGCGCGCCGAGAATCACCTCCCCGTGCCGTCTCACCAACCTCTTTGAGACAGGAGTGCTCACGATGCCGGAAGAAAAGCCCCTGATCTTCATCAGCCACAAGCACACCGAAAGCGACATCGCCATCGCCACGACCGTGGCCGAGGTCATCAAGAACCGAACGTTGAACGCCGTCAGAATATTCCAGTCGTCTAATTGGAAGTTCGAGGGGACGCGTGTCGGCTCCAACCTCGACGCCGGGCTGAGGCGGGCGCTGTGGGACTCAGACGCGGTCATCCTCATCTACACGTCGGACGACCAGAACTGGCAGTACTGCATGTACGAGTGCGGCGTGGCCACCCAGACCGACGACCCAGACCCGCGCATCGTGGTCTTCCAGTGTAGCCAAGACGTGCCCACGCCGTTCGCCTCCAAAATGCGGGTCAACGTGCGCAACGCTAATCACGTAAAGCGGTTCACGAAGCAGTTGCTGACCGACCCCGAGTTCTTCCCCAAGCGTGCTAAGGCACTCGCGCCCGGCTGCGACGACGAGGCGGTGGAGCAGATGGCCGACGACCTGTATACCAAGCTCCGGGCGGTCGTCCCCGACGTGCCGCCCGTCGAGTGGCCGGCGTGGCCCTTCCTGCGGATTGAGCTGCCGGAGGCGGAGGCCGACAAGCTGGTGCAGGCAGAACCGGTCGAGCGCGCGAAGAAGGCGCGGGAGGTGGTGGAACAGCACGCCGTCGTAATAAAAAGTGACATGCGCACCGCCGCCCTCTTCGGGCTCCAAGATCTTTCGGAGAAGCACAAATTCGGCGACCTGCTCCAAACATGGAAGAGCAACTTCCCCTCGTCCGAGGCGACTTGGTTCGATTCCTGCTGTGAGCAGATCATGAAGGGCGCGCGGAGAGAGTTCCCCGTCATCCGCTGGGCGCGCCTGCGGCAGGTCGGGACTGACGCCGAGTACACCCCCGTGCTGAGCCACGTCAAGCGCCAGCCCTTCGGGAACAAGAGCACCCACTTCGACATCTACTTCTACAACCTGTCCGACCCGCATGCGGTGCCCGTGGAGTTGAAGATGATCCACATGGGGGCCTTCTTCTACAAGAGCCTGAGCCAAGTCAGGCCCGAGTCGCTCAAGCTGGTCGAGTTACTGGGCGAGCTCGAACAGAGGGGGCTCAACCGCATCCCGCTCTTCAGCGCGGAAGCCCATCCGCTCTACATCATCCACCGCAGCATGATAGACAAGTTCCTCGTCCAGAGGATGCTGGCCGGCGTTACGCCGAACGACGTGACGCTGGCCGACCTGCTCGCCGACAGGGAGATGACGAAGGTCTTCGAGGAGACCTTCGTCGCCGTCAGGCGGCAAGCCTCGCTCGCCGAGGCCCGGGACGCGATGGTCGCGCGGCCGGGCTGTAACGACGTGTTCGTCACCGAAGACGGCGGCCGGGACGAGCCGGTCATCGGCTGGCTCACGAACGTTGATCTTGTGAAGTGATGGCTGCGAGGCCGCGCCCCGCAGGCGCCCGGGCCGGGACTCACGGAGAGTCCCGGCCCGACTCTTTTCGGCCGTGCCCGGCGTCGCGGCCGGGCGGGCCACGCGGCCGTCCGCGCGTGATATACTTCCCGCCGTCGTCACCCGCGCGTGTGCGCTCTCTATCGCAGAATTCTCGATTCGCTTATGGACACACAAAGCAGCACGACGGACACCCTGACCGGAACCGTCAAGGGGCCGGGCGAGCGGCCGCACGAGTACCTGTTCATCACGGCCGACAACGAGCGGGCGCGCATCGGCGAGTTCGTCTACTACGCGGCGCGCGACGGCCGCGAGGAGCGGCGCATCATCGGCAACATCACCGAGCGCAGGCTCGTGCGAAACCTCCCCGACACGTTCCTCTCAGACCCCGAGACGCCGCCCGCGGTCGTCTCCTCGCTCATCGGCCTCGAAGGCGAGGGCTGCGAGCTTTACGAGATCACGGTCGAGACCATCGGCTACTTCCATCCGAAGCTCGGCGACTTCGTCAACCCGCGCATCCCGCCGCGCCCCGGTGACCCGGTCTTTCTCGCCTCAAGCGAAACGCTGTCCGACTGCCTCTCGCCCCGCCACGCGGGCGAAGTCGGCTCGGCACACGTCGGGAGCCTTCTGACGCGCGAGGCGGGTGAGGTGCCCGTCGTGCTCTCGATAAAGGACGTGGTCTCGACGCACCTCGCCATCCTCGCCTCTACGGGGTCGGGCAAGTCGTACACGGCGGGCGTGCTCGTGGAAGAGTTGATGCGCCCTTACAACCGCGCGGCCGTGCTCATCGTAGACCCGCACGGCGAGTACGACACGATGCGCTCAATCGAAGACGACCCGCGCTTTGGCGACGAGCGCGACAGATACCACCCGGAGGTCAAGGTCTTCACGCACGAGCGCGTCAAGGTGCGCTTCTCTTCCCTGACCGAGGCCGACGTGAAGTACCTCCTGCCCGAAGGCACTTCGGACAAGATGCTCCACTTCCTCTCGCAGGCTTTCCGGCAGTTGACCGCCACGCGGCGCGGAGAGCTCTGGGGCTACCACGACCTGCGCGACGAGGTGAAGGCGCAGAAGTACGAGGGCTCAGACCGCGGCGACTCGGGCAACGCGAGTTCGATTGAGGGGCTGCTCTGGCGTCTGGACTCGCGCTTCGACAAGCCGAACTCCATCTTCTCAGATCACGAGCACATCCCGCTCGCAGAGATGTTCCTCCCCGGAAGATGCACTGTGCTCCAACTCTCAGACATCGAGCAGAATGAGCAGCAGGTCGTCGTAGCCACCTTACTGCGCCGCGTCAACAAGGCGCGCATGGCGACCGTCCGCGGCGAGGCGGAACAGGGCACGGACACACACCTCCCCTACCCCGTCTTCACGCTCCTCGAAGAAGCGCACCGCTTCGCGCCCGCGGGACAGACCGTAGTCTCCACCAACATCCTCAAGCAGATTCTCTCCGAAGGGCGCAAGTTCGGCGTCGGCATCGGCCTGATTACGCAGCGACCCGGCAAGCTCGATCAGGACGTGCTCTCGCAGTGTATGACGCAGGTCATCATGCGCATCGTCAACCCCGTGGATCAGGACACCGTCGCCAAGTCGGTCGAAGGCGCGGGCCGCCAACTCCTCGCCGAACTCCCCGCGCTCACCAAAGGCCAAGCCGTCATCTCCGGCGTCGGCGTCAACACGCCCGTCATGTGCCGCGTCCGCGAGCGCATCACCAAACACGGCGGCGAGACCTTCGACGCCCCCACCGAATGGGCGCGCTGGCACTCAACGGAAGAGCGCGAACACCGCGACCAAGACACCGCCGTCCTCGCCGCCCCACCCGCCAAACCCAAAAAAGTCGAACGCGTCCGCGGCTTCCAAATCTAAGGAGCGTTCATGTCAGCCTCACCAGCGGCACCGACTGCCCCATTTATCTGCGGCTGTGGCAAGTCGGCGCGTTCGGCCTGCAAGGGTTTGCCCTTCTATAAAGAGCATGAAGGTAGGCGGTATTGTGTGCTCCATTATCCCGGCAGTGAGAAAAGTGTGGCCTTCAGTGATGTGTTTAAAAGAAAGCTTGACGCTGAAGACTTTAACTTTAGAGGGGCTTGGTTCCCCGAAGAAGTAATTTTTCGTGGCCTTACTGTCACAAAACCTGCGGACTTCGCCTACGCTACATTCAATGGGAAGACAACATTCATAGACTCCCAGTTCAAAGAAGAAACAAGTTTCATAAATGCCACCTTCGGCGAAAGAGTAAGCTTTACCAATACCACGTTCAGCGCAAAAGTGAATTTCGAGAGGGCTGTATTTAACGAGGCGGCATATTTCATGTTAGGAAAGTTCAACGCAGAGGTAGATTTCTTTCTTACTACCTTTAAGGACGATGTCAGATTCATCGGGGGAAATTCAAATATCTTGTTTGGCGATGAATCATCCTTATCTCTTCGGCTTGCCAGGGTCGAACGCCCAGACCACTTCTCTTTCTATTTACTTAAGCTCCGCCCTCACTGGTTTGCCCTCGTGGACGCGCGCAAGTTCGAGTTCGTTAACGTAGAGTGGAACTGGCGAGACATTAAGCGGGGTATAAGTAGCATAGATGAGCCGGATGCCTTGTCGGCGCATGGACTGCTTGCGATAGCCTACCGTAACCTCGCGGTCAACACTGAGGAAAGCCATAACTATGAGGAAGCGTCGAAGTTCCGCTATATGGCGATGGAGGCGCGGCGTTTGGAGAAGTGGCGCGGGTTTGTCCCTTGGCGTTTAAGTTGGTGGTACTGGCTGGCGAGCGGGTATGGGGAGCGCGTGTGGCGGGCGTTCGTGGTGTTGTTGAGCGTGTGGCTGGTGGCGGCGGCGTTGTATACGCGGGTGGGGTTTGTGCGTTGGGAGCCGAGGGTAGTGAGCGAGCAGGAGGCGGCTGCGGCGAAGAGGGATGAAGTAGGACAGCCTTTGCAGGGGTGGCGGCCGCTGACGTACAGCCTGCAAGTGATGACTTTGCAGAAGCCGGAGCCGCGCCCCGCCACGGATGCGGCGCAGGCGGTCGTGATGTTGGAGACGATTCTCGGGCCGGTGCAGGCGGCGCTGCTGGCGTTGGCCATCCGGCGGAAGTTCATGCGCTGACGGGCGCGGGTTCGTAAACTGTCACACTCACAGCAGAAGCCGCTCACACTCACGGCCGTCAGTCGCGTTCCCGTACAGGTTGATACATCCGTTTGTTATAGGCACGTTCGCAGTCCTGTCTCAGTCCTTCCTTAGTCTTTCCTTCCCTTCAAACTCCCGCCCGGTTCTCCTGAATTTCCCGCGGCCTGATCCTGTTTCGCCGGGGGTTACGCGTAAGTCGGTGGGGAATTAAAAAGTAGAAAAGGCAAAGCGGATGACGCTGAGCGCCCCGGCCGGGCTTGATACCCCGGCAGACGGAAGGGAAAAGTATCAGGAGAACGGACATGCTTAAAAGGCTTCATCTTCTTTCGGCGATCATCTCTTTGGCTCTCCTTAACACTTACGCGCTGGCGCAGACGCCGCAGGCGCCGCCGCCCGTGACGGCCGCGGCCGCGGAGGCCGGCGCGCGTTTCGCCGCGCCCGAAGGCGTCTCGCAGGTGCGGCTCGAAATCTACGCCCAGTCGGGCGAGCGCGTCTTCGACTCGGGCATGCGCGTGGGCAGCATCCTCGACTGGAAGGCCGCGGACGTGCAGCAGGGCATGGCCGACGGCTCCTACCTGCTGGTGGTGACGGTCAAAGACCTCCGCGGGAAGCTGAGCCAGCGGACGGGCGCGCTCTCGTTGCAGGCGGGGCGCGTCTCGCTCGCACGCGCGGCGACGCCCAGCGCGGCGCAGGCCAAGTCGTTGGCCGCCGAACGCCAGTCGCAGAAGATCGAGCAGGCCGCGGGCGCCGACGACTCTCTGACGGTCGTCACCGAGAAGGAGCGCGCCATCACCATCTCCGCGCACGACGGGCGCGACGGGCAGGTGACGTCCACCTCCGGCGCGCTCACCTTCCGCACCGGCGACACGCTGACCGGCGCCGACCGCGAGCAGATGCGCGTCACGCCCGAGGGGCGCGTCGGCATCGGCACGACCGACCCGCAGGCGGCGCTCGACGTGGCCGGCACCATCCGCGCGCGCGGCGGCATACAGTTCGAGGACGGCACGGTGCTGACCTCCGCGGGCGCCCTCAAGGGCTCGCGCTCCGCCACGGCCGCCTTCGTGGGCACGAACGAGTCGGGCACGTACGCCTCCGGCATCGGCACGGCCAACCGCCTGTCGAAGTGGTTGGACGGCGCGGGCACGCTCGGCGACTCGGCCATCGCGGAGTCGAACGGCAACGTCGGCATCGGCACGTCCGGCCCCGACCAGCGGCTCGGCGTTCAGGGCATGCTCGGCTTCTACCCGCAGGCGTGGGTGCAGCCCACGACGCGCGGCATGTTCATGGGTCACTTCGGGACGGTGGCCAGCATCTACGCCTTCAACTACCCGGCGGGCAGCGGCGACCCCATCTCGATGACCGGCAGCACTCTGGACTTCGGCGTCTACCCGAACGGCGGCGGCGGCTCGCGCACGCCGGGCCTGATGGTCGCCAACGACGGCAAGGTCGGCGTCGGCACGACGGCGCCGACGCAGAAGCTCGAAGTCGCCGGCAACGTCAAGGTCAGCGGCGCGGGCAACGGCGTCATCTTCGCCGACGGCACGAAGCAGACGACTGCGGGCGGCGCGATGACCGGCACCGCCGTCGTCTCGGCCATCAACGACGCGGCGACCGCGGGCGTCATCGGCGAGGCGCGTCTGTCGCCGAACGTCGCGAAGCTCAACGCGCAGAACGCGTGGACGGGCCAGAACACCTTCGTCAACGGCCTCTCGTCCAACGGCGTGGCGATTACGAACGTCGGCAACCCCGTCAGCGCCACCGACGCGACGAACAAGGCTTACACCGACGCCAACTTCGTCAAGTTCGTCCCCGGCGCCGAGCAGCTCTCGGTCGGCGACGCCAACGGCACGGCGCCGATGATTAACCTCCGCGGCGGCTCGACCTGCTGCTCCGGCCCCGGCGGTCACACGCCCGCTTGGTTCAAGGTCTTCCAGAACGGCAGCTTCGTCGCCACCGGCAACCTCGGCATCGGCGTGAGCCCCATGCAGGGCAAGGGCTACCGCACCTCTTGGGACTCGTACAAGGGCGCCTTCCGCTCGGGCTACGCCGACGCCGAGTGGGACGACGCGAACGTCGGCTTCTTCTCTTGGGCGGGCGGCTCGAACTCGACCGCCATCGGCCTCTACGCGCTCGCCTTCGGCGACACGAACTCGGCCGAGAGCACTTCAAGCATCGTCTTCGGCAGCGGCAATCAGGTGAAGGGCGCGGCGGGCTTCTCGGCGGGCGCCGGCAACCGCGTGTGCGACACCTACGGCGTCGCGCTCGGCAACAACGCGAAGTCGGGCGGGCCGCTCATCAACGGCAAGTGCGACCCCGACAGCTTCAACATCCACGGCCTCGCGGCGGTCGCCATCGGCTACAACGTGACTGCCGACCAAGACCACACGACGGCGATGGGCAAGTTCGCCTCGAACAACGGCTTCACCGGCACGTTCATCTGGTCTGACGGCTCGGCCACCGCGAGCGCCGACACGTTCCGCAACACGGCGAACAACGAGTTCGCCATCCGCGCCACGGGCGGCGTCCGCCTGCGCACGAACCTCGCGGGCACGACGGGCTGCAACCTGCCCGCGGGCTCGGGCGTCTTCAACTGCACCTCGACCCGCACGACGAAGGAGAACTTCACGGGCGTTGACGGCAACGACGTGCTCGCCTCCTTGCGCAAGGTGCCGGTCTCGACTTGGAACTACATCGCCGAGGGTCAGCAGTCGCGCCACCTCGGGCCGATGGCCGAGGACTTCTACGGCGCCTTCAAGCTCGGCACGAGCGACAAGACCATCGGCATACAGGACGCCGTCGGCGTCTCGCTCGCCGCGGTCAAGGCGCTCGACGCGCGGACGCTTGAGCTTCAGCAGAAGACCGAAGAGGTCGAGCAGCTCCGCTCGAAGGTCAACACGCTCGAACAGCGGCTCGCCGCGCTCGAAGCGCTGATACAGAAGCAGGCCGAGGGCCAGCAGAAGTAAAAGGCCAGCGGCCCACGAAAGACGGCTCACGGAAGACGAAGGCCACGCCCTAAAGAATGGGGCGTGGCCTTCGTCTTTAACACGTCGGGAGCCGCGCGCCTACGGCCGCACGCGTATGTCGCCTTCGCCCTCCTTCAACTCGATGAGCGAGAAGGAAGAGAGAGGGATGTTCTTGCAGGTCGTCGCCTCGGCCCTGTTGGAAGGCTCGCCCGCGTCGTCTTCGCGCTCGGCGTCTGTGGCCGTCCAAGTCAGCCCGGCGCCGGTGTCGTTCTCCTCCTCCGCGTCGCTGGCCGTCCAGCTCTGCTCGTTCAGCCTGTAGACGCCCCACGTCAGTTTGTCCCGTCGGCCTTGCCCCGCGCCGTCGCCGTTGTCCACCACCGCCAGCACGACGCGGCGGCCCGCGTAGCCCTCGGGCGTTGACTGCGTGACGACGCCGCTCATCACGGCCCTGTTGCTCACGACCGAGAGGCAGTCGAAGTCGGCGCTGAAGGAGATGACGGGCCGCGCGCCGTCCGGGTCTCGGCGGCCGTTGGCGTCGCGGACGGCGGCGGCCTTTGGAGCTTCCGTGAACGTCATCCGGCCGGTCGCGTTGCCGTCCTCGTCGGCCTCGGCGCTGAAGTCAATCCCGTCACTGAGGCTGCCGGCCGACAGGCGCACGCTGCCCTCTGCGGAAGGCCCGCCCTTCCCCGCGTTCGCGGCCAGCGGCAGGGCGCAGGCCAGTAGGAGCAGCCCGAAGGCCGCGCAGCTTCCACTCTTCAAGAAAGATTGTTCCCCACGAAATAGGTAGGCATAGTGGCCCTGCGAGGGCCGGTCGGTAGAATCTACACGTTCGGGGAGGCGCGAGTCAAAGCGTTTCGGATGATTCAGCGTCCCGCGCCGCTCGCAGTTGACGGCCTATCAACTCCCAAACCCGCGCGAGGTGCCTTTCGGTCGTCAGGACGTTGCCGACGGCGACGCGCAGCGCGAGCCGCCCGCCGAGGCGCGTGTGCGTGAGGTACGCCTCGCCCGTCGCGTTGACGCGCGCGAGGAGGCTTTCGTTGAGTGTGTCCACGTCTGCCTCCGTCGCGGCGTCGTCTGCGTCGGCGTCCTGCGTTAAGCCCGACGCGACGCGCGCGCGGAAGCAGACGACGGCCATGTTGACAGGGGCGAGCAGCTCGAAGCGTTCGTCTGCCTCGACCCAAGAGGCGAAGAGGAGCGCGAGCCGCCGCGACTCGCGTATGCGCGCGGCCAAGCCTTCGCGGCCGAAGGCGCGTATGACGAACCAAGCCTTGAGCGCGCGGAAGCGACGGCCGAGCTGTATGCCGTAGTCCATGTAGTTCTCGGCGGCTCCGGCGGCGCGCTCGGCGTCGCCGCGCAGGTACTCGGGCACGAGCGAGAAGACGCGCCGCAGCGCCTCGGGCCTTCGCACGTAGAGCGCGCTGAAGTCGAGCGGCACGTACAGCCACTTGTGCGGGTTGAAGACGACCGAGTCGGCGCGCCCGACCCCATTCATCACCCAGCGCCCTTCTTCAAGCAGCGCCAACGCGCCGCCGTACGCCGCGTCCACGTGCAGCCACACGCCGCGCGACGCGCACACGTCGGCGATCTCTTCGACGGGGTCAACGCTCGTCGCCGAAGTCGTCCCCACGGTAGCGACGACCGCGAGCGGCCGACGGCCCGCGCGCACGTCTTCATCCAGAGCGGCGCCGAGCGCTTCGACCTTCATACGGTACTCGCCGTCCGTCTCGACGCGCCGCACGTTCTCTTCCCCGACGCCGAGCGTGACGGCCGCCTTCTCGACTGAGCTGTGCGCTTGATCCGAAGCGTAGACGGTGAGCGTCGGCACTTCAACGCGTCCGGCCAGACCGGCGCGGCGCACGTCGTAGCCCAACTCTTCGCGCGCGGCCGCGAGCGCGTGGAGCACCGCGATTGAGGCCGTGTCGTAGACGATGCCCTTGAACTCTTCCGGCAGCCCGAGCATCTGCCGCATCCAGTCGAGCACGACCGTCTCAAGCTCGGTCGCGGCGGGCGAGGTCTGCCACGTCATCGCCGAGACGTTGAGCGCGGCGGCCAGCATCTCGCCGAGGATGCCGGGCGCGGTCGTCGTCGTCGAGAAGTAGCCGAGGAAGGCGGGGTGGCCCCAGTGGACGATGCCGGGCATGACGACGCGCTCGAAATCGCGCATGACATCATCGAGCGACTCGGCCGAACGGGGCGGCGCCTGCGGGAGCGCTTCGGCGATTGCGCCCGGCCGACTCGCGGGCGCGACGCGGCGCGACTCGATACCCGCGCGGTAGTCGGCGACCCAGTCGGCCGCCTCGTGCAGCAGTCGCCGGAACTCTTCGTCGGGCAGGTCGCCGAGGTCGTCTGTCATTAATGTTTGGTCTGTGCGTCGGTCGCGGCGGGGCCGGCCGCAGTCCAATCGCGGCCGGTGCCTTTCGAGAGCAGGCGGTCGCCGAACGGGTAGCCGCCGCGCGTGATGCGCCAGTAGAAGGCCCAGTAGGTGCTGAGCGTCCGCTCCGCGAACCACAGCGGCGCGTAGGCGCAGACCCACGCGGGGAAGAAGCGCGCCGCGCCGTCGCCCAAGCCACGCGCCGCGAGCAGCGCCGAGCCGGCCGCGACGGACAGGACGAACCCGAGCGCCCCGCGCCAGCCGAACGCGAGCCACGCGAGCACAAGCGCGAAGGGCAGCGCGGCGAAGAACACGGTCTTCGCGCGCATCACGAAATCCTCGTAAGCCTGACGCGGGCGCTGCTCGACCCACTTGCGGAAGGAGGGCGGGCGCTTCCGTATGAAGAAGTCGCGCGCGTAACAGATCTTCGCGCCGCGCGCGCGAAAGTGTCGCACGATCTCCTCGTTGTCGAAGAGCACGTCGCCGTCGTAGTGCCCGACCCGCAGCATCGCCCCGCGCCGCACGCCGAGCGTGCCGGGGTAGTCGCCCTCCTTAATCCAAGCGCGGTTGACGAGCATCCGCGCCGCCTCAGTCCGCGCCCACGTGGGAAGCGGGCGCAGGTAGTTCTGCGGCCGAACCATCTCGTACGTGTCGAGCAGACCCGACATGCGACGCACGTCCGCGGCCGTGTAGCGTATGTCGTCGTCGGCGAGGATGATTCGTTCGGACGCCGCGAGCGCGACGCCGGTGTGTATGCCGTTGACCTTGCCGTTGAGGTATTTGTACTGCGGGTCTACGGGCGCGTGACGGCCGTGCCCGCGCCACGCGCCTGCGTGCGCGTCGAAGACCTCGCGCGGCGAGCCGTCCACGACGAGAACTTCGCAGCCCGCCGACGCGAGCAGCCGGAAGTATTCGGCGAAGCCTTCGGCCTCGCGCGCGTCGAAGCGCACGCGGCGGATGGTCAGAAGGTACGTGCAGAGCGCCGCGCCTTCGACGGCCCGCGCCGCGCCTCCGCCGACTTGAGCTGAGCCGTCGCCGTCGCTTCGGGTTGTGGCTTCTCTACTCATAGAGTATGTCGGGCGCCCGCGAGCGTCCGGTGACAGACATTACGAACGCCGCGTAAACTTATTAGAAACACTCCGCCACGTATTAGAAAGTCTCTGCCACGTAATCTATACAAAATCTTTCTATTTTGAGTGAGCACGAACAAGGGGTGGGTCTCGCGCCGCGGTCTATGGACACGCGGCGCGAGTTTTTCAAGAACAAGGGGTATGGTAGAGCCAGACAGGCCGAATCCTTTCCGCGGCCCGAGCGTCCGCAGCGCCTACGCGGCGTGGCGCGGCGATAGGCTCGTCCACCCGCTCGAACCCGCGCGCGAGCCCTCGCCGCTCGCCGAGCGCGTACACGAAGAGTTTCGCGCGCATGTACTCGGCCCCGACTTCTCCTGCGTCGGCGCCCGCGCGGCCTTGAGGAACAACACGTACCGCTTCGGCCTCTACGGCGAGATGTCAGCCGAAGAGACGACGCGCGCGCTGGCCTACGACCTCTGCGAGTACGCGCGCGAGCGCCCTGCGTTGGCGACGGACTTCGCGACCTTCGTCGCATGCTTCCGTCAACCCGCGCCCGCAGACGAGTGCGAGTGGGAGCGCGCGCTCTGGTCGCAGCTACAGGCGCTGCACGACCTCGACCGGCCGCACCACGCTTGGGACGCGACCGTGAGCAGCGACCCCGAAGACCCGGCCTTCTCGTTCAGCTTCGCGGGCACGGCCTTCTTCGTCGTCGGCCTGCACCCCGCGGCCTCGCGCCTCGCGCGCCGCTTCCGTTGGCCGACGCTCGTCTTCAACGCGCACGAGCAGTTCGAGCGCCTGCGCGAGCGGAACGAGTTCGCGCGCGTACGCGAGGCCGTGCGCGCGCGCGACTACAAACTACAGGGCTCGCTCAACCCGAACCTGAGCGACTACGGCGAGCGCAGCGAGGCGCGGCAGTACTCCGGGCGCGCGGTCGAAGAGGCTTGGCGCTGCCCCTTCCACGCGCGCGGTGGTAAGAAGGATGAAGACTAACGCGGCGTCAGTTTAAAATTCACCGCATTAAAATTCACCACAGAGGCACGCTTTGGGCGAACGCTACCACCTCGAACCGCAGACCGGCGCGGGCTTCACGCTCGAACGCGGGCGGCTGCTGAAGATTATTGACCCGCAGGGCGAGCAGGTCTCAGACCTGACGGCCTTCGCGCAGGGCGACACTTCCGAATGGCTCTCCTCAGGCCGAAGCATTGACTACGCCAACACCATCTACCTGACCGCCGGCCACGTACTCTACTCGAACCGCAGCCGCCCGATGTTCACCATCGTCGAGGACACCGTCGGCCGCCACGACTTCCTGCTCACGCCTTGCAGCCCAGAGATGTTCAAGCTGCTCTACGGCGTCGAAGACTACCACCCGAGCTGCTTCGAGAACCTCTGGCGGAACCTCGCGCCCTTCGGCGTGACGCCCGACATGATCCCGACGACCTTCAACATCTTCATGAACGTCGTCGTCCTGCCCACGGGCGAGCTGCGCATAGACCCGCCGCCCTCGCGCCCCGGCGACTACATCCTTCTGCGCGCCGAGATGGACTTGATTGTCGGCGTCACCGCCTGCTCGGCCGAGAAGTCGAACAACTACAGCTTCAAGCCGATTGACGTGGAAATCCTCTGAACGGGGCGGCGTGCCACTTCTTAAAAAAAAGGCGGCCGGGCGTGTGACACCCGGCCGCTTAACTTTCGGCCGAACCGGCGACGGCTTAAAGACCCTCGCCGCGCGCTGCGCCTAACGGCGCTTCTTGGTCGTCGTCTTGCCCGACGGCTTGGCGGCAGGCTTGGCGGTCTGCCGCGCCGGATCCGCCGCGTAGACCGTCGTCTCGACCGGGCCGCCGCGCACAAGCTGGATCTCCTCTTGGCGGAAGTCGAGCATCCGGTGCTGCGCCGGGATAGCCCTTTCGAGGCGGGCCAGCGGCTCAAGGAGCGCCTTCGCCTGCTGCGCCACCTCGGGGGCGAACTGCGGCTGCTCGTTGATGACCTGCAAGGCCGCGTAGAGCCACCAGACGCAGAAGTGGAGCGAGCGCGGGATGACGGTGACGCACACGCGCTGGCCGCACCCGACGTTGACCAGCGTCTCGTTCGAGTCGAAGTTGACGTAGACGCCCGTCAGGGTGCCCGTGACCATGTAACGGCCCGGCGGCAGGTCTATGGAGGCGTAGCCGTTCGGCGCCGGCACGCCGATCTTCTCCGGCCCGTTCGGGCTGTAGACGTTGACGTGGTAGATGCCGGGGAGTGCGTTGCTCCAAGGCTTGTTGACCTGCGTGAAGAAGACTTCGAGTCCTGAGTTCATGAGAGTGTTTCCTTCCTGAGCTAGGTCGGTAGAGCTTGGTTAGGGGAGCTGAGGCTCCGTTAGAGTAAGAGGCTGAAGTTTGTGCGCGCGTCGTAAGGGGCAAGGCCGCGCGAGGCTGCAAGATATAACCGGCGTCCCCGGATGTCAACGATTAAAGTAAGCGCGCGGACACGGCCGACGCCGCGCCGCCGCTATTGACGCGGGGGCCGTGCTTGGCATATCGTTTTTTGCCGCAACGAGGCTGGGCCGCCGTAGAGCTTTCAGAGCGAAGCCTTCGTCTCCTACCCGCCCCGCCCCGTCCATTCCTTTTCGACCAGTACGCACAGAAAGAGGAGGGACTGTCCCATGCTCCAAGTTTCCCGTCGCCCCGCGGCGCTCCCGGCTCTCACGCTCCTGCTCGCGGCGCTCGCGCTCGTCGCCTCGGCCGCGCGCGCACAAGACAAGCCCACGGAGGAGCCACCCTTCCACGCCTACAAGGGCGTCAAGATCGGCATGACGGCCGACGAGGCGCGCAAGCTCCTCGGCAACCCGACCGACAAGGACGACAAGCAGGACTTCTACTCGTTCAACGACAAGGAGAGCTGTCAGGTCTACTACGACGACGCGAAGAAGGTCTTCGCCGTCTCGGTCACCTATCTGGCCAACGACGCCGCGCCCGCGCCCAAAATGGTGCTCGGGTCGGACGCCGACGCCAAGCAGGACGGCTCCCTCTACAAGATGATCCGCTTCCCGAAGGTCGGCTACTGGGTCTCCTACACGCGCACGTCCGGCAACGAGCCGATGACGATCATCGCGATACAGAAGATTCAGTAGGCCCGGCCCGCGCGCGGCTCAGCACAAACAGCAAGCGACGACGGCGCCCGCGCGCCCGACGCGTCGGGGAGTATTCAGCGCTCCCCGGCGCGTTGTTGCTTTTCGGGCGGCCGGTGCTAAGATAGGCGCGACTTAAAAAACGCCCCTTAACAACAAGCGCGGACGCGGCCCGTCCTTAAAAACGGGAGGCCGCCGGAGCCTCACACGGCACGGCGTCTGAGGCGTCCGCCGTAAATTCGAGGACTTTCGATGGCGGAACAGAACGACTCCGCGCGGCCCTCCGAGCGGCGCATCACCACACTGCTCGCGTCGCGGCGCGACGAGATTCTCAACCTCTGGATTAAAGAGCGGCTTGAGGCCGACGAGTTCCGCGACGAGCTGATCTCGAAGAAGGACTTGCGCCAGCAGTCGCGCCAAGTCCTCGACATGCTCGTGCAGGGCGTGCAGGACTCAGCCGGCAGCGACTTCGAGCACCCGGCCTTCGACGACCTGCGCCACTACCTCAACGAGATTTCCCACATGCGTGCCGTCAAGGGCTACACGCCCATGGAGAACGCGACCTACATCCTCTCTTTGCGCAACGTCGTCGGCCCGCTGCTCGCCGAGGAGTTCGAGGGCGACGCCGCCTCGCTCATCCCCGAGATGAACTACTTCACGCGGCTCTTGGACAAGATGGGCCTCGTGATGGTCGAGAACTACATACGCTCGCGCGAGGAGGTCATCCGCCAGCAGCGCGCAGACATGCTCGAACTCTCGACGCCCGTCATCAAGGTCTGGGACAAGATTCTGACGCTCCCCATCATCGGCACGCTCGACTCGCGCCGCGCGCAGATGATGATGGAGGCGCTGCTGCAAAAGGTGGTCGAGACCGGAAGCACCATCGCCATCCTCGACATCACCGGGGTGCGGACGATGGACACGCTCGTCGCCAACCACCTCATCAAGACCGTCACGGCCGCGCGCCTGATGGGCGCGCGCTGCATCCTGACGGGCGTCAGCCCCGCCATCGCGCAGACGATGGTGCAGCTCGGCATAGACCTCACGCAGATTACGACCCGCGCGCAGATGTCCGACGGCATCAAGCTCGCGCTGGAGATGATCGGCCGCACCGTCGTCCCCACGCGCGCGCTCGCTAAGCTCCAGAACGGCCAGAACGGGGACGGCCTCATGAAGACCGTCAAGCAGACCGAGCAGATCATCACTACCGGCGGCGAGAAGAAGCAAGAGGCGTAAATGGACGGACAGACACGCATTCCCATTCTGAAGGTCGGGCGCGTCCTTATCGTGCCGATTCAGGTGGACATGGACGACCAGACGGTCATCCACTTGCAGGAGCGGATACTTTCCGAGCTAGAGCGGACGGGCGCGCGAGGCGTGCTGATAGACATCTCGCTGCTTGAGATGGTGGACTCCTTCATCGGGCGCGTGCTCTCGGACATCGCGGCGATGGCGCGCATCATGGACGCGCGCACCGTGGTCGTCGGGATGCAGCCGGCCGTCGCCATCACGCTCGTCGAGCTGGGGCTTGAGCTGCGCGGCGTGGACACCGTGCTGAACGTGGACGAAGGGATAAAACTGCTGCGCAGCGAGTTCGGCATAGACGAGGACGAAGAAGACTCAGACGGGTACGGGGGGGCGGCGGGCTTTGCAGAGCAGGTCAATCGCCCTTGAGAGCGAGCACGACATCGCCGTCGCGCGCGGCGAGGTGCGCTCCATCGCCGCGTGGCTCGGCTTCCGGCTGATAGACCAGACGCGGCTCGCCACGGTCGCGTCTGAGCTGGCGCGCAACGTCGTCAAGTACGCCAAGCGCGGCCGCATGATCGCGCAGCCGCTCGAAGCCGCGCAGGGGCGCCCGGGCCTCCGGCTCATCTTCGAGGACAGCGGCCCCGGCATCCCGGACATCAACGCCGCCATGCGCGACGGCTTCTCGACGGGGCGGGGCTTGGGCAAAGGCTTGCCGGGGTCGAAGCGCCTCGTGGACGTTTTCGAGATTGAATCCGAGGTCGGCCGCGGCACACGCGTGACGGTCGTCCGCTGGCTGTGAAGAGCAGAGGTTAGAGGACAGAGGTTAGAGGTTAGTAGTTGCGTTCAGCACGTCGAACAATCACATCGCGGGCGGTTGTCGGCGGCTTTTTACTAACCTCCAGCCTCTAACCTCTAACCTCTCGTATTGTCATGAGGGTCATCAACACGCAGGAGATCAAGGAAGAGGGGCAGATCGGCGCGGCGCGGCGCGGGGTGCGGCGGTTCGCGTCGGGCCTCGGGTTCTCGGACGACCAACTGGCCGAGATAGAGATCGTCGTGCAGGAGATTGCGACGAACGCCGTGCGCTACGCGTCGGGCGGCGGGTGCCTGCACTGGACTGAGGCGCCGGGCGAGGAGGCGGGGCTCGAACTCTTCTACTTCGACAAGGGGCCGGGCATCCACGACCTCGAACGCGCGCTGCGCGACGGCGTCTCTTCGGGCGGGAGCTTGGGGACGGGCTTCGGCGCGATGCGGCGTCTGCTCGACGAGTTCGACATCTACTCCACCGCCAAGCACACCACCCGCAGGCTTTCGAGCGCGCGCCGCACGACGTGGGGCACGGCTCTGCTCGGGCGCAAGTGGGTCGCCGCGGACGACGACGATAAAGGCCGCGCCCGGCGCGACGCGCGGCGCTTAGGCTGTTGGAGCCGCCCGCGCCCCGGCGAGGAGACGAACGGCGACGCCTACTTCATCAAGGAGCACGACGACGAGACTCTGCTCGCGGTCGTGGACGGGCTCGGGCACGGGCACGGCGCGAACGAGGCGGCGCGCGCCGCAGTCGAGACCCTTGAGCAGTGGCAAGGCGAGCCTCTGAACGAACTCGTCCTCGGCGTCCACGACGCCCTGCGCGCCACGCGCGGCGCGGTGATGGGCGCCGTCGTCCTCGACCCCGCGCGCGAAAGCTTCACTTACGCGGGCGTCGGCAACGTCGAGGTGCGCGTGCTCGGCGCGTCGGAGCCGGCGCGGCCCATCCCGACCAACGGCACGCTCGGCGCGCGCCTGTCGCAGGTGCGCGTCTGGCCGCACCGCTGGGCCGAAGGCACGACGCTCGTCATCGCCTCCGACGGCATCAGCGCGACGTGGGACGCCGCCTCCTACCCCGGCATCACCACGCGCAGCCCCCAACTCCTCGCCGGAGTCCTCCTGCGCGACTTCGGCCGCAACTCCGACGACGCCACCGTGCTTGTATACAGGTGAAGGCGGCGCGGCTTTGAACTTCGGGCTTTGAATCCTGTACTCTAAATCTGCATGCAGGGCATCAACGCGACACGGCTCGGCGACATCTACGTCCGGCGCGAGGCCGACATCGTGAAGGTGCGCGAGCGCGTCCGGCGACTGGCGCGCGAGATGGGCTTCGACGCGACGACGCAGATAAAGATTACGACCGCCGTCTCGGAGCTCACGCGCAACATCTACGAGTACGCGCGCTCGGGCGCCATCACTCTGTCGCTGGCGACGCGCGGCGCTGCGGCCGCCGGCATCCAGATTACCGCGCGCGACGACGGCCCCGGCATTGACGAGGCGAAGCTGCGAGCAATCGCGCGCGGCACCTACCGCTCGACCTCGGGGCTCGGCGTCGGCCTCATCGGCACGCGCCGACTGATGGACGAGTTCGACATTCAGTCCACGGTCGGCGAGGGCACGCGCGTCACGGTCGTCAAGTGGCTCCCGCCGGCCGAGGCCGAAGAGGTCAGGGCGCGCGCAGACTTCCTGCGCGACTTCGTCAACACCGACGAGGACGACTCGGCGCTCGAAGAGCTTTCGCGCCAGAACCGCGACCTCGTGCAGGTTTTGAGCGAGTTGGAGGAGAAGCGCGAGCAGCTCGAACAAGTCAACCGAAAACTCGAAGAGTCGAACCGCGAGCTGAACGAGGCGAACGCGCGCCTGCGCGAGCTCTCCGCGATGAAGGAGGAGTTTCTCGCGCTCACCACGCACGACCTGCGCTCGCCGCTGACGGTCATCAGCGGCGTCATCAACTTCTTCACCTCGGGGCGTCTGGGCGACATGACGCCCGAGCAGAAGAACATGGTCTCGATGATGGAGCGCAACACGCAGAACCTCATCGAGTTGGTGAACGACCTGCTCGACGCCTCGAAGTTGGAGTCGGGCACGATGCGCCTCGACCTCTCGACCATCGAGCTGCGCGGGCTCGTCGCCGAGCTGCGCCAGCAGATGCAGCCGCTCGCCGCCGAGAAGGAGATCGCGCTCGAAGAGGCCGTGCCCGCGGAGCTTCCGCCGCTGCACGCCGACCGCGCCAAGCTCCGCCGCGTGCTCGTCAACCTCATCTCGAACGCGCTGAAGTTCACGCCCCGCGGCGGCCGCGTTAGCTTGAGCGCCGCGCCCGAGGGGCGCATGGTGCGCGTCTCCGTCACGGACACGGGCGTCGGCATCCCGCCCGAAGACCTCCACGACATCTTCGACAAGTACGCGCAGGCGCGCTCGCGCGCCACGCGCAGCGAGAAGGGCACGGGCCTCGGCCTCTACATCACGCGCCAGCTCGTCGAACTCCACGGCGGCCGCATCGAAGTCCAGTCCGAAGTCGGCCGCGGCTCCACGTTCTCTTTCACAGTCCCAGTGGCAGAAGGTGATAAGTGATGAGAGGGCTGTTAGCTGTTAGCCAAACACAAAGCTAACAGCCAACAGCTTCTTATCACTCATCACTTATCACCCATTCACCTATGCACTATCACTTAATCGGAATCTGCGGGACGGCGATGGCGAGTCTCGCCGGGATGTTGCAGGCGCGCGGGCACAGGGTGACGGGCTCGGACGAGAACGTCTACCCGCCGATGTCCACGATGCTCGAAGGCTTGGGCATCCCGGTGGGGCAGGGTTATAAGCCGGAGCACCTTGAGCCCGCGCCCGACTGCGTCGTCGTCGGCAACGCCATGTCGCGCGGCAACGCCGAGGTCGAGGAGACGCTGAACCGAAGGCTCGTCTACCGCTCGCAGGCCGAGGTCGTGAAGGAGGAGTTCATACGCGGCCGGCGCTCGCTCGTCGTCGCGGGCACGCACGGCAAGACGACCACGACGAGCATCGCGACGTGGGTGATGGAGCGGGGCGGCTTGAACCCTTCGTTCCTCGTCGGCGGCGTCGTGCAGAACTTCGGCGCGAGCTTCCGCGTGACGGACAGCGACTACTTCATCATCGAGGGCGACGAGTACGACACGGCCTACTTCGACAAGGGGCCGAAGTTCATGCACTACCTGCCCGAGACGGCCATCGTCGGCAACATCGAGTTCGATCACGCGGACATCTACAAAGACCTCGACGCCGTGAAACTCGCCTTCCGCCGCCTGATGAACCTCGTGCCCGTGAACGGCCGCCTCGTCGCCGGCTGGGACAGCCCCAACGTCCGCGAGGTCGTCGCTTCGTTCGGAGACAAGCTGCAAACGCGTCTGGAAACCTACGGCTTCTCGGAGGACGCGCGCTGGCGCGCTTCTGACGTGGACTACTCGGGCGCGCTCACGCGCTTCCGCGTGCTGAGAGACGGCGCCGAGTGGGGCGAGTTCGAGACGCCGCTCATCGGCGACTTCAACGTGCTCAACTGCCTCGCGGTCATCGTCGCGGCCGACGCGTGGGGCGTCTCGCGCGAGCAGATAAAGGACGCGCTCTCGACCTTCCAGAGCGTCAAGCGGCGCATGCAGGTGCGAGGGCTTGAGCGCGGCGTCGCCGTCATAGACGACTTCGCGCACCACCCGACGGCCGTGCGCGAGACGCTGCGCGCCCTCGGCGACAAGTACAAAGGGCGCCGCCTCGTCGCCGTCTTCGAGCCGCGCTCGGCCACCTCGCGCCTCGCCGTCTTCCAGAAGGACTACGCCGAAGCCTTCGACCGCGCCGACTACGTCGTCCTCTCGACGGTCTTCGCGCGCGAGAAGGGCAGCGTCTACGGCCAACTCCTCGACACCGAAGAGTTGACGCGCGAGATCGCCGAGCGCCGCGACCGCCCCGCCCTCTGCCTCGACGGCGCGGACTCAATCGTCGAACACCTCGCCCCGCTCCTGAAGGAGGGCGACGTGGTCGCCGTCATGTCCAACGGCGGCTTCGGCGGCATCCACGACAAGCTGCTCGACGCGCTCCGCGACAGGCCGTAGACATCCGCCCCGACATCCGTCAACACACCTCGAAGCGGGCTCCGGCCCGCTTTTTTTTATGGCCGTGTATTTCCCGCGCCGCAGCGCGCTCTGTTCGGCGTGGTCTTCTGAGGTCTGACCCGACCAACTCTCAGGTGAACGAGGATAAAGATGAGACGCACCCCTTCAGCATTTATCGCTTCCGCAATCGCACTTCTACTTTTCGTGGGCGCACTGCCCTTCACGGCCGCGGCACAGACGGCCGCGGCTCCCGTACAGCACTACACGATGGTTGACTTGACCCCGACGGGTGCGACGACCGCGACGGCGGTCGGCCTCTCGGGCGCGCAGCAGCTCGGCACCGCCGGCCTTCCCTCCAACGTCACGCCGGGGACGTTCGAAAGTCACGCCGTCCTCTGGTCGGGCGATGCGAACAGCTTCACAGACCTCGGGGCCGGCACCGCCTACGGCGTCGCCGACGGCCAGCAGGTCGGCATGGCGTTCAACCACGCCGCGCTCTGGTCGGGCACGCCCGAGAGCTTCGTGGACTTGAACCCGGAACTCTGGAACACTTCGGTCGCCTTGGGCGTGGGCGGCGGCCAGCAGGTCGGCGTCGCGAACCGGCAGCAGGTCTGCGGCGAGAAGAAGGGCGCCTGCAACGGCACCTACACCGTCATGCAGCCCTTCCTGTGGACGGGTTCGGCCGCGAGCGCCGTCAACCTGACGCCGTTCAACCTCGGCTACGGCGGCGGACAGGCTTACGGCACCGACGGCGTGCAGCAGGTCGGCGTGGGGAGACAGCAGGTCGGGTTCGGCGCCTACAGCCAGCCCTTTGCGGTGCTCTGGACGGGCACGGCCGACAGCGCCGTCAGCCTCAACCCGGCGAACGCCACCGAGTCCGCGGCCTATTCGGTCGCGGGCGGGCAGCAGGCCGGCTACATCTACTCGTTTCACCACGCGGCGGTCTGGGCGGGCTCGGCGGCGAGCGTCGTTGACCTGCACCCGGCCGGCTATGAGTTGTCCGATGCCCGTGCGACCAACGGCGTGCAGCAGGCCGGCTCCGGCTGGGTCGCCAGCCCGGCGCAGGTCAACCGCCAGCACGCGCTCGTCTGGTCGGGCTCCGCGGCGAGCGTCGTAGACCTGAACCAGTTCATGTCGCTCGGCTTCACAGAGGCCGCCGCGACCGGGATAGACGCCGCGGGCAACGTCGTCGGCTGGGCGGTCAAAGGCTCTTCGAACGGCACGGCCAGCGTCCACGCGGTGATGTGGGTGCCGAGCGATGCCGCTTCAAACTTCTCGCAGGGCGTCGTGCTTTCGCAGTCGTCGGTCACGGCGGGCGACTCGGTGCAGGCGACTGTGACTTTGAGCCAGCCGGCGCCCGCGGGCGGCGCGGTCGTCAACCTCGCGGGCGTCGCGGGCACGTCGGCCGTCACCTTCCAGCTGCCTTCGAGCGTCACGGTGAACGAGGGCGAGACCTCCGCGAGTTTCAACGTCTCGACGGGCGCGACGACGCTCGCGGGCTTTACGCGCCCCGCGCTCGTGGACATACAGGCGGCCTACGGCGACACGACGCAGACGGCGTCGCTGGCCGTCGCCCCGCCGCTCTCGCTCACGTCGCTCGGCGTCGCGCCCGGCAACGTGACCGGCGGGACGAACGTGACGGGCACAATCACGCTCAGCGGCCCCGCGCCCGCGGGCGGCGCGCTCGTCGCGCTCTCAAGCAACAACGCGGCGGCAAGCGTGCCCGCGAGCGTGCTCGTGCCGACGGGATTGACCACGGCGAGCTTCAACGTGCAGACCAACACCGTTACGACCTTCACGACGGCGACGCTGACGGCCACCTACGGGACGCTTCAGTCCACGCAGACAACGAGGCTCGTCGTCGCGCCGCCGCCGGCCGCGACCGACACGGTCTCGATTCAGAAGGCGGAGTACGTCGCCTCGAAGAAGCAGCTCACGGTGCAGGCTTCGAGCACGAGCCAGACCGTGATGTTGACCGTCACCTCGACGGCCACGGGCGAGGTCATCGGCGTGCTGACGAACAAGGGCGCGGGCTCCTACGCGGGCACCTTCACCCTGTCGTCGTCGCCGCAGAACATCACGGTGACCAGCGACCTCGGCGGCACCGCGAGCCTCTCCGTGAAGTTGAAGTAGTCTGAGCGAACAGAACTAACCACAGAGACACGGAGACGCGGCTTGAAGCTTATTGTCTTCAAGCCGCGTCTCCGTGTCTCTGTGGTTAGTTTTTCTCCGTCCGCCTGATCCTTTCGCCGCGCGCGTTGCGCGTTAGTCTTCGGGAGCAGAGCGCTCCGACTTACACCTCGCGATTTATACCGGACGCCCACGCGTCCCACCTGCCATCATTCTGAAAGGAATACTCACATGAAGAAGAGTTCATACTTAATGAGGCTGCTGCTGCTCGCAGTCCTCTCGGCGTCGGCCCTCGTGTCGCTCCCGCGGGCCGGCGCGCAAACGTCCTCCGGACTTGAGCAGACCCCGATTGACATACGCAACGAGGACTTGACCTTCGACCCGATCCTGCCCGCGCTCGGCTTCAGCTACTCGACGAAGGCCGCGCTGAGCGTCGTCAACACCGGCTCGCCCGGCGAGTTCAACACCGTCCGCGCCGAACTGCCCGGCGAGAGCAACAACCAACTGACGGTCGCGGGCGTCAACTACAAACTGCTTCAGTTCCACTGGCACACGCCGAGCGAGCACGAGCTGAACGGCCAGAAGTTCCCCTTGGAGATGCACCTCGTACACAAGTTCGACGACGGCACGCCGACCGGCGTCCTGTCGGTCGTGGGCGTCTTCGTCAAGGCGGGCAGGGAGAACGCCGAGCTGGCCAAAATCTTCTCGCACCTGCCGGCGGAGAAGGACGAGCGCCGCGCGGTCGCGCGCTTCAACCTGACGAAGCTTCTGCCGGACGGCCTTGAGTCGTACCGCTACGACGGCTCTCTGACGACGCCGAACGCGTCGGGCGTCTTCCTTGAGGGCGTGAAGTGGATCGTCCTCGCCGAGCCCATCGAGATGTCCGAGCAACAGATCGAAGCCTTCAAGCAGCTCTTCCCCGAAGGCAACTCGCGCGAAGTTCAGCCGCTCAACGGCCGCACGATTAAGACCGACGTGGAGCCGTCGGAGAACTAACCGCCGGAGTCTCAAAGGACGAAGCGGCCAGACACGGCCTCTTCACCAAAAGCGAGGGGCGGGTCACAAACCCCGCCCCCCGCAATTTTTCAACAGTCTCGAAACCGAGTCGGCCGTCCGCCCTGATCCAATCCGGCCGCGCCCTGCGCGTTAACCTGTGCGGGGAGCTTGGGGTTTTCAGACCTTCCCGCGCGGGAGGTTAAGTATGTACGACGCAATCATTGTGGGCGCGCGCGTCGCCGGCTCGCCGCTGGCGATGCTGCTCGCGCGCAAAGGTTACCGGGTGCTGCTGCTCGACAAGGCGACTTTCCCGAGCGACACCATCTCCACACACCACATACACCAGCCGGGCGTGGCGAGGCTCAGGCGCTGGGGGCTGCTCGAAAAGGTTCGCGCCTCGAACGTCCCGCCGACGACCGACATCATCTTCGATGTCGGCCCGTTCGCGCTACGCGGGACGCCGCCGCCCACTGCCGACGGCACCGCGGAAGCCTACGCGCCGCGCCGCAAAGTGCTCGACAAGATTCTGGTTGACGCGGCCGTCGCGGCGGGGGCCGAGTTGCGCGAAGGCTTCTCGGTCGAAGAGCTGACGACCGACGGCGACGCGGTGACGGGACTGCGCGGGCGAGACCGTGACGGCGCTGCCGTGACCGAGCGGGCGCGCATCGTCGTCGGCGCCGACGGCGCACGCTCGCTCGTCGCCCGACTAGTCCACGCGCCGGTCTACTTCGACCGCGGGATGTTCACCGCCAACTACTACTCGTATTGGAGCGGCGTCGAGCTGGACACGGTCGAGCTGCACCCGCGCCCCGGCCGGCTCGTAGTGGCCGACAAGACTAACGACGGGCTGGTCATGGTTACGGTCGTTCGGCCGAGGGCGGAGTTCGACCGCGCGCGTTCGGACGTGGAGGGCGAGTTCATGCGCGCGCTCGAAGAGAGTGCGCCCGACCTCGCCGCACGAGTCCGCGCGGGCCGACGCGAGGAGCGCTTCATGGGGACGGGCTTCCTGCCCAACCACTTCCGCAAGCCTTACGGGGCGGGCTGGGCGCTCGTCGGCGACGCGGGCTATGTCAAAGACCCGGCCACCGCGCAGGGCATCACCAACAGCTTCAGCCACGCCGAGCTGCTCGCCGAGGCGATTGACGAAGGACTCTCCGGGCGGCGCGCGATTGCCGACGCGCTCGCCGACTACGAGCGCAGGCGCAACGAGGAGGTGCTGCCGATGTTCGAGCACACGACGCGGCTCGCGCGGCTCGCGCCGCCACCGCCCGAGATGGCGGCGCTCCTCGAAGCACTGCGCGGGAACCCGACGGAGACGGGGCGCTTCCTCGGCACGGTGACGGGCACAGTCTCGATACCGGAGTTCTTCTCGCAGGAGAACGTCGGCCGCATCATCGGAGCTTCGGCGCTCAAGTCCGCGGCGTGACGCAGCGTGCAAAGGGCGGGCGCGGCGGCCGGGTATTTTATCGCGCGGCCGCCGGCCCGCCTTTGACACTTTCGGCAGACATTCGTCACGCGGGCGAAGAGTTGAGTTAATACAAAAGGCTCGGCGCTCTCGCTGCCCCGGCGGCGCCGGAAGCCTGCCATGAAAGAGTTTTCCATGTTCGACCACGCACTGGCCTCGGCCGGCGGGAGGGTCGAAGATCTGGGCACGGTGGCACACGTCTCACGGCGCGACTTCGACGAGCGCGCCACCTTCACCTTCCGCGCGCGCGTCCCCGTCCTCGAATACGTCAGCCTGATGATCGAGAACGCGATTCTGCTCAGGACGCACCGCGGCGGCCGTCTCTACGCGGGCTTCGAAAGGCTCTCGCAGATGGAGCCGGTCGTTGACCGCTACATGCGCATCGCCGACATCTCCGAGCGCCTCTACGTCTTCGGCGAGGCGGACTGGAAGCCGCCTCGCCACCCGAACATGCGCGTCATCCAGATATGCGACACGTCGCGGCTCGCGCGCGAGTGGTTCGTCGTGGCCGACTCGCCCGCACTGCGCGTCGCGCTCGTCGGCTTAGACGAGGAGGGCTTCGCGCGCCCCGACCTCGAAGAGCGAACCTTCCGCGCCCTCAAGACGCACGACGCCGCGCTCGTCCGCCGCCTCGCCGCCGCCGCCGAGAGCGTCGTTGACGACTCGCTCGGCTCCTGACCGCGCGGCATAGGCGCAGGTTTCTCACGCCCCGACGCTTCGTGATACATTTACAGCCGCTCAACAGACAACGCGTGATGACGAGTCATGAGTGGTGGATGAGAAGTACGCTGCTTCTCATCGTTCATCATTCATCACTCATCACTTTCTTCCTATGTCCATACTCGAACGCATACGCCAGCGCGCCGCCGCAGACCCGCAGCACATCGTCCTGCCCGAAGGTGAAGACCCGCGCACGGTCGTCGCCGCCTCGATGGTCGCGCGCGACCGTCTGGCGCGCGTCACAGTGCTCGGCGACGAAGAGAAGGTGCGCGCCGCCGCTCGCAACGCCTCCGCAGACCTCGGCGGCGTCAACGTCCTCGACCACCTGCGCGCGCCCGACTTCGAAAAGGTCGCCGCCTTCTACCACGAGCTTCGACGCTCGAAGGGCTTGATGCCCGACGAGGCGCGCATCGCGGTGCGCGACCCGCTCTACTACGGCAACCTGCTCGTGCGCGAGGGCAAGGCCGACGGCTCCGTGGCTGGCGCGACGAACACGACCGCGCACACAGTACGCGCGGCGCTCCACTGCATCGGCATACGCCAAGGCTTCCGCATCGTCAGCAGCTTCTTCGTGATGGTTCTGCCCGACGCGTCTTACGGCTCAGACGGCGCGCTCATCTACGCAGACTGCGGCGTCGTCATCGAGCCCTCGGCGCCCGAGCTGGCCGAGATAGCCATCGCCTCGGCCGACTCGTGCCGCGCCCTGCTCGACACAGAGCCGCGCGTCGCCATGCTCTCCTTCTCGACGAAGGGCAGCGCCAAGCACCCGCTCGTGGACAAGGTCGTCGAGGCGACGCGGACTGTGCGCGCGCGCCAGCCCGAGCTTGAGATTGACGGCGAGCTACAGGCCGACGCCGCGCTCGTCATGAAGGTCGGGGAATCGAAGGCGCCCGGCTCGACGGTCGCGGGCCGCGCCAACGTGCTCATCTTCCCAGACCTCCAAGCCGGCAACATCGCCTACAAGCTGACCGAACGCCTCGCGGGCGCCACGGCCATCGGCCCAATACTTCAAGGCTTGGACAAGCCGGCCAACGACCTCTCGCGCGGCTGCAAGGCCGAAGACATCGTGGACGCCGTCGCCATCACCGCCGTACAGGCGCAGGCGAGGAAGAGAGGTTGAAGGATGTCGGATGACCCGGGCGAGACATTCCGCGGGATGCCTCTGAGGCGGCGACCGCCGCAGACGTTCAGGCTCGGCGACATGGTGCGCATAAGGTCGGGGCCGTTCGCAGCGTTCACCGGCCGCATCGAAGGCATCAACCATGCGAAGCGTCTGCTGAAGGTTGAGGTCGAGATTTTCGGCAGACGGACGCCGATTAAGCTCGGCTACGCGGACGTGGAGAAGATTTCGTTCTCGGAGTAAGGTTTCGTTCTCGTGAGCGAAGAGTTGTTCGCAACACGCAAGCCCGTCGTCGGCGTGATTCACGTCGGCGCGCTGCCGGGCACGCCCGGCTCGCGCCTCGGCGTGTCCGCGCTCGCGGAACTCGCCGTGCGCGAGGCCAACACTTATCGAGAAGGCGGCGTGGACGGTTTGATGATCGAGAACATGCACGACGTTCCTTACCTGCGCGGCTCGGTCGGCCCCGAAATCGTCGCCGCGTTGGCCGTCGTCGGCCGCGCGGTGAAGGAGGCGGCCGGGCTTCCCGTCGGCGTGCAGATTCTCGCAGGCGCGAACGTCGAGGCGATGTCGGTCGCGCACGCCGCCGGGCTCGACTACATACGCGCCGAGTCTTACGCCTTCGCGCACGTCGCAGACGAAGGCATCATCGAGTCTTCGGCCGCCGAGCTTCTGCGCTTCCGACGGAAGATAGGCGCCGACGGCGTGCGCGTCTGGGCCGACGTGAAGAAGAAGCACGCGGCGCACGCCATCACCGCTGACATTTCACTCGGCGAGACGGCCGCGGCCGTCGAGTTCATGCGCGGCGACGCGGTTATCGTCTCGGGCGGTGTGACGGGCGAGCCTCCGCGCGCCGCGGACGTGCGCGAGGCGAAGTCGCACTGCCGAATCCCCGTGCTGCTCGGCTCGGGCGTCACGCCCGAGAACGTCACGGAGTTCTTCGACGACGCGGACGGCTTCATCGTCGGCTCCTACTTCAAAGAGGGCGGACTCTGGTCGAACACGGTCGAGCGCGAGCGCGTCGAGCGCCTGACCGAAGCCGTGCGGAGGCTTCGCGGCGGCGAACGCTCCGGCGAGCGCGGAGCATCAGACCTTAAGCCTGAAGAAATCATGTCCGCCGAGGAGTCATAATGCTTTTGCGCCGCCTGCCGCTGATTCTCTTCAGCGCCGCCTTCATCATCCTTCTGGGCGCCGCGCCGCTCAGAGCGCAGAGCGGCGTGCGCCCGCGCCCGACGCCGACGCCCGAGGATGAAGAGACCGAGAGCGTCTACACCGAAGAGGTGCGCCTGCCCGTCTTCGCCTACGACGAAGAGGGGCGCATTGACCAGCGCCTCGAAGTTGACGACGTGCTCGTCGTCGAAGACGACGTGCCGCAGCAGGTCAAGAGCGTGCGGCGCACGCCCGCGAGCGTCGTCCTCGTGCTCGGCACCGGCTGGGACTTAGACCCCATCGTGCGCGCCAACGACACGCGCGAGGTCGCGCTCTCCGTCATACAGAATTTGCGCGACGGCGACCGCCTCGCCGTCATACAGTTCAACGGCAAGGTTGACACCTTGCAGGGCTGGACGGGCGACCGCGACGCGGCCGCGCGCGCCGTCAAGTCGAAGCTCGCCTCGGGCGAAGGCTCGAACCTCTCGCGCGCGATGCGCCGCGCCGTCGAGTTGCTTTCCGAGCAGCCCGTCGGCAACCGCCACCTCGTACTCGTCACAGACGGCATAGACACCGCGAGTTCCAAAGACTACGAAGAGGCCGTCAGACGTTTGATAGCTTCGCAGACGACGCTGCACGTCATCAGCTACACGGCCGTCGCGCGCGAGCAGGTGAAGCAGCCTTGGTGGAAGAACCCGCCGGAGAAGCCGGGCGCCGCGCAGGCGCGCGCGGATCAGGCGACCGTCGGCATAGACCCCACGCGCCCGCCCGGCATGCGCGGCCCCGGCATCAACCCGCACGACGTTAACTCCGGCGTCACCTTCGACCCCGCGCTCCGCCGCCGCCGCAAGGAGGCCGAGCGCGAGATGCTGCGCGGCGAGACGCGCCTGAAGTCTCTGACCGAAGAGACCGGCGGGCGGATTCTTCTGCCCGACTCGCTCGCGGGGATGGTGACGGAGGGGCGCGGCGTCGCGCGCGAGATTGATTCGCAGTACGTCGTCACTTACAGCCCGAAGCGCCCCCTGCGCCGCGCGCCCGCGACTGAGTACCGCAAGATACACGTCGGCGCGCGACGGCTCGGACTGACGCTGCGCGCGCGCCGCGGCTACGTCGTCGGCACGATGCGCCAGCCGGATGTAGGGCAAAAGTAAAAAGGCAAAAGTACGGCGATAAGAAGAGGCGCGGCCTTCATCAACCGTTGATGAAGGCCGCGCCTTTCTTCGTCTTAACTTTTGCCTTCTAGTGGGCCAGCGCGATCTGGCCGACGCGGGCGTAGACGTGTTTGGCAACCGTCTCGACGCGGCGCGCGGTGGCGAGGCGCTCGCGCGCTTCGAGCGAGCGGCGGCGTATCTCGTCCCACTCCTCGCGCGGGACGCTGCGGAAGGCCGCGACCACCTCGGGGTCGAACTGCCGGCCGCGGTAGGCTTCCAACTCCGCGAGCGCCTCTTCGTAGCTGCGGCCCGCGCGATAAACGCGGTCGCTCGTGATGGCGTCGAAGGCGTCGGCCACGGCGAAGATGCGCGCGTTGAGGTCAATCTCCTCGCCCTTGAGCCCCAGAGGATAACCGGAGCCGTCCCACCGCTCATGGTGCTGCGCGACGACGCGCGACGCGCCTTCGAGGAACTCGATACCGCGCAGAATCTTCTGCCCGTGCAAGGGGTGCTCGCGCATCTTCACCCACTCGCCCTCGTTCAGGCGGGCGGGCTTGCGAAGTATCGCGTCGGGCACGCCGATCTTGCCGATGTCGTGCAAGAGCGAGCCGAACTCTAAAGAGCGCATCTGCTCTTCGTCGAGACTCAGCTCGCGCCCGAGCCGCAGGGAGAAGTTGACGACGCGCTCGGAGTGTCCGTGCGTCTCGGAGTCGCGCGCTTCGAGCGCGGAGGTGAGCGCCTTGAGCGTCGTGCGGTAGGCGTCTGCGAGCGAGCGCAGAGCGCCGTCCAACTCTTCGGTGCGGCGCGCGACCATCTCTTCGAGGTAGGTCTCGTAGCGCCGCTTCTCGGCGCGCAGGAAGTGGTGTTCGAGCGCGCGTCTGACCGCCGCCTCGACGTGGTACAGGTCGAAGGGCTTCATCACGTAGTCGAAGGCGCCGGCGCGCAGGGCGCCGATGGCGCTCTCGACCGTCTGCACGCCGCTGATCATGATGACGACCGTGTCGGGCGAGAGTTCGGCGATGCGCGGGATCAGGTCGAGCCCGCTCATCGCCCCCATCATGATGTCGCTGATGACGAGGTCGTAGCCGGCCGAGCCCAAGCGCTCGACCGCCTCCTCGGCCGAAGCCACCGTGTCGCAGTCGTAAAGGGGAAATAGAAGGTCGTAGAGGACGTGCCGTATCTCAGGCTCGTCATCCGCCACCAGAACTCGCGCCCGCCTGCCCAGAGTGTTAGACATAGATATACTACTCCGAGTCTTCTCCTGACTTACCGGGTGAAACTTTGGGGTGGGAGAGGGTGGCAGCCCTCGCGCCCTTCACGCGCCGGGCCACCCCGCAGAGGCGCCTTATATTAGCGCCCTGTACGAATTTATACAAGCCCCGAGTCGCGCGCGCCGCCGCCCGCGGTTGACGTGAACTCGGCGCAGCCCCTATCATCCGTTGCGAGCCGGAGTGGCGAAATCGGTATACGCACGAGACTCAAAATCTCGCGGGGTTCACTCCCCATGTCGGTTCGAGTCCGACCTCCGGCATCAAGTCAGTTATGAAATCGTGAAGCGGCCCGGGTCAGCCCGGGCCTTTATTTTTGCCACAGCGACGGCGCGCGCGGTGTTTCCTCTGTTGAGTGAGCGAGGCGGGGCAGTCTGTCCTTCCCTCCGGATTTCCATCCCAACAGGTGAATCTCGTATGTCCAGAATAAGGGGCGCGGTGCTGGCGGCGCTGGCGTCGGTGCTGCTGTGCGCGGGTCAGGCGGCTGCGCAGGGCGCCGGGCCGGTTGACGCGGCCGAGGCCGCGCGCTGGCGCGAAGACCTTCGGTACGCGGCCGCAGAGATGCGCGCGCGTCATCAGAATCTCTTTCATAACTTGACGCCCGAACGTTTCGACGCGGCCGTGCGCGAACTCGACGCGCGTATCCCGACGCTCGCACGCCACCAGATCATCGTCGAGCTGGCGCGCATCGTGGCGATGGTCGGCGACGGCCACACGAACGTCTACCCGACGCGCGACCCGAAGATTGGCTTCCACACGCTGCCCGTAAAGCTCTACCTCTTCAAAGACGGGCTGTTCGTGCGCGCCGCGCGGAAGGAGCAGGCGGAGCTGGTCGGCGCGCGCGTCTTGAGCGTCGGCGGCGTGGCGGCCGAAGAGGCCGTGGCGCGCGTGGGCCGGCTCGTGGGGCGCGACAACGCGATGGGCGAAAAGTTCTTCGCGCCCGCGCTGCTCGCGATGCCGGAGGTGCTGCAAGCGACGGGGATGTCTGAGCGCCCCGACGGCGCGCAGTTCGTCGTAGAGCGTGACGGGCGGCGGCAGACCGTGACGCTCGAACAGTCGGGGCCGGTCGAGTTGATGCCGGCCGACACGGATGTCAGTTGGGTCAGGAAGGAGGGCTGGGTTGACCTGCGCGGCGGCGCGCGGGAACCGCTCTGGCTGAAAGACCCGCAGGATAAATTCTGGTTCGAGTACCTGCCCGAGTCGCGGGCCGTCTACGCGCAGATTAATCAGGTCACGAACAAGGAGAAGGAGACGCTCGCAGACTTCTCGGCGCGTCTGTTCTCGTTTGTCGAATCGAATCCCGTGGAGAAACTCGTGCTCGACCTGCGGCTCAACCGCGGCGGCAACGGAAGCCTTCTGCGCCCGCTCGTCGTCGCCGCCGTCAGGTCGAAGCTTAACCGGCGCGGCCAGTTCTTCGCGCTCATCGGCCGCGGCACCTTCTCGGCGGCGCAGTTTCTCTTGAACGACCTTGAGGAGTTCACCGAGGTCATCTTCGTCGGCGAGCCTTCGGCGTCGAAGGGCAACGCTTACGGCGACTCGCGCCGTATCACGCTGCCGAACAGCGGCGTCACCGTGCGCGTCTCTGTCTACTACTGGCAGGACTGGGCGCCCTACGACACGCGCCTGTGGACTGCGCCGGAGGTGACCGCCGAGCTTTCGTCGGAAGACTACCGCGCGGGCAGAGACCCCGCGCTCAAGGCCGCGCTCGAATACGCGCCGCGCAAGTCGCTGGCGGAGATGCTGTCGGAAGCGTTAACGAAAGGCGGCGCCGAGTCGGCCGTCAAAGCCTACCGGGAGTTTCGCGCCGAGCCCGTCAACAAGTACGCGGAAGTTGAAGAGCCGCTGCTCGTCGCTGGCCAACGTTTGCTCAACGAGAAGAAGCCCGAGCAGGCGCTCGCGCTCTTCAGGCTCGACGCGGAGGCCAACCCGCACTCCTACAACGCGCACTCCGCGGTGGGCGCGGCGCTGATACGGATGGGCGACAGGGAGCAGGCCGCGCGCAACTTCGAGAAGGCGCTCGAACTGAACCCGAAGAGCTACGAGGCGTCCGAGGGCCTGAAGGAGGCGCGGCGGAAGTAGCGTTGCTCACAACTTCAGTTCGCTCTCGAAGCGTCGCACGCGGCCGGTCACGGGGTCGCGGAAGGAGAGGCCGCGCGCGACGAGTTTGAGCGGGCGCGAGAAGTCGTCTGGCTCGTCAGGCATCACTTCCGGGTAGAGACGGTCGTTAACGACGGGCGCGCCCATCGCCGAGAGATGCAGGCGGAGTTGATGCTTGCGGCCGGTGACGGGGCGCAGGCGGTAGAGGTTGATGAGGCCCGCGCCTTCGTGACTTGTTGACGAGTCCGCGCCGTCAGTCACTCCGACGTGCGTTTCGATAACTTCGATGTGCGTCTCGGAGTTCGGCCCGCCCTCGACCTCCTTCATGCGGAAGAAGGGCTCGCCGCGGACGATGCGGCTGCGGCGCGTGTGCGGAAAGTCGGGCACGTCGAGCGCGGGCGCGAGCGCTTCGTAAACTTTCTCGACCTCGCGGCGCTGGAAGAGCGACGTGTAGAGGCCGCGCGTCGCGGGGTCGTGCGAGAAGAGGACGAGGCCGGCCGTCTCGCGGTCTATGCGGTGGACGGGGACGAGAGTTTCGAGCCCCGTCCTCCTCTTCAGGCGCGCGAGCAGCGTCTCGCGCGAGAAGCGCCCGGCGGGGACTACGGACAGGAAGTGCGGCTTGTCCGCGACGAGGATATGCTCGTCCGAGTAGACGACGCGCTCCTCGAACGGCACGGGCGTTTCCGTCGGCGGCTCGCGGTAGTAGAAGACGCATCCGCCCGCGCGGTATGCGCTCCGCGCGTCGAGACGTGCGCCGCGTTCGTCAACGACCTCGCCGCGCTCCATGCGCGAGAGCCAGACGGCCTCGCCCACGTTCGGATGTCGCTCCGTCAGGAATTCGAGGACGGTGCGCCAAGGCCCCGGCGGCAAGTGCTGGCGGCTCGGCGCCACGCCTTCAACCACGGGAAGCGGCGCCTTCAAAACGTCCTCCGACCTTCAAACGTCCTCCACGCTTCCATCCGTCCCGCATGTTCCGCGCGACGACGAACTCTTTGTAGACGCCGTAGCGTTTGAGGATGAGGTCTACGTAGTTGACCGGCTCGATGCCGCGGCAGAAGCCGAACTTGACAACCTCGTCGGTCGAATATTGTTGAGTTGATTTTTGCAGCAGCCAGTACGAAACGTCCGACCAGAGCTTCGGGTCGCCGCCGTACTTCGCCGCGAGACGCTGCGCGTCCTCGACGTGGCCGGGGCCGCAGTTGTAAGAGGCGAGGATAAACTTCAGGCGCTCGCCCTCGTCCTCGATGCGCTCGTCCCAGAAATCCGCGAGCCACTTCAGATACTTCGTCGCGCCGCGCACGTTATCCTCCGGGTCGAAAGGGTCGCGCACGCCGACCTGCCGCGCCGTCGCCGGCATCAACTGAAGCAGCCCCGCCGCGCCCGCCCAAGACTTCGCGTCCGGCTTGAACTTCGACTCCTGATACATCTGCGCGCCGAGCAGCCGCCAGTCCCAACCGATCTCGGCGGCGTGTGCCTTCAAGAGGTCGTCGTAGGCGCAGAGCTTGCCGGTTGATGAAGTCAGGTAGTCGCTCGTCGCGCGCTCGATGTGTCCCTTCATGTCCACGAAATATTTTTTGTAGAGGCGCGAGAGCAGCCCTGCGTTCTTATTATCATCAATCCAGTTGTTCAACTCTTCGAGCAGCGCCGGCGAGTTCTTCCTCACGGCCCACGCGACGCTGTGGACGCGCCCGACGACGGGGCGCACTTTGAGGTTCTTGAACTCGGCCTCCTTCAACTCGGCGAGGTTGCTCTGCATGACCGTGAACTCGACCTCGCCGCGCGCGATCTTCTGCGCCAGCGCCTCGTCCTGCACGCCGCCCAGCTCGACGACGTGTATGTCGCCCGAGATGTCGTCTTCCAGTTCGACGAGCGTTCGCTCGTACGGAGACTTCTCCGGCAGGTCAACGGTCTTGCCCGCGAGCTGCGCGGGCTGCGTGACGAGCCGCGCCTGTATGTCCACCTCGGGCGCGGGGTCTGCCGGGCCGGGCGCGAGCGCCTTCTGCGCGGCCTTGCTCGCCGCCTCGGGCGCCGCCTCCTGCTGCACGAGCGCGGGCTCGGTCTTGTAAAGCGCGTGCGTGAAGGCGGCCTGCGCCTCCGTCTCGGATGTGGGGACGAGGCGGTCGGCGGCGATGTCGCCCTCGCCCGAGTTGAGCAGAGGCAGGAGGCTCGTCGGGTCTGTCACGACGACCATCTTGAGCGCGAGGTTCTGACTGCTGGCGAACTCGCGCAGCAGTTCGTACTCGTAGCCGAGCGGCTCGCCGCGGTAGACGAAGTAGGTCGTCGAGTTGTAGGGCGCGAGCACCGTCAGCGTGCCGCGCTCGCGAATCTTGTCGAGGTCGCGCGCGACCGGTTCGGGCGGCGGAGGCACGTTGCGGCGTCGGTCTATCTTGTCAACGGCTTCGAGCTTCGTCTTCGGCCCGCGCTTGCACGCGGGGAAGATGGCTGAGAAGAGTACGGCGGAGAGAAGCGCGCAGAGCAGTCTTTTCGTCGGGCTCATGGAATCTTCCGTCCGGGCGGGAGATGCCCGTGCTGGTTCCTTAAACCGGGGGACTGCCGTTCAAGTTCGCGGGGTAAGTTTAGAAAGCTTTTATGTCAAAAACGTACACAAGTCAACGCGTCGCGTCTCATACAATTCAACGCGCCTCGCCTCAAGGTCTGTAGTCGTAGTGCCAAGGCTCGCGCGGCGACGCGAGCGGCCCCGAGAATTTCGTGCTCGCGCGGCCGACCGATTCTTGCAGCTTCGCAGTCCACCCGTTCGCGTCCCACGCGGACGGCGAAGAGGGGCCGGCGACCAAAGCCCCGCCGCGCATCACCTGAAAGTCGAACGCGCGCGCCTGCCCGTGCGGCGAGAGACCCGGCACCGCCAGCGTCGGCGTCGCGCGCGTGTCTGCGCCGCGCAGGAAGCGCTCGAACCTCTCCACGTCCGCCGCGCCCGGTGGCTCCGCGTACGAAGTGTTTGCGACTTCTGCCGTCGCGCGCGTGAACAACTCCTCGCCGGCCCTCCCGACCGAATCGGTCTCGTTCCACTTGCTCAACTGCTCGTCGAGGCTCCGAACCTGCGTGTTGACGCGCAGCGTGTAGCCGGGGTTCGTCGCGGCGAATTCCCTGTTGACCTTCTCTATCTCGGCGAGCGCCGCCGCGTACTCCGGCGACTTCTCATAGCTCTCTATCTGCGCGCGCGACCAAGCCCAACGCTCCGACGCGCCCCGCCCTGCGCGCAGATAGCCCCTGAGCGCGAGCAGCCGGCGCGGCTCGTCCGGAATGCGCAACAAAGCCTCGCGCTGTTCGGGCGCGAGATGCGCGGCCGCCGCGACCATGTAAGCCTCAATCTTCCCGCCCGACCCGACGGGCACCGGCGCGACAGGACTGTTCTCCGGACTCGGGCCGACTTCAGGACTGGGGCTGCTTCCCGGACTCGGTTTTGCTTCAGCGACGGGACGGCCTTCAGCTGCGTTCGCATTCGCGTTCGCCGCCGAAGTGTTTGCGGCCGGCGTGTTCCCGGCGGGCTCGACCAGACAGCCGCAGAGCAGAGCCGCGGAGAGCAAAAGTGCGTTGAAGATGATTCTTCTAAACATTTAAGCCCTCTGGAAACCCATTCGCCCCAAAAGGATCATGCCGACGGTACGATGTGGAACATCATGGTACGTTTAACACATCTTCAGACGACCTTCCGGCACGTGTCATGCCACCTGAAGAACAACCCTTGAAATATCAAAGATTTGTCTTGAAGTTTTACAGTCAAATAGACTTGAAAGATGTTGAAACCCTTGTTGACATTTTAACAATCTTTGTTACAATCCACGTCCACCAGAATTCCCCCAATAAATTCTGGGTAAGAAGTTAAAGCCCCGGCCCGGACGCGAAAGTCCGAGTGAGTTTCCCCCGACAGGTAGATATCCCTCAAAGTATTGTTATGCAGGGACTTCTGTCTCAGCATACCCGACCTCGACGGGTTCCCTGCGGAGGAATTTTTAACTCATGCGTCGCACCGCCTTCTGGCTCGCCCTCGGTCTGACACTGACCTTTTTTGCGGGGCTGCTTCCCTTCCAAACCGCGCGCGCACAATTACTTACAGACACGCAATCGCTCACTGGCGTACAATCACTCACAGGGCTGCTCGCGGGAAACAAGGCTTCCCACGAAATTATTCGCAAAGTTAATAACGGACAGGGCGCAGACCGCGTCCGCGTCATCGTCATGCCGAAGGGCTCTTGGCCCGCTGACCTCGATCTGTCCCTGCTTTCGTACGGCGCGAGCGACTTCCGCACGTTCCAGAACTTCAACTTCCACGTCCTGAGCCTGCCGGCGGGCGCCGCCGCCGCCATCGCGCAGCGCAGCGACGTGGCCTTCGTCGCGCTCAACAAAGAGGTACGCACGCTCGGCCACGTCTCGCTCACCTCCGGCGCCGACGCTGTGCGCACAACCGCCGGGACGACCACCTCGGGCCTCGACGGCACAGGCATCGGCATCGCCGTCATAGACTCGGGCATTGACTCGACGCACAAGGCTTTCCTAGACAAGTCGAACGGCCTGCGCATCGTCGCGAATGTTGACTTCACGGGCGAGAATCGCACCGACGACCCTTACGGCCACGGGACGCACGTCGCCTCCATCGCCGCCGGCAACGGCCGCATCTCGAACGCGGCCTACACGGGCGTCGCGCCCAACGCCAATCTCATCAACCTGCGCGTGCTCAACTCGCAGGGCGCGGGCACGACGGCCTATCTGCTGCGCGCGCTCGACTGGGTTCTGACCAACCGCGCGCGCTTCAACATACGCGTCGTCAACCTGAGTTTAGGGATGCCGGCCGTTGACTCGTACAAGAACGACCCGGCGTGTCAGGCCGTGCGCAAGCTGGTGGACGCGGGGATAGTCGTCGTCGCGGCCGCTGGCAACAACGGCAAGGACTCTTCCGGAAACAAGCTCTACGGCCACATACACTCGCCGGGCGACGAGCCCTCGGCCGTCACGGTCGGCGCGGCCAACACCTTCGGCACCGACGGGCGCGGCGACGACGGCGTGGCGACCTACAGCTCGCGCGGGCCGACGCGCGGCTACCGCACCGACTCGGACGGCGTCCGCCACTACGACAACCTCGTCAAGCCTGACCTCGTCGCGCCCGGCAACAAGATCGTTGACGCGGCGGCGGCCGGCAACTACCTTCTCTCGCAGAACCCGCAGCTCGACGCGGGCGTGAGCCCCGTTGACAACCGCAGGCAGATGTTCCTCAACGGCACCTCGATGGCGACGCCCGTGGTGGCGGGCGCGGCGGCGCTGCTGTTGCAGGCCAACCCGACGCTGACGCCGAATCTCGTCAAGGCCATCCTGATGTACACGGCGCAGCCGCTCGCCGGCTTCAACTACTTCGAGCAGGGCGCGGGCGAGTTGAACGTCGAGGGCGCGGTCAGGCTTGCGAAGCTCGTGCGCACAGACCTTTCGGGCTCGACGCCGCTCGGCGACCCGCTGCTCACCGCTCAGCCGCCCGCGCCGCAGACGACCATCGCCGGCCAGACCTTCACGTGGTCGCGCGGGCTCATCCTCAACTACAACTACGTGACCGGCCTCGACATCATCACGAAGTTCCAGAGGGTCTACTGCCTCGGCCGCCTGCTCGGCGACGGCGTCATCACGGGCGACGGCGTGATTACGGGCGACGGCGTCATCACCGGCGACAGGACTCTCATCACCGACGGCGTCATCACCGGCGACCAGATCATGACGAGCAGCGGCGTCATCACCGGCGACGGCTCGGCCTTCCTCGCATCTTGGTCTCTGCTCGGCGACGGCACGCGCCTGAACGACGGCGACCTCTTCGGCGACGGAGTCATCACCGGCGACGGGGTCATCACGGGTGACGGCGTCATCACGGGCGACCTCTTCATACAGGCGCAGTCGGCCACGGTCGCGGGCGACGCGACCGAAGCGATGGACGCCACGACGGACGACGGCGTGGATTGTTTGGACTACTGAGCCGCGCCACCACCCGCCCGCGCCGCACGACAGTCGGCGCGGGCGGCTTCTGTTAGTTCTCTTCTCTTCTCTCCCGCTTCAACTTTGCGACGCACGCCGTGCGCCGCGCCGGACAAACACACAAAGCCTTGGGGGCACCGAAGTGGACGTGGAAAGAAGGAATCCCGCTCGGCCGTTCATGTGGGCCGTCGTCGCGCTGGGGTCTGCGGCGCTTCTCTTCTCGTTGGCGGGGCTTGAGGCCGCGCGACTCGACCTGCGATTCCTGATGCTCGCCGTGCTCGTCTGCGTCAGCTCGCACGTGGCGGTGCGCATCCCGCACGTCAGCGGGCGCATCACGGTCTCGGACACGCTCGTCTTCCTGACGCTTCTGCTCTACGGCGGCGCGGCGGCCGTCGTCCTCTCGGCGCTCGAAGGCGTCTACGCCTCTCTGCGCATCAGCCGCAAGCCGCTCACCATCCTCTTCAACGCGGCGGTGCTCGCGCTCTCGACCTTCCTGACGGCCACGGCCCTGCGCACGCTCTTCGGCGCGTCGAACCTCGCGGGCGACTACTACTCCGCGCCGGCTCTGGCCGCGGTCTTCGTGATGGCCGGCGTGCAGTACATCGTCAACACCGGCCTCATCGCCGTCGAGAAGTCGCTCAAGCTCGGCGAGCCCTTCTGGCCGACGTGGAAGACCTACTACCTCTGGACTTCTGTGACTTACCTTGCGGGCGCGTCGGCCGCGGGCATCTCGGCGCGGCTCGTCGCGGCCGTCGGCTTCTACGCGGTGCTGACGACCGTCCCCATCGTCGCCATCATCTACTTCACCTACCTGACCTACCTCAAGAACATCGAGGCTTCGGAGGCGCACGTCGAGGAGCTTTCGCTCTACGTCGAAGAGTTGCGCCGGAGCGAGGCCGCGCGCGAGGAGATTCTGCTGCGCGAGAAGTCCGCGCGCGCCGAGGCAGAGGCCGCCAACCGCGTCAAGGACGAGTTCCTTTCAACGCTCTCGCATGAACTGCGGACGCCGCTCACCTCCATCATCGGCTGGACGAGCCTCATGCGCGCGGGGCGCGTGAAGGGCGACGTGCAGGCGCAGGCGCTTGAGACCATCGAGCGCAACGCGCGGATTCAGTCGCGCCTCATTGACGACCTGCTCGATCTGTCGCGCATCATCTCCGGCAAGCTCCTGCTCGACACGCGCGAGGTTGACCTCGCGTCGGTCGTGGCAGGCGCCGTCGAGGTCGTGCGGCCGGCGGCCGCCGCGAAGGGCATCACGCTCACTTACGACGCCGAGCCGGGCGCGAACGTATCGGGCGACGCGGCGCGTTTGCAACAGGTGGCTTGGAACCTTCTCTCGAACGCGGTGAAGTTCACGCCGCAGGGTGGCAGCGTTAATGCGCGACTGACGCGCGACGGCGCGCGCGTCAAGTTCTCGGTGACGGACACGGGCCGCGGCATCGCGCCCGAGTTTTTGCCGCACGTCTTCGACCGCTTCCGACAGGCCGACAGCGCGACGACGCGGCAGTACGGCGGCCTCGGACTCGGCCTCTCAATCGTGCGCCACTTGGCCGAAGCACACGGCGGCACGGTCGAGGCCGAGAGCGAAGGCGAGGGGCGCGGCGCGACTTTCGCAGTCGCCTTCCCGCTGGCCTACACGTCCGCGCGCCCGTGCGCGGAGGACGCGAGTCAGGCGATTTTAAGTGACGACGCCGCGGTCGCCGCTTCGCCCGAAGGCTTGGCGGGCGTGCGCGTGCTCGTCGTGGACGACGAGCCGGACACGCGCCGTCTCATCAGCACTGTCATCGCGGAGACGGGCGCGGAGGTGATTGCGTGCGCGACGGCGGGCGAGGCGTTCGAGAAGTTGAAGACTTGGCGGCCGCACGTCTTGATGAGCGACATCGGGATGCCGGGCGAGGACGGCTACGCTTTGATAAGGAAGGTGCGCGCGCTGCCCGCGGAGCGCGGCGGGCGCACGCCGGCCGCGGCGCTCACGGCTTACGCGCGTGACGAAGACCGCAGGCGCGCGCTGGCCGCGGGCTTTCAGGTTCACATCGCCAAGCCCTTCGACCCGCGCGAGCTGGTCGAGGCCGTCACGGACTTACAGTCTTACCTCCCGGCGCGAAGTGTCGAGGACGACGAGATGACTCAGAGCAGTTCGGCCGTATCGCCGAGCGTCACGCGCGCCGCCGCGCTGACGCTCGCGTAGACGCCGAGGTTCTGCCCCGCGTCCCTGACAATCGTGCGTAGAATCTTCGGGTCTTTCGGCAGCCCGTCCTGAGCCTGCATCGTCATGCTGCAACGCATCGTCGGAATCTCGCACTTCAGCCCGAGACTCCCGACGCGAAGCTCTCGCCCGCCCCAGCCCGACTCGACCAAACCTTCAACGTCGCCGTTCGTCTCTATCAGAAAGTTCGGCCGGAAGCGACGCGCGTCCCAACGCGACACGGGGTTGAGCTGCGCCAGCGCGTCGAGCGTCGCGGTCGTGACGACGTGGACGGGGAAGGCGTCGAAGTACGTGCCGGGCGGCGAGGTGAACTCAAGGAGTTCGGCGGGCAACATTGAGAGGTCGGGCAGAGGCTCGCCCGGCTCGCGTCCGAAGTCTCTGCGCAGTTGGCCGTCGAGCCGCGCGACGCGCATCACGCCGAAGACGAGCCGCTTGAAGGCGCGCGAGCGTCCGAGCACGCCGACGAGCCTCGCGGCCGGCACCGCGCGGCGGTAGTGCGCGCGGTCGCTCGCGGGCCGCAATGAACAGAGCGTGACTTTGCGCCCGACGACTTCCGACAGCCGCGCGTTCACTTCCGGGTCGTCGCTCGCCGTGCGCGCGCCGTCGGGGAGCGTGATGTCAACGTGCGGGACGCGAGTCTCTGTCGGCCCCTCGCGATAACGCGCCGAGCAGAGCATCAACTTCGGCGACATCTTCGCGCCGCGAATCTCGCCGGCCTCCTCGTCGCGCAGAGCCCACCCGCGGTCGCCGTACAGCCCGCGCGCGCCGACCTCGCAGGCTTCCAGACGCTCGCCCGCCATGGACTTCACAGGGTAGCGCCAGACCTCTTTGACTCTCCCGACGTTCACCGGCGGCCCTCTCAAACTCTCAACGTGTCCGCGCGCCAGCCCTTAATCGCGCGCTTGATCTCGTCGGGCTTCCTGAGTCTGCCTTCCAGCACTTCGCGGACGAGACCTTCAAGCTCCTCGTCCGGCGCGAAGCGCAGCGCGACCGTTTGCGCCGTCGTCAGCGACGCCGCGCGCTGCGCGAGGTCTTCGGGAAGGAGTTGGTAGTAGCGCAGGCTCTCTTCGAGGCGGATGACTCTGTCCTGCGCCTTCAGCGGGCTGAAGCGGACGAGCGCGGTCAGCACCAGCAGCGCGACGGAGACGACGAGCCACCAGCCGCGGTCGAGTCCGGGGTCGCGCACGAGTTGGACGACGGCCACGACGACGTTCGTCAGCATCACGGGCACGAGGAAGAAGTGGAAGGGCGCGTGCCAGCGCGTGTGGTTGTCGTAAGTCTGGGGGACTTCTGCCACGTTCGTGTCTCTCCTTTAAAGGTTTGTCGGCACGCGGGGCGGCGGCAGGGGCTTCGGCGGCTCGGGCGTGAAGTCCTCGCCGGGGTTGATGAAGCGGTTGCGCTCGAAGTTGTACTGGCGGTCGTAGAGCTGCCGGTAGCGGCCGCCGGCTTCGAGCAGTTGTTCATGAGTGCCGCGCTCGACGACCTCGCCGGCTTCGAGGACGAGAATCTGGTCGGCGCTGCGTATGGTCGAGAGGCGGTGGGCGATGACGAAGGTCGTCCGCCCGCGTCTCAATCTTTGTAACCCGTCCTGAATCAGCGCTTCACTCTCGCTGTCGAGGCTCGAAGTGGCCTCGTCGAGAATCAGTATCCGCGGCTCGGCCAGAATCGCGCGCGCGATGGCGACGCGCTGACGCTGCCCGCCCGAGAGCTTGACGCCGCGCTCGCCGACGATTGTGTTGTAGCCGTCGGGGAAGGTGCTGACGAACTCCTCGCAGTGCGCGATGCGCGCGGCCTCTTCGACCTCGGCGCGCGTGGCGTGCGGGTTGGCGAAGGCGATGTTCTCGGCGACGGTGCCGTCGAAGAGGAAGTTGTCCTGCAAGACGGCGCCGAGTTGTTCGCGGTAGTCGCGGAGCCTGACGTTCGAGAGGTCGCGGCCGTCAACGAGTATGCGCCCCGAGAGCGGGCGGTTGAAGGCCATCACCAAGCTGATGAGAGTGCTCTTGCCAGAGCCGCTTGAGCCGACGAGCGCGGTCGTCGTCCCCGCCGCCGCGCGGAAGGAGACGTGTCGGAGTACGGGCGCGTCCTCGTTGTACTCAAAGCTCACGTCGTCAAAAACTATCTCGCCCTCGACTTCGCCGAGCGGCTCGCGCTCGCGTTCGCCCTCGTCCTCGGTCGCCTGCCGTTTAATCTCGCGTATGCGGTCGAGGCCGGCGAAGGCTTCGGTAATCTGCGTCCCGATGGCGGCGATCTCTACGAGCGGCGCGGCGACGAGCGCGGTGAAGAAGATGTACATGAAGAAGTCGCCGAGCGTCATCTCTCCGGCGAGCACGGCGCGGCCGCCGACGAGCGTGAGGATGCAGCCGATGCCGCCGACGATGACGGTCGAGAAGCCCGTCACGGCCGACACGCCCGTCATCGAGCGCGCGACGTTGCGGAACAGTCGGTGCGCGCCGCGCGCGAACACGAGCGTCTCGCGCCGCTCGGCCGAGTAAGCCTTGACGACGCGTATGCCGCCGAGCGTTTCGGCCAGACGCCCCGTCACCTCCGCGTTAATCTGCCCGCGCTCGCGGAAGAGCGGGCGCAGCCGCGTGAACGCCATAGACATGCACGCGCCGAAGAGCGCGAGCGCGAAGAGAGTTATCGAAGTCAGGCGCCAGTTCAGATAGAAGAGCACGCAGAGCCCTATGAGTGCGGTGACGAGCCCGCCGACGAGTTGGACGAGTCCGGTGCCGACGAGGTTACGTATGCCCTCGGCGTCGGTCATGATGCGCGAGATGAGCACGCCGGTCTGCGTCGCGTCGAAGTAGCGCACGGGCAGGCGCGCGACGTGCGCCTGCACGCTCTTGCGCATCTCCGTGATGGCGCGCTGCGCGGCGACGCCCAGGACCTGCGAGAGCGTGAACGACGTGACGGCCTGCACGACGGTCGCCGCGCCCGCCGCGAGCGCGATTGCGCCGAGCAGCTCGCCGCGGTGCTTGATGATGACCTCGTCAACCAGGTACTTCGAGCTGGCCGGCAGCACCAGGCCCACCAGACGGTTGACGAGCATCAGCGCCATCCCCAGCGCCAGCCGCCCGCGGTGCGCCCACACCAGCTCCCTCGCGTCGCGCCAGGCCTGCGACGG
>DATFHD010000098.1:0-45791 GCA_035248785.1 Pyrinomonadaceae bacterium | reverse complement strand
CAGCGCAGCGGCGCGCTGAAGGGTTACAGGCGGTTTCGTGCGACCCGGCCGGGCGGGGCGCCGGGCGCGGCCCTGATGGGGTCGCGTCCGGCGCTTCGGCCGGCCGACACTTTTGTAGCGGAAGAAAATTAAGTGAACCCGCGCCCGCGCCCGGTGTCTAAATGCCGGTGCGGGAAGAGTGATTGCGGGCGGGCGGTTTCGGCCATTTTGCGCTTGACTTCGCCGCGGATTGCGACATAGACTGAGCGCGTTGCTGGCCAAATGAATATCAATTGAACGCGCCCGTCTCGCCGGCAGTGTGAGGCGGACGTTTAGTTCAGTGGCGCCCGTGTCCGAAGCGGCGCGCCAGCGGTCAGACCCATTCCCCGTTTGGCGGGAGCGTGGAAGGAGGGCGGCGCCCGTTTCCTTGGGCGAGTCGCCGGACGCGCCGCCATTCCCAGTCCCCTTAAGGCGAAGCGGTTAACGAGCGGGCGCTTTTTGATATAAATCGTCTCAGAATCACAACTCTCTTATTAGAGTCGTGTGATTAAATGAATCTCAAACCCCTGATCCACCTGGCACCGGAAGAGGGAGGATACGAGAGATGTTCGACACGCTGGTTGAGTCCGGCTCGCACTCAGACGACCTTGCGAGGAAGGGCTCCTTTTTCTTGGGCACGTTCGTCATCTACGGCCTCGTGCTCGTCGGAGTGGCCATCCTTAGCATCTACCTGTACAACGACTCGATCCCTGACCCGAGTCTGGAGTTGCTGACGCTGGTCGCACCCGTCCCGATTCAGGCGGACGAGCCGGCCAAGCCGGCCGAGGAGCCGAAGCCAACCGCCAAGCAGGAGCCGCAGGTGGCGATGGTCAAGGACATGGCCGTCATCGCGCCCGTCACCAAGACGAACGAGGTGGCGCCGCCGACGGCGAAGGTCGTCGCGACCAACAAGACTCTTAACGTCGTGGTCGGCGACCGCGACGTAGGCGACGTGAACGCAGTCCCGAGCGGCGCGGCCGTCGGGGTAGTGGGCGGCACGGGCGGCGGCGGCACCGGCACCGGCGGCGCGCCGAGGGTCGAAGTAAACGACGAGCCGCCTCCGCCCCCGGCCCCGAAGCCGACGCCCGAGCCGCCGAAGAAGACGGTCGTCTCCGGCGGCGTCCTGAACGGCAAGGCCATCTCGAAGCCGCAGCCGGCCTACCCGCCCATCGCGAAGGCCGCGCGCGCCTCCGGGACAGTGACCGTGCAGATTCTCGTGGACGAGTCGGGGCGCGTCGTCTCGGCCAACGCCGTCTCGGGCCACCCGCTCTTGCAGCAGGCGGCGGTCGCGGCCGCGCGGCAGGCGCGCTTCTCGCCGACGCTCCTCTCGGGGCAGCCGGTGAAGGTCTCGGGCGTCATCACGTACAATTTCGTGCTTCAGTAAGACGAGGCGCGGGGCGCGGCCCGCACGCGCGGCGGCCGGACTTGGGTTTCCGGCCGGCGCGGCGGGTCGCTCGCGCCCCTTACTGCGGTTTAAGCGCGCTCGCCATCTCAACAGTCAGAAAACCTTTGGAGGATTTCCACCGTGACTATCCTGTTTAGCATTCTCGGGAGCAAGGCTCTCGGCTTCTTCGCCTTCCTCTTTCAGGAGGCCGCCAAGGGGCAGGAAGACCTGAAGAGCGCCTTCACCATCACCGAGATGGTGAAGAACCTCGGGTGGGTGGCGCTGACCGTCATCATCATCCTGCTCATCATGTCTATGTACTCGATCGCGATCATGGTCGAGCGCTTCCTGACCTACTCGGCCGCGAAGAAGCAGTCGCGCGAGTTCGCCCCGCGCGTCGCGCAGGCGCTCAAGAACGACCGCATCGAGGACGCCATCACCATCAGCGACAAGCACAAGAAGTCGCACCTCGCGATGGTCGTCAACGCCGGCCTTCAGGAGTTCCGCGCGCACGACGGAACCAGTGACATCTCGGGCGACGAGATTGAGGCCAGCAAGCGCGCACTACAGCGCGCCATCGCCATCAAGTCGGCCGAGTTCAAGCGCGGCCTCTCGGGCCTCGCCACCATCGGCTCGACCGCCCCGTTCGTCGGCCTCTTCGGCACGGTGTTCGGCATCATCAACGCGTTCACCGGCATGAAGTCGGCCGAGTCGGCGGGCATCGGCGCCGTCGCGGGCGGCATCGCCGAGGCGCTGCTGACGACCGCGCTCGGGCTCGCCGTGGCGGTGCCCGCCGTGTGGCTGTTCAACTACTTCACGGGCAAGGTTGACGGCTTCATCATCGAGATGGACAACTCGGCCTCCGAACTCATTGACTACTTCCTGAAGAACCGCACGCGGCAGCTCAGGTCGTAGTCGTCAGTTTTTTAAGAGTCACGGCGCGTTTGTGACGCGCCGGCGCGGGCGACTTTGTGTGCGCCCGCGCCGGCGCCGCGCGCGCCACGCCCGCCGAGGAGGCGGGCCACGGGAGTAAAACTATGGGCATGAGTTCAGGGGGAGGCGGCGGCTTCACCTCCGACATCAACGTCACGCCGATGGTGGACATCATGCTGGTGCTGCTGATCATCTTCATGGTCATCACGCCTTTCCTCCAGCAGGGCGTCTCGGTCGCGCTCCCGCGCGACATGAACAACCCGGACGAGGACCCGGCCATCATCAAGGAGAGTTCGGTCGTCGTCGCTATTACTAAGGACGGCGACATCTACATCGGCAAGAAGAAGGTGGACAAAGATACGCTCAAGACCGAGATCGACCAGAAGATGGCCGGCAAGGTTGACACCGAGCGCATCGTCTACATCCGCAGCGACGTCGAGGCGAATTATGGCGCCGTCGTGGACACCATCAACCTGATTCGCGACGCCGGCATTGACCAGATCGGACTGGTCGCCGACAAGCGCAAGGGCGGCGCCCCGGCGCCGGCCGCACCCGCGCCGGCCTCGTAGCCCGGGCGCGCGAAGGAGTTAGAAGCATATGGGAATGAGTGCAGGCGGCGGCGCGGGCGCGGCCCCGAACATCAACGTCACGCCGCTCATAGACATCCTGCTGGTGCTGCTGATCATCTTCATGGTCATCACGCCTCTGAAGCCGGCGCGCTTCAAGACGCTCGTGCCGCAGCGCAGCGAGGAGTTGAACGCGCAGGCCAAGCAGAGCCCGCTGACGCTCATCGTCAACATCAAGAAAGACCTCGGCGTCGAGTTGATCATGGGCGGCAACAAGGTCACGGACGCCTCGGTCAACGACCCCGGCAACATCGGCACGGCGCTCTCGGCCGAGTTCAAGAAGCGCAAGGAGGGCGGCGTCTGGAAGGAAGGCTTCCAGGGGCGGACAGACCTCCCGCCCGACGAGCGCATCGAGAAGACCGTCTTCATCAAGGCCCCCGAGACCTTCAAGTACGGCGACGTGGTGAAGGTCATTGACGCGGTCAAGGGCTCGGGCGCGAACCCGGTCGGCCTTCAGACCGAGGCGCTGGAGCAGTAGGCAGGGCCGAGCCGCGACGCTTCCGCCGCCGCGCCGCCCGCGTGTGGGCGTCGCCGCGGCGGGGCGTCTTCGCGCGCTCAGGGCCACGCGCAGGCCCCCTTCACCATGTTGAGCTTCCGAAACATCGCCCGGAGCAATCATCCAATGAAACTCTCTCGAACCAGCATCGCCGCGCTGCTCTTCGCGCTCGTCGCCGCCACGGGCGGCTGCACGCTCGTCAACCGCGTGCGCGCCAAGAACGCCTTGAACGAGGGCGCACGCGCCTACAAGGACGGGCGCTTCGCCGACGCCGAGGAGAAGTTCCGCACCGCCCACGAGCTAGACCCGACGCAGAAGAACGCGCCGATCTTCATCGCACGCGCCGTCCAGCAGCAGTACAAGCCCGGCGTGCAGACGCCCGAGAACATCGCCCTCGGCGAGAAGGCGGTCGCGGCCTATCAGGACATTCTCAAGAACGACCCCGGCAACGAGGACGCCTACAAGGCCATCGTCTTCCTCTACGGCCAGATGAAGCAGGACGAGAAGGTCAACCAGATGCTCACCCAGCGCGCCAGCAGCGGCCCGACGCCCAAGGCGAAGGCCGAGGCGCTGACCATCCTCGCCTCCAAGCAGTGGCAGTGCTCCTACGACGTGACCGAGCAGAAGGATAACAAGACGACCGAGAACAAGCCGGACAAGATTCTCATCCACTACAAGAAGCCCGCCAATCAGGCCGACTTCGACCGGGCCAGCCAGTGCACGACCGAGGGGCTGAAGCTGGCCGAGCAGGCCACCTCGCTCGACCCCGAGAACCCGAACGCGTGGTCTTACAAGGCCAACCTCCTGCGCGAGAAGGCGAAGCTCGCCGAGATGGCCGGCGACGCCAAGGCCAAGGAGGACTTCGACAACCAGTACACGGCCGCGCTCGACACGCAGAAGAAGCTCGCCGCCGCCGAGGCCAAGAGGAAGGAGGCCGACGAGGCCGCCAAGAACCCCCCGCCCCCGGCGAGCTGACCCGCGCCGTTCAAACCCTCTTCCGCAACGGGTGATGCCTGACTCCGTGTCTCGCATCACCCGAATTATTTTGACTCCACGACCGCAATAGCGGTCAGTACCGCCTGCGGTACTGACCTGTATGGCCGACGCGTGCATCTCCGCTGGTAAATCGCAAATCTAAAATCTAAAATCGAAAATGCCTATGATTCGCATCGAGGAGATTGTCGAGAAGGTCGGGCAGAACCACCCGCAGGCGGACTTAGACATGCTGCGGCGGGCCTACTTCTTTTCGGCGCTGCACCACAAGGGCCAGACGCGCGCCTCCGGCGAGCCGTACCTCGTCCACCCGCTCGAAGTCGCCAACATCCTCGCCGAGATGCGGCTCGACGAAGTCTCGGTCGCCACCGGACTCCTGCACGACGTGGTCGAGGACACGCTCGTCGAACTCGATGTCATCCGCGACTCGTTCGGCGACGAGATCGCGCACCTCGTTGACGGCCTCACCAAACTCGCGCAGATCAGCAACCAGTCGCGCGAGGAGCAGCAGGCCGAGAACGTCCGCAAGATGCTTCTGGCGATGGTGGACGACGTGCGCGTCGTCCTCGTCAAGCTCGCCGACCGCCTCCACAACATGCGCACGCTTCAGCACCTCAAGCCCGAGAAGCGGCGCCGCATCGCGCAGGAGACCTTAGACATCTTCGCGCCCATCGCGCACCGCCTCGGCATGGGCCGCCTGCGCGGCGAACTGGAAGACCTCGCCTTCAAGCACCTACACCCGGAAGAGTACCGAGAGCTGTCCGAGCAGTTGGAGAAGCGGCGCAAGGAGCACGAGGCTTTCCTGCGCGACGTGACCGAGCGCATCGAGGAGAAGATGCGGGAGGCGGGCGTGCCCTTCATCTCGGTCGAGGGTCGCGTCAAACGCCTCTACTCCATCTTCAAGAAACTCCGCCGCCAGAAGATAGGGCTCGACCAAGTCTACGACCTCATCGCCGCGCGCATCATCACGCCCGACGAGACGCGCCACTGCTACGGCGCTCTGGGCGTCGTCCACACGCTCTGGCAGCCCATCCCGGGACGCTTCAAGGACTGGATCGCCACGCCGCGCGACAACCTCTACCAGTCGCTCCACACCTCGGTCATCGGCACCAAGGGCCAGCCCTTCGAGATTCAGATTCGCACCGAGGAGATGCACCGCGTGGCGGAGGAGGGCGTGGCCGCGCACTGGAAGTACAAGGAGGGGAAGCGCGGCGCGCACGACGACGACGAGGCTTTCCAGTGGTTGCGCTCGCTCGTCGAGTGGTCGCAGGAGGTGAAGGACTCGCGCGACTTCTTAGAGTCTCTCAAACTCGACCTCTACCCGAAGGACGTTTACGCCTTCACGCCGATGGGCAAGGTCATACAGCTCCCGCGCGGGGCGACGCCCGTGGACTTCGCCTTCATGATTCACACGGAGGTCGGGAACACCTGCACGGGCGCGCGCATTAACGGGCGGATGGTGCCGCTGCGCACGGTCATACAGAACGGCGACGTGGTGGAAATCCTGACCTCGCCGAACGCCAAGCCCTCGCGCGACTGGCTCAACTTCGTCAAGACCTCGCGCGCGCGCAACCGCGTCCGCCACGCCGTCGCAGAGCAGCAGCGCGCCGAGAGCATAGAACTGGGCCGGAAACTTTTTGAGAAGGAGGCGACGCGCTTCGGCCTCTCCACGAAGAAGGTTCTGGCCGACGCGGGCGGGGAACTGCGCCGCATCGCGAACGAGTACGGCTACGGGCGCGTGGAAGACCTGCTCGCGGCCATCGGCTACGGCAAGACCGTCCCGCGCAACGTCATCGCCAAGTACGTCGGCCCCGAAAAGTTCGCCGAGCTTGAGCAGAAGAAGGAGTCGCCGCTGCGCGGGCGTTTGACGGCGGGCGTGCAGGCCGTCAAGAAGTTCATACGCCTCGGCGAAGACTCCATCGTCGTGCGCGGCGTGGACGACCTGCTCGTCACGCGCGCGAGATGTTGTAATCCCGTCCGCGGCGAGGAGATTGTCGGCTACATCACGCGCGGCAAGGGCGTGGCCGTCCACGCGCGGCGCTGCGCGAACGTACAGCAGTTGATGGTCAACCCCGAGCGCGTCGTCGAGGTCGAGTGGGCCGACGCGGGCGCGGGCGAGGCCGCCTACGCGGTGAAGCTTCTGGCCGTCACGGAGAACCGTACGGGCATGATCGCCGACGTGACCAACGCCATCAAGGACATCAAGACCAACATACGCGCCTCGAACGCCTCGGTCGCGCCCGACGACCGCGGCCGCATCGAGGTCACGGTCGAGGTACACGACCTCAAACACTTGGACAAGGTCATGTCCTCCATACGCAAAGTCCCCGGCGTCCTCGACGTGGAGCGCGTCCACGGCGCCGCCTGAACTTCCCACGGACACTATTAGAGCGGTATGCGCTCGGACGCGCCCTTTAAGGGGCACATCCTTTTCCCGGCTGCCGGAGACGACATTCCGGCCGTCAGAGACGACTTCCGACACGTCAGAGATGATTTCCGGAGCGTCAGAGACAGCTTCCGGCACGTTGGAGGAGGCTTCCGGAGCGTTGGAGATGGCTTCCGGAGTGTTACAGAAGGCTTCCGGCGTGTTGGAGAAGGCTTCCGGCGCTGCAAAGTTGGCTTCCGGCTGTGCAAAGTTGGCTTCCGGAGCGTGAAAGATGGCTTCCGGCGCTGCAAAGATGACATCCGTGTGATTTCGGTACACCTTTTTGACCTACCTACTCATGCCGGGGAGGGCATCTTAGCGGGGAACAGTCGAAAAAGGGGTCTGGCGGGCGCCGTCGGCGTTTGCCGTGCGGGGAAGGCGTCTGTTAGAATCTGCAATTTGTTTGCAGCCTTGTCTTAAAGGACTTTCGTGACAGAGAGACGTATCGTCAGAACTGAGGACGCGCCCGGCGCCATCGGGCCTTATTCGCAGGCGGTCGTCGCGGGCGGCTTCGTCTACTGCTCCGGCCAGATTCCGATTGACCCCGCTACGGGGCAGTTCGTCGAAGGCGGCGTACGCGAGCAGACGACTCAGGTCTTGCGCAACCTCTCGAAGGTTTTGGAGGCGGCGGGCTCCTCGCTCGGCAGCGTCGTCAAGACGACCGTCTTTCTCGCCGACATGGGCGATTTCGCGGAGATGAACGAGGTTTACGCGGGCTTCTTTCGGGAGAACCCGCCCGCGCGCTCGACCGTGCAGGCCGCGCGCCTGCCGCGCGACGCGCGTGTGGAGATTGACGTAATCGCGCTCGCGGGCTCGGAGTGAGGTCGGGGGACTGTGGCCCCTCGTTCGGGCAAATGAAAAGCGGGAGCGCCCGTCCGAAACGTCGCGCCCGCCGCTGTTTTGAAAACTTTAGTTTAAGCTCAGGCCGCCTTGGCGACCTTGCCCGCCTTGATGCAGGACGTGCAGACCTTCATGCGGACGTTGCCGCCCTGCGGGCGCTGGACGCGTATGGACTGTAAGTTCGGGTCGAAGCGGCGGCGCGTGCGGTTGTTCGCGTGCGAGACGTTGTTGCCGAACTGCGGCCCCTTGCCGCAGACTTCGCATCGTTTAGCCATGATTTTTTTAATAACCTCCGGACGTTAAAAAGCGCGCGCGGCCTTTCCCGTCTCACACAGACGCGTCCGCCGCGCACGTCGGAAACGAAAACTTATAGCAAACGGCCTCGTCGAGCGTCAAGTTGGGCGCGGCCGCAGACGCAATCATTACGAGAGTTCAGTTAAGGAGCGTAGAGAGAAAGTGCCCAGAGTCTTCAGACAGTTCGCAACCCTCGCCCTCGTCGTCGCCGCAAGCGTGGCGCTCGCCGCGTGCGGCGGCGCCAAGTCGGCCCCCGGCGGCAAGGACGTGGCCGCCACGGTCAACGGCAAGGACATCACCCTCAGCGAGGTTGACCGCCTCGTTAACCAGCAGACGCAGGGGCAGCAGATGTCCACGCTCCAACAGGCCGCCCTGCGCCTACAGGTGCTCGACAAGCTGATCGAGCGGCAGGTGCTCTACAACCGCGCCGAGAAAGAGAAGACCGTCCCGAACGACGACGAGGTGACGACCTTCGTCAACCAGCAGCGGCAGAAGCTCACCGCCGAGGAGTGGGAGAAGAGCCTGAAGGAGAACAACCTGACCGAGGCCGAGGTGCGCGACGAGGCCCGCAAGGACATCGCCATCAACAAGCTTCAGGATAAGCTCTTCGGCAAGATCACCATCCGCGATCAGGAGATAGCCGACTTCTACAACGCCAACCAGCAGCAGTTCGTTGACCCGCGCGGCGTCTACCTCTCCGACATCGTGGTTGACCCGCGCGACAGCGGCGGCATGTTCAAGGACGACGCCAAGAGCGACGCCGAGGCCACGGCCAAGATTCAGCGCATCTACGCGCAGCTCAAGGGCGGGGCCGACTTCGCCGACGTGGCGCGCGCCAGCAGCGAAGACCAGAGCGGCGTCCGCGGCGGCGACATCGGCATGGCCAACGAACAGACCCTTCAGCAGTACGGCTTCTCCAACGACCTCATCGGCCGCTTCTTCAACCAGATGCAGGTCGGCAGCTACACCGAGCCGATGCGCTTCCCCAACGGGAGCTGGTACATCTTCAAGCTGACGAACCGCCAGCTTGAGAACAAGCCGCTCAAGCTCGAAGACCCGGGCGTCAGGGACAAGATTAAAGAGGCGCTCATCAGCCAGCGGCAGGAGGTTCTACAGGTCGCGCTCATCCGCAACGCGATGAGCGACGTGACGGTCGTCAACAAGCTGGCCGAGTCCATGCTCGGCGACCCGAACATGCTCGGCGGCAACCAGTCCGTGACGCCGGGCGCGACACCTGCGGCCTCCCCGGCGTCGTCGGCGTCACCGGCCGCGTCCCCGTCGGCTTCGCCGGCCGCGACGGCCTCGCCCGCGGCGAGCGCTACACCTGCGGCTTCCCCGAAGGCGGCCGCGAGCCCGGCCGCCGCGCCGAAGGGCGCCGCGCCAAAGGGACAGCCGAGCCGGTAGGGTTTGAAACAGAACCGCGGGCGTTAAGCGAGCGGGTCGGACTTACGCTGAGGGCAATTAACGCGTAAGACTGACCCGCTCGCTTAACGCCCGCGGTTCTGACCGGCCCGACCTTAGCAACATCAGCTATGCTCTTCCGACTGACAGACGTTTACAAATCTTACGGCGCGCAGGACGTGCTGCGCGGCGCCTCGTTGCAGGTCAACCCCGGCGAGCACGTCGGCCTCGTCGGCCGCAACGGCGCTGGCAAGACGACCCTCTTCCGCCTCATCACAGGCGAAGAGTCGGCCGACCGCGGCGACGTGGTGCGCGCGCGCGGCCTCAAGCTCGGCCTGCTCGAACAGCACGTTGACTTCGAGACGGGGACGACCGTCCACGAGGCGGCGCTCGCCGCCTTCGGCGAGCTTCAGTCCATCGAGCACGAGATGCACCAGCTCGAACACCGCATGGCCGAGGCTCCGGAAGACCTCGAAGCGGTGCTCGAACGTTACAGCGACCTGCAACACGAGTTCGAGCGGCAGGGCGGATTCGAGTACGCCGCGCGCGCCGAGGCGATTCTTCAAGGTCTCGGGTTCGAGCGCGACACTTGGGCGACGCCGACCGAGATTCTGTCGGGCGGGCAGAAGAACCGTCTCGGCCTCGCGCGCCTTCTGCTCGCCGAGCCGGACGTTTTGCTGCTCGACGAGCCGACGAACCACTTGGACGTGTCGGCGGTCGAGTGGCTCGAAGAGTTTCTGGCCTCTTACAAGTCTGCCTACGTCATCATCAGCCACGACCGATACTTCCTCGACCGCGCCTGCACGCGCATCGTCGAGGTCGAGTTGGGGAAGGCGGTCAGCTACAAGGGCAACTACTCGCACTTCCTCGTCGAGCGCGAGGAGCAGCGCGAGATACAGCAGCGCGCATACGAGAACCAGCAGCACCTCATCGCCAAGACCGAAGAGTTCATCCGCCGCAACCTCGCCGGACAGAAGACCAAGCAGGCCAAGTCGCGCCGCACGATGCTGCAAAAGCTCGAACGCGTCGAGGCCGTCCGACCCGACGCGCCGCAGGGCAACTTCCAGTTGCAGAAGGTCGAGCGCGCCGGCACCTACGTCCTGACCGTGAAGGACGCGGCGGTCGGTTATCCGGGCAATCAACTCGCCGACGGCATTGACTTCGTACTCAAGCGCGGCGAATGCCTCGGCATCATCGGCCCGAACGGCTCGGGCAAGACGACGTTTCTCAAGACCGTCTTGGGAAAACTCCCGCAGCTCGACGGCGAGATACGCTGGGGCACGAACGTCACCATCGGCTACTACGCGCAACAGCTCGACGACCTCGACGACCGCAACGAGATCATCATGGAGCTGCGCCGCGTCGCGCCCTCTTCGGCGACCGCGGGCGAGCTGCGCGGCTTCCTCGCGCGCTTCCTCTTCACGGGCGACGACGTTTACAAGCAGGTGCGCGACCTCTCGGGCGGCGAGAAGGGAAGACTTGCCTTGGCGAAACTAATCTACTCGAACGTCAACGTGCTCGTCCTCGACGAGCCGACGAACCACCTCGACATCCCCTCACGCGAGGCTCTGGAAGAGGCGCTCGACGCATACGAGGGCACCATCGTCACCATCAGCCACGACCGATACTTCCTCGACCGCGTCGCCACGCAGATACTCGCGCTCGACGGTGAGGGCGGCGCGGAGCACTACGACGGCGACTACACCGAGTACCACGACTGGAAGGCCGCGCGCCGCGCCTCGGAACAGACGGCGAAGTCCGAGCGCGAGCAGCGCGAACGTGCCGCCGACTCGAAGCCGACGCCGCGCGAGCAGACGCCGGCCGCGGGCGGCGGCGCGCAAGTCGCGGAGAAGAAGCGCGGCGGCAAAGACTCGAAGAAGAAACTCGCGGGGCGCGACCCGCAGGCCGTCGAGGACGAGATCGCGGCGACCGAGCGGCGTCTGGCCTCGCTCGGCGAAGAGATGGCCACGCCCGAGGCCGCGCGCGACCCCTCGCGCCTCGCGCGCCTCAACGAAGACTACGGCAAGGCCGAAGAGCGCCTGCGCGAACTCTACGAAGAGTGGGAGCGCGTCGCCGCCGAAGGCGCTAGCGCCTGAGCGCCTTAACCTTCCACCCACGGCTAATAAAAAGAGGGAGCGGATGATAACTCCGCTCCCTCTTTGCGTGTGCTTTGAAGCCGGGTCAGGGAAGTGTGAAGACGTAGTTGATGGTGCCCTTGATCTTCACGGGCGCGCCCGAGAGCAGCGCTGGTGCGAAGCGCGCCTGACGTGCGGCCTGCACCGCCGCCGCCTGTAGGAAGGGGTGGCCGGAGATGGCGTGCGCCTCGATGACCTTGCCGCGCTCGTCTATGACGACCTCGACGACGACCTTGCCCTGCGCGCCCGAGTTCTTCGCCGCGGACGGATACGTGGGCTTGGGCAGGCTGACGGCCTTCGTGTTCAGCACGCCGCCGGAGAGCGGCGCCGTCGGCTTCTCCGACTCCGCGGGCTGCGCTGCTTCGGAAGGCCGCGACGCGGCCGGCGACTTCTCTGCGTTCGCGGCCTTAGCATCGCTCGTCGCTTTAACGTCGCGCGCGCCCGCGTCCGTCTCCGTCCGAACCCTCGGCGTCGGCGTCGTGTCAATCGTAAACACATTCGACGACGCGGACAGCGAAGACGTGGGTGAAGGCGTGGGTGTCGGCGCGGGAGTCGGCGCTGGCGTGGGCGCGGGCGTGAACGTCGGAGCCGGAGCCGGCGCGGACGGCCTCGTCGCCTCCGCGTTCAACCTCGGCGTTTCCGCGACGACGACGGGCGTCGTCTCCGCGGGCGTCGGCGCGGGCTTTGAAGCGTTGGGCGCAGACGTGACCAGCGTGAAGGTCGGCGTCGGCTCGTTCGTGTCAGGCGCGGCCGTCTTGACGGGCTCGTCCGTATCGGGGCCGTCGGGGCCGGGACGCGCGCGCCCCGAAGCGGCCGAGCGGCGCGGGGCGGGCGCCGTCGCCGCGCCCGTGCTCTTACGGAGCGCCGACGCGTCGGCGTTCGTCTGCGGATTCCGGTTCGACGCGACGTACTGCGGGACTGTGCCGCTCGACGACCCGCCGGGGAACTGCACGCGGTCGCCCGCAGCCGCCGACAGTCCCGCGGACGGCGGGTAGAAGCCCTTGCGCGCGCGCACGCGCAGAGTCGGGCGCGACTTGACGCTGAGGTTGATGAAGCGGAAGAACTTGTCCCTGCGGTCGTCCTGCGGGTAGTAGCTCAAAAGGTACTGCTGCGAGAGGTCGCGCGAAATCTGCGTGAACACGTCGTCCAGTTCTTCGACGGTGCGCGGGATGAAGACCGCGCCGCCCGTCTGCTCGGTGATGCGGTACATGCGCTGCTCTGAGACGGGGTCGTGCAGGTTCGGGTCTTCGACCTGTCTGGTCTGCACGACGTAGACCTGACACTCTGCGCGCAGGGCCTTGTTGACCGCGTCCTCGAAGCTCGTGTCGCTCACGGTGTCGGTGCCGTCTGAGACGAGTATGAGGACTTTGCGGCCGTTGACGGCGCGCATGTAGTCGGCCGCCTGCGCCAGCGCGTCGAAGAGCGCGGTCGCGCCGTCGGGCTTGCCGAAGCGCTCGATGGTGCGGACGAGTCGGGGCACGTCGTTCGTCAAATTCTGCGCGAGCGTCGGCGTCGTCGAGATGGAGTAAACGGCGGCGCGGTCAATGGGCCGGACGACCGCCTGAAAGAAGCGCACGGCCGCCTGCTTCTCGAACTCGCGCGCGGCCGAGAGCGACGCCGAGTTGTCGAAGAGCAGCGCGACGTTGACGGGCGTGTCCGAGCGGCTGAGGTCGCCGATGATCTTGACTTCGCCGTCAACCTTCAGCTCGAAGTCCTCGACCTTCAAGTCCGTGATCGCGCGCCCGCGTCCGTCCACGACCGACGCCGGGATGATGACGAGGTTCGACTCGACCCGCACCACCTCGTTCTCGTCAACCTCCTCCGAATCCTGCCCCGCATTCTGACTTGAAGAGTCGGCAGGCTGCGCGGGCTGCGTCTGCGTCTGCGGCGCGGCGTTCGAGGGCGGGGAAGTCTGTGGCGCAGATATCGCCGGCTGCGAAGTCTGGGGCGGGGTCGCCTCGCCCTTCGGCGCCACCGTGCGCTGCCTGACGTAGGGCGTCGGCACCGCCTCGGGCTGCGCGGGGTTTTGTGTCTGTGCGAGGGCGGCCGGGGCGCAGAGGAGGAGTGCGAGGAGCGCCCAAAGCCTATGCGGCGCCGCACGCCAGCCGGCGCGCGCGCCCGTGTGTGAAGGCTCTTCGGGCCGGGATTTCTTCGGGGACAAGGGTTTGGGTACTCCAATTCTAAGACCCGCGTCGGGCTGCGTGGTCTCGGCGCTGGCGCGCGAAAGCTTCCGGTTATAAGAGTTGACGGGGATTGTCCGCCTGCGGCGCGCGCCGTCCGCCCGCACCTTCCGGAAAGGGGCAATCGGCGCTGTATTCCGGCCCGGCGCGGGCGCGGACGCCGTCTATGCTAACACTTCCCGCCGACTTCCTCTAGCTTCGCGTTCGCGGATTTTCGGGGCGGGGCGGCGAGCCACGCGGGCTTGACAGGCATCTAAGCCGTTTGTTAACTTTGCCTTCCGCTTTTGGGAAGTATTTTCCTTCTTGTGGGAAGCGTTTTTTGTAAGGCTTGTAGGCACGTAGCTCAGGGGTAGAGCACTACCTTGACACGGTAGGGGTCCGCGGTTCAAATCCGCGCGTGCCTATACCACCTCTTCAGAGGCAAGCCCGCGCTTCTGTCGCGTCCCGCATTTCCCTCTATTTTTTCCACAATATGTATCTGTTTGTGCGTGGCAGTTTGGACAAATAACTCTTAGATTCTCTAAGCGATTGTCACTACGCCGACCGTTTATATGGTCAAGTTGTAAAGGGATGGGCTTGCCCATCCAACTTTTACGCTTACAAACTTCACAGGCCGCCTTCTTTAGACCTTCATTAATAAGGCGTTTACGAATGTGATCGGTATTACTATAGAATTTGTCTTTAACGAGAACTTGTAGTAGAGGTTTTGGTGGATTAGGCTTAAATCTGAGTCCTACATTCCATCCCATTCCTGTGAAATGTGAAGTATCTGCATTAAGTTTTATCGCCAAATTGCGTAAATAAATTTGTGTCCCACCGCCTATTTTTAACCCTAACCGACGTAAAACTTCAGCCCACGACTTGGACTGCCTGACTGCATCTAGAAACTGTTTATCGCTATACATTCGTCTTCGCATGTTGGAAATATAGCAAGTGAGCAGAGCGAAGTGAGAATCTTTTAGTTTCTGCCGCGTGAAATTGACTTCTCCGCCCACTTTAGTTAATGTCTACGACTTCAGGGACAGTCCAGCGCGATACATAGCGCATCTGAATACCTGAAGCGGTAGGTTCGGCGTCCAAAATCCGCGCGTGCCTACCATTCAAATTTTCGACAGGGAGCCCCGTAAGTCCCTTGCCCGGAACGATGTTGACGCGAACGCGAACTACGTTTCGATTTTAGTTGACGCTGGCCGGCCCGCCACACGGGTCAAAGGCCGCGCGGCGAGGGCGCTTCTGTCGAATCCGATCTGGTTAGTCAATCCCTAACGGGGACGACACATTTAGTTTCACCCTTCTCCGCGCAGCCGGGCGCCGGCGCGCAGGGCTTTTTGCCCGCGTGACCTTGAGCCGGCCCGGCAGGCCGCTCGGGTCTTTATCCGAAGCTCCGGCCGGAGCGGAAAGGGGTTGTTAAGCGATGAGCGAGATAAACGTACAGCTTGAGGGCGGGCGTTCGGCGCAGGTGCCGGCGGGCGCGACCGTGGCCGAGGCGCTGAAGGCCGCCGACCGCGACGCCGCGAAGCAGGCGCTCGCCGCCAAGGTCAACGGGCGCGAAGTAGACCTTTCTAGGAAGCTCGAAGACGCGGCGACGACCAACGGCGAGTCCGTCCGCGTCGAGCCCGTCCTGCCCGGCACGCTCGAAGGCTTGGACGTTATCCGCCACTCGACCGCGCACCTTCTGGCCGCGGCCGTGCTCGACCTCTTCCCCGGCACCAAGCTCGGCATCGGCCCGGCGCTTCTGGAAGACCCGCGCTACGGCTTCTTCTACGACATCATCGCGCCGCGGATGCTGACGGAAGAAGACCTGCCCGTCATCGAGAAGCGGATGCGCGAGCTCGCGAAGAAGAATCTCGCATACCGCCGCGACGAGATTCCGAAGGCCGACGCCCTGCGCGTCTTCGGCGAGCGCGAGGAGCCGCTGAAGTGCGAGCTGATTGAAGAGAAGGCCGGCGACGTGGTGAGCGTCTACTACATAGACGGCTCGCCCTTCATAGACTTCTGCCTCGGCCCGCACGTGCCGAACACGAACAAGTTGAAGGCGTTCAAGCTGCTCTCGCTCTCGGGCGCCTACTGGAAGGGCGACGCCGAGCGCGAGCAGATGCAGCGCATCTACGGGACGGCCTTCGCGACTCAGGAAGAACTCGACGCGTGGGTCAGGCAGCGCGAGGAGGCAGAGAAGCGCGACCACCGTCGCCTCGGCAAAGAGCTTGACCTCTTCTCCATACAGGACGCGTACGGCGCCGGCCTCGTCTTCTGGCACCCGAAGGGCGCCGTCATACGCAAGGCGATGGAAGACTACCTCTACGAGGAGCTGAACCGGCGCGGCTACACCTTCGTCTACACGCCGCACATCGCCAAGCGCGACCTGTGGGTGACGAGCGGGCACGACCAATCTTACGGCGACTCGATGTTCTCGCCGACCAAGCTCGAAGACGTGGAGTTCCGCATCAAGCCGATGAACTGCCCGTTCCACATCGGCATCTACCGCTCGCAGCAGCGCTCGTACCGCGACCTGCCGCAGCGCTACGCCGAGATGGGCACGGTCTACCGCGCCGAGCTGTCGGGGACACTCCACGGCCTGATGCGCGTGCGCGGCTTCACAGTGGACGACGCGCACCTCTTCTGCACGCCCGAGCAGGTGCCGCGGGAGATAGACGACTGCCTCGACTTCGTCACCGAAGTCTTCCGCACGTTCGGCTTCGAGAAGGTGAAGTTCGAGCTTTCGGTGAAGGGGAGCGACACCTCCAAGCAGTGGCTCGGGACGGACGGAGACTGGGCGTACGCCGAAGGCCAACTCGCCGCGGCGCTCGACTCGCGCGGCATCTCGTACGAGCGCATCGAGGGCGAGGCCGCCTTCTACGGCCCGAAGATTGATTTAAAAATCGAGGACGCCATCGGGCGCCTCTGGCAGTTGGGCACCGTCCAGTGGGACTTCAACCTGCCGGAACGGTTCGGCCTCGAATACATCGGCGAGGACAACAAGGCGCACCAACCCGTGATGGTGCATCGCGCTCTGTTCGGCTCGATTGAGCGTTTCTTCGGCATCCTGATTGAGCAGTACACGGGCGCGTTTCCGATGTGGCTCGCGCCGGTGCAGGTGGCGGTGCTCCCCATCACAGACCGCGTCAACGACTACGCCGAGCAGGTCGCGCGCACCTTGCGCGAGGCCGGCCTGCGGGTCGAGACGAACGTGCGCGGCGACAAGATCGGCGCGAAGATTCGCAACGCGCAGTTGCAAAAAATTCCTTTCATGCTCGTCTGCGGCGACCGCGAGATGGAAGAGTGCAAGGTCGCCGTCCGCGAGCGCTCGCGGGGCGACATCGGCGCGATGTCGCTCGAAGAGTTCAGGGAGTTGGCCGTGCGCCTCGTCCGCACGCGCTCTCTGAGTTTGGAAACAGAGGTCGGAGGTTAGAGGTTAGAGGTTAGTAGAAGACAAGGCCCCTGCTAACCTCCGACCTCCGACCTCTAACTTCCAACTTAGGAGGTGTAGGTATTCCTTCATTTCGAGGCCGCGGGCAGCGCCCGGACAACCGCCGCGCCCCCGCCACGCGCATCAACGACCGGATACGCGTCCCGCAGGTGCGCGTCATCGCGGAGAACGGCGACCAGCTCGGCATCATGAACACGCGCGAGGCCGTGCAGCTCGCGCGCTCGCAGGGGCTTGATTTAGTCGAGGTCGCGGCGACGGCCGATCCGCCCGTCTGCCGCATCATTGACTACGGCAAGTTCACCTACGAGCAGAAGAAGAAGGCGAGCGAGGCCAAGAAGAAGCAGGTGGTCATCACGGTCAAGGAGGTCAAGTTCCGGCCCGGCACCGACGACCACGACTACAACTTCAAGATGAAGCACGCGCGCGACTGGCTCGGCGACGGCGACAAGGTCAAGGCCACCATCTTCTTCCGCGGCCGAGAGATTACGCACCGCGAGCTGGGCGCCGAGCTGCTTCAGCGCCTCGAACAGGACTTGGCCGAGGTCGGCGAGGTCGAGCAGCGCCCCCGCATGGAGGGCAACCAGATGTTCCTCGTCTTCGCGCCGCGGCGGCACAAGTCGCCCAAGCAGCAGGAGGCGAAACAGGACGGCGGCGTCAAACAAGGCCCGCCCGTCCCGCCCGGCACCGGCGGGATGGTGACATCGTAGCTGTCGGCTATTAGCTGTTAGCTTTTAGCTTTCAGTTTTATTACCGCGCCGAGGGCGCGGAGCAGTTAAGTTTGTCTTTTATCAATAAGAGCAAAGAGCTAGCAGCTAACAGCTAATAGCCAACAGCTCAACCGGAGGTTGTCATGCCGAAACTTAAGACACACAAGGGCGCGGCGAAGCGTTTCCGCACGACCGCGTCGGGCAAGGTCAAGCGCGGCCATTCGCACGCGCGCCACATCCTGACGAAGAAGACGGCCAAGCGGAAGCGCGCGCTCGACATTGACGTGCTCGTTTCCGAGGCCGACGAGGTGCGCATCGAGCGCATGCTGCCCTACGGGCGAAGCTAAGACGGAGTAGTCAGTAGACAGTAGTCAGTAGCCAGCAGGTTTTGAGCTGACGACTGGGCGCGATGGTTCTTCTACTGACTACTGTCTACTGACTACTGTCTACTTGCATTGGAGGTTTTGAGTCATGCCTAGGGCAAAACGTGGTAACAAGCGCACCGAGAAGCGCAAGAAGATACTTGATCTGGCGAAAGGCTACCGCGGCACCAAGTCGAAGCTCTACCGCTCGGCGAAGGAGTCGGTCGAGCGCGGGCTGAAGTTCGCCTACACGGGGCGCAAGCTGAAGAAGCGCGACTTCCGCAGCCTCTGGATCGTCCGCATCGGCGCCGCCGCGCGCGTCAACGGCTTGAACTACTCGCAGTTCATGCACGGCCTCTCGCTCGCGGGCATCGAGCTCGACCGCAAGGCGCTCGCAGACCTCGCCGCCAACTCGCCCGACGCCTTCGCGGCGCTCGCCGGGCAGGCGCGCACCGCGATTGAGAACAGGCCGCAGCCCGCGGCCTGAAGTAGAAGAGACCACTGATGAGAGGACTCTCAGATGAGTTCCGAAGCGGTTGACTACGACGCACAGGTCGCGTCCGTGCGCGAAGCGTTCGAGCGAGAGTTCGAACGCTTCGCTCGCTTTCGCGCGTACGAAGGGACGGAAGGGCTCTCGCTTGACGAGGCCGAGACGCAACTGCGCGACGCGAAGGAACTGACGACGCGCCACACGTCGAAGAAGAGCGCCACGTCCCAGCTGATGAAGCTGGTGGGCCGCGTGCCCGCGGAGGAGCGCGCCCGCTTCGGGCAGCTCGTCCAGCAGCTCGACAAGGACATACGCGGCGCGCTCGGCGACGTTGGCGTCGCGCTCGTCGGCCGCATCAGCCTGCTCAAAACCGAGCGCGAGCGCGTGGACGTGACGCTGCCCGGGCGTCGGCCGCGGCGCGGACACCTGCACCCGATTACGCAGCTCCGCCAGCGCATCGAGGACGTGTTCGTCTCGATGGGCTACGCTGTAGAGGACGGCCCCGAAGTCGAGACCGACTTTTACAACTTCACAGCGCTCAACATCCCGGAGCTGCACCCGGCGCGCTCGCCGCAGGACACGTTCTACACGACCGACGGGCTGAGCCTTCGCTCGCAGACTTCGACCGTGCAGATTCACGCGATGCAGCGTCGTCGCCCGCCCCTGCGCGTCGTGGCCCCGGGCCGAGTCTTCCGGCGCGACACGCCCGACGCGACGCACAACCCGATGTTCTTTCAGGTCGAAGGGCTGCTCGTAGACCGCGGCATCACGATGGGACACTTGAAGGGCACGCTCTCCGAGTTCGTCCGCCGCCTCTTCGGCGCCGAGACGCGGACGCGCTTCCGCCCCTCCTACTTCCCGTTCACAGAGCCGAGCATGGAGGCCGACTACTCCTGCTTCAAGTGCGGGGGCGCGGGCTGCCGACTCTGCAAGGGCTCCGGCTGGATCGAGCTCGGCGGCTCCGGCATGGTTCACCCGAACGTTCTGCGCGCCGTCCAGATAGACCCCGAAGAGTTCTCCGGCTTCGCCTTCGGCCTCGGCATAGACCGCATGTGCGGCCTGATGTACGAGCTCGACGACATACGCCTCCTCTTCGAGAACGACGTGCGCTTCCTTGAGCAGTTCTAGACTATGGACATCAGTTACAACTGGCTCCGTGAACTGACGGACGTGCAGCTCCCGCCGCGCGAGCTGGCGGAGCGCCTGACGATGGCCGGGCTCGCGGTGGACGCGGTGAAGGAGGCGGGCGACGACTTCGTGTTGGAGTTCGACCTCACTTCGAACCGGCCCGACTGCCTCTCGCACGTCGGCATCGCGCGCGAGGCCGCGGCGCTGACCGGCGGGACTGTGAGACTGCCGGACGTGAATGCTAAGAGCGTTGACGGCCGCGCCGAAGAGTTCACGCACGTCGAGATAGAGGACATTGACCTGTGCCCGCGATACGCGGCGCGCGTCGTGCGCGGCGTGAAGATAAAGCCGTCGCCGGAGTGGCTCGTCAAACGGTTGCAGGCCATCGGCCAGCGGCCGATTAACAACGTCGCCGACATCACGAACTTCGTGATGCACGAGTTGGGACAGCCCCTCCACGCCTTCGACCTCTCGAAGCTCGCCGAGCACCGCATCGTCGTCCGCCGCGCGCGCGCGGGCGAGAAGATAAAGACGCTCGACGGCGTCGAGCGCGACCTCGACGGGCAGATGCTCGTCATCGCCGACGCCTCGCGCGCCGTCGCCGTCGCGGGCGTGATGGGCGGCGAGGAGACCGAGATTTCCGACGCGACGGTGGACGTGCTAGTCGAGAGCGCCTACTTCAACCCGCAGTCGGTTCGCCGCACGTCGAAGGCGCTCGGGCTTTCGACCGAGGCTTCCTACCGCTTCGAGCGCGGCGTTGACTACGAGGGCGTGCGCCGCGCGCAGGATCGCTGCGTCGCGCTCATCTGCGAGCTGGCGGGCGGCACGGCGACCGAGGACGCGGTTGACGTCTACCCGAACCGAATCGAGCCGCCCACGGTCAACCTGCGCGCGCGGCGCGTCGAAGAGTTGACCGGCCTGAGCGTGCCCGCGGAAGAGAGCCTGCGCATACTCAAGTCGCTCGGCTTCGAGCCCGCCGCCGACGGCCACGCGACGGGGAAGCTCTCCTTCGGCGTGCCGACGTGGCGGACGGATGTTTCCATCGAAGAGGACTTGGTCGAAGAGGTCGCGCGCATCCACGGCTACGAAAAGATAGGCGAGGCGCTGCCGCCTTCGCCCGTGACGGGCGAGTATCTCTTGGGCGACAGGCGGCGTCGCGCGGCGCGGCAGGTCTTGACGGCTGCGGGCTTCGACGAGGCCGTCAGCATCAGCTTCATTGACGAGGCCACTGCTTCGGACGAGACGGGCGCGAGCCGCTTCGAGCTGCTGCCCGGTCTTCAGAAGGTGGAAGGCGAGGGCGCTTTCGTCCGCCTGAAGAATCCCATCATTGAGGGCGCGCGGCTGATGCGCCCGACGCTGCTGCCGGGCCTGCTCGAAGCTGTCCGACACAACTTCAACCACGGCACGCGCGACGTGCGCCTCTTCGAGACGGGGCGCGTCTTCGCCTCCGACACCGAGGGCGGCGGGCGCCCCAACGAGGTCGAGGCGTTCGCGCTCGTCGTCACCGGCGAGGCGCTTGAGGAAGGACGCGCCGCGGGCCGCCCCGCAGACTTCTTCGATCTGAAGGGCGGGCTCGAAGCCGCGGCCGACGCGATGCGCGTCGCCGAGCTTGAGTTCGCGCCCGCGTCCGTCAAGCACCTACGCGAGGGGCAGGCGGGCCGCGTGCTTCTGAACGGCGAAGAGGTCGGCACGCTCGGCCGCCTCTCGGAAGAGCTGGCCGCCGTCTACAAGTTCCGCCAGCCGGTCTACGTCGCCGAGGTTCACTTGGGCGCGCTGCTCGCGTCGGGCGAGCGGCCGGCGCGCTACACGCCTTTGCCGCGCTTCCCCTCGGTCGTGCGCGACGTGTCGCTCGTCGCAGACCGCCGCGTTACCTACGGCGAGATGCGCCGCGCCGTACTCGCGCTCGGGATCGGGGAGTGCCGCGGCGTCTCGCTCGTGGACGTGTACGAGGGCGCGAGCCTGCCGGAAGGGAAGCGCTCGCTGACGCTGCGCGTCGAGTACCGCGCCGACGACCGGACGCTCCGCGACGAGGAGGTTGACGCGATGCACGCGCGCGTCGTCGCCGCGCTCGAAGAGGGCTTCGGCGCTCAACTCAGAGGTTAGAGGTTAGAGGTCAGAGGTTAGTGAAAGACGAAGGGCGGCGCTTCCGGCCTCAGTCGGGCGCGTCACGGAGAGTGAAAAAACTAACCTCTGACCTCTAACCTCTAACCTCTACTTTTAACTCTTGCGCTCGCGGGCGCGAAGTCGCATAATCGCTCGGCAGTTCGAGGCCGCTGCCGCACGGAGAATGAAGATGGTCGGATTGACCGGACTGGAAAAGTTCTCTCACCTCGAAGACAAAATTTACCGCACCATCGAGTTGACGAAGACGCTCCGGCAGGAGAAGGAAGCGCTGGAGCGCGAACTCGCCACCGTGAGGCGCGAGTTGGGGACGCTCTTGGACGAGAAGGACAGGCTCGAAACACAGGTCGAGCGCCTGCTCTCGGAGCGCGACACGATCCGCACGAAGGTCGAGGCGATGCTCGACGCCATCGCCGTTCTCGACCCGGAGGCGGCCGAGGTCATGCGCCGCTAGTACGGAGTAGAACGCGATGAGCGCCATCAAGAACCCGGCGGAAGGCACGCCCACCATCCGGGTCGAAATCTACAACCAGACCTACAACATCCGCTCCGACGGCGACAGCGAGTACGTCATCGGCCTCGCCGAGTTCGTTGACCGGCGGATGCGCGAAATCTCCTCGGGCACGCTCACCGTGGACTCTTTGAAGGTCGCCATCCTCGCCGCGCTCCACATCGCCGACGAGCTGCACCGCCTCAAGCGCCTCCACGAGCAGACCGACCAGCAGCTCGCCGCGCGCAGCGCCGAGTGCGCCGAGATGCTCGACCGCGTGCTCAAGACGCGCAACGCCATCGAGCAGGCCGCCCCCTCCATCACCATCTCCTGAAACGCGCGCCGCACGGCGCCCCTTTACGAACCCCGCGCCCGCGCCTCCCGTATCAAAGTGCGGAGAGTCAATCCGGATGGTCTACCGCTCGAAGAAAGACTGGTGGCTCGTCGGACTCGTCTGGGGCTCCGTGCTCGGGGTGTCGGCCGTCGGGCTCTTCAACGTGCTGGCGCGCGCGGGCGACCCGCGGCTCGGCTGGCCGCTCGTGCGCGCCGGCGTAGCGGCCTTCGCGGCCGTACTGGTCACGACCTTCCCGCTCAACTACGAGATCGCGGGCGAAGAGCTTGTGGCGCGTTCGGGCGTGCTGAGCTGGCGCGTGCCGCTCGCCTCGATACAGGAGGTCGCGCCGTCGCGCAACCCGGCGAGCGCTCCGACGTGGTCGCTCGACCGGCTGCGGGTTGACTACCTGAAGGGCGGCGCCGAGCGCACGCTCTACGTCTCGCCGGAGGACAAGACGGCCTTCATGCGCGACCTCGCTGACGCCGCGCCCGGCTTGGAATGGAGGGGCGAACGGCTGGTGCGCGTCGGCTGAAGAGGGAAGAACAAAGCCCCTCACGCCGCACGGCGTTCGTCTCAGCCTGCTCTCGACCCCGCTCGCTTTGTCAAGCGAGCGGGGCGAAATTTTCCGGCTCGATTTCTGAAACGGCGCGCGGCGTCTGTGCTAGTATCTCGGCAGGTTGAGGGATTCGGTTCTGTGGGGTTCGCCACCGATTTACAATGGTTGAGCCTATGTCGTGAATTAGGGAGACCGATGCCGTCCGCCAGTGCAATCCCTCACTGATAGGGATGTGCCGGAGGCGGCGGCTTCGACCGCAAGGTTAGGTCACCCACCTGTTAACGCAGGTTCAATTACGACTTCGGAGCGGCCGCCGCGGTTCCCCCTCGGCCCTTCTTTTTAGTGAATGGTGAATGGTAAATGGTGAATGGTTGAAGCGGTTTTCTTCCATTCACCATTTACCATTCACCATTCACTGCTTTTGAGCCTATGCGAGTGCTGATGATCGGAGACGTGGTGGCGCGCCCCGGGCGCGTGGCGGTGCTTGAGCGCGTCAGGGATTTGCGCGAGCAGCACGCGCTGGACTTGGTCGTGATGAACGCCGAGAACCTCGCGGGCGGCTACTCGGTCACGCCGCAGATGGCCGAGCAGCTTTTCGCCGCGGGCGTTGACGTGATGACCTCCGGCAACCACATCTTCGACAAGCGCGACGCCGCCGCCTACATCGCGCGCCAGCCGCGCCTGCTGCGTCCCGCCAACTACCCCGCGGGCACGCCCGGCAGCGGGCTCTGGACGGGAGAGGTGCGCGGCGCGCGCGTCGCCGTCCTCAACCTGATGGGGCGCGTCTACATGCCGCCGACGCACGACTGCCCCTTCGCCGCAGCGGACGAAGCCCTCTCGCGCCTCGACGACTCTGTAAAGGTGCGGCTCGTGGACATGCACGCCGAGGCGACTTCGGAGAAGGCGGCGATGGGATGGCACTTGGACGGGCGCGTCTCGGCCGTCGTCGGCACTCACACGCACGTCCAGACCGCCGACGAGCGTGTACTCCCCGGGGGCACTGCCTTCATCACAGACCTCGGCATGACCGGCAGCTACGACGGCTGCATCGGCATGGAAAGGGAGGCGGTCATCGCTCGCTTCCGCAACCCCGCCGCGCCCCGCGCCGAACACTCCACGGGCGACGTGCGCATCTGCGCCGCCCTCCTCGTCGTTGACGACGAGACGGGCCGCGCCCGCGAGATCACGCGCCTCTCCCTTCCGCACGAGTCTTGATGTAAAGTTAAAGGGGAAGCGCGCCCGGCGTCGTCCGAACGGCGCGGGCCGCGCCGCGCGTGCCGGAAGGAGGGCCGTTGATGCCTTATCTCGCTCGCCTCTTGCTCGGTTCGATGCTGTGCGTGGGCGCAGCCGCGCAGAGTCGCCCGAAGCCGGCGGACGGCATACGCCGGATAGACTTCCGAAACTTCGTCTTCAACGCGGGCGGCGGCGAGAGGCTTCGGGTCAGGCGCGGCCACGGCACCTACACGGAGCGAGGCGACATAGATTTCGCCTACGAAGTTGACCGCGTGAGCGTCACCTACGGCGACCTGACCGGCGACGGCCGCGAAGAGGCCGCCGTGACGCTCTACTACAACGGCGGCGGGACGGGCGCCTTCTCGAAGGGCTTCGTCTTCACTATGCGGCGCGGGCAGCTCGCGCTCTTAACGGCTTTCGAGGGCGGCGACCGCGCCGACGGCGGCATACGCGAGGTCGCCTTTGAGGGCGGGCTGCTGCGCGTGCGGCGGAACGAGCCGGAGCGTATGAACGGCGTGTCGGTCGGGCTCTGCTGCCCGCAGTACGTGATTACGACCCGCTACCGCTGGGACGGCCGCGCGCTCGTTCAGGTCGGCGAGTCGCAGAAGGCCGAAGTGGAAGAGGAGAACTGAGACGGCCGCGCTCGCGGAAGCGTCTGCTACCCCTCGGCGTCGGGCGGCGCGGCGAGGGGCGGCGAGCTGAGCGCGAGGCGGTAGCTCTCGGGCATCGAGATGACTCGGTTGTTCGAGTCGGTGACGACGTGGCCGGTCTCGCCCTCGGCGATGATGCGGCCGTCGTCGGCGTGGATTATCTCGTAGCCGAAGCGGACGGAGCGGCGCCGCAGCTCGGTAATGTGCGTGCGGACGACCAGCTCGTCGTCGTAGCGCGCGGGCGCCTTGTAGCGGCAGTAAGACTCGGCGACGACGAGGAAGGCGCGGTCGTTCTCCTCCATGTCCTTGTAGGCGAAGCCGCGCGCGCGGCAGAATTCCGTCCGGCCGATCTCGAACCAGACGAGGTAGTTCGCGTGGTACACTACGCCCATGCGGTCGGTCTCGGCGTAGCGGACGCGGATCGTCGTCTCGTGCCAGTCGTCAAAGAGGGCGTCTGCCTCCAAAGGCTGCATAGTGTTGTCGTCGAGTCGCGGGCGCGCGGGCGCCGGTTAAAAAGGGGTTCGAGGGCCTTCCGTTTTCAGCGGACTATAAAAGCGAAGGGTTCGTGATGTCAAAGAGAATTATTCGGGGGAGTTGTGCGGCCGGGCTGCTGCTCGGGGCGCTCGCGTGCGCGCTGGCCTTCGCGGGCGGGGGCGCCGAGGCGCGGCAGAGGGCGAGGCCCGCGGCCGTCAACCCGAAGACGGCGGCCGTGCGCGAGGCGACGGTCGAGGTTTTGAAGGAGACGAGCGAGCTGCGAAAGCTCCCCATCCTCCGGCAGGTGCGCAGCGGCGCGCAGTCGAGGACGGAGATCGAGCAGATGCTCATCCGCAACCTCAACGAGAGCGCGACGCCCGAGGAGATGCAGGCGTCCGAGACGACGCTCAAAAAGCTCGGCCTCGTCCCCGCAGACTTCCAGCTCCGCCCCTTCATCATCAAGCTTCTGACCGAGCAGGTCGCGGGCTACTACGACCCGAAGACGCAGGAGTTCTACCTCGCTGACTGGATAGACCTCGACGGCCAGAAGCCGGTCATGGCGCACGAGCTGACGCACGCGCTGCAAGACCAGCACTTCAACCTGCGCCGCTTCGAGGACTGGCCCAAGCACGACTCGGACGCCGAGCTCTCGGCCCACTCGCTCGTCGAGGGCGACGCCTCGTTCCTGATGATGCAGTACGTCGTGCGCAGCCCCGCGCGCCAGCTCGCCTTCATGAAGTCCATGATGGCGGGCGGCGCCGGCTCGTCGCAGCAGATCGAGACGGCGCCGCGCGTCATGCGCGAGACGCTTCTGTTCCCGTACCTGCAAGGCATGTCTTGGGTCGCGCAGGTCTACAAGCGCGGCGGGTGGGACGCGGTCTCGGCCGCCTACAAGAAGCTGCCGCAGTCCACCGAGCAGATTCTCCACCCCGACAAGTACGACGCGGGCGACGCGCCCGTGAAGGTCGAACTGCGCGACATCTCTTCCTCGCTCGGCAAGGGCTGGCGCAAGGCCGACGACGACGTTGAGGGCGAGTGGGGCTTCTACCTTCTGCTCGACGAGTTCCTGCAATCTTCGGACGTGTCGAAGAAGGCGGCCGAAGGCTGGGGCGGCGACCGCTACGCGCTCTTCGTCGGCCCCACGAAGGCGGACGTGGTCGTGGCGCAGAAGTCCGTCTGGGACACCGAGGCGGACGCGCGCGAGTTCTTCGACGCATACGTGCGCCGCACGACGAAGCGCTACGGCGTCGAGCCCTCGGAGGTCGCGGCGGCCGGGCGCCAAATCTGGAAGACGAAGGAGGGCGCGGTCGTCGTCGAGCAGCAGGGCTCTGAGGTGCGCGTCGTCGAGGGCGTGCCCGACGGCGTTGACGCCAAGACCCTCGTCCGGCTCCTCTGAGTGAACAGAGGTGAGATGAAAATAGAAGGGGCGCTCAAATCGTTGAGCGCCCCTTTTGCCGTGTCGGTTTCAGCCGCCTTTAAAACTGGAGCTTGAAGCCGAACTGGATGATGCGCGCCGACTCGCCCGTCTGGATGACGGTCTGGGCGGTGGGCGGCGCGACCGTGGTGCAGCAGGTGCGGCCGAACTGCGACGAGCCGAGCGAGGGCGAGCCGACCGAAGCCGAGCGCGGGTTGTCGAAGTTCGGGTGGTTGAAGGCGTTGAACAGCTCGGTGCGGAACTGGAAGCGCACGCGCTCCGTGATGCTGAACGCCTTGACGATGCCGAGGTCAACGTTCCAATAGCTCGGGCCGCGGAAGACGTTGCGCCCCGAGCCGTTCGACCCCGGCGGAGGTATCGCGAACCCCTGCTGGTTCTCGAAGACGACGGGGCCGAGCACGTTCGGCAGGAACTGCAAGCGCGCGCGGACGTTCGGGTCGGTGATGAGCGCGCGCGAGACGTGCGCGGCGTTGGCCGTGCGCTGGTTGCTGTTGACTTGGAACGGCTCGCCCGTCATGTAGGTGTAGATGGTGTTGACCGTCCAGCCGCCGAGCAGGTGGTTGACGACGCCGGGCGCGTCCGAAAGGAAGTGGCGCCCGTGCCCGACGGGCAGCTCCCAGACGGCGGCCGACGTCAGGACGTGCGTGCGGTCGAAGTCCGACGGCGCCCACTCGTTCTTGAGGTCGTGTATGTCGGCGATGGCGCGCGAGGTCGTCGTCGAGAGCGCGCCGCCCGAACTCGTCCCGACCGGGTCAACCGACTGGTTGTCCATAGACTTCGAGAACGTGTAGGCCATGTTCAGCCCGAGCCCCGAAGAGAAGCGGCGGCGGAGCGTGAACTGCGCGCCGTGGTAGACGGAGCTGCCGCTGTTGTCTATGTAGGTGATGCGGCTGAACTGCTGGTTGGGCCTGAGCCTCAAGCCTAGCACGTTGTTCTCGATGCGCTCGGCGAAGGCGCCCGCCGCGTTCGTGGCGAGCTGGCCCGCCACGGTGCTGGAGTTAAGGAAGCTGGCCGCGGAGGTCTGCGCCGCGCTCTGCGTCTGCCCCGTGGCTTGGAAGGCCGCGACGAGCTGGTTGAAGAGCGCGGGCTGCGCGCCGGTCACGCCCGAAGGGCAGCCCGTCCCCGCGGCCGTGCAGCCGAGCGCCGCGTTGTTCTGCATGACGAGGAACGACGGCAGAATCGGCGCCGCGTCAATCTGGTTGATGTCGTAGGCCATCTGCAAACGCAGGCCACGCCGGCCGATGTAGGCCGCCTGCGCGACGAAGCCGCCGGGCAGCTCGCGCTGGAAGCTGAGGTTCCACTGGTGGACGCTCGGCAGCTTCAGGTCGGGCGCGAACGTCGTGATCGAGGGCGCGTTGCTGTTCAGGAGCAGCGGCGGCGTCAGGAATGAAGAGGGCTTTATAGAAGGCGGCGAGAGCGCCAGCGGGAAGCCGCCGGCGATGGTCGTCGTCGGCACGGCCGCGCAGCCGGCGGTCGTCGTGCCGCCCACGGTCGAGGAGCAGCTCGTCCTCAAGCCGGGGACGCTGCCCGCGACGGCCGTCACCTGAAACGAAGAGACCGGGTCGAACGCCAGCCCGTAGCCGACGCGGACGACGCTGCGCCCGCCGTCGCCGAAGAGCGTGTGGAAGAAGCCGCCCTTGTACTCGGGCGACCACGCGACGCCGAGGCGCGGCCCGAAGGCGCCCGCGTTCGAACGCTCCCACCACTTGTCAGACTTGGCGAAGGTGACGGGGCCGGGGGCGTTGACCTGCGGGTTGGCGGGGCCGGGCGTGCCCGCGATGGGCGTCGTCGGAACGAAGGTGTAGCCGGGCGTGTCGGCCGGCGGGTTCAGCTCCCAGCGCAGGCCGTAGTTGATGGTGACGTTCGGCCGCCACTTGTACTCGTCCTGCGCGTAGAAGTTGTACTGGTTGAGCTTGGTCGTGATGGCCTGAAGCGAGACGACGCCGCCCGACTGGAACGGCAGGAAGGCGTCCTCGTTCAGGTTGCCGATGAACGCCTGACTGAGGCGCGAGGGCAGGCCGGCCAGCTCGTTGATGTAGTTCTGGAGGCGCGTCGCGTCGTTGGCGTTGATGCCGGCGCGCGTGCTGTTGGCCGTCGCGGGCAGGACGAAGCCGGAGGTCGTCGGGCTGCGGATGGCGGCGTCGAACGAGAGCAGGGGCGTGACGTTGACGCCGCCCGGCTGGCCGCGCCGGTCGGCGTGGCGGTAGAAGCGGAAGTTGAAGCCGGTGCTTATCTGGTGCGCGCCGCGCGTGATGTGCAGGTTGTCGAGAATCTGCGGCACCGTCACGGCGCGCTGCGTGCGCGGCGTGTTGAGGTACGGGTTCGAGACGGCGAAGAAGGTGAACGGGTTGACGTCGGGGAAGGAGGGGTTGGCTTCGCCCTGCGTGAAGAGGAAGTTGAAGCGGCCGAAGCCTGCGGTCAACTCGTTGACGAGGCGCGCCGAGATGGCCCAGCGGTGGCCGATGGCGAGGTTCTTCGTGTCGCGGAAGACTTCGCCCTGCGGCGGGAAGCCGGGGAAGACGACCGGGCGCGCGTTCAAAGGATCGCCGCCGAGCGTGTCGTACTTGGCTTGGAGGTAGCGCACGAAGACGTTCTGGGTCTGCGTGATGTTGTGGTCAACGCGGACGTTGTAGGCCGGCCCCTTGTGCGAGGTCGGCGGATCCCAGACGTAGCAGGCCGTGTTGAGCCCGTCGCCGCAGTCGTAGCGGTTCGGGGCGGGGAACGAACGGAAGAGGGCGGACATCGCCGTGTCCGCCGGGATGGCGCGCGTGTTGTTCGCCGCCGTGGAGAAGCCGTAGGTGGCGACGCAGTTGAGGTCGCTGGCGCTCGCGCACTCGCGCACGCCCGCGGCGAGCGCGCCCGTGGTCGGGTTCACGAGCAGGAGGTTGTTCTGCGTGATGACGGTCGAGCCGATGCGGAAGCAGTTGCCCGCGCCGGTCGTCGCGTTGCAGGTCGGGTCGGCGCGGAAGTAGCGGAAGTTGCCGCCGAGCGCGGCGGGCGTGTAGACGATGGGGATGCCGAAGGTCTCGGCGATGGGGGTGGAGAAGTCAACCTTGGTGCGCTGGTAGCTGCCGAAGAAGAAGGTCTTGTTCTTGCGGATGGGGCCGCTGATGTCGAAGCCCGGCTGGTCGAGCTTGACCTTGTGCCGCTCGACGCCCTGCGCGTTGGAGAAGAAGTCGTTGGCGTTGAGCTTGTCGTTGCGCAGGAAGTAGAAGACGTTGCCGTGGAAGTCGTTCGTCCCCGACCGCGTGGCGACCGAGATCGAGGCGCCCGAGTTGCGCCCCTCCTCGGCCGTGGCGTTGTTGGTCGTCACCTTGTACTCCTGCACGCTGTCGGGCGTCAGGCGGTAGAGGTTCGACGTGGGGTTCGGGGCCGAAGACTCGTTGGCGTCAATGCCGTCTATGGTGACGTTGAAGGCGCGGTCGCGCGAGCCGTTGACCGAGACGCCCGACCCCACCCCGCCCTGCGAGCGCTGCACGACGCCCGGCTCGTAGGCGATGAGGTTGAGCGGGTTGCGGCCGTTCAAGGGGAGCTGCTCGATGGCCTTGTGCTCGACGACGTTGCCGATGGTGGCGTTGGCCGTCTGCAACTGCTCGGCGCCCGCCTGCACGGTGACGACCTCCGAGACCTCGCCGGCCAAGAGCGTCACGTCAACGGTGAGCGGCGTGTTGACCAGAAGCTCGTTCCCCGTGAGCTTCGAGGTCTTGAAGCCGGTCTTCTCGACCGTGATGGTGTAGACGCCGACGGGGAGCGACGCGAACGAGTAGAGCCCGGCGTCGGTGGTGGCCTGCGTCTGCGCGACGCCCGTGGCCTCGTTGAGCGCCGTGACGGAGGCGCCGGGCACGACCGCGCCGGTCGAGTCGAGCACGGTGCCGGTGATGCGCGAGGTGCTGGTCTGCGCCGTCGCGGCGACGGCCGCGCACAGGACGAGGGCGAGCAGGCAGGTGAAAGCACGAAGGGACTGCGCCATGGTGGTACTCCTTTGGTTTAGGGGCCGGGGGCGAAGAAACCGCCTGAACGGGGCTGCGCCCCAAGTTAAGCTTGAAAGTAGACGAATGCGGGTTTGTACTTATGGACGGCTTCGTCCGGCCCCTTCGGCGCCGCCGGAACTGAACGGCGCGCGCCGCCACCACCGAAATATGGACGGAGAGTATTGAACGGTCGCCCGAATCCGTCAAGCTATTTATCCAAAATGATTCCTTATTTTACTGATAAAATCTTTTAGCTTTGCTTATTCAGGCCGCGTTCATTAGAATACGCCGCTAGTTCGCACGCGGGGCCTGTCCGTCCATTCCGCCTTCATCAGGCACAAGCCCTGCGCGAGGACACGCGCCCCGGGCGCGGGCGCATGTTCCCGCGACCTTTAAGCGCAAGCGGGTCGAAAGTTTTCTTCATTCCTTTTCATGCACGGACTGTTTGACGAAACGACAGGGTCGGGTCGCGTTCGCTGCCCGCTCGGCCGCCCGGCGCGCGCCGGCCGGGCAAGCTGCCGCACCGCCCTGCGCGAGTTGAAAGGAAAACCCCCAAACTTTTTTGAGACCGGAGTCTCCCACTATGAAAAAACTTAGCCCGCTCGCCCTGACGCTCCTCCTGACCCTGTCTTTAATCTCGGCCGGCGCCGCGCGCGCCCAAGGGACGGCCTCGCGCGTGACCGGCGTCGTGCAGGACGCCAGCGGCGCGGTCGTCGAAGGCGCGACCGTCACGCTGACGAACGAGGCGACCAACGTCGCAATCACGACGCAGACCACCTCGACCGGCACCTACGTCTTCGACCTCGTGCAGGTCGGCACCTACAGCGTGAGCGTCGAGAAGCAGGGGTTTAAGAAGTTCATCGCCACCCGCAACCCGGTCAACATCAACCAGCCGACGACGGTCAACGTCACGCTCGAAGCCGGCTCGGTGGCAGAGACCGTGACGGTCACGTCGGCCGCCGAGCAGGTGCAGACCAGCACCTCGGGCAACATCGGCAGCGTCATCGAGCAGCGGACGCTTGAGAACCTGCCCATCGTCGGGACGCGCGGGCGGAACCCGCTCGACCTTTTGAACTTCCAGCCGGGCGTCGTCTTCGGCGGCAACACGGGCGGCGCCGTCAACGTCAACGGCTCGCGCGACCGCGCCTTCAACTTCACGCTCGACGGCATAGACATCAACGAGTCCACGGCCGGCGGCTCGAACTTCACGCCGCTCCGGCCCAACCCCGACTCCATCGCCGAGTTTCAGGTCGTCACGAGCAACTTCACGGCCGAACTGGGCCGCAGCTCCGGCGCGCAGGTCACGCTCGTCACGCGCTCGGGGACGAACGAGTTCCACGGCTCGGCCTTCGAGTACTACCGCACGCCGCGCTTCGACGCCAAGAGCTACCCCGTCACCATCGCGGGCCTGCCGAAAGACCAGTTCGTCCAGCACATCTTCGGCGGCAGCCTCGGCGGGCCGCTCCCCAACTTCGGCATCGGCGGCGGGGGTTGGCGTTGGCTGCGCGACCGCGCGTTCTTCTTCACGAACCTGCAACTGCTGCGCGCATACGACACGGCGCTCGTGACGCGCACGGTCTACACGCCCTCGGCGCGCGCCGGCCTCTTCCGCTACGTGGTCGGCCGCGCCAACGCGCCGGCCGGCACCTCGACGGCCGCCGTGGACGCCTCGGGCAACCCGACGCTCCCCAACTGCACGGGGACGCCGCCGACGAACTCGCCCTGCATCGCCAGCTACAACATCGCGACGAACCCCACGGGGACGGGGCTCGACCCGACGCTCTCGGGGATAATCAACTCGATGCCGGCGCCTAACAACTTCACGGCCGGCGACGGCCTGAACACGGCCGGCTTCAACTTCGCCTCGCCGCAGCACGAGAAGCAGTACGACTTCGTCACCAAGCTCGACTTCAACCTCACGTCGAACAGCCTGCTCTACGTCCGCTACGCGCAGGGCTCACAGAACAGCTTCGGCGACTCGGCCAACGGCGGCCGCCCCATCTTCCCCGGCTCGCCGAACTTCGTGGACACGTTCCGCACGCCGAAGAACCTCGCCGTCAACTGGCGCTGGTCGCCGACCGCAGTGACGACCAACGAGTTCATCTTCGGCGTCAGCAAGTTCTTCTTCAACTTCGAGACGCCGAACCCCGACCCGAGCCTCCCGTTCTCGTTCATCAACGTCGCGACGCCGAACACCAACTTCTCCTACAACGCGCGCGGCGTGACCACGCTCCAGTACATTGACAACCTGACGTACGTCCACGAGTCGCACACGTTCAAGGGCGGCTTCAACCTGCGCTTCAGCCACCACACCGACGACCGCTCGTCGGTCGCCGGCTCGGCCATCGAGCCCATCGTGACCCTGAGCGGCACGGCCGGCTTCACCGGCTTCAGCCTGCCGGCCTCCGGCTCGACCAGCATCAACGCCACCGACCTGACGCGACTTCAGAACACGATTGTTGACCTGCTCGGCCGTGTCGGGAGCGTCTCGCAGGCTTTCGTCTCCGACCCCTCGAACCCGAACGCCTTCGCGCCGGCCGACACGCGCTGGATCAACGAGGCGCACTACCCCGAGCTCGACTTCTACTTTCAGGACAACTGGCGCGCTCGCTCGAACCTCGTCTTCGACCTCGGCCTTCGCTGGGAGGCAAAGCTCCACCCGTCGGTCAGCAACCGACCCATCCTCGTCCCAGACCAGCCGGTGAAGCTCGGCGCGGCGCCGTCGAACACTCTGAAGTGGGTCGAGGGCGACCTGTTTGACAACGACTACAGCAAGTTCCTGCCGTCGGTCGGCTTCGCGTGGGATCCGTTCAAGACGGGCAAGACTTCGATCCGCGGCAACTACCGCATCGCGTCCGACCGCATCGCCACGTTCCTCTTCGGCTCCTCGATCTTCCAGAGCACGCCGGGCAACACGGCCGCCGCGACCAACTCGAACTTCGGGCAGGCCGGCGGGCTCTACCGCAACCTCGCGCCGGTCATCGCCGCGCTCGCCCCGGCCAGCACGCCGTCGGCGCTTCGCCAGCCCGGCCCCTTCAGCACCAACTCGATCAGCGTCATAGACCCCGACCTTCAGTTCCCGCAGGTGCACGAGTGGTCTGTGGGCTTCCAGCGCGAGGTGGCGAAGAACGTCATCGAGGTCAACTACATCGGCAAGCACGCCGTACACCTGCTCGGCGGCTACAACGTAAATCAGGTTAACGTCTTCGCCGCCGTCCCCGGAGTGGCCGAGAGCAACTTCCTCGAAGCCTTCAACCGCGTCCGCGCCGACTCGACCTACAACAGCCCGCTCATTAACCGCATCATGTCGGGCAACGCCGCGAACAACGCGGGCACGACGCGCTTCCGCGCGCTGAACACGACGGCGCTCACGCAGGGCAGCGCCGCCACGCTCGCCCTCGCCGTCTCGCAGCGCACCTGCCAGTCGGCCGACGTGACCGCGGGCATCTGCACCAACGCGCAGCTCAACCAGCGCCTGCTAGACATCAACGGGCTGCCGTTCCTGTTCCAGCCCTACCCGCAGTTCACGGGCGGGCTGAACGTCTTCGACAGCAGCGACTACTCGATGTACCACGGCCTGCAACTCATACTGCGTCGGCGCATCAACTCGGGGCTCGGCTACCAGCTCGCCTACACGCTCTCGAAGTCGAAGGACAACCGCTCTTGGGATCCGTCGCTCTCGACCGTCTCGACCGGCTCCGTCCAGTCGGCCTCCTCGACGCCGTTCGACCTGCGCGACCGCAGCCTGAACTACACTTGGTCTGACTTCGACCGCCGCCACGTCTTCCAAGCGACCTACACCTACGACCTGCCGTTCGGCAAGGGGCGCGCGTTCGGCGCCGACATCCCGAAGGCGCTCGACTACCTTCTCGGCGGGTGGATGACGAGCGGGACGGTGGTCTGGGCCTCGGGCCGCCCGTTCACGGTCTACTCGGGCCTGAACACCATCAGCAACGTCGTGCAGTCAACGGCCGACTGCAACGGGTGCACGCGCAACATGGGCGAGGTCGTGCTTGAGAGCGGCCGCAACTTCTGGTTCGTCGCGTCGCAGCGCGCGCAGTTCTCGGCGCCCGCGCCCGGCTCCATCGGCAACACCGGCCGCAACTTCTTCCTCGCGCCGCAGTACTTCCAGTGGGACGCCTCGCTCTCGAAGAAGTTCCACTTCACCGAGCGCGTCAGCTTCGAGCTGCGCGCCGACGTGAAGAACGTGCTCAATCACCCGTCGTTCGACAACCCGACGGCCGTCATCACCTCGACGATCTTCGGGCGCATCAACGACAGCGTCACCAACACGGCCCGGAGGGTGCAGTGGGGGGGCAGGTTCAGTTTCTGAAATAACTCGGCGGGCGGACAACCCCCTGAACTTTTTTTTGGAGGAACTATGTTTAAGCGATTTCTAGCCGCCGTCGCATGCGCGCTCGCGCTCGCGTCGGCGAGCGTTTCCGCGCAGGAGACCACCGGCGCGGTCAACGGCACGGTCACCGACAACACCGGCGCGGTCGTCAAGGGCGCGACGGTCACCGTCACCGACGAGGGCAAGAAGGTTGACGTGCGGACGGTCACGACCGGCGACGAGGGCGAATATACCGTCACGCCGCTGCCGGCCGGCAGCTACAAGGTGTCGGTCGAGGCGCCGGGTTTCAAGAAGTACGTCCAGACCGGCGTCAAGGTGGACGTGGGCCAGCGGCGCACCGTGGACGCCCTGATGCAGGCGGGCGACATCAGCGAGGTCGTCACGGTCGAGGCCGCGCCCATCGCGGTCGAGCTGACGACGCCCTCGGTCTCGACCGTCATCAACGGCGCGCAGGCGCGCGAACTCTCCGTCAACAACCGCAACTTCGTCCAGCTCGTCACGCTTGCGCCGGGCGTCACGAACGACCTCGCCGATCAGGTCTACGTCGGCACGACCAACCCCGCGGGGCAGGCCAACACCGTCAACATCTCTGTCAACGGCGCGCGCAGCAGCCAGAACACGTTCACCGTGGACGGCGCAGACATCACCGACCGCGGCTCGAACCTGACCATCCAGACCTACCCGAGCATTGACTCCATCGGCGAGTTCCGCGTGCTCCGAAGCCTTTACCCGGCCGAGTCGGGCGGGTCGGGCGGCGGCCAGATCAACATCGTCACGCGCTCTGGGACGGACGACTTCCACGGCGGGCTCTACGAGTTCGTGCGCAACGAGCGTTTGAACGCCAACGACTTCCTGACCAACTCGCTCGCCAACCCGCCCTTCGGCCGCGACAGCAGCGGCAAGGCGAAGCGCGCCCCGTTCCGCTACAACAACTACGGCTTCACCGTCGGCGGCCCCGTCTACTTCCCGAACTTCGGCGAGGGGACGAAGGGCGGCGCCTTCAAGAAGCTCAGCAGGACGTTCTTCTTCTTCTCCGAGGAGCAGCGCAAGGACATACGCTACGTGACGCTGACCTCGACGGTGCCGGACGCGAACCTGCGCCAAGGCATCTTCCCCATCCCGGTCTGCCTGACCTACAACGCGGCCGGCACGACCTGCACGGAGGTCTTACCCGCGGGCACGCCGCTCCCCGCGAGCCGCATCAACCCGGCGGCCGCGGCCTACGTCGCCAACATCTACAACAAGCTGCCGCTGCCGAACCAGCCTAACTTCGGGCTCGCCTCGGCCGCGCAGAACGTCTCCGACTTCCGGCAGGAGATTCTGAAGATAGACCACAGCTTCAGCGACAAGTGGTCGGCCTACTACCGCTACGAGCACGACAAGATTCCGACGCTCGACGCCAACTCGCTCTTCTCAAGCGGCGGGAGCCTCGCGGGCGTCTCGACGACCGACACCGACTCGCCCGGCCGCACGCACACGCTACAGACGACCTACACGCTGACGCCGAACGCCGTCATCGAAGGGCGCTACACGCACGCCTACGGCGCGATTCTCAGCAAGAACGTCGGCCTGCTCTCGCTCGCCAACTTCGGCAGCAACCCAATCAAGTTGCCGTTCACGAACACGCGCGACCGCGTCACGTCCATCTCGGGCAACGGCTTCGGCTCGCTCATCAGCTTCGGCCCCTACGACAACTTCTCGACGAAGGACGAGTGGGGCTCGTCGCTCAGCTACATCCTCGGCCGTCACACGCTGAAGTTCGGCGGCGAGTACTCGCGCTACCGCAAGAACGAGAACGCGCTCATCTCCGACACGACGGGCGCCAATCAGGGCATCTTCACCGCCTTCAACGCGACGCTCCCGACGGGCGTCACCGTCTCGACGGTCAACTCGAACATCCAGCGCTGGGCCAACTTCCTCCTCGGCAGCGCGCAGACCTTCATACAGGGCTCGGCCGACTACACGGCCGACTTCCGCCAGAGCAACATCGAGGCGTACGCGCAGGACGAGCATCGCTTCCGCAACAACCTGACGCTCTACTACGGCGTGCGCTACTCGCGCTTCGGCCAGCCCTCCGACAGGAACGGCCGGCTCTCGAACTTCATCCCCGCGCTCTACAGCGCGGCCAACGCGCCGCAGGTGACGGGCGCGGGCAACCGCGTGGCGGGCACCGGCAACTTCTGCAACGGCATGATCGTCAACAAGAGCAACGTCCAGACGCTCGGCGACTGCAAGCCGGCCGTCTCGCCGTGGGGCGACGAGATCGTGCCGACCTCGAACAAGGACTTCGCGCCGCGCGTCGGGCTCGCGTGGGATCCTTGGGGCGACGGCAAGACCTCGATCCGCACCGGCTACGGCATCTACCACGAGCAGGTGCTCGCGGGCTTCGCCGAGCAGATCATCGGCACCAACCCGCCCTACCTGCAAAACCTGACCGTGAGCAACGTCCGGCTCGACAACCCCGTGGCCGACTCGACGATTGCGCTCTCGGCCGCCGCGGCGACCATCCGCGCCATAGACCCCAACTGGCACACGCCCTACATGCAGCACTGGTCGCTCGACTGGCAGCAGCAGCTCAAGGCGAACACGATGGTCAGCGTCGGCTACTACGGCTCGAAGGGCACGCACCTCATCGGCATCACCGAGATGAACATGCTGCCGCCGGGTCGCGCCATCAACTCGCAGTGCGCGACGGGCGCGAACACCTTGCAGACGCCGGGCGTGGCGACCGTGCAGTGCCAGACGCCCGGCACGGCCTTCACCTCCTCGGCGGGGACGAACATCCTCGACCAGCTCCGGCCGTACCGCGGCTACCGCTCGATTACGATGCTTCAGCCGCGCTACAACTCGAACTACCACAGCCTTCAGTTCCAGTTGCAGTCGCGCTTCCAGCGTGACTCGCAGTTGCAGGTCGCCTACACGTGGTCGAAGAACCTGACCGACGAGCAGAACGACCGCACCAACGCGCCCGAGAACTCGTACGACATACGCAGCGAGTACAGCCGCGCCGCGCTCGACCGCCGGCACGTCTTCACGCTCAACTACGTCTACGACCTGCCGTTCTTCCGCGACCAGAAGGGCTTCGCCGGACACCTCCTCGGCGGGTGGGAGACGACGAGCATCATCACGGCGCAGTCGGGCCTGCCGTTCTCGGTCGTCACGTCGAGCTTCGACGCCTCGGGTTTGGGGAACGTGACGGCGCTCATCGCCGGCAACCGCCCGAACGTCATCTGCGACCCGAACCAGAACGCGCCGCACACGCTTGAGCAGTGGTTCAACACCTCCTGCTTCCAGCCGAACCCGCCGACCAGCGCGACCAACCTCTCGAACACGCCCGGCAACGCTGCGCGCGGCATCGTCAACGGCCCGCCGACCTACCGCGTGGACTTCTCGCTCTTCAAGAACATACGCTTCGGCGAGAACGTCCGCCTGCAACTGCGCGGCGAGGCATTTAACATTTTCAACCACACGAACTTCCGCAGCTTCGTCGGGAGCCCGAACTCGCTGAACGTCACCAGCGCCAACTTCGGCCGCATCGGCGTCGTACGCGACCCGCGCACCATCCAACTCGGCGCCAAGTTCTACTTCTAGAACCCGGCGCCCTCTAACCACATGCCCGCGGCGCGCTCGCCTGAACGCGCCGCGGGCATAATCTTTTCATCCTGCTTCCCGCCGTCCCGGCTTGCGTCCGGCGCGGCCCTCGCGTTCAAATGTGCGACATGGATAACAGAGAGGAAGGCACAGCGCCGTCGCCGCTCGTACTGCGCGGCGCGCGCGTCGTCACACCCGCGGGCGTGCTCGAACGCGCGGACGTTCACGTCGAACAGGGCCGCATCGCGCGCGTCACGGAAGGCGGGTCGGAAGAAGGCGCGGAGGGCGTGCGCGTTCTAGACCTCAAAGGGCTGACGCTCTACCCCGGCTTCGTGGACGTACACATCCACGGCGCGGTCGGCGTGGACACGCTCGAAGCCGGCGCCGAAGACCTCCACAGGGTCGCGCGCTTCCTCGCATCCAACGGCGTCACGGCTTGGCTCCCCACACTCGTCCCCGCGCCCGTAGAAGACTACGCCCGCGCCGTCGCGAGCGTGGACGAACTGATGAGCAATCAGGAAGAACGCGCCCCGGCCGCGCGTGCCGTCGGCGTCCACTACGAAGGCCCCTTCGTCAACGAGCGCCAGTGCGGCGCGCTGCGCACCGAATACTTCCGCTCCTTCGCGCGCGGCGACGAACTCGAAGACCTGCCCCTCCTCGACGCGCAGGGCGCGGCGCACATGATTACGCTCGCGCCCGAAGTCGAGCGCGGCGTCGAGCTCGTAGCCGAACTCGCGCGCCGCGGCTGGGTCGTCTCCGTCGGCCACACGCGCGCCGCCGTCGAAGTGTTGGAGCGCGCGCGCGCGGCCGGCGCGCGGCACATGACGCACTTCCTCAACGCCATGTCGCCGCTGCACCACCGCGAGCCCGGCCCGATCGGCTGGGGGCTCGTCACCGAAGACGTGACCGTGGACGTGATCGCAGACTTCGTCCACAGCGACCCGCTCGCCCTCCGACTCGTCCTGCGCTGCAAGACGCCTGCGGGCGTCTCGCTCATCAGCGACGCGGTCGCGCCCGCGGGCCTCGGCGACGGCGAGTACCGCGTCTGGGGCGAGACCATCACGGTCGAACGTGGCCGCACGCGCAACGAGCGCGGCAGCATCGCCGGCTCGGTCATCACGATGCTCGACGCCGCGCGCAACTGCCGCGCGCTCGGCCTCACGGAGACGGACGTTGCCCGCCTCGCCTCGCTCAACCCCGCGCGACTCGTCGGCATTGATAAAGACTGCGGCTCAATCGAAGAAGGGAAGCGCGCAGACCTCGCCGCGCTCGACGACGGAGGCCGCGCCCGCCTCACACTCGTCGGCGGCCGCGTCGCTTTTGACGGTCTGTGAAATCAGTCGGCCGGGCCGTCCTCGTAGAAGCCGGCGCGTCGGTACGACTCGTCCAGAAGCTCGACGGGGTGGACGACGCGAAGCGGAAGACCGGCGAGGCGCGCGCCCGCGCCGAGTTGCATGTGGCAGCCGGGGTTGCCGGTGGCGAGCAACGTCGCGCCGGTCGCGCGGACGCGCGCGAGCTTGTCGGCGAGCACGCGCGCCGAGAGTTCCGTCTCAAGAAGGTTGTAGACGCCCGCGCCGCCGCAGCAGTCCTCGCTCCCTTCGAGCGGCGCGAGCCGCACGCCACGCACGCCCCCCAACACGCGCAGCGGCTCGACGCGCGCCTTCTGCCCGTGCAGGAGGTGGCAGGAGGCGTCGTAAGTCATCGTCTGCCCGTCGAGCGCCGCACCCTCGCGCACGCCGGTCGCCGCGAGCTGCTGGCTAACGTCGCGCACACGCGCGGCGAACTCGCGCGCCCTTTCCGCGTACTCCGCGTCGTCGGCCAGAAGGTGCGCGTAAGACGCGAGCATCGCGCCGCAGCCGCCCGCGTTGGTGACCACGGCCGCGCCGCCCGCCTCCTCGAAGGCTTCGACGTTCCTGCGCGCGAGGCGGCGTGCGCCCTCAAGGTCGCCCGCGTGCGCGTGCAGCGCGCCGCAGCAGACCTGCCCACGCGGCGAGCGCACCTCGCACCCGTTCGCCGCCAGCACGCGCGCCGTCGCCCGGTTGACGCGCGCGAACAGCCCCTCCGTTACGCAGCCCTCGAAGATGAGTGCGTCAGAACCGCCTGCGGTAGCGGGCGGGTCGGCGTTACGCGAAGACGATGTAACTCGTAAGTCTGACCCGCCCGCTACCGCAGGCGGTTCTGCCCTGCTTTTCGACGCCGCGCGTGAACTGTCGAGCAGCGCGAGCGCGAGTTCGAGACGCGCGGGCAGCAGTTTCGTCAGGCGCGTGCGGAGGAGTAGGTCGGGCAGGCGCGAGTCGCGCGTCAGTCGCGCGAGCTTGAAGGCGAGGCGCAGACGCGCCGGGTGCGTCCAGACGTGCCGCAGCGCGAGGCGCAGTGCGCGCGAAGTCCAGCCGCGACGGCGCCCGCCGTCTGCGATGTCCGCGCGCGCGGCCTCAAGCAGTTGTCCGTACTCGACGCCGGCCGGGCACGCGCTCTCGCAGGCGCGGCAGCCCAGACAGCGGTCTATGTGGCGCGTGAAGGCTTGCGAGTCGAGCGCGAGGCGCCCCTCCCCGACGGCGCGCATCAGGTAGACGCGGCCGCGCGGGCTGTCGTTCTCGTCGCCGGTCTGGACGTAGGTCGGGCACGCCTCAAGGCACAGGCCGCAGTGGACGCAGGCCAGAAGCTTCGACGCCTCCGCGTCGAGCGCGCGCGTTAGTTGTGTCGTCGCGTTGTCGTTCATTCAAACGCCGTTCGGCTCGTCGTCAATCCGGAAGCGGCCGGGGGAGAGAATGTTTGCCGGGTCTAGCTGCCGCTTGATGCGTCGCATCAGCAGCGCCGCAGACTCCGACAGGCCCCACGCGTCGAACGCTTGCTTCAACTCTTCAGGCGAGCGCTCGACGACCAGCGACCCGCCCGACGCGCGCGCCGCCTCGCGCAGATTCGTCAGACGCGCCGCGTCATCCTTCACTCCACGCGCTTCATCATAGACGCGCAGACGCCCATCGCCCGCGCCCGCGTGCCAGAGGAGGTTGTCGTTCTGCTCTTGCAGTCTCGACAACAGCGCGCCCAGATTTGAAGGCAGCACGCCCGCGCGCCAGACGAGCGGTCGGCCAACGCGTTGTCGGTCGTCGCCGCGTTGGCCGTCGCCGTTGTGCTGTCGTCCGTCGCCGTTTGACTGTCGCCCGTCGTCGGCGTGCCGGTAGTCTTCGCCGAGCGAGCAGGCAGACAGCTTCGACCACGGCCCCGCGTCAACGTCGGCGGGCGCGACGAAGGAGCCGCCGTCTTTCAGGTGCGAAGTTATCAACTCGGCGGCGCGCGTGAGTTGATACTCGACCGCGCTTTCGTTCCCGGCGAAGCGCGCGAGGAGGACGAAGGCGCCGCCCGGCGTCGTCAGCCCGAGCGCGTGCGCGAGAGGCGGCGAGAGCAGCTCGACGGCCGCGGGCAGCAGTTGCGAAGTGACCAGCTCGCGCGACGCGGCGAGCAGTCCGTCTAAATCTCGCGTGTGCGCGACGAGCGTCGCGTCGCGCGCGGGGACGGGGCGTAGCTTGAAGGTGAGTTCGAGGATGAGCCCGAGCGTGCCCTGACTGCCCGTGAAGAGCTTGCAGAGGTCGTAGCCGGCGACGTTCTTGACGACGCGACTGCCCGCGCGTATCAAGCGGCCGTCCGAGAGCGCGACGCGCATCCCGAGCACGTAAGCGCGCGGCAGCCCGTAGCCGAGCGCGAGCGGCCCTGCCGCGCCCGTGGCCGCCACGCCGCCGAGCGTCGCACGCCCCGCGCCGGGCGGGTCGAGCGGGAGCCACTGGCCCGCGCGCCCGACCGCGCGGTTGAAGTCGGCGAGCGTCAGGCCCGCCTCGGCAGTCGCGACGAGGTCGGCCGGCTCGTGCTCGACGAGGCTTCGGATGTGCGTCGTCTTCAAAAGCACGTCGGCGTGCGCGCCGCCCGCGTCGAGCCAGCAACCGGCGCCCGCGGGCATGACTCGCCAGCCCTCGCGCGAGGCGAGCCTCAGAACTTCGCAAGCCTCTTCGCGCGTGGCCGGCTCGACGGACAGAGCCGGGCGACGACTTCCGTCAACGGCACTCTCGTCAACAACGTGAGCGTCTCCGACGACGCCAGCGAGCGCGGCGAACTCGCGTCCTGCGTCGAAAGCGCCGTGAGCGCGCGGCGGTGTGGCGGAAGGTTTGTCGAAGGCCGTACTAGAAACCGACTGCGGAAGCGTAGACGTTCGGACTTGAACTCCGGCGGTCGCGACGGCGCGCGCTTCGCCGCAGCCTTTGAGCGCGGGGATGATCTTGCCGGGGTTGCAAAGGCCCGTCGGGTCGAAGGCCGCGCGGACGCTGAGCATGGCGCGCATGTCGTCCTCCGTGAAGACGAGCGGCAGGTACTCGCTCTTGTCGAGGCCGACGCCGTGCTCGCCCGTGATGGTGCCGCCCGCGCCGACGCAGGTCTCCATGATCTCGCGGCCGGCTTCGTGTACGCGCCTGACCTGTTCGGCGTCGCGCGAGTCGAAGCAGACGAGCGGGTGGAGGTTGCCGTCGCCCGCGTGGAAGACGTTGGCGACGCGCAGGCCGTGGCGCGCGCCGATGCGGTATGTCGCCGCCAGCACTTCCGGCAGGCGCGAGCGCGGGACGACCGCGTCCTGTATCAGTATGTCGGGCGTGATGCGTCCCATCGCGCCGAACGCGCCCTTGCGCGCCGCCCAGAGCTTCTTGCGCTCCAACTCGTCGGCCGCGAGACGGACGGTGCGCGCGCCGTTCGTCAGACAGATTTGACGTACGCGCTCGACCTCTTCGTCAAGTCCTGCTTCGAGCCCGTCAAGCTCTACGAGTAGCGCGGCCTCTGCGTCGGTCGGCATCCCCGCGGCGAAGACGCTCGCCTCGACGGCGCGTATGGTCGCGCCGTCAACCATCTCAAGCCCCGCGGGGATGATGCCTTCGGCGATGACGGCCGAGACGGCGCGGCTCGCGTCGTCCAGTCTCAGGAAGTCCGCGAGCAGCGTCCGCACGGAGGGCGCGACCGGCGTCAGCTTTACCGTGACTTCGGTGACGACGCCGAACGTGCCCTCGCTCCCGACGAAGAGGCCGAGCAGGTCGTAGCCCGGCGCCAACGCGCCCGCGCCGCCGAGACGGACGACGCGGCCGTCCGTCAAGACGACGCGCGCGCCGACGACGTGGTCTGTCGTCGTGCCGTACTTCAGGCAGTGTATGCCGCCCGCGTTCTCGCCGACGTTGCCGCCGACGGTGCAAGAGCCTTGGCTCGAAGGGTCGGGCACGTAGTAGAGGCCGTGCGCGGCGACGGCGCGCGAGACCTGCGCGTTGACGACGCCCGCCTCGACGACCGCCAGACGATTCTCGACATCAACCTTCAGCACACGCCGCATCCGCGCCATCTCGACGCAGACGCCGCCGCCGACCGCCAGCGCCCCGCCCGACAGCCCTGTCCCCGCGCCGCGCGGCACCAGCGGCACGCCTGCCTCCGTGACGAGGCGCACGACCCGCGCGACCTCATCGGTCGAAGCGGGGAAGACCACAGCGCGCGGCCTGTGCCGGTAATGCGTCAGCCCGTCACACTCGTAGACGAGCAGCTCCTCCGGCTCTGAGATGACCTGCTCCGGCTTGAGAACTGAACGGAGATTGTTGACGAGCGTGTCCACCTGAATCGTTCGCCGCCTCTAGGCTATCCCTTCGATGCGTAATGATGCAGCCGGGCTAGGATATCTGCCGGCCCCGGCCAGCCAGAAACGCTCCAGTAAACGATCCGGGTGGTTGAACTGTAGGACTCGTACGGTGACGGCACCTATTATCGTCTTGGGGCGGATGAGGAAGCTTTGCTCTACTTGTAAATCAAAGTGCTCGGCCCAACGATCCGTTCTGGGGTTGAAGAATCTGCTGAACTCGCCTGCCTCAGAGACCGAGCCGATGTCACTGCCCTTATGACGATTACAGAAAGCGCACGCGTACGCCAGATTGGGCGGCTCGGACGAGCCGCCGTGTTTGAGGCTGATGATGTGCTCGACTTCGCAACCGAAGAAGGAATCTTCTTCGGCGATTAGGCAATATTCGCAGAGGAAACCTGCCCGCGCCGCGACCTGCCGCCGCACGTCTGCGCTGACATACCTACTCATCGGCTATGTGGCGGCGGGCGCGTGCCTTCGCCAGCCTCATCAGATGCTCTAACTGAAGGTAATGGTCTAACTCGGATTTTTCGTCCGGAGAAAGCGACGACGTTTTTTCGCGGTAAATCAAATCCGCCACTCGCTCTCTGGCACTCTGGGATGGGCGAAAGGCAACGACATTCTGCGGGCTGGTTCCCGCGGCGATAAACTCTATGACCTCTTCGTAAGCCTTCGGCGTGCTCATAGCGCCTTTAGTCTACTCCTCACCCGGCTTTTTGACGAGCGAGACATTTGTGATGGGTGCGCGGTACTGCGTCGAAAAATTCTTTGCCGGAGGGCGACGGCGCAATGATACACTACGCGTCCGTCGTTCCCGTAACAGCGCGATTCCAGAGACACAGGAAAGCCGAACGCCCGATGAGAGCAGCCTTTGCCTTCGTCCTACTCGCCTGCCTTATGTCAGCCTTCATCCCTACAGCTTCAGACGCGCGGCAGTCGGACGCAGACCTCGTCGTCGTGGGCGCGCGCGTGCGCACGATGGATGCCGCGCGCCCGGAGGCCGAGGCCGTTGCCGTCCGCGGCAATCGCATCGTGGCCGTCGGCTCGAACGAAGAGATAAGGAAGTTGGCGGGCGCGCGCACGCGCGTCGTGGACG
>DATFHD010000097.1:0-14493 GCA_035248785.1 Pyrinomonadaceae bacterium | reverse complement strand
CTCTCGCTTCTGCCGGTGCAGCCGGCCTCGGTCGTGCGCAGCGCGAGGCCCGCCGACGACGGCCAGCAGCCCGGCCCGGAGGCCGTCCCCGTCATCGCGCCGGGCGGCGCCTACCGCCCGGCGCACCTCCTCTCGGACATCCCCGGCATGGCGGCCGTCCTCGACCCGCTCATGGTCAACCCTTGGGGGCTCACCTCAAGGGGCTCGGGCGCCACCGGCAGCCCCTTCTGGGTCGCCAACAACGGGACGAGCACGACGCAACTCATCCGCGACCCGAACGGCGCCGGCCCCGTCGTGCTTAACCCGGGCACGCAGACCGTCAACATCCCCGGCGGGCTGCCGACGGGCGTCGTCGGCAACACGACCTCCGAGTTCCTGATCACCCCGCCGGGCGGCGGCACGCCCGCGACCGCGGCGTTCATCTTCGTCTCGATCACCGGCAACATCAGCGCGTGGAACAACGCGAGCGGCGCGACCGCGCAGATCCCCCCCGGCGGCTCGATGCCGGGGCACGTCTGGACGGGCGTCGCCATCGGCCAAGCCACCGGCGGCAACCGTCTCTACGCCGCCGACTTCGCCAACAACCACATTGACGTCTTCAACGGCACCTTCACGGCGACGACCGTCCCCGGCGGCTTCATAGACGCGACCATCCCGGCCGGCTACGCCCCCTACAACATCCAAGCCTTCGGCACCGGCCCCAGCGCCTCGATCTACGTCACCTACGCGAAGGTCGGCACGGGCGGCCACGTCGCGGACGGCGTGGGGCTCGGGCTCGTCCGCAAGTTCGACACCGACGGCAACAAGTTGGCGTTCGCCATCAACAGCACCGAGAGCACCCCCCCCGACGCGTCCAGCCAGCTCAACGCGCCGTGGGGCCTTGCAATCGCGCCCGCCAGCTTCGGCGTCTTCGGCGGCAAACTCCTCGTCGGCAACTTCGGCGAGGGCAACGCCTCCATCCACGCCTACGACCCGACGACGGGCGCGGCCTTCGTGCCCACGGGCGCCCCCGACAACTCGCTCAGGAACGAGGCCGGGCAGGGCATCGTGATTGATGAGTTGTGGGGCTTGCAGTTCGGCAACGGCGGCAACGGCGGCGACGTCAACACGCTCTACTTCTCGGCCGGCACCGCCGAGGAGGAGCACGGCATCTTCGGCAGGCTCAACCCGACGACCGCGCAGGCCACCTCGCTCTTACAGTTCGCCACCGACAACTTCTCCGTGAGCGAGGCGGGCGGCCACGTTGACTTCACCGTCGTCCGCAACGGCGACACCTCGGGCACGGCGACGGTCAACTACAACACCTTCGACGAGTCGCGGGCCGGCCACGCCTCGCAGAAGAGCGACTACGAGATCGCGCTCGGCAGGCTCACCTTCAACCCCGGCGAGACCTCGAAGACGATCCGCGTCCTCATCACCAACGACAGCTTCGTCGAGGGCGACGAGACGATAGACCTCGCGCTGACGAACCCGTTGGGCGCGGGCGTCGGGTTGGGGAGCCCCAACACCGCGGAGATCACGATACTCGACGACGACACGACGGCCTCGACCACGAACCCCATTGACACCTCGTCGTTCTTCGTCCGTCAGCACTACCTAGACTTCCTGAACCGCGAGCCCGACGCCACGGGCCTCAACTTCTGGATAAACGAGATCGAGTCGTGCGGCGGCAACGCGCAGTGCCGCGAGGTCAAGCGCATCAACGTCTCGGCCGCCTTCTTCCTCTCCATCGAGTTCCAGCGCACGGGGATGCTCGCCTACACGGCGCACCGCGCGGCCTTCGGCCCGAACGCCTCGGGCTCGCCCGCGCCGGTGCTCTACGGCAACTTCATGCGCGACGTGCAGGCGCTGCAACGCAACCTCGTCTTCGGCCAGCCCGACTTCGACACGACGCTCGAAGCGAACAAGGTGGCCTACTTCAACGAGTTCGTCACGCGCCCCGAGTTCGTCGCCAAGTACGCTCCGACCCTGACCAACGACCAGTACGTGGACGCGCTGCTCGCCACGGCCAACCTGACGCCGGCCGAGGTGCGCCTCTTCACCGTGAGCCTGACGAACTCGCAGGAGGTGCCGCCGACCACCCCGACGACCACGACGGGCGCGGCGCGACCCGCCTCGTTCGGCACGGCACGCTTCCAGTTCAACTCCGCGCAGACGGCGATGACCTTCACCGCCACCGTCAACAACATTGACGTGACGGGCTCGCAGACCGCCGACACGAACGACAACCTCGTCGCCGCGCACATCCACGCCGGGGCGTCCGTTCAGCCGGGCGTCAACGGCCCCGTCGTCTGGGGCTTCTTCGGCTCGCCCTTCAACAACAACAACCCCAACGATCAGGTGAACACGCCGTTCGCCTCGGGCGCCGGCGGCACGTTCAGCGGGACGTGGGACGCGCCCGAGGGCAACGGCACGACGCTCGCGGCGCAGCTCACGAACCTGCGCACCGGGCACGCCTACATCAACTTCCACACGACGCAGTTCACGGGCGGCGAGATCCGCGGGAACTTCCCCGCGGCCGACGCCTTCCGCAACTCGCTCGTCGCCGGCCTGAACGGCGGGACGGAGACGCGCGCGACCGTGCTGAGGAAGATCGCCGAGGCCGAGGAGTTGCAGACGCGCGAGTTCAACAACGCCTTCGTCACGATGGAGTACTTCGGCTACCTGCGCCGCGACCCGGACACCGCGGGCTTCAACTTCTGGCGCGACAAGCTGAACGCCTTCAACGGCAACTTCATTCAGGCCGAGATGGTCAAGGCGTTCCTCTCCTCCTCCGAATACCGCCAGCGCTTCGGGGCGAGCTAGAAGAAAGTAGACAGTAGTCAGTAGTCAGTAGGAAAGAGATAAAGGCGGCGCGGATTTCATCGGTTGATGATGAAGCCCGCGCCGCCTGTTTTTCTACTGACTACTGACTACTGTCTACTGCCTACTGCATTCAAGCGATAGCCTGCGGCGTCGCCTCGATGTCGCCCGCGACGACGACCGTGAGGTGTTCGGGGCGGAAGTATTTGCGTATGGCGGCGTTGACCTCTTCGGCCGTGACGGCGCGGACGAGTTGCGGGTAGCGCTCGACGTAGTCGAGCCCGAGGCGGTAGAACTCGGCGTTCCAGAAGGCCGCGGCCAGCCCGGCGTTCGTCGAGAGCGCGACCTTGAAGGAGCCGACGGCCGACGACTTCTCGTCCTCCAACTCTTCGGGGCGTATGCCATGCTCGACGTACTCACGCACCACGCCGAGCGCCGACTCGACCGCGCGCTCGACGTTGCCGGGGTTGACCGAGACGGCGATGTACCACGGCCCGGCCGCCAACGACGGCGCGCGGAAGCGCGAGGCGATGCCGTAGGTCAGCCCTTCGGCGTCGCGCACCTGAAGGCCCAGACGCGAGGAGAGCGTTGACTCGCCGAGCGCGCGGTTGGCGAGCACCGCCGCGTAGTAGTCCGACGCGTCGCGGCGCAGCGGCGCGGCCGTCCCCAGCAAAATGTCCACGTTCGCCTTGTCGCGCACGACGACCACCTCGCGCCCCGCGGCGGCCCGAGTCGGCGGGTCTGCGACGTTGACCTCCGCGCCCTCCCGCGCCTCGAACCCCTCGAACGCCTCGCGCAGCACACGCACGGCCTCTTCGGCCGGCACGCCGCCCGCGACCGAGAGAATCAAAGAGTGCCCGCCGTAGAAGCTCTCGTAGAAGCCGCGCACGTCCTCGACCGTGATGGAGCCTATGCTCTCAACTAGCCGTTCGCCCGCGTGCGTGTAGAAGGGGTTCTCTTCGGGGAAGAGCGTCTGCGTCAGTCGCTCGTACGCGCGCCAAGAGGTGTCGGCCTGCCGCTGGCGGACTGCGGCTATGGTCTGCTGCTTCAGCTTCTCAAGCTCTTCCGCCGGGAACGAGGGCTCGCGCAGCATCTCCGCGAGCGTCGCGGCGAGCGCGGGGAAGTCTGCCGACAGAGAGCGGGCGCTTATCTCGACTGCGAACACGTCGGCCTCGAACTCCACGTCCGCGCCGACCTCTTCGAGCGCGCCCGCCAGCTCAAGCTTCCCGCGCCTCAGCGTCCCGCGCTTCAACATCTCGGCCGTGATGCGCGCGAGTCCCGGCTTATCTTTCCGCTCGAAGTGCGAGCCCGCGCGCAGGCTCCCGCGAAGGGCGATTGTCGGCGAGGCCGGATTCTCAAGTGCCAGCAGCACCGCGCCCGACGCCAACTCCTCGCGCACCACGCGCGACGACAGACCCGTCCCGTCCAAGCGGTTCACGCCTGCGCCGCCCGACTCTTGTTGTTGAGGTTCGTGATGAAACTTGTACCCGTGCGGCGTCGGCTTGGCGGACTTCGGGCGTGCGGACTTTGCGCCCGCGCCGTCGGAACTTGAGCCGCCGCCCGTGTCGCCGCCGTCGCCCTTCGGGATGAAGTGGCCGACCGTGCGCGCGTCCTCTTTGAAGTAGTCGGCGGCGACGCGGCGCACGTCTTCCGCCGTGACGCGCGCGACGTTGCGCGCGTAGGAACTATAGAAGCGCCAGTCGCCGACCGCCTCTGCCTCCGCCATCTGAAACGCGACGTTGCTCGTGCCGTCGCGCTCGTACGCGACCTGCGCATTAATCTGCCGCTTCGCCTTCTCGACCTCTTCGGCCTTCAAATCTTCCGCGACGCGCGCCAACTCGGCGTGAATCACTTCTTCCACCTTTCGCGGCTCGACGCCGGGCGCCGCGGTCGCGTAGATGTTGAAGAGGCCGGGGTCGCGGAACTGGTCAACGCGCGCGTCGGCGCTGACGGCGAGGTTGGTCTCGACGAGCGCCTGATAGAGACGGCTCGTCACGCCGTTCGAGAGCAGGCCGGCGAGCACGACGAGTGCGTAGATGTCGTTCTCCTCCGGCGGCGCGGCGGCGCGCGCGGCCAGCTCAGCGTTCGACAGAACCCCGTCCTGCCCGAGCGAGGCCGGCGCGCGAAACGCGACCTGCACCAGCGGCAACTCGCCCGCGCGGCGCACGACCAGACGCCGCTCGCCCTCCTGCCGCGGCTCGTCCGTGTAGACTTCCGGAATCGGCGCGGGCGAGGCCGGGAAGGCGCCGAAGTATTTCGCGACGAGCGTTAGGGCTTCGCTCTCGTCGAAGTCGCCGACGACCATCGCCGTCGCGTTGTTCGGGTGGTAGAAGGTGTCGTAGAACTCTTTGAGCCGCGCGGTCGGTACGTTCTCCACGTCCGCACGCCAGCCGATGGTCGGGTGGTGGTAAGGGTGCTCGCGGAAGGCCGCGGCGTAAACCGCCTCGTCCAAGACGAGCATCGGCTCGTTCTGCCCGCGCTCAAGCTCGTTGCGCACGACCGTCATCTCCGCGCGCCGGTCTTCGTCGGCGATGAAGGAGTTGCGCATGCGGTCGGCTTCGAGGTGGACGGCGAGCTCAAGCGCGTCCGAAGGGACGGTCTCGAAGTAGTTCGTGCGGTCGTACCACGTCGTCGCGTTGAAGTCGGCGCCGATGCGCTGGAGCGTCGCCGCGACCTGCGTCCCCTTCGCCTTGTTGAAGGTCGGCGTGCCCTTGAACAGCATGTGTTCGAGCAGGTGCGTCGCGCCCGTGTGGCCGACCGCCTCGTTGCGCGAGCCGACGCGGTAGACAACCATGAACGTCGCCACCGGCGCGACACGGTTCTCCGCCAGCAGCAGCTTCAGCCCGTTCGCGAGCCTGAACTCGCGCACCCCCTCGCCCTCCGAGACGAACTCGACGCCCTCAGGCACGTTCACACTCCGCACAGTCAAAATCGCTCTCCTCCATCTAAACTGTTTGACGGGCCATGCTAACAAATCGCCGGGCGTTCGTTCTAATTGCTTTGCCCTGTAAAGCACTTGACAGCGCCCGCCGCTCGGTGTATTTTCCCCGAGGCATGGCCGTCGTCCACACATTCGAGAAGCCGCGCGCCGAAGAGCCGGAGCAGCCGCCCGCGCTCCACGACCGCGCGATGGACAACCTGCGCTTCATACGCGAGACGATGGAGCGCGCCTCTTCGTTCACGGCCGTCCCCGGCTGGGGGCAGGTTGCCATCGGCGCGACCGCGCTCTTCGCGGCGCTCGTCGCGTCGCAGCAGCGGACGTTCCCCGAGTGGTTCGCCGTATGGATGGTCGAGGTCGTCGTCTCGGCCGCCATCGCCGGGTGGACGATGTACAGGAAGGCGCACGCCTCCGACACTTCGCTCCTCTCAAGACCCGGCCGGAAACTCTTCATCAACCTGACGCCGCCGGTGGTGGTCGGCGCGCTCCTCACAATCGTCTTCTACAGGGGCGGGCTCGCGGGGCAGTTGCCCGGCCTGTGGCTTTTGCTCTACGGCACGGGCGTCGTCACGGGCGGCGCCTTCTCTGTGCGCCCGGTTCCCTTCATGGGGCTCTGCTTCATGCTCTTGGGGGCGGGCGCTCTTTTTCTGCCCGCGGCTTGGGGCGACGTGCTGATGGCCGCGGGCTTCGGACTGCTGCACGTCATCTTCGGACTGCACATAGCGAGGAACTACGGTGGCTAGACAGAACGCACTGGCGAAGGATCAGAGTAGGAAGGCGGGCGCTCAGCAAGGCCCGCAGGACAGTCTGCGCGGGCAGCGCGGCAGCCGACCCGCCGACGGGCCGGCCGCGGCGGCCGAACTCGATCGCCTCATACACGAACGCGTCCGGCTCGCCATCGTCAGCGCCCTCGCCGTCAACGAATCGCTCACCTTCAACGACCTCAAACAACTCCTGAACACCACGGACGGCAACCTGAGCGTGCACGCGCGCAAACTCGAAGAGGCGAACTACGTCCTCTGTAACAAATACTTCGACGGCCGCACGCCCAAAACCGAATACCGTCTGACGGCCGCCGGCAGGCAGGCTCTTAACCGATACCTCGGACACATGGAGAGCGTCATCCGCGCCGCGCGCGGGGGGTGAGACGGGGAGAAGGGAAGTCGGGCAGCACGGCCCGATATTTTTTTGCCCGGTTGCTTTATGAAGTAAAGCGCTTTGCTCTGGGCGGCCGTGCGGACGTTGATGTGGAGGCGTTTGACGCGCAGTACTTCCGGGCTTCTTAACGTTCGCGGAACTGTAGGGGAGGGGAGTCGTGAATACGAACGTCAATCTGTCGGCGGCGCTCGGGGTGCTGGGGCTTCTGGGCGCGTTGTTCGTGCTCTTCCTGCTGGGGCTCGTCGCGCTGCACGCGCTGTTCGTCAGGCGCTACGGGCGTCTGAAGTTGTCGCTGGCGGGGATGGGTCTGGTGGCGGGCGTCTACTTGTGCGTGCTCGTCGCCTTCTCTCTGGCGAGCGGCGAGCGCGTGCTGGCGCGTGGCGAGGAGAAGCACTTCTGCGAGATTGATTGTCACCTCGCGTACTCAATCGCGGGCGTGCGGCGCGCGAAGTCGCTCGGCGCGGGCGAGAGTCAGACGGCGGCGCGCGGCGAGTTCTACGTCGTGACTTTGAAGACGCGCTTCGACGAGACGACGACCGCCGTCGGGCGCGGCGACGGGCTGCTCTACCCTAACCCGCGCAGCGCGACGGTCTACGACGCTGAAGGTCGCGCGTACGGGGTGTCTGATGAAGGCCGGCGCGCGCTCGCGTCCGAGGGCGGCGCGGGCATGTCGCTCGACACGCCGCTCCGTCCGGGCGAATCGTACGCGACGGAGCTCGTCTTCGACCTGCCGCCGGACGCGCGCGCGCCGCTCCTGCTGCTGCTCAACGAGTCCTCGCCCGAGACGCGCTTCATCATCGGCCACGAGAACAGCCCTTTGCACAAGAAGACCGAATTCAAGCTCTGACCGAAGGCGAGTTCAGACACTAAACAAGGAGGAATGTCGTGGAGCGTTTCGACGTGGTTGTAATTGGCGCGGGGCTGGCGGGGCTTCAGGCGACGAGGCTTCTGGCGCGGCGCGGCGCGCGCGTGCTGCTCGCAGACCGGAAGAACTCTCTGGAAGACGGCGTGCACACGACAGGCATCTTCGTCCGCCGCACGCTCGAAGACTTCGACCTGCCGCGCGACTGTCTGGGGCCAGCCGTGCGCCGCGTACGCCTCTACTCGCCCAAGCGCCGCGCGCAGGACTTGGAGAGCGAGCACGAAGAGTTTCGCGTCGGCCGCATGGGGCGCCTCTACGAGCGCCTGCTCGAAGAGTGTCTGGACGCGCGCGCGGCTTGGTCTCCGGCGACGCGTTACCTCGGACTTGAGAAGGCAGGCGACGAAGGCGCGCAGGATGAAGAGGCGCGCGGGTCGGTCGTGCTTCTGGAACGCGCGGGCGTCACGCGGCGCGTCGGGGCGCGCTACGTCATCGGCGGCGACGGGGCGCGCTCGCGCGTGGCGCGCGACCTCGGACTCGACGAGAACAGCGAGTGGATCGTCGGCGTCGAGGACGTGTTCCGCGGCGTGCCGCCCGAGGGCGAGCCGTGCTTCCACTGCTTTCTCGACCCGAGGCTCGCGCCGGGCTACCTCGCTTGGGTCGTGTGCGACGGCGAGGAGACGCACGTCGGCGTCGGCGGCTACGCGGAGCGCTTCGACCCCGCTCGCGCGCTGGAAGAGTTTCGCGCAGAGGTCGCGCGCACGTTCGACTTCACGCGCGCGCGCAGGGTCGAGCGGCGCGGCGGGCGCATCCCCGTGGGCGGCGTGTTGAAGAGAATCGCGAACGGGCGCGGGCTGCTCGTGGGCGACGCGGCGGGCGCGGTTTCGCCTCTGACGGCCGGCGGGCTCGACCCGTGCATGCGCCTCTCGTCGCTCGCGGCCGAAGTCGTCGCCGAATACCTCTCGACGGGCGACCCGGCCTCGCTCGCGCGCTACTCGGGCGCACGCTTTCGCTCGCGCTTCGTCTCGCGCTTGTGGATGAGAAGGGCGCTGTCTTCAATCGGGAGTCCGGCGCTGCTCGAAGCGGCCTGCGCGGTGTCGAGGCTCAGGCCGCTGGACGCGCTCGCGCGCCACGTCTTCTTCGGCCGCGGCTCGTTCCCCGATGTCGAGCCGCGCGCGGCCGTCAAAGGTTTAGGGCTCAGGACGAACTAGGAGGAAAAGGGATGAGTCTGCTGACGCTTGAAGAGGTTGAGCAGGTCAAGGGCGCGTGCGAAGTCGAGAGTGCTTTTGAAGAGGCGCTCAACGTGCCCGGCGAGATTATCGGCACTTACAACGCGTGCGAAGACGGAGGGGCCGTCAAAGCTTGGGCCGACGTTGAGGCCGTCGAAGTTCGGGACGAGGCGGGCGGCGGGGAGCGGAAGCGCGGGTTCTGGGCGCGGCAGTTCGCGGGCGAGCCGACCGAAGTGCAGACGCGCTTCGACGTCGTCTTCGGCATCGTCGTCCCCATCCTCTGCTTCATCTTCGACCCCGTCGTCTTTCAGGATAAGTTCGGCGGCGGCGTCGGAGGGTTCTACCGCGGAGTTAGCTTTTACGCCTACACGCTCAGCGCCGCGGAGATTTTGGCGCTCGGCTGCTGGCTCTACTTCGGCGCGCGCGCGTCGCGCTGGGCGGCGCCGGCGGCGGGAGTCTTTCTGGCGGGCGCGCTCTTCTCCTTCGTGCTCGGCGTCGCCATCCTGCCGCTGAGCATCTTCGGCCTCATCTTCCTCGTCGGCGCGCTGGGCTTCGTGCCGTTCGTGACGGCGCTCGTCTACCTGCGCGTCGGCGTGCGCGCTCTGAGGCTCGTGCTCGGCGATGTCGAGGCGGCGGGGCGTGCGTCCGCGTGGATCACGCTCGGGCTCCTGTTCACGCTCGTCGCGCCCGCGGCCGCGCAGCACGGCGCGCGCCGCGCGGTCTCGTCGGCGTTCGCGGAGGAGTTGGCGGGGCGCGAGATGTCGGCGCCGAGGCGCACGACGACGCGCGTGCTCGCGAAAGCCTCGGGCGCGACCTTCGACGAAGCGGTCTGGGCTTATAACAGGGAGACAGACCCCGCGCGGCGCGCGCGATTGGCGAAGGCTTACGCCGACGTGACGGGCAACGACATAGAGGCGCGCTTGGAACGTCTACAGGACTAAGGGTTCGGCGGGTAGGGACGGTAGACCTTGACGCGGTTGGCGAACTTCTCGGCCACCTTGTTGGCGATCTTCTTGCCGAAGATGACCGAGCGCGTCTTGCCGCTGGCGACCACCTCGGACGTGCGCGGGTCGAGGACGGAGAAGGTGAAGCGGCGCGTGAAGGACTTGCGCGTGATCTCGATGACGAGGTCGGCCTCCGATTCGTCGCGCGTCACGACCATGCCCCACGCCCGAAACTCCTTGCGCTTGCGCAGAGAGTCTTCGACCTCCCGGCCGCTGACGAAGACCGAGTCCGAACGCACCAACACGAAGCGCGCGCGCCGCAGGATGGTCGCGGGGTCTACGACCGACGGCCGCGTGAAAGGCGTCGGCTGACTCTCGCTCTCATCATCATCTGCTTCCGCCGGCTCGTCCTTCCGCGCCGACTGTTGCTGCTGCTGAAACGCACGCCCGGCCGCGTCCGGCCGTCCCACCTGCGCGCCGATGCACACCGCCCCACATACTAAGGTTAAGAACAGCGCCGCCAGCGCGCGTCCGCACGCGTGCGCGCCGGTGCCGAAAGCCGCGGCCTTCGGGTTAAGAAGGATGTTCATGGTCGCCTCCTCGAAAACGTGTGTTTGACGCCGGAAGAGTAGCGACCAAGAAGCCTCTGAAGGGACATTCCTGTGTCACTTGTTTGATTGCAACAGCGTTGCGTAGCGGTGCGGTGCTGCGTACGGTTTCAATATTTTCGGCGTCGGCGGCGGATTCAATTTGACTGTGAGGGCGGAGGCGTTCGTCCCTCCCGGGCCTGAGAAAAACACTGAAACTGTAGAGGCTTAAACGCGCGACGGCCGAGCGGCCCGGAGTTTGCAAACTCGGCTGGCGTCGGGCGCGCGCGGGCATCCCCAGACCGCGCCGCCCTTCAAGAGTTGAAGTGCAAGGGGAGGCTTTCCGAGGTGTTTGGGGCGCGTAAGGCAGCCGGGTGGGTTCTGTTGGCGCTTTTGTCTTTGCAGACGGCGTGCGGCGGCGTTCTGGCCGGCGCGCGCCTCGGTCTGCGTGATTCGGCCGGCGCGCCGCACACGGGCTTCAACCTCTTCAGCCCCGAGCAGGACATCGAACTCGGCGAGGCTTCGGCCGAGGAGATAAGGCGGCAGGTGGTCGTCGTCCGAGACGAGCGTACCGAAGGCTACGTACAGCGGCTCGGCGAGCGCGTCGCGGCGCAGGCGCCGGGCTACAAGTTCCCTTACAAGTTCGTCGTGGTTGACTCGCCCGAGGTCAACGCCTTCGCGCTGCCGGGCGGCTACGTCTTCGTCAACGAGGGCGCCATCGAGGCTGCGCAGAGCGAGGGCGAGTTGGCGGGCGTGCTCGCCCACGAGATCGCGCACGTCTCTCTGCGCCACGGGACGACGCAGGCTTCGCGCGCTTACCTCGCCAAGACGGGCCTGAGCATTCTGAACGCCGTCGCGGGCGGCTTGCAGGGCGACTTGGGGCGTGTCGCGGCGGCCGTCGGCGGCGCGGGCGCCAACGAACTCTTCACGAAGTCGAACCGCGAGGCCGAGCTACAGGCCGACGCAGAGGGCGCGCGCCTCGTCGCTGCGGCCGGCTACGACCCGCGCGACATGACGCGCTTCTTCAAACGTCTCTACGAGCGCGGCGGCGAGCGCGAGGGCGAGAGCGACCACCCCGACCCCGCGAGCCGCGTCGCGGCCATCAACGAGGTCGTCAACACGCTCGGCACCGTGCCCACGCGCCCGCGCGACTCCGAAGAGTTCCGCCGCATCCGCGCGCGACTGTTGGCGCGACGCTGACAGAACCGCGACGGAGCTAATCGTTCCCGCCGCAAAGTCAATCGGTTTTAGCGCAAATCCAGTCGTACTCGTCGTGGGTACGACTGAAATTACCGTAACGCCAGTCGGACTTGCTGCGATTCCAGTCGGAATTACGACGATTCCGACTGGAATCGCAGCGATTCCTGTTGTACTAAGTCATAAGGTCGAAGTCGCCGTCGAGGACGCGCTCAAGGCGGCCGGTGCGCCAGCCGCGCGCGGAGTCGCGGACGAGAGGCGAGGGCTCTTCGCGGTAGCGGCGGACAATCGTCTGCGAAGTGGGTGCGCCGCCGGCGAGCGCCTGCTCGGCCTGCGCGCGAAGTGCTCGGGGGCCGCGCCCGGCCGGCTCGTCCGGCTGCGCGACGACGCGGACGGTGGCGCGCGCGCGGTCGAAGGACTTCTCGTCCTGCGGCGTCTCGAAGACGTGTAGGCCCGACTCGGGACGCAGAATCGTGTAGGCGCCGTAGCCCGAGACGGCGAGTATCGCGCGGTACTCTTCGCCGCCCGCGCCGTTCGCTCGCGCGCCTTCGTGCTCGGCGACGACTTCGAGACGCATACGCCTTCGCTCGGCCCAACGCCGGTACATGCGCACGAGCGCGCGCGCGAACTGGTCGCTGCGCTCGCGGTCGGCGCCGGCCTCGCGGCTCGCGCTGACCGAGAGGAAGGCGTCGCGCGGCTGTCCTTCCGAGAGTCCGCGGCAGGCGTGGTCTAACAGGTAGAGCTGCTGCGCGAGTCGCGCGACGAGGTCGGGCGGCAGGCGCTTGCGGTCGCCGCGCAGGCGCGCGAGAAGCGACCCGGCCGTGTTCAGTCCGGCCTCGATGCGATCCCTGTACTCGGCCTCGCCGAGCACCGTGAAGCGCGCGGGCGAAGACCAGAAGTCGGGCGACTGCATCTGCCGCATCGCTTCCTCTTTACGCGCGCGCCACGACTCGTCTTCGACCTGCGCCGCCACGTCGTCGAAACGCTCTTGCAGGAAGCGAAGCTCGTCGCCCGTCCCGCGCGGGTCGAGCGCGACGCTTTCGAGACGAAGCTCGCGCGCGCCTTCGTCCGTCTCTTCCTCTTCGACCCAAAGCTCGGCCGCGTGCTCGTCCGTCGCTTCTGTCTCTTCGGGCGCGTCCGGGTCTACAAACTGCACGTCGAGCGAGTCGCCGTCCGGCGCCGAGCGCACGAAGAGGAACTGGTCGCCTTCGGGGAATTGATGGTTGACGATTGTCATCGCCAGCGGCGCGAGCAGGTAGCGCTCGACCGCGCGCTTCAAGGGGCGCGCGCCGAGGTCGGCCGTGAAGCCCTTCTCCAAAAGGAACTCGACGGCCGACTCGTCCCACTCCACGGCCCACTGGCGCGTGCGAAGCCCCCGCCGCGTCAGCACGTCGTTCAGCTCCTTGCGCAGAAGCTCGCGCATCACGCCGCGCCCCAGAGGGCGGAAGACGACGACGCGGTCAATGCGGTTGACGAACTCGCGCCGGAAGGCGCGGCCGACCGCGCGCTCGACGCTTCCCGCGGCGAACTGCGACTGCTCCTGCGCGAAGCCGACCGAGGCGCCGTGCGGGAGCGTCGCGCCGAGGTTCGAGGTGAGGATGATGACCGAGTGTCGGAAGTCGGCGGTGTTGCCGCGACGGTCTGTCAGGCGTCCGTCGTCGAAGACTTGCAGGAACAAGTCCCAGACGGCCGGGTGCGCCTTCTCGAACTCGTCGAGGAGGACGACCGAGAAGGGCTGCTTGCGAATCTGGTTGACGAGGGCCGCGCTGTCGCTCGTCTCGTCTGCGTCGCCGAGCACGCGCGACTGCGACTCCCAAGTCTGTAGCTCGCTCATGTCGAGGCGAATCATGCGCTCGGGCGAGCCGAAGAGGAACTCGGCGAGCGTCTTGGCGATCTCGGTCTTGCCCGTGCCCGTCGGGCCGACGAAGAGGAAGACGCCCTGCGGGCGCGTCGGGTCTGTCAGCCCCGCCTTCATCATCGCCACGCGCTCGACGAGGCAGTCAACGGCCTCGGGCTGACCCAGCACGCGCTTCTCGAAGAAGGCGCGTAGCTGAGAGAGGTCGAGCCCCTCGCGCTCGTCGAGCATCTCGGCGGGCAGCCCCGTCAACTGCGAGAGCGTGACGAGCAGGTCGTCGAGCTTCAACTCCTGCGGCGTCTCCTGCTCCGAGAGTAGCCGCCGGTGCGTCGCGTCGAGCAGCAGCAGGAGGTTGCCGGGCGCGGCCTTGTCGCCGAGGTACTGCTTGGCGAGTTGCAGAGCCTCGCCGAGCGTCCGCTCCGACGCGCGCGGGACGAGGTACGTGGCGCTGTCCACCCCCGCCATCAGCAGCTTGTAGTCGGTGACGCTGATCTTCCCTTGCCTCTCAGCCCAGCGGCGGCCGAGTTCGAGCGTGTCCTCGTCCGAGAGCGGCGCGAGGCGGCAGGTCTGCATCGCCGTGCGCAGCTTCGGGCGCAGCCGCAGCAGTTGCTCGTAAGCCTCGGACGGAACTTCGCCGACTACCTTGAGCGCGCCGCTCTCTATCGAAGGCAGCAGGAGGTCTAAGACGCTGACGGGGCTGTAGCGGTGGCGGCCGGCCCACATCGCCTCGTGGAAGTTCGGCATGACCCAGAGCACGCGCCTGTCTTTGACGTGGCGCAGGATGGTCTGCACGCGCTCCTCTATCTGGCCGATGTATGTCTGCCCGGCGAGCACGTCCGCGGCCGACGCCTCGAAGACGACCCATCCGCCTTCGCGCAGGCTCCGTGCGAGCGCGCGCACCAGCGCCGTCTTGCCCGTGCCCGA
>DATFHD010000096.1:0-4607 GCA_035248785.1 Pyrinomonadaceae bacterium | reverse complement strand
CGCCTCGGGGAACGCAGTGCCGCTGACGGGCGCGGCTACGGGGACGGTTGACCTGCGCTTCCCCGGCAGGAACTTCAAGCTCGCTTCGGGGCGCGTGGACGCGACCTTCGAGGGCGCGACGGGGCGCGACGAGTCGGCGCGCACGCCGCTCACTGGACAGTTAGCGCTGACGGCCGACCGCGGCCTCTTCAACATCGAGCGCGCGAACCTGCGCGCGGGCGCGACCGAGTTGACGGCCACCGGCCGCCTCTCCTTCAAGGGCGGCTCCGACCTCGCCGTCAACCTCAACTCGACGAACGCCTCCGAACTGCAAGCGGTCGCGCTCTCCACCGGACTCCTCTCTTCACTCGAAGAGAAGGTTAACGGCAACCGCGTCCAACTCGCCGGCAACCTGCGCTTCAACGGCACGGTCACAGGCGACCTCGACAACCCTTCGGTCAACGGACGCTTCGAGCTTCAGTCGCTCACGATGCGCGGGCACGACCTCGGCGCGCTCTCGGCCGACATCGCCTCGACGGCCGCCGAGACGCGGATTGAAAACGGCCGCCTCACAGAGTCCGGCGGCGGCATTACCTTCACCGCCGTCATCCCGCGCGCGGGCGAGAACAACGTCTCGCTCGACGCGACGCTCGAAAACGTCAACGCCGGAAACATCCTCGCCGCGTTCGGCCTCGGCGAGCAGAAGGCCGAGGACGGGACGCAGACGACGACGGGCGCGGTCGTCAGCAACCTCTCGGGCATGGGGCCGGCTTCCGGAAAGATAAGCGTGACGGGCTTCCCCGGCGCGATGCAGGGCAGCGCAGACCTGCGCGTCGCGGGTGGCAGCATCGGCACGACCGCTTACGACGAGATCGTCGCCCGCGCCACCTTCAGCGGCTCGACCGTCAAGCTCGACACCTTCGACATGCGGCTCGGCGCGGGGCGCGTCACGGCGACGGGCGGGATAGAGATCGGCGAGGGCGTGCACGGCGTCCCCTCGGTCACCGTGCGCGACTTCAACGTGAAGGGGACGAACGTTGACATCGGGCTCGTCACGGCGCTCGTCGGCGCGGGGCGTCTGCCGGCGCTGGCGGGCACGGCCGACTTCACCGCGACGCTCTCTGGGAACCCGCTCAACCCGACGACGCTCAAGGCCGAAGTCAACGCGCAGGGGCGCGACGTGACCGTCAACGGCCAGAACGCCGGTCAGCTCACGCTCACGGGCCACATGACGCCCGACCAGAAGTTTGTCGCCGAGCTGACTACGGGGCTGCTCGGCCAGCCGCAGGTCGTGCGCGCCACGGTTGACCTCGCGGGCGAGAACATCCCCGTCACGGTCGAAACGACGCTGACGGGCGCAGACCTGACGCCCCTGTTCGCGGCGCTGCTGAACAACCCGAACGTGCGCGTGACGGGCCGCGCCGTCGGGACGGTTCGCGCGAGCGGCGACCTTCTTGATGAAGAAGGCGCCTTCACGACTTCGGCGCTCGCCGGCCGCGCGGAGTTCTCGGAGTTGACCGTGCAGGTCGAAGACGTGCCGCTCTCGGCCGTGAGCCCGCTCGTCGTCACCTTCAAGCCGAACGAGGTGACGTTCGAGAAGACGCAGTTCACGGGGCCGGGGACGAACATCACCTTCGGCGGCACGGCCGCGCTCGGCGCTGGCGGGCGCATGAACCTGACCGTCAACGGCGACCTCAACATGCGCGTGCTATCGAGCGCGCGCCGCAACTTCTTCCTCGGCGGCGTCGCGCGCGTGGCCGTCGGCGTCACGGGCACGTTCGAGCGGCCGCAGGTGACGGGCACGGCCTCCGTTCAGAACGCCTCGCTCGCCGTGCTACTCGCCGACGAGCGCCTGACGGCGACCGAGGTCAACGGCACGGTTCGCTTCAACACGAATCAGGCGAACATCGAGTCGCTGACGGGCCGGCTCGGCGGCGGTCGCTTCTCAGTGACGGGCGGCGCGCTCATCTCGGGCTTCGTGCCGACGCAGTTCCGCCTCGTCGCACGCGGCGAGAACGTGACGGTGCCCGCGACGGCCTTCGTCACCATGCCCGCCTTCCTCGGCGACCTGCCGACGACGGCAGACGCCAACATCGAAGTCCGCGGCGGCACGGACGGCGTCATCGCCACCGGCACCGTCAAAGTCCGCCGCACCGAGATCACGCAGGACATAGACCTCGCAGACCTCATTGACCAGCGCAGCCAGACGACGATCACCTCGGGCGGCGGGGGCGGCGAGGGCGCGGGCGCCGGCTTCTTCGGCGCGCCCGTCACCATTGACCTGACGATACAGGGGCAGGACGCGCTCGTCGTCCGCAACAACCTCGCGGACATGGTCGGCTCGCTCAACCTGCGCGTGCACGGGCCGATTGACGCGCCGGTGAGTTCCGGCCGCATCACCGCGACGCGCGGCACCGTCGCCTTCCGCAACGACCGCTACGACATCCAGCGCGCCATCATAGACCTGCCGCCGCGCCCCGAGGCTCCTCCGGTCGTCAACCTTCAGGCGCAGGCAGACATACGCGGCTACCGCGTCACGGTCACGATGTCGGGGCCGCTCTCGGGGGGCTTGACGACGACCGCCACGTCCGACCCGCCTCTGCCGCAGGCGGACGTGATTGCGCTCATCACGACCGGCAACCTCTCGGGCGGCCCCGAAGGCACTTCGACGCTGGCGCAGACGGGCTTGGGGACGGCGACGAGTCTGCTGACGGACACGCTGATTAACGCGCCCGTCCAGAAGGCGACGGACAAGCTGTTCGGCCTGAACCGCTTCGAGTTCGACCCCGTCATCGCGGGGCGCGGCGGGCAGAGCCCGACGGCGAGGCTCACGGTCGGGAGGCAGGTCAACCGCAACCTCGCCATCACCTACTCGACCAACGTGACGGGCGAGCCGAATCAGGTCATCGCCGTCGAGTACCGCGTCAGCGACCGCCTCTCGTTCATCGCCCAGTACCAGCAGGGCTCGACCGACACGCTGCGCACGCGCAGCAATAACTTCAACTTCGAGTTGCGGTTCCGCAAGAGGTATTGAAAGGGAGTAGACAGTAGTCAGTAGACGGTAGCGCTCCGCGCCGCGCCCGCTGACGATGAGATTCGGACGGTTCGGCAATGAAGGTTCTTCTACTGGCCACTGACTACTGTCTACTGTCTACCGGCACTGTGATTATCAAGCGGGTCACACTTCTAACCCTTGTGCTGCTGGCGCTGGCGGCTCCGGCCGCGGCGTCGGGCGGCGGCGGGCGGCTCGCGCCCGACCTGAGCCGCTACGAGGGGCGAGCGGTCGAGAGCGTTTCGCTCGAAGTCGAGGAGGCTTCGCTCGACGAGGCGGCGCTCGGCGAACTGCGCGCGCACCTGAAGGTCGCGGCGGGCGGAACCTTCGCGGCCGTGCTCGTGCGCGAATCCATTCAGGCGCTCTTCGACTCGGGGCGCGTCGCGGACGTGCGCGTCGAGGCGCGCGACGCGGCCGCGCCCGGCCCGGACGGCAAGCCGCGCCTCGCGCTCCGCTTCGTCATCCGCCCGCAGGTCTCCGTGGCGGGCGTCGAGTTCGAGATAGGCGCCGACTTCGGCGCAGAGATTACCGAGGACGAGCTGCGTTCGCGCGTGACGCTGCTTGAGCCCGGCAAGCGGCTCACCGAGCAGTCGCTCAAAGAGAACGCCGAGGCCATCGTCGCCTACCTGCACGACCGCGGCTTCTACCGCGCCGAAGTTGACTACGACCGCCGCCTCGACCCGACGCGCACGCGCGCCACGGTCGTCTTCAACGTCAAGCCCGGCGAGCCCACGCACGTCGAGACTTTCAACATCAACATCACGGGGCTAGAGCCCGACCGCCTCGCCGCCATCCGCCGCGACCTCAAGCTACAGCCGGGCGCTCGCTTCACGCAGGCCGCGCTCGGCGAGGACGTGGGGCGCGTCCGCCGCGCGCTCATCGAGGCCGGCCGCCTCGCCCCGCGGCTCGACGAGCCGGAAATCCGCCTCGACTCGGCCGCCAACCGCGTCAACGTCACGCTCGCCGGGAGCGTCGGCCCGAAGGTGGACGTGAAGATCGAGGGCTACGAGCTGAGCGAGAAACGCCGGCGCGAGCTTCTGCCAATCGAGCGCGAGGGCACGATTGATTACGCGGCCATCGTCGAGGGCGCGCGCCGCATAAGCAACCGTTTGCAGGGCGAGGGCTACTTCTTCGCAGACGTGACGCCGGTCTGCGCCGTCGTGCCGCCGCTCGCGCCGCCGGCCGACGCGCTCGGCCCCGCCGCCGAGTTCGACCCGTGCGAGTTGCTCAACCCGGCCGAGCTGGCGAGCAGCAACGTCACCATCAGCTATCAGGTCGAGCGCGGCCGCCGCTTCAAGCTCACAGACATACGCATCGAGGGGACGGACAAGCTCTCGCTCGAAGACGTTGACCCGCAGCTCCGGAGCCAGACGGCGAACGCGCTCGGCATCATCCCGCTCTTGGGGTATGGGCGCGGCTACACGAGCGGGGACGCGCTCGAACACGACCGCCGCATCGTAGAGGCGCGGATGCGCGACCTCGGCTACCGGCGCGCGCAGGTCACAGTCCGGCAGGGCGTCTCGCTCACGAGCGACAACCTCATCGTCACCTTCGCGGTGGACGAAGGGCCGCTCAC
>DATFHD010000095.1:0-81287 GCA_035248785.1 Pyrinomonadaceae bacterium | reverse complement strand
GGCCGCACGCACAGTCTCGGGCGCCGTCAGCGCCGCCGGGCTCTCGGCCGCGGCCTTCGCCGTGGCCACACTCGACGCGGGCGAGCCCGCCCGCACGTTGGCCGCCGCTACAGACGCCAGCGGGGTCATCAGGAGTGTGTAAGAGAGAAGCGCTGAGGTGAGGAGCCTGAGAAAGCTTGACGACGTAGGGGACGGGTTGTTCATGAACCACTCCTTGGGACGGGGATGACGTGCGGCGCACGCCCTTTCGGCGCGCCGCTGGCTCGGTTGCCATTACTGAGTGTGGTCGGCACTCTGGCGGTTAACGGCTGACGTTCAACGAGAGAGAGAAAACACAGAATTACGCACAAGCGCGGGCAAGGCGAAGATTACAGACGAGAGGTAGGTGACTTTATGGGTCGCTCGAACTGAAATTCTGTCCAATTATTTTCGACCCACTCCGCGGGCCGACGGGAACTGAAAGCTCAAAGAGACGCTCCCGAAGGAGTGTAAAAGTTAACACGGACGGAGGCTTACGACAAGTCTCTGACACATCCGGCGCACATTTTTTCGTGCGCCGAACAGAAGAGAAGGGCGAACGAGTGGCCGTTCGCCCTTCTCCGGTCGGGTTGTCACCGCCCGACTTCTAAATCCTCCCGCGCGCCCTAACCCCGCGGCGGGAAGACGCCTTGCAGCGCGATGCAGAAGTTGAGCGTCAGGTAGGGCATCATGTTGTTGTGCGGCTGGCTGCTGCCGGCGGGCGTCAGCGCCTGCACGTTGAGCTGGACGATCGCGCCCGGCGCCGCGTACATGCCGATGCCGATGCCGGTGGCGAACAACTGCTGGCCGGGCGACGTCTCGATGGCGTCGGCCTGCGACACCCCGGCGCTGTGGTTGTGCGCCGGCATCTCCGACTGGATGAGCGTCACCGTCTCGCTGCCGCTCATCTCGCCGAGGTCGTGGAGCGAGAGGCCGGGGCCCTGTCCGGGGTGCATCGGCGCGTTCCCCTGCATGTCGGGGAGCGCGAAGGTGGACTTGCCGTCTCCGCCGTAGGTCGTGCCGAGCAGAGAGAACAGCGCGGTGTTCTGGCTGATGGGTAGAATCTGCCCGGCGCAGAAGGCCCAGCCCTTCGGGGCGAAGTTGAACGGGAAGATGCGAATCTCTGCCACGAATGGATCCATACTGAGTCTCCTTAAGTTTGGGACGGGAAGATCCCGAAGAGCGAGATGATGAAGTTCAGGCACAGGTACGGCTGGAAGTTGTCGTGCGGCTGGCTCCCGCCGGAGGAGGTGATCGTCTGCGGGTTGAGCGTCGTCACCGGCGCGTCGGCCCCGTAGGGCGAGACGTTGGGGATGTTGGAGGCGGCCGCCACGAGGTTGGACGGCGCCTTGTCGGTGGCGTTGCCGGAGGACGCGAGCAGCGGGTGGGTGTGGCCCGGAATCTGCTGGATGGTGAGGGTCACCGACTCGACCCCGCCGTTCTCGGCCAGTGTGAACCCGTTGCCTTGGTGGATGGGGACGCGACCGCGCAGGTCGGGCAGCGCGAAGGTGGACTGGCCGTCGCCGCCGTAGGTGGTGCCGATCAGTTGGAAGAGCGTCTCGTTCTCGGAGATGGGTAGCAGCTGGCCCTCGCAGAACATCCAGCCGGCGGGGGCGAAGTTGCCGGCGAAGATTCTGATCTCGCCAACGTATGGTTGTGCCATCTTTGTCTCCTTAAGTCTGGCTGGGGAAGATGCCCTGAAGGGCGATGCAGAAGCTCAGCGTCAGGAAGGGCTGCATGTTCTGGTGCGCCTGATTGCCGCCGACGGAGCTCACGGCTCTCGGATCCATCGCCGCCAGATTGCCCGGCGCCGCGTAAAGGTTCTGCGGCGTTGACTGCGCGATCATCAGGGCGTTAGTCGGCGTGTTGGCCGTGGCGGTGACGCTCGTCGCCTGATAGAAGTGGATGTGCTGCGGCAACTGCTGCTGGGTGATCGTCACCGCTTGGCTGCCGCCCGCCTCGCCGAGCGTGTGGCCTTTGCCGAAGCTGATGGGGACGCGGCCGCGCAGGTCGGGCAGGGCGAAGGTGACGCGCCCGTCGCCGCCGTAGGTGGTGCCGAGCAGGCTGAAGAGCGCCTGGTTCTGGTTGATCTGCATGAGCTGGCCGTTACACAACGCCCAGCCCTTGGGGGCAAAGACAAAGCTCATGATGCGGATTTCGCTGAGAAACGGTTCTGCCATTTGTCACTCCTTAGCGCTGTAGCATGGAGAGCGTTGGTTCAAACGCCCGGCGCGAGGTGGCGCCTTCCGGGCGTGCACGCCGGGCGAGTCGGAAGTTGAAAAGCTGGAAAGTACAGACCCTTGGTTCGCCTTTGGGCGTCGGCGGTCAAGTCTTACGGAATGCCTGTTCGCGTGGGCCCTTCGCTCGGCGGTAAGCTAAGCGGCGAGGATTCTAACCCCGAGTAGGAGAATTTGCAATACGTAGATTTAGGCGGCAAAGGAATTTGCAACGGGCGGACGTACACAAAGAGGTTGCCATCCGTGCCGCCGTATCTTAAACTCCCGCAGCCCTGGGTAGAGCCTGTCTGCCCCAAGTCATTCGAACCCCTAGCCCATAGGAGCATCAGACACACAATGCCAGTCACCCGACGCAGCTTCCTGTCGGGGGCGACGTCCGTCCTGACGGCCGTCGTCGCCCTCGGCCAGTTCACCCCCGCGCGCGGGCAGTCCAAACCGGAGGCCAAGCCGACCCCGGCCCGCGGCTCCGGCGAACCCGTCACCTTCGAGGTGCAGCGGAGCACGCTCTTCTCCTTCCACGCCGAGACCTTCCGCCCCTACGTCGGCGGCATCTTCGTGGCGCGGGCGGGCGCCAACTCCATCGAGATGACGCTGACCGAGGTGCGCGACTGCTCGCCGAAGTCCACGACGAAGATCACGACGAAGGCGGCGCCCAAGACCGAGTGCTTCGCGCTCGAATTCACTTCGGACAAGAGCCTGACCGACCTGACCACGATCTACGACATCGAGCACGCCGCGCTCGGACAGTTCTCGCTCTTCCTGACCCGGCGCGACGGCGCCGACGGCAAGTCGCTCTACGAGGCCGTCTTCAACCGCCTCCTCTGACACGCGTCACTAATTCCCCTCACACCGGGTGTGGATTCGCGGCGCGAACGGCGGGCGCGCCCCGGGGGAGGTGCGCCCGCCCGAGGCTTAAAGATGCTTCACGAAGGAGCCGAGATGAGGCTTAAGGACGGCGGCGGGCTGGCGCTGAGGCCGGCCGCGCCCGAGGACGACGAGTTCCTGCTCGGCGTCTACATGAGCACGCGCGAGCGCGAGCTGGCGCAGGTCGAGTGGCCCGAGGGGCAGAAGGAGATTTTCGTCCGCTGGCAGTTCGACCTCCAGCGGCGCGAGTACGACGCGCGCTTCCCCGACGCGGAGTACGACGTGATTCTGGTGGACGGGCAACCGGCCGGCAGGATTTGGGTCGGCAGCGACGGCGCGCAGATACGCCTGCTCGACATCGCGCTGCTGTCCGAGTTCCAGAACCGCGGCGCCGGCACGCTCCTCGTGCGCCGCCTCATCGAGCGGGCGCGCGCCGAAGGGCTGCCGCTGCGCCACATGGTCTTCGTCCTCAACGACGACGCGCACCGCTTCTACGAGCGGCTCGGCTTCGTCATCATCGAAGACTTCGGCGCCTACAAGCACATGGAGTGGCGCCCCGGTGAAGTGATGAGTGATGAGTGATAAGAGGAACCGAGCGCGGCGTCTTTACTTATCACTCATCACTTATCACTCTTCACTCTTCCTGAAGTAGTTGAAGACGATCTCGTAGCGGAAGCCCTGCTCGTTGCGCGCGACGGGCACCATGAAGAGGAGGTGCGAGCCGAGGCTTTCGTGTTCGAGCGCGTAGGTGTTCTGCGGGAGGTAGGCTTCGGCCGGGCCTTGCAGGAAGAGCGAGAAGCGCTCCATACCTTCCTGCTCGTTCTGGCCCGGGTGGTAGCCTTTGACCTCGACCAGTTCCAGCTCGACGGGCTCCTCCGCCGCGCCCCGCACGCGGAACTTCGTGTTCACGTACTGTCCGCAATTCTTCTCCGTCAGTTCCATCTGTTCCGACATTTTCGGCCGCTCCGGTTTCGTTGTGCCGCGGGCGGACGACGCGCGCGTCGTGCTGCGTCGTCCGCCGCGGCGAAAAGACGTGGCAAGATAGCACGTCCGGGTTTCAGCTTGAAGCGCGCTTCTCCGTCGGCACGGAGAGGAGCCCCGCCAGCAGCAGCACAGGCCCCGCGGCGAGCACCCACATCATCGCGCGCAGGCCGTAGGCTTCGGCGAACGCGCCGAGCGCGAGCGGCAGCAGGCTGCCCGCGAGCCCGAAGACGTTCCCCAAGGTCATCGCCACCGTCCCGCTCTGACCCGGCAGCTCGTCGTAGAGCTTCGCCTTGATGATGGCGTACCAGCCGGCGTTCGCAAACCCGAGGAGCCCGAGCAGCAGAAGCTTCGTCGAGAACCCTTCGGCCAGCAGCATCAGAGGGAAGAGCAGCATCACGACCGCCGTGCTCACGCGCAGATACCTCAGGCCGCGCACACGTTCGAGCAGGGGCAGCAGCGCGAAGTCGCCCGCGAGCCCGACCCACGTCCACGCCGCGACGGCCAGCGCCGCGCCGCCCTCGCCCGCGCCCACCACGTCCACGAAGTAGAGCGCGAGGAAGCTGCGCAGGATGTCGTAAGTGAAGTCGCCCAGCTCAAGCAGCACGAGCCAGCGCAGCACCGCCCGCCTGCGCAGCGCCCGCAGGGCCTCGCGCAACCCTTTGAAGAGCGCCGCGTGCGTGCGCTCTGCCCCATCGGCCGAAGGCGTCTCGAACGGCTGACGCCACGCCGCGGCGACCGACAAAAACATCAGCGCGCCCGCCGCGACGAAGCCCCAGCGCCAGCTCACCCCAGCCCACACGCACGCGCCGACGGCCGCCGGCCCCGCAGAGTTGCCTATCGAGCCCGCCAGCGACCAGCGCGCCATGTTCTGCTCGCGCCGCCCGGGCGCGGCGTCCATCAGCGTCGCCTGCGAGAGGCCGAGGAACGCCCCCGACGAAGGGTTCGAGAGAATTGAAGCGACGAGCAGCAGCGCGAAGCTCGGACTTAGGCCGACGAGCAGCGTCCCCGCGGCGTACGCGAGGCCGCCCGCGAGCACGAGCGCGCGCCTGCGCCACACGTCGCCGAGTACGCCGAGCAGCGGCTCGACCAAGTGGCCGACGATGGGCGGCACACTCAGTACGAGGCCGACCTGCGTGTACGACAGCTTCAGGTCGTCGCGTATCAGCGGCCACGCGGCCTCGCGCACGCCGAAGACTAACTCATCCAGAAACTCGACGGCGAGCAGCGTGAAGATGAAGACGGAGGTCGCCCTCACCGCGCGTTGCGCGGCGGGCGCCGACTGTGTTGACGAAGACATGAACGGTGATTCTCCTTGCCGGGCTTGAAGGGACGTTTTCGCTTCCGTTGCGTCTGAAACGTCCCCGCCGGGCGGAGGAATCACCGAGCGCGCGAGCGCACACCACAACGCGCGCGACACGCAGGCACGACTACGTCGGCCGCGCGCCGCCGCGGTACGGCTCGCCGCTCTGGCGGGCTTCTACCAAGGAGGGAATCTTGTGCTCTTGCCTTTAAGCATGCCGCGTATTGCACACGCTGCGGGAAGGGAAGTCAAGGAGAAAGTTACAAGTCGCAAGTCCAAAGTTCAAAGTTGAAGACGCGTGCTCTTAACTTTGAACTTTGGACTTGCGACTTGTAACTGAGCGCTACGCGCCTGCACGTGAAGCACGTCCGCCGCGCACGCGCTCGGTCTCGGACTCGAAGATGTAGGAGAGCGACTTGTAGATGAGCTTCGCGCAGAGGAAGGCCGACGCCGAGAAGCCCTCGACGTAGGAGTACTCGGTCAAGTCCATCCCGACGACGCGGCGCTGGGCGGCGAGCGTGCGTATAAGGCCGAGCGTCTCGTACCAGCCCAAGCCCCCCGGCTCAGGCGTGCCCGTCTGCGCGACGAGCGAAGGGTCGAGCCCGTCTATGTCAACCGTGAGGTAGACGTTCTCGGTGAGGCCCGCGACCGCCTCCTCCCACCAGTCTGTGCGGCCGACGATGTCCTTCGCCCAGAAGATGCGCGTCGGGTACGAGTCGAGCGAGCGCGCCTCCTCGGACGAGATGGAGCGTATGCCGACCTGCACCGCCGGCAGCCTCATGTCCTTCACGACGCGCGCCATGATCGAGGCGTGCGAGTGCGGCGTCCCGTCGTAGGTGTCGCGCAGGTCTGCGTGCGCGTCTATCTGCAAGACCGACAGGTTCTCGTAAGCTTCGGCGTGTGCCTGTATGACCGGCGCGCTCACCGAATGCTCGCCGCCGATCATGCAGACGAACTTGCCCGCGCCGACCAACTCGCGCGCGCGTTCGAGCAACGCCTTCATCATCGCCTCGGGCGTCTCGGCCGGCGGCGTCACCTCGGTCGTGTGTATGCCGAGCCGGTAGACCTCGGCGTCGGTCTCCTCGTCGTACAACTCCATGTTGCGCGACGCGTCCACCACCGCCATCGCCCCCTCGCCCGTCCCCCCGCCGTAAGAGACAGTGCCCTCGTACGACACCGGCCACACGACCACGCGCGCCTTCTCGAACCCCGACAACTCCTCGTCGTCAATGCCGCCGAAGTTCATCGGCAAATGAGCTGATTCAGACATGCCCCAAAGTATAACGCAGCCCCTCTTCGACCACGAAAGACCTTGAAAGCCCGCCCGGCGGGGAGGATAATCCGAGCCATGAGTGAAGAACCTACCCAAGACCTTCCTCAGGACGGCGTGAGATTAATTCTCGCCCGCCTCGACTCCATTGACTCGCGGCTCGACAACGTCGAAGGGCGCCTTACAGCGCTCGAAGACAAGGTCGAACGGCGCTTGTACGACACCCGCCCCATGTGGGAGCAGGTGCTCGTGCGGCTCGGCGGCGTCGAAGGTCAACTCACTAGCTTCAAAGCGCGCCTAGACGGCTTTGAAGAGGAATTGCGTTCGAGCCTTCGACGGTTCGGCCGCCAAGTCGAGGTATTGGCGAAGGACGTGTTTGAAGTCCGCGCCGACCAGCGCGACTTGGACAGGCGGATGGATAAATTAGAGCCACTAGAGCCGAAGGCGACGTAAAGGTCGCGAGGGGGCGGGAACCTTAACCTTAACGGCGCCGGCTCGCCGCCACGTTCCGGCGCACGAGTACAGGTTTACTCAAAATCAGGAAATTAAGACGGCCGGCACTCCGTTGAAAGTAACGGATGCCGGCCGTAAAACTTCTCGCCTGCCTTTTTCTCTAAGGAACCTCGACAGTCAGGTCTTTGCCCATGAAAGTGAAGTTGGGGCGCTTGCGGCCTTTCATGTATTTGGCGGCCGTCTGGGAGAGGGCGGTGACGAGGATGGGGAGCGCGATGGTCGGGTCGCAGTTGACGTAGGCGGTGGCGGCGCCGCGCTGTAGCTTGCCGAAGACGAGCGACTCGTCGTCGGTGTTCGGGCTGGTGCGGCCGCCGTGGGCGGACTGCTCGGTCGAGATTTGGATGGCGTACTTGTGACCGCGCGCGGGCGTCTTGATGATCTCGGAGGCCGACTCCATCTGCTGGACGTAGCTGCGCGAGGTTCCGCCGCCGAGGTTGATGACGCCCGTCACGCGCGAGCGCGCGCCGATCTGCATCAGGTCGAGCGTGTCCTGCGCGATGTCGAAGCAGAAGGTGTTCTTCTTCTCGAAGCGAGCGCCCGCGATGCCGACCGTGATCGAGCTGTCGGAGATGGTCGGGCAGAAGACCGGGATGCGCGCCTTGTAGGCCGAGGTCAGAATCCCGTCGTCGGTGGCTATCTCGGCCAACTCGCGCCCGAGCAGGTGCAGGAACTCGCGCGTCGAGTAGGAGCGCGCTTGGTCGAGCTGGTTCGTAAAGCCGCCGACCCACTCGTTGGCCTCGCTGTACTCCTCCTCGCTGGCCAGAACGTCCCACATGCGGCTGATCTGCGAAGCCTCAAGCTCGGCGTCGGTCATCGAAGGGTGCGCCTGAAAGTGCTGGCGCCCCAAGGTCTCGTGCAGGTCTTGAAAGAGCATCGCGCCCGAGCAGACCATCACGTCCACGAAGCGGTTCTTGATGACGTAGGCGAGGAGCCGTCGCATCCCCGAGGGGATGAGCGCGCCGTTGGCGGCGACGACGACAGTCGTGTTGTCGCCGAGCATGTCGAGCCAGATGCGGTGCGCCTCCGCGAGCTGGCGGGCGCCGAGGCCCGCGCCCTCCATCTTCTCCAAGAGGCCGGCGACGGAGCGGTCGCGGTCTACCTGAACGGGCCTGATCGGGGCGGTGAGATACTTCGCGGCTCGCGGTTTACGTTGGGTGACCATCTTCAATCCTTTTGTGAATGGTGAATAGCGAATAGTAAATGGGGTCGTGGACAAGGCAGCGACGACTATTCACCATTTACCATTGACTGTTCACCGACGCCTGCGCTTGTCCTCGTCGGCGCCGTTGGCGGCGAGGTAGGTGTAGGCGTTGATGCGCGACTCGTAGAGCTCGATCATCTCGGCGGCGTCGGCCTCTGAGAGTTCGCCGCGCTTGACGCGCTGCGCGACGATGCGGCGGAAGCCCTCGTGGAGCTGCCCGCGCTCGTAGCGCGCGCGGTAGAGGGCCTCGCCGACGGTCGTCCCCTTGACGACCTTCTTGATCAGGTAGCCGTCCTCGTCTATGTGCACGTGCGCCTCGTTCGGCGAGCCGAAGAGGTTGTGGTTGTTGCCCATCACCTCTTGATAAGCGCCGACGAGCATGAAGGCGATGTAGTAGGGCTCGTCCTCGTTGAGCGAGTGAAGTTCCAAGACCTGCTTCACGTCGTGCAGGTCAACGAACTTGTCCACGACGCCGTCCGAGTCGCAGGTGATGTCGCAGAGCGTGGCGTACTCCGTCGGCGCCTTGTTCAGCCGATGAATCGGGATGACGGGGAAGAGCTGGTCGAGCGCCCAGTGGTCGGGCACACTTCGGAAGACGGAGAAGTTCGTCAGGTACTTCGCGCGCAGGAGGCGCCGAAGCTCTGTGAACTCTTCGGACACGTACTCGGCCTGCTGCGCGTACTTGTCCGCGCGCTCGCACACGTCCCAGAAGAGCACCTCGCCCTTCGCGCGGTCTTCCAAAGAGATGAGGCCGAGGTTGAAGAGCGTGAACAGCTCGTCGCGGTGTTCGAGCGCGTCGTGGTAGAACTCTCGATAGTTCTTGACCGTGATCGTCTCGCGCAGGTCGGCCAGCTCGACGACGACCTGCGGGTCGTCGTCGTCAACCTCGATGGGCGTGATGTCCTCGACGACGGTTTCAATTTCGCTTAAGACGTTCGTGACGAGGATGGCGTGGTAGGCCGAGAGGTAACGGCCCGACTCCTGAATGATGGTCGGGTGCGGGACGTTCTCGTCGTCGCAGACCTGCATGATGGTGTAGACGACGTCGTTGGCGAACTCCTGCGCCGTGTAGTTCGCGGAAGAATCGAACGCCGTCTTCGACCCGTCGTAGTCCACGGCCATCCCGCCGCCGACGTCGAGGAGGTCAATGGGCACCTTCATCTGGACGATCTTGGCGTAGACGCGCGCGGCCTCCTTCATCGCGTTCTTGATGCGCTTGATGTCGGTGAGCTGCGAGCCGATGTGGAAGTGCAGGAGCTTGAGCATGTCCACGCGCCCCGCGTCCTGCATCCGCCGAATCGTTTCCAGCATCTCGGTCGTCGTGAGCCCGAACTTCGCCGCCTCGCCGCCCGACTTCTCCCAGCGCCCCGAGCCCTTCGAGTAGAGCTTGACGCGCAAGCCCACCATCGGCAGGTCGCCGTCCTCGAAGCGGTCGGCCATCGCGAGCACGTGGTCTAACTCGTTCAGCTTCTCGATGACGATGACGACGCGTTTGCCCGAGCGCGCGCCGAGGAAGGCGAGTTCTATAAACTCCTCGTCCTTGAAGCCGTTCAGCACGAGCAGGCTGTCGGGCGCCTGCTCCATCGCGAGCGCGCCGTAGAGCTCGGCCTTCGAGCCGGCTTCGAGCCCGAAATCGTAGCGCGTGCCTTCCCTCAGATACTCCTCGACGACCGCCCGGTTCTGGTTGACCTTCATCGGGTAGACGCACATGTGCGAGCCCTGATACTCGTACTCGCGTATCGAGTTGCGGAAGGCGCGCTGGAGCTTCCTGACCTGCCCCGCGATGAGCTGCGGGAAGCGCAGCAGGACGGGCGTGTTGATGCCGCGCCGGCGGAGGTCGTCCATGATCTCGCGCACGTCGGCCGCGCGGTTCTGGTCGGATTCCGATGGGTGGACGACGAGGTTTCCCTTGCGATTGATGCCGAAGTAGCCGGCCCCCCAGTTCTCTATGCCGTAGGTCTCAAGCGTCTGTTCGATGGCCGTGGTCAACTTCTAGTCTCTCCTGCCTCCCTGCGGGTTCGTGCGCGTCCGGGCAAACTAAGCGGGGGTTTCGGCCTCCTCGTGGGCACTGTGCGGTTTGAAGCAACTGGATTGGACTGCTTGAACGGGCAATTTAACAGAAAAGCCGGGGGGCGGTCAAAAACTATTTTTTCGGCGCCCCAACCTACGCCCCGGCGCTAAATCACGTGCGGCAAAGGTTTAAGTCGGCGCGCGCGTCTGGCGCCCGCCCGCCCGCCCGGCACCGCGCCGGGGCGAGGCTTGACAGCCCGCCGCGACCGGCTAATAATGCCCCCTTTTTAAGGCGTCAAGACGCCACCGATGACGCATTTTCCGCTCTCTTATCCGCCGCACCGCAGCAGCCGCCCCGAGGCGGCGAACCCTTTCCACCCCCTTAAAAAGCAGATTCAGGAGAGATTATGGACGCAAAAGCGGTCTTGAAGTACGCGGAAGACCACGAGGCGAAGTTCGTCTCGGTACGTTTCACAGACCTCGTCGGTGCGTGGCACCACCTGACCTTCCCCACGCACGAGCTGGACGAGGGTTCGTTCGAGGACGGCTTCGGCTTCGACGCCTCAAGTTTGCGCGGCTGGGCTTCGATCCACGAGTCGGACATGCTGCTCATCCCGGACTCGGGGCGCGTCTGGATGGATCCGTTCTCGGAGGAGCCGACCGTCTGCCTCATCGCCAACGCCGTTGACCCCATCACCAAAGAGGGCTACGGGCTCGACCCGCGCTCTGTGGCGCAGCGCGCCGAGAGCTACCTGAAGTTCACCGGCATCGCCGACACGGTCTACTTCGGCCCCGAGGCCGAGTTCTTCGTCTTCGACGGCGTCGAGGTCAACAACGAGCAGCATCACAGCGGCTACCGCATCCACTCCGACGAGGGCATCTGGTCTTCGGGGCGCGGCGAGGACGACTTCCGCGGGCCGAACCTCGGCTACCGCATACGCAACAAGGAGGGCTACGTCCCAGTCCCTCCGGCCGACTCGTTGTCGGATTTGCGCTCGGAGATTTCGCTCACGCTTGAGGACTGCGGCATCACAGTCGAGTGCCACCACCACGAGGTGGCGACCGCCGGCCAGTGCGAGATTGACTTCCGCTTCTCGACGATGCTGGGGACGGCCGACAACCTGCAAATCTTCAAGTACGTCGTCCGCAACGTCGCACACCAGTACGGCAAGGCCGCGACCTTCATGCCGAAGCCGATGTACGGCGACAACGGCTCGGGGATGCACTGCCACCAGTCGCTCTGGAAGGGCGAGAAGCCGCTCTTCGCGGGCGACGGCTACGCCGGACTCTCGGACACGGCGCGCTGGTACATCGGCGGGCTCCTGAAGCACGCCGCGGCCGTCGTCGCCTTCGCCGCGCCGACGACGAACAGCTACAAGCGCCTCGTCCCCGGCTTCGAGGCGCCGGTTAACTTGGCTTACTCGGCGCGGAACCGCTCGGCCGCGATTCGCATCCCGATGTTCTCGACTTCGCCGAAGCTCAAGCGGCTTGAGTTCCGTCCGCCCGACCCTTCTTGCAACCCGTACCTCGCCTTCTCGGCGATGCTCATGGCGGGCCTCGACGGCGTGCAGAACCGGATAGACCCCGGCGAGCCGCTCGACAAGGACATCTATGACCTCGCACCCGAGGAGCTGAAGAACGTGCCCTCTTTGCCGGGCTCGCTCGACGAGTCGCTCAAGGCTCTGGAAGCCGACCACGAGTTCCTGCTCAAGGGCGATGTCTTCACGCCGCAGCTCATTGACCGCTGGATCACCTACAAGCGTGAGAAGGAGATCAACCCCATGCGGATGCGCCCGCACCCGCTGGAGTACTCGCTCTACTTTGATATTTAGGTAGACAGTAGACAGTAGACAGTAGTTAGTAGAAAGACACGCGGCGCGCTCGATTGATGACCGAGCGCGCCGCTCTGTTTTCACTACTGACTACTGACTACTATCTACTGTCTACTATCTACTGGTACTTGTAACTCGCCTTGCAGACTTCGACGCGGTTGGGTGACGTGCCGTAGTTGGCGACCATGACGCTGCCGGGCGACTTGTGCAGTTGGAAGGCGATGTTGGTCGCGGTGTTGCCGACGACCGACGCCTTGATGACGTTGGTGCCGGCGTTCTCGGGCGCGAGCACGCCGACCTGCATGTTCTCGACGTACATGTGCCCGCCCGAAAGATTCCCGTTGTTCTCGTAGACGACGAAGTAGAGGGACGTGTTGCGGTCGGTGCAGCGGAACTGGTGCGTCTTCATCGCCGGCGCCGACGCGCCGTAGGCCAGCGCCGCCAGCACCAGCGCGACCGCGGCGACCGAAGTGACGAGTGCGACTCTCTTCATGCAGTCTCTCCTTGCCGGCCCGACCTCGGCCGGCCTTCAGCCGTTAACCACTGGCGCGGGACGCGGAAGAGATTCCCGCGCGTTATCTCTTAGAGAGGCGGACTGCGCGGACAAGCAGCGCGAAGAGTGCGGGGAAGGCAACCCACGTCGGCCAGCCCTGCGGTATCAAGTCGAGCGGGCGGGGGATGCTCATTGTTCGCTCCTAGATTTCGGGCGTCACGCGCAGCACGGGCTCGGGCAGCGGCGGGTCGCCCGCGAAGAGGTTGGGGGGCCGCTGCGACTCGACGAGTTGAATCAGTTGCGACTCGACGAGTTGAATCAGCGCCGAGATCTGCTCGTGTGCTTGCCTGAGCCAGTTGGGGTCGCGCTGGAAGGGGAGGTCTGGGTTGAGGGGCAGGTGGGCCAGCGTGTCCATGTAGAACGGGTAGGTCTTGAGTGTACGAACCATCTCGCCGAGCCGTGCCTCCACCTGATTCATCAGCACGCGGAAGCGCGTCCACTCGTGCGCGGGCATGTCGAAGTCCGTGAGCAGCAGTTGCCCCGCCTCTTCTCCCTTCTCCACGACGCGCCGGATGGTCGCCTCGTCCATGTTCAGGTTAAGCCCGCCCTCCTCGTCGGTCAGGCGTATCTGGACGATGCGCTCGCGGTAGCTCGGGAGCATCGCCTGCATGTTGTCGCGGTAGTTCTGCGCCGTGCGGAAGACGTTTTCGAGGAACGCCCCGAGCCCTTCGAGCGGCACCCACTGCGGCGGGATGGTCTCGTCGGCGCGCGGCAGGTACACGTCGTTGCTGTAGCACTCGGGGCCGGGCGCGCGGGCGCCGCGTCCGCGGTCATTCGGTCGGGCCGCGACGCCGACCGGTTGGGCGACGACGCTGCTGCGCTCTTTAATCTTGTCCGTGATGTCTTCGCCGCGCGCCCCCTCGGCCAGTTGCGAGGTGAGGTTGACGCCGAAGGTCGGGCGCGTGGGCAGGAAGGCGTCGAAGAACTGTATGGGGAAGTTGCTGCAAATGCCGCCGTCGCTGAACCAGTTGCGCTGTAGGTCTTCGGGCCGGAGTTGCCGCGCGTCGTCGCCCGTGAGGGTGCGCCAATCGCCTTCAACCTGTCGGCCGAAAAGGATGACCTCCTTCGTCTCGCCTTCGTGCTCGGGGTCTGGTTCCTCGTTGACCGTGCAGACGACTTGGCCGTCGAACGCCTTCTGGCTGATGGTGTAGAGCGGCACCATGCTGATGAGGACTGGGAAGCTCAGGCTCATGCGCGTGGCGACGACCACGGGCAGGTCTTTGGCGCTGGGCAGGAAGTGGTAGCCCTCGGGCAGCCGCACGCCCTCGCACGTGCGCGCCGTCCTGACCATCTGCTCGACCACGCCCGGCGGGAAGAGCCGGAGCATCTCCGCGCGCTCGAAGATGAAGGTGCTCTTCTCGAACGGGAGCACGTAGGGCTGGTTCTGGCTGAGGTCGGAGGTCATCATCCGCAGGTCAACGCGCCTCGCCTTCGCCTCGCGCGCGCCCGCGCCCCAGAGGTCGCGGAAGGTGAGCGGCGCGTCGTGCGGCCCCGCCTTCATGCCCGCGATGTCGTTGAGGTTCAAGTGGAGCCAGTCCGTGAGGACGGTCTTGTCGAGTTCTTTCAAGTTCGCGCCGCGGCCCGTGCAGAGGCCGAAGCCGTTGGACGGCACGGCCGTGAGCAGAATCCAGAGCAGGTGCAGCGCGACGGCGAGCGCGCCGAAGAGTAGGGCCGCGACCACCGCGACGACCACGCCGCGGCCCGCGAGCGAGCCGCCGACCAGCCACGCCAGTACGAAGGCCACGCCGACGCCGGCCGCGGCCCCAAGGACGAAGAAGAGCAGGTCGTGGAGCGCGGCTGCGGCCGACGCCCTGAGCGGCGCCCAGCGCAGCCACTTCAAGTCCGCGTAGCCGAGCAGCGTGTTCATCAGCGCCGCCGTCTTCCGCGAAGGTTGGAAGAGGCGGAGCAAGTTGCCGTCGCGCCCGAGCCACTCCCTGACCGCGTTCAGCTTCACGAACCCGCCGCTCTCCTTGCCGTGCTCGGCGGCGGCCGTCACGGCGGCGGCGATCGCCCCGGCCGAAGTCCCGCCCACCTTGCGGAAGCTGTAGCCCGCGTCGTGGAGCTTGATGACGAGCGGCGGGTAGACGATGCCGCTCGTGATGCCGCCCTTCATCACGAGGTCGCACTCCTTCGGTTCCTTCGGCGCTCCGGCGTCCGCCCCGGCCCGCCGCTCCCCGTCAACGTCCTTAACGCTCTCCACGCGAAGCCTCCGCTGTGTGAGTCGAAGAAAAGCACGCGGCCCGCGCGCGGCACGGAGGCGCGCGCCCGTCAGGCGCGAGGTGCGAGGGGCGCGGGCTGGCATCGGCCGTCCGCGGCCGCGTAATATATCACCACCTTGCCGGCGCCGGACGAAAAAACCGAATCACTCATGCGCGACCTGCCCGACCCCGACGGCGCGCGACGCTTCTACGAGCGCGTGACGGCGGCGAACCCACGCGCCGCGCGAGCCTTCGCGCGCGACGAGGGCTTGCTGGCCGACGCGCTGGCGCTCGCCGCTTGGAGCCCTCTGCTCGCGACGACGCTCGAACAGCAGCCCGAATATCTCGCGTGGCTCGTGCGCGAGAGGGCGAGCGCGCGCGTACGCGCGGCGGAAGAGCTCGGCGAGTCGCTAGCGCGCTTCGCGCTCACGCACACGCAGGACTCGCCGCAGGTCTTGCTCGCGCGCTTCCGACGGCGCGAGCTGCTGCGCGTCTACCTCCACGACATACGGCGCGCGACCACGCTCGTCGAGACGACCGAAGAGCTTTCGAACCTCGCCGACGCCGTGCTCGGCTACGCGCTGAGCCTCGTGCGGCAGGAGCTTGAGAACCTTTACGGCGCGCCGCAATGTCGCGACGAGCGCGGGCGCACCGTCCCGGCCACACTGACCGTCGTCGCGCTCGGCAAGCTCGGCTCGCGCGAGCTGAACTACTCGTCCGACATAGACCTCCTCTTCCTCTACTCCGGAGACGGCGAGACCTCGGGCGCGGGCGAGCGCGGCGCGGTCACCAACCGCGAGTTCTTCTGCAAGCTCGCGGGGCGCGTTGCGCGCGTCGTCGGCAGCACCGCCGCGGGCGAGGGCGCCGCCTACCGCGTTGACCTTCGACTCAGGCCGCACGGACGAGACGGCGCGCTCGCCGTCTCGCTCGCGGAGGCGCTGCGCTACTACCACACGTCGGCGCACGCTTGGGAGCTTCAGGCGCTGATACGCTCGCGCGCTGCGGCCGGCTCGCAGACGCTCTTCGCGCGCTTCGTCGAAGGCGTGCGCGGGCGCGTCTACCGTCCGGACGAGACCGTGGCGCAGGCGCTCGCCGACGTGCGGCTTGCGAAGCAGAAGATAGACCGCTTCCACGCGGAGGAGTCGCGCGGCTTCAACGTCAAGCTCGGCCGCGGCGGCATACGCGAGATCGAGTTCATCGCGCAGGCGCTACAGCTCGCGCACGGCGGGCGCGACGCTTGGCTTCAGGCGCCGCACACGCTCATCTCTCTCGGCCGCCTCGCCGACCGCGGCCTCCTGAGCGAGCGCGAGCGGAGCGAGCTGTCCGACGCCTACAACTTCCTGCGAACGGTCGAACACCGCCTACAGATGGAGCACGGCCTACAGACGCACGCCGTCCACGAAGACTCGGCGCGGCGCGAGCTGCTCGCGCGCCGTATGCACTTCACGCCGCCGCGCGCCGTCGAAGAGTTCGACGCCTCGCTCGCCGAGCACACCTCGGCCGTCGCGCGCGCCTTCGGCCGCGTCTTCGGCGTTGAAGATGAGAGTCGTGTCGAGAGTGGCGGAAGCCCGACCGTAAGGGAGGGCGCACAGTCTTCGCCGGACATTATGCCGGAAGACCTACGCCCTCTCTCACGCTCGGGCTTCCGCCCCGAAGGTATGTTGGAGGAGCACGGCGAGAAGACTCTGGCCGCCCTCGCGCGCGGCGCGGCGGTGGTCTTCGCGCAGAGGCTCGCGCCGGGCGAAGACCGCAGAGCAGAGTTTGACGGCGCGGAGGCCGAAGGCGTCGAAAGGCTCCTGCGCGAAGAGGCGGCGCGCTCTTTGAACCAGAGGCGCGCGCTTCAACTCGTCGCGCTCGTCGCGGCGTCGTCGGCCAAGTCGGCTGAGTCCCTGACTCTCACGACAGAGATGCTGCGCGGGCTCGTGCGGCTGTGCGGCGCGTCCGAGTTCTTCGGCGAGGTGCTCACGTCGAACCCCGCGCTCATCCCTTCGGTGGCGACGCCGGCCGCGCAGGTGCTCGCGCGCGACCAGCGTGCGCTGCTGCGCGCGGCCGTGGACGGCGAGCGCACGTTCGGCGGCGAGCTTGCGGCGCTGCGCCGCGCGTGGACGCACCTGCTCGTCGAGACAGGCGCGCGCGACGTGGCGGGCGAGTTGACGCGCGAGCAGTCGAACGATTTGCAGACTTCTCTGGCGGCGGCGAGCATCAACGTCGCCCTGCTCGTCGCGCGGCGCGAGATGGCGCGCCGCTTCGGGCGTCTCGCGGCCGGGCCGCGCCTCGCGGCGCTCGCGCTCGGCCGTCTCGCCAGCGGCGGCATGGACTACGGCTCTGACCTCGACCTCGTCATGGTCTACGACGAGGCCGTGCCTTCGCCCGTGCGCGGGCTGACATGCGAGCAGGCTTACGCGCGCATGGTCGAGCTGGTCGTCAACGCGCTTTCGAGCTTCACGCGCGACGGACACCTCTACCGCGTAGACCTGCGCCTGCGCCCCGACGGCAAGAACGGCCCGCTCGCCTCTTCGGCGCGCGCCTTCGTCGAATACATCGAGACGCGCGCCGAAGGCTGGGAGTGGCTGGCGCACGTCAAGCTGCGCGCGGTGGCGGGCGATCAGGAGTTCGGCCGCGCGGTCGAGACGCGCGCGCGCGCCGCCGTCCACGAGGCGGCCGCACGCGCCGGCGCTTCGACGCTCTCCGCCGAGACTCGACGCGTGCGCGAGCGCCTTGAACGCGAGAAGGGCGCCGCGCGCGACACGGACATCAAGTACGGGCCGGGCGGAATGCTCGACGTATATTTCGCCGTGCGCTACGCGCAACTGCGCGACCGCCTGCCGGATGAGGGCGAAGACCGCTCGACGCGCGCCACGCTCGCGCGTCTGCGCGACGCGGGCTCGATTGACGTTGAAGACTTCGAGGCGCTGCGCGCGGGTTACGCCTTGCTGCGCGGACTCGACCACAGCCTGCGCCTCATCGCAGGCCGCTCGACGCGCCTGCCCGCGGCCGAAGACCACCCCTTGCTTCGCGACCTCGCGCGCCTCGCCGGCTACGACAGTGCCCACGCGCTCACGCGCGAACTGGCCGCGCGCATGGCGGCCGTCCGCGCCGCCTACGAACGAATCACGACCGCCTGACGCTCACGCACGTCGCCGCACTTTGCGAAGCGCGTCTATCTGAACTGGTGCTCTTTGTACTTCGGCTCGGCGGCGAGCGTTTGGGTCTTGAGGAACTCCCAAGCCTTCTCGTTAATCTCGGCGGAGCGCGAGTAGTAGTTGTGGTCGTGGTTGGGGATTTCGGTCAGCTCCGCCCTGAAGCCGCGCTTGGTGAAGGCGTCGCGCGTTCTGCGCACGTCGGAGACTGGAAAGAGCGGGTCGCGCGTCCCGACGAAGATGGCGACCGGCACTTTGCGCCCCGCCTCGTCGAGCATGTCGTAGTTGCTCTCCTTCATCGCGCCCGCCGAGACGGCCGCGGCCGCGAAGTACTCCGACTCAAGCGCGGACATGTAGAGCCCGAAGACCGCGCCCGCCGAGTGGCCGAACAGGTATACGCGGCGCGGGTCAACGGGCTGCGTGGCCTTCAGCTCCTCCACGAGGTCGTAGATGAAGCGCGGGCCGTCCTGCGGGATGGCCCAGCCCGCGGGGTCGCGCGAGTCAGGCCCGGCGAGGACGACGCCCTCGCGCTCGGCGAGCTTCTGCCAGTGCTCGACGAGGAGACGGCCGTCGTGACCCGTGCCGTGTAGGAGTACGACGAGCGGCGCGGGCTTCTCGCGGCTCGCCGACGCGGGGACGTAGAGGTAGTAGACGCGCTTCTTGCCTTCGGAGGCGACGGTCTTCTTCTGTATCTGCTCGCCGCCCGTCGCGGCCGAGGCCGCGGACGCGAGCAGCAGGACGACGAAAGCGAGGCGCAGACTTCTTCTCACGTTCAAGCCCTCAAGGGTTGCGGAAGGTCTCACTTCAAAGAAGGTCGAAGAGCCGTCCGAAGGTGGCGCGCGCCGCCGCAGGCCACGCCGCGAACAGTGGGAAGCCCGCGCACGCGAGCACGAGGCACGCGAGCTTGTAGATGTGGCCGCTGTAGAACGAGCCGACGACCTGACACGCGACGACGCCCGACAGAAACCCGCAGACGTAGACACCGCCCGCCGTCCACACGCCTGCGCCCGCGGCCGCCCCGCCCGCGGCGAGCGCCGCGAACGCCGTCCAGCCGAGCATGAGGACGCCGCTGACGACGACGTTCGAGACGACGAAGGCGTCCGGGTGTGTGTAAAGGTCAACGCGCAGCCGACGCTGGACGAACGCCGCCAGCAGGTACACGACGAGCACGGCGAGCCACATCACGCCGAAGCCCTTCAACAGACTCAACCCCAACGCCGCGCGCCCCGCCGGCCACAGCACCAGAGCCACGAGCGCCGGGAACAGCAGGCTCAGCACGACCGCCACAATCGCCTGCCACGCCTCCGCGCTCGCGCGGTCGAGCATCAACTTCAATGTGCCACGCACTGTCTCTCCTTGAAACCTGAAGCCTTCAAGCGTTGCGCGGCGAGGGGGCCGTCTCTTCGTGCCAGCAGCGCGTGCAGAAGAGGTGGCGTGCGGCGCGCTCGGCTTGGGTGGAGTCGGCCGAGCCGGGCAGGCGCAGCGCGACCTCGCGCTCGTCTTCGCTCAGTTCGTACCATGCTTTGAGCGTGCCCTCGCCGCAGCGCGGGCAGCGCCCTTCGCCCTGCGTGCTCGTGGTGTAGTCGGCGTCCTTCATGCGGTTCGGAAAACCCCCTGCGAGCCCCGCGGCGCGCGGGTTTGAGTCGGCCGACGCGCGCGGGTTAATATCGCCAACGTCTTTAGCACACCCGCAGCCGAAAGAGAAGACCTTCCGGGAGCCATGAAGAAGAACGCCCGCACGCACGCGGCAGTCGCGCTGCTGCTCGCCCTCATCGCCGCCCTCTGCCCCGCCGACGCCGCAGCACAGGAGCGCGGCGAGCCGGGCGTGCGCTTCGACTTCTACGCGCGCGGCCCCTACCGCGAAGCGGTGCCGCGCCCGCGAGACTTACTGCGCTACGACGTGGGCGACTTCCACACCAACTACGCGATGATGGAGCGCGTCGTGCAAGCCATCGCGGCGGCCGCGCCCGAGCGCGTGCGCGTCTTCGACATCGGCCTCACGAACGAGTACCGGATGCAGCACCTCGTCGCCGTCTCTTCGCCCGAGAACATCGCGCGTCTCGACGAGATCAAGGCGAACCTGAAGCGCCTGAGCGACCCGCGAACGCTCAGCGACGCCGAGGCGCAGCGTCTCATCTCGCAGACTCCGGTCGTGCTCTGGTTGCAGTACACGATTCACGGCAACGAGTCGGCGTCGTTCGAGGCGATGATGCAGGTGCTCTACCAGCTCGCGGCTTCGGACGAGCCCGCGACGCTCGACATCTTGAAGAACAGCGTAGCCCTCATCAACGTCTGCGCGAACCCCGACGGCCACGAGCGCTTCGTCACTTGGTACAACTCCTTCGGCGTCGGCAACGCGGAGCCCTCGGCCGCGGAGCACGACGAGCCTTGGTCTGTCTACGGCCGCGTCAACCGCTACCGCTTCGACCTCAACCGCGACAACGTCGCCACCTCGCAGGCCGAGACGCGAAACATGCAGCGCGCCTTTCTCGAATGGAACCCGCAGGTCGCCGTTGACCACCACGGCCAGCCCTCGCAGTTCTTCTTCCCGCCCGCGGCGCTGCCCGTCAACCCGAACCTGCCGCCCGAACAGACCGAGCGCTGGCTGACGACGTTCGGACGCGCCAACGCCGCGCAGTTCGACCAGCGCAACTGGGACTTCTACGTCCGCGACGTGTTCGACCTCTTCTACCCCGGCTACTGGGACTCTTGGCCGTCGCTTCAGGGGGCGACCGGGATGACCTACGAGACAGACGGCGGCGGCTGGAAGGGCCTGCGCTGGAAGCGAGACGACGAGACCATCGTCACGCTGCGCAACGGCATCGAGAAGCACTTCGTCGCTTCGTTGACGACGCTCGCCACGGCGGCCGCGAACCGCGAGGCGCGTCTGCGCGACTTCTACGAGTTCAAGCGCACGGCCGTCGAGGAAGGGAGGACGGGGCGCGTGCGCCGCTTCGTCATCCTGCCCGGCCGCGACCCCGGCGCCGCCGCCGAGCTGGTCGAGAACCTCCTGCGCGCGGGCGTCGAAGTCCGACGCGCGACGGCCCCGTTCCGCGCGCTGCGCGCGCACGACTATTCGGGCATTGACTCGCCCGCCGCCGCGCGCGACTTCCCGGCGGGCGCCTACGTCGTTGACCTCGCGCAGCCGGAGAAGCGCATCGCCAAAGCCCTGCTCGAAGTCCACACGCCGCAGGACGAGGCGTTCCAGCGCGAACAGCTCGCGCGCTTCGCGCGCAACGAGCGGCGCGGCCGCAGCGGCGCGAAGGAGGAGTACGGCTTCTACGACATCACTTCGTGGTCGCTGCCTCTGGCCTTCGGCGTCGAGGCTTTCTGGACTGAAGACGACTCTGAAGTTCAGGGCTCGCCCGTTCAACTGCCCCCGCCGCCCGCGCCCGGCGCGCGCGTCGTCACAGAGACCGGCATCACCTACGCGCACCCGACGCTTTCGCCGAACGTGCTCGGCTCGGCAATCGCTCCCGTCGGCGGCGTCACGGGCCGCGCGCAGGTCGCCTACATCATCCCCTACGAGTCGAACGGCGCGGCTTCGCTCGTCTACCGTCTGCTGCGCGAGGGCTTCAAGCTCGCCGTCTCGACCAAGACGCTGAACGCGGGCGGGCGCGACTGGCCGCGCGGGACGGTCGTCGCGCGCGTCTCGCGCAACCCCGAGACACTGCACGAGCGCATCGCCGAACTCGCGCGCGACACGGGCGTCGTGGTGACGGCCGCAGGCACGGGATTCCCCGAGACGGGCGAGACCGGCGTCGGCTCCGAGACGGTCGTCAGTCTGCGGCGGCCGAAGATCGTCGTCGCGGCCGACGAGCCCGTCAGCACGACCGGCTACGGCGCGATGTGGTGGACGTTCGACCGCATGGGCGTTGACTTCACGCCGATGACGATTGACGCCATCAAGAACGCGAAGCTCGACAACTACAACGTCATCATCCTGCCGGACGGGAGCGCGAGCGGTTACTTCTCGCGCTTCGGCAAGGGCGGCGTCGAGGCTTTGCGCGGCTGGGTCGAGCGCGGCGGCACGCTCGTCCTCGTCAAGGGCGCGGCCGTCTTCGGCGCACTGAAGGACGTGAACTTCACCTCGGCTCGCCTCGTCGGCAGCGACGAGGACGACCAGAAGGGCGAAGCCGGCGGCGGCGCGGAAGGCAAGCCTACGCCAACGCCTTCGCCCGAAGATACGGCGGGCGCGAACACCGCGCCGCAGGGCTCCACGCAAAGGCGCGGCGGACGCCAGCGCCAGCCCGCTACTTCGACGCCCGAGCAGCAGGAGGTCTCTTCCGCGCAGACCGAGAAGATGGAGGGCGCGCCGCCCGACCTGCCGCCGATTGCGTCACCGTCCGCGCGGCCGGGCCGCGTGCCCGAGGCCGTGCCCGGCGCCATCTTCCGCGCCACGCTCGACCGACGCACGCCGCTCACCTACGGCTACGAGCAGGAGACTTTGCCCGTGCTCGTGGACTCGGCCTACTTCTTCCGCCCTTCGAAGGAGGGCACGAACGCCGTCGTCTTCGCCGCCGACCCCGCGCGCACGCTCCACGTCGCGGGCTTCATCTGGCCTTCGACCGAGGCACTGCTGCGCGGCACGGCCTACGTCATAGACGAGCCGACGGGGCGCGGCCACGTCGTCCTCTACGCCGAAGACCCCAACTTCCGCGCCATCTGGCGCTCGACGACGCGGCTCTTCTTCAACTCGTTCCTCTTCCAACCGATCTTCTAGTAGGTCGTAAGATGATTTTAGGCAAGGCTCATTCGGTTAACGGAGTTCCCATCCGCCTGACCGATGAGCGTTGGGAACACATCATCAACGGACATGCCGAGTTCTCTTACAACGACACGGGCATCATCCTTGAGGCGGTCGAAGACCCGGAGTATATTTTACGCGGGCGTGCCGGCTCGCTGGTGGCCGTAGTGGCGTTAGGCAGGGGCAGCTATCTGCACGTCGTTTACAAGGAAGTCACCGCGTCGGACGGCTTCGTCGTAACTGCGGTCATTCTGCCTTCATTGGACAGGAAGAAAATTATATGGCGCAGGTGAGGAGAAAGAACCCGGCGGCGACCGGGCGGGCGGGCAGGTTGGTGCAAACCTTCATGGCGCTCGCGCGGGAGCGTGTCGAACTGCCGCCGGTGGTCATGCACTTCAACTATCAAGGCGACGTGGACACACTCGTCATCCGTTTTGAAGAGGCCGTCAGCCCTTCGGTGATTCACACGAACTTCGAGGAAGGTGTGATAGGCATTTATCAGGGGAAGAAATTAGTCGGGGTCGAGTTACTCGACATCACGGGCGGGCTAGAGCACGCGAACCCGAGGTGAGGAAGGGCGCGGCGGTCGTTTACGAACCAAGGCATTTATGTTTCAACTGAGGGCGGGTTTCAGCGAGCAGGTGGAGTGGAGGACGAGCGTGGAGGCGGCGCGCGAGTTCTTCAACGACTTGAAGAACTTCGTCGAGCTGATGCCGGGCGTCGAGCGCATCACGGCCGACGCCGGGGGCGTGGCGCGTTGGCTGATACGCGCGGACGTGCCGGTGGTCGGCGCCATCCGGCAGGCGTTCGCCGTGGCGAAGTCGGTGGACGAGCCGGCGCGCATCGAGTGGTCGCCGGCCGCGGGCGAGAGCAAGAACTTTCTGCGCTACACGGCGAGCTTCGAGCCGCGGGGCGAGACGACGCGCATACGCATCGAGCAGCGCGTGGAGCTTCGGCGCAACCACGCGCGCGAGCTGCACACGCTCGCCGGCCTCGCGGGCGAGGGGCGACTGAGCGCCGCGCTTCAGAAGGGCGTCACCGAAATGCTCCAATCCTTCCTCAAACGCGCCCGCGCCCGGCTGGAAAAATAAGGGTTCAAAGTTAAAAAGTTCAAGGTCGCAAGTTGAAGCCGAGTCAACTTGCGACCTTGAACTTTTTAACTTTGAACTTACGTCAGAACCGCAGGCCGAGGCCGGCGGTGAACTGTAGGCTGTGGCGCAGCGCGGCGGGCAGCGCGCGGCTGGCGCCTACGGGGAGGATTTCGGTGGACTCGCGCTCGCCATAGCGGATCATCGTGTCGCCGAGGTCGAAGCGCGTCAGCCAGCGGCGCGTGTGGTAGAACTCGACGACGCCGCCCAAGTCCATAGAGAAGTATGTGCGGCGCGCGCGGTCGAAGCCGATGGGGAGGGCGTACTGCGTCCCGTTGAAGACGAACGTCTCGGTGGCGCTGATGAACGCGACGTTGCTGAAGCTGACGAAGCCGGGGCGCGCCTTCGCGAAGAAGCCGAAGCGCTGGAAGCGCCGGCCGAGCTTCGCGCCGAACTGCATCTGCGAGGGGTAGCCGCCGGTCGCGCCGTCGAAGGCGAAGCTCCGTCGCGGGTAGAAGTTGCCCTCGGCCTCGAAGGCCAGCGCGTCCGACACGTTATAGCCCAAGCGCCCGCCGAAGCCCGCCTCGGCCTGCGAGCCCTCGTCGCCCGGCGTCCCGGAGAAGGGCAGACCGACGTTCGAACGCGGCGTCCGCAGCGCGAGCGAAGAGAACTGTACGCCCGCCTCGAAGCGCCGCTCGCGCGCCGCCGCCGACGTTGATGATGAAGGCAGCGCCCCGCCCGCCTCACTCCCGCCGCCGAAGCGGAAGCCGACGCCCGCCGTGAACTGGAAGTTGTGCCGCGTCCGGGCCTCCACGGTGCCGATTTGTCCCGTCAACGAGTCGAAGACGGGCGTCAGTTCCCTGTGCTCGCCGTAGCGGATGATGGTGTCGCCCGCGTCCACGCGCACGAGCACGCGGCGCGAGGTGTAGAACTCAAGCACGCCGCCCACGTCCGCAGAGAAGTGCGTCTTGCGCTCGCGCCCGAACTGGACGAAGGGCACGCCGCCGGACTCGACCGGCAGCGGCGTGAGCGTCTCGCCGAAGCTGACGAAGCCGGGCCGCGCCTTCGCGAAGACGCCGACGCTCCGCCAGCGCTTGCCGACCTTCACGCCGAACTGCGCCTGCTGCGCGGCGCCGCCCGTGACGTAGTCGTTGCGCACCGAAGTAGGGTAGACGTTCCCCTCGGCCTCGACGGCGAAGTAGTCGTTGAGGTTGTACGTGACGCGCGCGCCGACGCCCGGCGCGTTCTGCGTGTCGCCGAAGGTCGGCAGGTTGAAGGAGAGCGAAGTGTACTGGACGCCGATCTCGACCTTCGGCGCGTCGCGTTCCTGCGCGCGCGCGGCGGCCGCCGGGGCGAGTATGAAGAGTATGAGAGCCGTGTAAGTGAAGAGGGCGCGGGTCGTCATGCGTGTGTCTCCTTTGTTCTTCGAGCCGCCGCGCGGCGTGCGGGCACACGTCGGCCGTCCCTCGCGGGAGCGCACGTGTGGAGACGTGCGCTTCGCCGGTTCGTCAGTCCCTGTCCGCTTCGGCGGTCGTTACCGCTGCTGTCTGGGGAAAAGTTGTTCGAGGTCGTCGGCCGAGCCGATGACGACGCGGACGCGGCGCGCGCGCGCGGGCTCCTGCGTCCCGGGTTCCTGCGCGTCTGCTTGCGCGCCGTAGCCGGCCTGCGCCGACGACGCGCGCCGACGCATCTGCCGCGCGGCTTCGTCGGCCTTCTCGACCATCGTCTTGTTCGATTCGGAAGACGGCGGCGCGGGCGCGGGGCCGAAGAGGTCTACGCTGTAGTCGGGGTCGTGCAGCACCCAGATGTTCCAGTTGCCGCCCGCGTTGACGACGGGCAGCGCCGACTCCCATTCGTAGGTGTCGCCGCCCGACTCGAACCTGATGACGTTCTGGCGCACCGTGCCGACCTTCTCGAAGTTGTAGCCGGGGCGCGGGACGAGCGAGAAGACGAAGCGCCCGCGGTCGCCAAGCGAGAACCAGACGAGCGCGCCCGCGGCGCCGCCCGTCGAGCGGTAGACCGTCTCGCCGTTGACGCGCAGGCTGTAGTTCGAGACTTTCAACTGCACGTCTTCGGGCGAGAAGTCGCGCGGCTGGTCGGCGGCGGCCGTCCGCAGGCCGGGGTCTGAGAGCGTGACCTGCACCACGTCCACGATCTTCGCGCCCGTCCGCGGGTTGCGCAGCACGTCGAGCGCAAAGGTGTCGCCGTCGCGCACGAACTGCGGCCCGGCGGGGAAGGCCGTGGCGTTGTAGCTCGGGTGCAAACGCCGGCCGCGAAACGCCGGCCGCGCGGCCAGCTCGCGCAGGTATTCGTCGCTCAGCGCGCGCACGGTGACCCAGAAGTAACGCGCCTCGGCGGCGCGCTCTACGACGAGCTCGTAGCCGAAGAAGAGTCCGTTCTTGCTGTCCACGAAGACGCGGTGGAGGAGGTTCGGCTTGTCCTCGGCCTCGATGAGGTTGCTCGTCGCGTCGCCGGCCCACTGCGCGTCGGCCTCCGTGCGTATGCGGACGAAGGCGCCGCTCTGCAACGGCACGATGAGCTGCGACTTGCCGTTCTCCTGCACTGTCGGACTGTTGACGACGACCGACGCCGCGCGCGCCGACGAGCAGAGGAGCGCGAGCAACAACGCCGCGGCTGTGACCGTGACGGCGGCGACGCCCGCGAGCGCGATTCTTAACAGCCTACCTCTCATCGGTGCCACCTCTGCTCACGATTCTTATCTTCACCTCGTCCGCCGGCTGGAAGTCCTCCATGTTCACGCGCGTGAAGTAGCCGGCGTTCGATTCTTTTTTGGCAGGCGGCTCCGCGGCCGCCTCGCGCCCCTCGCGCGCCGAGCCCTGCGCCAGAGCCTCGCGCGCGTCTTCGCGCGAAGGAACCTGCTGGGGTGAGATGCGAACGGCGGCGCGCTCCTTCTTCTCGACGTAGACCGTGCGCGTCACGACGCGCTCCTGCACGACCGGCACCTCGACGACCTTCACCTCGGCGGGCGCATCCGTCGTCTTCGACGCTTCGACGGGAGCGGTTCGCGTCCACCCGCGCACGCCGAGAGCGAAGAGCGAGGCGAAGAGTGCGAGCGCGGCGCACGCGGCGACGGGCAGCGGCACGCGCAACTCGGCCGTGAGCGCTCGGCGCCAGAGCGGGCGTGCGGGGGCGACGGCGCGGAAGTCCGCGAGCAGACGCGCGCGCGCGTCCGCCGACTGCTGCGGCGCCTCCCAAGCGCGAAGCAGCGCCGTCAGTTCCGCGTCGGCCGAACGGTCTTCGTCGCCGAGGGCTCCGGCAAAGTCTTCCACTCCGTCGGACACCGCAAAGTCTTTCGCGCCGAAGCGCGCCGCGCGGCGGCGTCGGAACGGGAGAAGCCGCGTCTGTCTCTTCTCGTCACTCATCTTCAAACCTTCCCCGCGGAGGCGACGCCCCCGCAGTGACTTTTAAAGTAGGGGTAGAGTTCGCGCCGAAGGCGCCGCCGCGCTCGGTGGAGCCGCGACTTGACCGTCCCCACGTCGGCGCCGACGACCGCCGCCGTCTCGGCAAGCGTTAGCTCCTCGAACTCGACGAGCGCGACGACCTCGCGCTGCAAGGGCGGCAGAGCCATGACGGCCCTGCGCACCTCTTCAGACAACTCCGCGTCGAGCAGGCGGCCGAGCGGCCCCTCTCGCTCTGCGGCTGCGGGCTCGTCTTCGAGGTCGTCCACCGGGAACTCGCCGCCGTGGCGCCGCAGGTGCTTGGCCGAGAGGTTGCGCACGGCGGCGTAGAGGTACGTGCGGAGTTGCGCGCGCGAGGGGTCGAAGGCCGTTGGGCGGCGCACGAGCGAGAGGAAGCAGTCGTGCGTCACCTCCTCGGCCAGCGCGGCCGAGCCGAGCATGCGGTAGGCGAAGCGGAAGACCGTCGCGCGGTGGCGCTCGTAGAGCGCGAGGAAGGCCGCCTCGTCGCCGCGCCCGGCTTGTTGCAGGAGCTTTTCGTCCGTCATCCGACGGGGCGCGGCCGCGCCCCCTCCTTCAGAACTCGCCTTGCTGATTATTGTTACCACGAGAGTCGAAAAGGATACGGCCGGGAAGAAGCAGACAGTAGACAGTAGACAGTAGAAAAGAACGTCCGCAGCCGAACCATCAGATTATCAGCGTCAACCTCCGCAGGGCGGAGCCCTACAGTCTACTGACTACTGACTACTGTCTACTCTCCATCTGCCATCACGCGCGGGCGCTCGGTTAAAGGGTGCGCCTGCTCGTAGGCGTGCGCGAGGCGGAGGATGACGGATTCGCCCCAGTGCGGCCCCATGAGTTGGAAGCCGACGGGGAGCCCTGAGTCGGAGAGTCCGCAGGGGACGCTGACGCCGGGTACGCCCGCGAGGTTCGCCATGCAGGTGTAGATGTCGTTGAGGTACATCGAGAGCGGGTCGTCGGTCTTCTCGCCGAGGCGGAAGGCGGGCGTCGGCGAGGTCGGCGTCAAGACCGCGTCGCACTTCCCGAAGGCGTTAAGGAAGTCGCGCTGGATGAGCGTGCGCACCTGCTGCGCCTTGAGGTAGTAGGCGTCGTAGTAGCCGGACGACAGCACGTATGTGCCGAGCATGATGCGCCGCTTGACCTCGGCGCCGAAGCCCTCCTCGCGCGTGCGCCGGTACATCTCGCGCAGGTCTTTCGGGTCTTCCGCGCGGAAGGCGTAGCGCACGCCGTCGTAGCGCGCGAGGTTCGAAGAAGCCTCGGCGGTCGCAAGGATGTAGTAGACGGCGATGCTGTACTTCGCGTGCGGCAGTTCTACGTCAACTATCTCAGCGCCGAGCTCGCGGTAGGCTTCAATCGCTTCCTCTACGCGCGCGCGCACGTCAGCGTCCACGCCCTCGCCGAGCAGTTCGCGGGGCACGCCGACGCGCGCGCCCTTCAAGTCGCCTCCCAACTCTGAAACGTAATCGGGGACGGGCACGTCCGCGGTCGTCGCGTCGCGCTCGTCGCGGCCGGCGATTGTTTGAAGCACGAGCGCGGCGTCCTTCACCGTCAGGCCGAAGACGCTCACCTGATCGAGCGAGGAGCCGAAGGCGACCAGCCCGTAGCGCGAGACGCGTCCGTAGGTCGGCTTCACGCCGACGATGCCGCAGAGCGCCGCGGGCTGGCGCACGCTCCCGCCCGTCTCGGAGCCGAGCGCCGCGGGCACGATGCGCGCCGCGACGGCCGCCGCCGAGCCACCCGAAGAGCCGCCCGGCACGCGCTCCGTGTCCCAAGGGTTCCGCACAGGGCCGTAGGCCGAGTTCTCGTTCGAGGAGCCCATCGCGAACTCGTCGCAGTTGGTCTTGCCGACGATGACGGCGCCCGCGGCGTTCAGGCGCTCGATGACGGTCGCGTCGTAGGGCGGGTGGTAGCCTGCGAGTATCGCCGAGCCGCAGGTCGCCTGCATCCCGCGCACGCAGATGTTGTCCTTGACGGCGACGGGGATGCCGCGCAGTGCGCCGCCGCCCGCCTCTTTGTCCAACTCCTTCGCGCGGCGCAACGCGCCCTCGCGGTCAATCTGTAGGAAGGCGTTGAGCGTCTCGTTCAGGCGCGCGGCGGCGTCGAGCGAGCGCGCGGCGGCCGCCTGCGCCGTTGACTTGCCGTCGGAGAGTTCCGTTGAGATGACTTCGATTGTTTTATCAGGGACGGTCATAATCTGTGCTTGACGTTCCGCGCGACTCTTAGCGCCTTTGCGCCTTCGCGTGAGACCCGGTTCACGCGAAGGCGCAAAGGCGCTAAAGGAGATGCCGATTAGAAATTCTCTTTCTCTTCAGAGCTGGCGATGACTTTGGGCACGCGGAAGTGTCCGTGCGCGGGGTCGGGCGCCTGTTCGAGCGCGAGTTGTTGTCCGAGTGAGGGGCGCGTACGGTCTTCGCGCACGGCCTCGGTGCGCTCGCCCTCGGGCGTCAAGCCGCCGATGGCCGGCTCGACCGCGCTCGTGTCCAGCTCGTTCAACTGCTCGACGTACGCGACGATTGACGCGATCTGCGGCGCGAGCGTGCGCAACTCGTCCTCGGTGATTTCCAGATGCGCCAGCGACGCGATTTTTTTAATGTCGTCTTCGGTAATCGGCATAAGAAAAGGTTCGGCCTAACGCTTGTCGCCCGCGCGGTTCATACAACTGCCCGCGGCGAGGAGGAAGCGGCGGCGCAGCACTTCGTCGTGGATGGCTTCGGCCGCGTCGCTTATCTCGTCCGCGCGCTTGAGCGCGTCCTCCTCCTGCACGAGGCGCTCGTACTCCGTGCGGCCGAGGCGCGCGCGCTCCTCGCGGACGGTCTTCGGGTCTACGCGGAACTCGACGTAGGTGACGACCGCCTGCCCGAGCAGCGAGTTGAGGCGGAAGATGAGCTGCGGGCTCACCTGTTCGAGCTGTTTGCGCCAAGTCGCGTCCGGCACCGCGACGACGAGCGTCTTGCGGTAGAGACGGAAGGGGACGGCGCAGCCGCGCAGCGCCTCGCCCGCCACGCGCCGCCAAGCGGCGAAGCTCGCGGCCTCCAAGACCTCCTCGCTCTCGCCCGCCGCGCGCAGCAGCTTGGGGAGCGACTGAAATAAGTCTTCCATTTTTGATTTTTGATTTTTGATTTGCGATTTGTCCGCGTGGTATTAAATCAAGACTCGCAAATCAAAAATCTGAAATTTCTCGGGGAGTGTAATGGAAAACGAACGCGTGTCACAAGCGGCGGGCGGCCGCGTCTCGGGGGCGCTGGCGGGGATGACGCCGCTCGTGCTGGCTTCTTCGAGCCCGCGTCGCGCGGAGATTCTGAGGGCCGTCGGCTGGCCCTTCGAGACGCACGCGGCGGGCGTGGACGAGACGCGGCGCCCGTCAGAGCCGCCCGAGGATTTCGTCCGCCGCCTCGCGCGCGAGAAGGCCGAGGCCGTCGCGCAGAGCCGCCTCTTCGGCCTCGTCCTCGGCGCCGACACCACGGTCGTCGTGGACGGCGAAGTCCTTGAGAAGCCGCGCGACGCCGAGGACGCGCGGCGGATGTTGCGACTAATGAGCGGGCGCTGGCACGAAGTCCTGACGGGCGTCGCGCTCGTACGCGCCGAGACTGGGCGGGCGCGCGTCGGGCTTGAGCGCACGCGCGTACGCTTCGCCGAGACGAGCGAGGCGGAGATCGCTTGGCACGTCGAGACCGGCAACGTGCTCGACAAGGCCGGCGCCTACGCCATACAGGGCCGCGCCGCCCTCTTCATAGAGGCCATAGACGGCGACTACTGGAACGTCGTCGGCCTGCCCGTCCGTCTGGTCTACGAGCTCGCACGCGCCTTCGAGGCGGAAGCCCGACCGTGAGGGAGGGCGCGGGTGTGAAGGCAAAAGGCAAAAGGCAAAGGGCGAAAGTTAAAAGGAGGATGACGGGCAGCGCGGCCCTCATCCTCCCTCACTTTTGCCTTTTGATTTTTGCCTCTTGTCTTTTGCCTTCTCCTACGCCCTCCCTCACGGTCGGGCTTCCGCCCGGCCTTACTGCGCGGTGAGCATCTTGTTGAGGCGGGGGGAAAGTTCTTCCACGAGGCTGTGCTTGGGGTCTGGATTCTGGCCGCCGACGACGGGGACGGAGACGGCGCCGCGGCGGTCGAGGATGACGACCGCGGGTATCTGGTCGGCGCCGGTCTGCTTGAGGAGCGCGCCTTCGGGGTCGCGCAGCACGGCCGTCTTGAGCCCGTTCTTGCGCGCGAAGGCGCGGAGCTGGTCGTCCGAGGCGAAGGTCTTCGACTGCGCCTTGTCCGAGTCGGTCGTCACCCAGTAGACGCGCACGTTGCGCGCGCCGTACTCGTCGGCCAACTCCTGCACGCCCTGTACCTGCTGCTTCGAGAGCGGCCCGAGAAGGCTTGAGCCGAAGGCGAGCACCACCACGTCGCCGCGCACCATCTCGGAAGTGATCTCGCCGCCGTCTGTTGTCTTGAGCTTGAAGTCGAGCGCGTTCTGAGCGCCCGTCGTCGGCGTGACCAAGGAAGCGACCGCGAGGAGGATTGCGAGCGCTAGGCCCAGACGCCGTTTGTTGGCTGACATTTTCATCTCCTTCTGTCGCGCCGTGCGCCGCAGGCACCGGAGTCTTCCGGCCACTTCCGCGGCGCCCGTCCGGCGCGGGCAATAATGCCGGACATTGGATGTGCGGTCAAATCGAATGGTTGGATTCAAAACACCGCCGCGCTCGTCGGGTGAACGGAAGAAACGCTTTTTGCCGTCGCGGATTTTATAACATCGCGTGCGCCGCGGCGCAGTCCGCTACTGCTCCAACCTTTTGTGAACTCCGCGCACGCGAACCGCGAAGGCGCGGGCGTAGAGTGCGGACATCAATCCGCAATCAATCAGGGAGGAGATTTTCATGGCTAATAATCTGAACGGGAAGAGGGTGGCGATCCTCGTCGCCGAAGGCTTCGAGCAGTCGGAGCTAGACGGGCCGCAGCAGGCTCTGGCCGAGGCGGGCGCCGAGACGCTCATCGTCTCGCCGGCCGAAGAGGGCTGGGTGCAGGCTTGGAATCACTTCGACCTCGGCGACTCGTACGAGGTGGACGTGCCGCTCGCGGAGGCGAACGCCGAAGACTTCGACGCGCTGCTTTTGCCGGGCGGCGTCGCCAACCCAGACCAGTTGCGCATGAAGCCCGAGGCGGTCAGCTTCGTCCGCGCCTTCTTCGACGCGGGCAAGCCCGTCGCCGCCATCTGCCACGCGCCTTGGACGCTCATCGAGGCCGGCGTCGTTCGTGGCCGCACGATGACTTCGTGGCCCTCTGTCAAGACCGACCTCGTCAACGCGGGCGCCAACTGGGTTGACGAGGAGGTGGTCGTGGACAACGGCCTTGTGACGAGCCGCAAGCCCGACGACATCCCCGCCTTCAACGAGAAGATGCTCGAAGAGTTCGCCGAAGGCAACCACCGCGCGCAGAAGGCGGGGGCGTAGTAGGGAAGTAGTCGGTAGGGTTTGAGCCGCCGGAGGCGGCGGTCAGAATAAAGCCCGGGGTGCTAACCCCGGGTCATGTCGGAAAAATAGTAGAGGAGCCCCGGAGGGGCGATAGATGCCGAGCAGCGCGATTCTCATGCTCGACGGCTTTCGCCCCTCCGGGGCTCCTCTATTTTTACCGTCGGCTTTCCCGGGGCTGACGCCCCGGGCTCTATTCTGCCCGCCCGCTACGCGGGCTCAAATCTACAGTCCGCTTTCCTGCGGCGGGACGCCGAAGACCTCCGCGTGCAGCGCGACGTACTCGTCCCACGTGTCCATGTCACGTGCGACGTAGGGCGAGGCGGCGGGGACGCGCAGCACCTCCGCGCGGTGCGCGTCGAAGAGCGCGCGCAGTCCCTTGTCTGGGGGGAGATTCAGAAGCTCTTCGCGGAACGAGAGGTCAATCAAAACGGGGTGACCGCCGCGCCCGCGCCACTCCGGCACGACGAGCCGCGCGCCCGTCCGCCGCCTCTCCTCGATAAGCTTCCCTATCTCCGCGGGCGGCACGGCCGGCTGATCAACCAGCGCGACGAGCAACGCCGACACGTCCCCCGACAGCACCTCGACGCCGCGCGCCACAGACGCGCCCATCTCGCTCCCCGCCTCCGCGTTGACGGCGAAGCGCACGTGCGGCAAGTGCGCCAGCGACGCGCGCACCTCCTCGCCTCGGTGGCCCACGACGACGACCACCTCGGCGGCCCCGCCCTCACGCAAAGCTTCGACGCAAGCCTCCGCCACGCACACGCCGCCGAACGGCAGCAAAGGCTTGAACGCGCCCATCCGCCGCGAACGCCCCGCGGCGAGGAGCACGGCGGCTATGTTCGCGTCGGCGGCCATCGGCGGAGGCTTGAACTATTCCGCAGATTGTTGCTGCAACTCTTGCAGCGCGCGGAGGACGAAGGGGCGCGCCATCTGCTTGCGGTAGTTCATCAGGTGGTCGGTGTTGTCGAGCGGGCGCGCGCGCAGGTAGCAGGCTTCGGCCGCGGCGCGCATGCGCTCTTCGTCGAGCGCGCCGCCCGTCAGCGCCGCGCCCGCCGCCTCCACCTCAAGCGGCGCGGGCGCTACTCCGCCCAGAACGACGCGCGCCTGCGTCACCGTCCCGTCGCTTTCAGCGTCGAGCCTCGCCGCGACGCCGAGCACGGGGAAGTCGAACGCGCCGCGCCGGCGCAGCTTCTTGTAGACGGCGCGCCAGCCCGCGGCCGGCGGCAGGTGTATCTCGGCCAGCAACTCGTCCGGGCGCTTGCGAAGGTAGTCAATGCCGTCGTCGTTGTAGAACCCGCGCGCCTCGATCAGACGGTCGCCGACCGTCGAGACGAGCCGCAGCCGCGCGCCTATCGCCACCATCAGCGGCACGAGGTCTGAGGACTGCACGGCCCAGCACTTCGGGCTGCCCGGCGCGACCCAGCAGACATCGCCGTCCTTCTTCAGGCAGAAGTTGATGCCTTTACGCCACTCGTAATTCTGGTCGTAATAGTTGCAGCGCGTGTCGAGCAGCAGGTTGCCGCCGACCGTCCCCATGTTCCTCAGCGTCGGCGTCGAGATGAGCCGCGCCGCGCGCGCGAGCGAAGGGTAATCCCGGTTGACGACCGGGTGCTCGACTATCTCCGTCAACGACACGCCCGCGCCGATCCGCAAACCCTCGCGCCCGTCGCCCTCTATCCTCTGCAACTCCGGAACGCGCCCGACCGAAATCACCACGCGCGGCGTCTGCTGCCGCCGCTTCATGTTCGGGTAAAGGTCTGTCCCGCCCGCCACGAACTGCCCCGCGGGCCCCGCCTCGCCCATCATCCTCACCGCCTCGCCCATCGTCTTCGGCACGAGGTAGGCGAACTTCGGAAGTCTCATCATAACGGCTTAACTCAATCCTTCTACTCTTACGAGTGCACGGCCACACGCGGCATCTCTTTGCCGTCGCCGCCTTCGGCGCTTCACGCGGCCTCGTCTTTGCGGAAGTAGAGCTTCATCAGCTTTTCGGCGGGCACGGCGGCGAAGGCGTAGGCCGCGCCCGTGTCGTCGCTGAACTCGACCTCGAAGATCCCATCGGCCCATTGCTCCACAACCGTGCCTACCTCGCCGCGCCGTAGTCCCTCATCCGGCAGCGCCTCAGTCAACGCTACCACGTCCAGAAGTTTGATTGAGTCCATATTCGTGCCGGCCTCCTTCATGGGATGAAGCAACTGGTCAGGCGTGGGAAGTCCTCGTCATTTCTGATGAGCCACGTAGAGCGTATTGTAACTTGTCCCCTTACACCAGCAACGTTAAAGTCAACGACAAACCTACGCCCGTAGGTGTTCGGACGCTGCTCCACAGCCTCATTTGTCTGAACCGCATCCAAGATCATTCGCCGCAGTCGTTCGGCGTCAGACGGTGTGAAGCCCAACGCAGACCGGAACACGCGTGCCTTATGGCCGCCCTCGGGGTGCGCCATGTTCAGACTGTAATCGCGCAGCTTGGCGATGGGAATAAGTGCCCGGTCGGCATCAGGCAGTTTCACTCAATCCCACATCAGTCGCCTAAGAATGCACGGCTACGCGGGGCATCTCTTTGCCGTCGCCGCCTTCGGCGGGCGTCAAGACCTTGAGCGGGTCGGGCCACTGCGGCTCGGGCGTGCGCGTGGGGCCGTAGCGCGCGTCTTTGCCTTTGGCCTTGGCGCGGAGCGCGGCGAGGACTTTTTCCGGGGTGATGGGCACCTCGTCTACGCGCACGCCGACGGCGTCGTAGACGGCGTTGGCGACGGCCGGCATGACGGGGAGGAGCGGGCCTTGCCCGACTTCTTTCGCGCCGAAGGGGCCGTTGGGGTCTGCGTCCTCGACGAGGTAAGTAAACACGTCGCACATCTCAAGCGTCGTCGGGCTCTTGTATTCGAGCACGGAGGGGAACTTGTGAACGACGTTGCGGTTCTCGCGGTAGACCATCTCCTCCATGAGAGCCTCGCCCAAGCCCATGTAGACGCCGCCCTCGACCTGCCCCATGACGAGCATCGGGTTGATGCTCCGGCCGATGTCGTGCGCGACCCAGATGCGTGGGACGTTGACGTAGCCGGTGTCCGCGTCAACTTCCACTTCGGCGACCGCGGCCGAGTAGCTGTAGGCGGGCGAGGGGCCGACGCCCGCGCCCTTGAACTTGCCCGGCGAGCGCGGCGGGACGTAGGAGCCGACGGTGCCGATGGTGCCGTACTTCGATTCGGCGAGCACGACGGCCTCGGCGAAGGTGACGCCCGTCTCGGGGTTCTCCACGTCGAAGACGCGGCGGTCTGCGAGCGAGAGGTTGTCGGCCGGCACGCCGAGCTTTTCCGAGACGGCCTTGACGAGAAGCTCGCGCGCGCGTTCGGCCGCCTGAATCGCCGCGTTGCCGGTCATCAGCGTGACGCGGCTCGAATAGCTGCCGAGGTCAACCGGAGTCAAATCGGTGTCGGCCGTGACGACGCGTATGTCGAAGGGGTCTATGCCGAGGACTTCGGCGACGACGTAGGCGAGCACCGAGTCCGACCCCTGCCCGATGTCGGTCGAGCCGCACTGGACGCAGACGCCGCCCTGTCGGTCGAGGCGGAGCTGCACGCCCGAGTGCGGCATCGAGTTCCAGTAGATGGGGAGGCCCGCGCCGCAGATGTAGGAGCTGCAAGCGATGCCGAAGCCGCGCTCGAAGGGCAGCTTGCGGAACTTGTTCTTCCAGTCCGAGCCGGCGACGACCTTCTCGATGCACGCGCCGAGTCCCATCGAGCCGACGCGAAGGTAGTTGGCCGTCACGGTGTCGGGCTTGACGAGATGTTTGAGGCGCATCTCGGCCGGGTCGAGGTTGAGTTCTTCTGCGACCTTGTCTAACTGTACTTCCAAAGCGAAGCGCGGCTGCGGCGTGCCGTGCCCGCGCTTGGGGCCGCAGGGCGGCTTGTTGGTGAAGGCGCGCAGGCCGCGGAAGCGGTAGCGCGGGACTTCGTATGTGACCGTCTGAAGCGCGCCCGTGTAGAAGGTCGAGGCCACGCCGTAGGAGCCGTAGGCGCCGCCGTCGAGGAACGACTCGAAGTCGAGCGCGGTGATGGAGCCGTCCTTTTTCACGCCGATGCGGCTCTTCATCAGGACGGGGTGGCGCCCGCGGTGGCAGTAGAAAACCTCCTCGCGCGTGAGCGTGACTTTAACGGGGCGCTTCGTCCGGCGCGAAAGCTCGCAGACGGCGATCTCGTGGTTGAAGGGGTCGGACTTGCCGCCGAAGCCGCCGCCGTTGGGCGTGGCGATGACGCGTATGTGCGCGGCCGGCATCTGCAAGGTCTTCGAGAGAGCCTTGTGGACGTAGTGCGGCGTCTGCGTCGAAGACCAGAGCGTGAGCTTGTCGTCCGCGTCGAAGTGCGCGACCGCCGCGTGCTGCTCCATCGGCAGGTGCGTGTTGCCCTCGTAGAAGAAGGTGTCTTCGCGAATCAAGTCGGCCTCGCCGAAGCCCTCGTCCATGTCGCCGAATTCGAGGTGGACGTTCTTGTGTATGTTGTTGTAGTCGCCGTAGTCGTGTATGCGCGGCTCGCTCGTCTCGACGGCCTCTTCAATCGAAGCCACGGTCGCCAGCGGCTCGTACTCGACCTCGATGAGGTTCATAGCCTCGAAGGCCGTGTCTTCGTCAACGGCTGCCACGGCCGCCACGGGGTCGCCGATGAACCGAACCTTGTCCACGCACAAGGCGTGCTCGTCCTGACTGACGGGCAGGATGCCGTAAGGGATGGGCAGGTCTTTGCCCGTGATAACGGCGTGGACGCCGGGCAGCGCCAGAGCCTTCGACACGTCTATGCTCTTAATCAGCGCGTGCGGGACGTGCGAGCGCAGGAGCTTGCAGTAGAGCATGCGCGGGAGCGCGATGTCGTCGGCGAACTTCGTCGCGCCGACGCACTTCGAGCGCGCGTCCACCTTGCGGAAAGGCTTCCCGACGACCTTGAAGTCCTTCGCGGCTTGCGCGCCGTCGCCGTTCGCCTTCGCGGCGTCGTTACGGCCGCGGCCGTTCCCTCCGTGACCGTTATTCGTAGCCATAGACGCTCTCTCTGGGAAGCTCCGCCTCTTCGCCGCGCATACGCGCCGCGGCCAGCTCGACCGCCTCGTAGATTTTGATGTAGCCGGTGCAGCGGCAGAGGTTGCCACTCAGCGCTTCCTTAATCTCTTCACGTGTCGGCGAAGCGTTCTGCGCCAGCAGCTCTTTGGCGACGAGGAGGAAGCCGGGCGTGCAGTAGCCGCACTGCGCCGCGCCCGTGTCGGCGAAGGTCTCCTGAAGCGGATGGAGGCCGGCGTCCGTCGCCATGCCTTCGACCGTCTCGACGCGTCGGCCTTCCGCTTCGAGGCCGAGCATGAGGCAGGAGAGGACGGAGCGGCCGTCCACGAGCACGGCGCAGGTGCCGCACTCGCCCAGTTCGCAGCCGTGCTTCGTGCCGGTCAAGTTGAGGTCTTCGCGCAGCACTTCCAGAAGCGTCTTGTGCGGCGCGAACGCGACCTCGGTCTCCTCGCCGTTGAGCGTGAAACTGATGTGTGCCTTCTGTCTGTTCGTCATGTGTCCGGAACGGGGAGCCGCCGCGCGGGCGGAGAAATTCCTTTGCGGCCGTAAGGCGGGCGCGGGCGCCTCTTCGCAAAGAGGCCATGATAGCAGTTCCGCCTCCGCGATGCGAAAAGGGCTCGGGGTCGGCGTGTCAGGGGGCGAAGACGTACTCGACGGTGGCGTGCTGAGAGACGGGGCGGCCCTTGAGCGTGGCGGGCTTGAACTCGATGGTGTAGGCCGCCGCGATGGCCTTCTGGGTCAGGCCGTAGGGCATCTCCTGCTCCACCGACTCGATAATGACTTGGCCGAAGCTCGCGAGGGTGACGTGCAGTACGACCTTGCCGCGCGCGCCCGCGCGACGCGCCTCTTCGGTGTACTCGGCCGCGGGCTGTTTGAGGATGACGGCGCGCTCGTCAACGTCCTTCTCGTCCAGCGGGACGGTGAAGTTGTATTCGAGGACGACGTACTGCGAGACGGCGCGGCCGTCCTTCTCCGCGGGCGTGAAGCGTATCTGGCGCGCGGCGGCGATGGCCTTCTCCGTCAGGCCGTCGGGCAGTCCCTTCACGACGCTGATGTTCGTCACGAGGCCGGAGGCGTTGAGCACCGCGCGCAGGCGCACGACGCCCTCGACGTTGTTCCGGCGCGACTCTTCGGTGAAGCCGGGTTCGAGCTTGAAGGTGATGAGGGCGCGTTTCGTCACCTCGTTCTGCCTGAACGGGCGCGTGTAGTCAATTGGCTCGTTGGGGCGGCCGGGGCCGCCTCCGCCCGGGGGCTCCGGCCGGTCTTGGAAGGGGAGGGGGCGCGCGGCGCCGAAGCCCGCGTGCAGGAGCGTGAAGGCGAAGATGACGGCGGCGAGGCTGAGGCGGGAGGATCCGTAATTACGACTCATGTTACATCTCTGGCCCGGCGGGGAATCGCCGGGCGTCTCCGGCCCGGCTCTTAATCAGCGCCGGCCGCCGATGATGGATTGGAGCTTGGCGGCGCGTGCGGGGTCGAGGCGGCGCAGCGTGTTGTACTCGTCCTGCGCGCCCTTGCGGTTGCCGGTGGCGAAGTAGGCGACGCCGAGGTTGTAGCGCGCCTGCGCGAAGTTCGGGCGGACTTTTATCGCCTGCTGGAAAGCTTTGATGGCGGGCGCGTCCTGATCGAGCCGCAGGTAGGCGTTGCCCATCAGGTAGAGGTCGTCGGGGTCGAGCGTGCGCCCGCCCTGATTGTAGGCGCGTATGGCGGCGTTGTAGGAGGCGCGCGACTCTTCGGCGCGGCTGAGCTTCTCCTGCGCCGTCGCGATGTTGTAGTAGGCCCAGCCCTCGTCGGCCGGCTCGTGCTTCTTTGCGAGGGCGGCCTGCGCGGCCTGCAAAGCCTCCTGATTCTGGCCGAGCTGGTTGAGGACGTACGCGAGAAGGTTCTGCGTCCCCGGGTCGTTCGGTTTGATGCGCACGGCCGCGCGCGCCTCCGCGAGCGCGTCCTGCGGCTTGTCGTCGCGGACGAGGATGAAGCCGAGGACGTGGTGCGGCCAGTAGTTGTCGGGCTCAAGCCGCAGCGCCTCGCGGACGGCGCGCTGGCCCGCCTGCATGTCGCCCGAGATGGCGAGCGCGACGCCGAGCATCGTCTGCGCGGCGGCCGACTGCGGCGCGAGGCGCGCGGCCTGCTGCGCCGTCTCGACGAGCTTCGCGTACTCGCCGCGCGAGTAGTAGAGCACGCACTGGCCGAGCAGCACGTCCGGGTTGTCGGCCTTGAGCGAGAGGGCGCGCGCGAAGGCGTCCTCGGCCTCGCGGTAGCGGTTCATCGAAATGTAGGCGCGGCCGAGGCCGGCGAGCGCTTCGGGCGAGGCGGGCTGTATGCGCTGCGCGGCGGTGAAGGCCGCGACCGCCTCCTCGTTGTGGTAGAGCTGCAAGTGCGCGTAGCCGAGCCCGAGTTGCGTGAAGAACTGGTCGGGGGCGGCCGCGCGCAGGGCGGCGAGCGCGTCCTCGGGGCGGTCGGCCGCGAGGTACGCGTTGCCGAGGAGCATCTGCGCGAAGGCGTTCGGCGGGCTCATGCGCGTCGCCTGCTCCAAAGGCGCGACGGCCTCGCGGCCCTTGTTCTGCTTCAACAGAAGGTAGCCGACGGAGGCGAGCGCGTCCTGCGCGAACTGCGGGTCGGACGTGGCGCGGCGCAGAGAGTCGAGCGCCTGTTGGTCGTCGCGGTCGGTGAGGATGAAAGCCTTGCCGAGGAAGTAGTGGCCGGCAGTCCCTATGTCGCCGAGCGGGAGCGCCTGCGCGAGCGCGTCTGCCGCCTCCTTGTTATGCCCGAGCGCCAACTGTATCGCGCCGGTGTTGACGAGCGCGTCTTTGACGCGCGGGTTCGGCTGCGCGGCGACGACGCCCGCGAAGGCCGCGAGCGCGTCCGGCATCTGCTTCAGGTTCATCAGGGCGACGCCGAGTCCGTAGTTGGCCTCGACGTGGCGCGCGTCTGCGCGCAGGGCCTTCCTGTAGCTGTCGGCGGCGCCGCGCCAGTCTTTGCGCGCCAACTGCTCGGCGCCGCGCTGCGCCTGCTTGTCGGCCTCGGAAGTCTTCTGCGCGAAGGCCGCGCCCGCCGCCTGCGTCAAGAAGAAGGCGGCCAGCAGAAGGATGCCGGCCGCCCTGAGCGTGTTCTGTTTGTTCATCGCTTTCTGCCGGGGGCTTAGTAGCTCTGGATGAGCCGGATGATGAGCTGCGACTCGGCCTTGCTCCGCGTGTTGGGGGCGAAGTTGAAGTTGTCGCGGCCGTTGATCTTCTGCACCGGCTTGATGTGGAAGGCGCCGTACTCCGAGCCGACGAAGCCGTTGACCTTCGCCTCCTTGATGTTCGAGTCCTCGGCCTCGAAGGTGTCGCGGCCGTCGTTGGCCTTGAAGCTCACGCCGTTCTTCGTGACGAAGAACGAGCCCTCGCAGTACTGGCCGAACGAGCCGTTGTGGTCGTGGTAGACGTGGAAGGCGGCGGCGCCGCCGCGCTCGATGGCGGCGCGCATCGCCTGCTCGGCCGTCGAGACGTTCTGGCTGTAGTAAAGCGCGAGCGTGCCGATGATGGAGTAGGCCGTCGGCTGCTGCGGGTCGAGCTGCACGGCCTGCTGCGCGTAGCGCACGGCGCCGTTGAAGTCGTTCGAGGCCAGCGAAGACTGCGCGCGGTCAATCAGGTCGTCGTAGTCGGGGCCGCTGTTGTTGGTTGGCGTCGTGTTGTTCGTGCCGAAGGGCGAGTCGCCGCCGTTGTTGTTCGAGGCGGTGTCGGTCGTCGCCTTCTCGGTGATGGCGCCGACGAGCGAGCGGTTGCCTCCCGCGGCCGTTATCTCGCGCGCGATCTCGGGCGTGACCTGAAAGTTAACCCCGCGCTTCTCGACGAACTGCTCGACGCGCGCCGGGGCGATGCCGCCCTGAAGCATCGTCACGATCTCGCTCTTCGAGAGCGGCGGGCCGTCGGGGACGCTCGCCGCAGTGCTCGGCGGCAGCGTGTTCGTGCGCGGCGGCGGCGACGTGCCGACATTCGGGGCGGACGTGGCCGGGCGGTAGTTGGCGCGCGCGGCCGCGATGATTTCGGGGCGCGCGCCGACCGATTGCAGGTCTGACTCGTCGGCCGCCGTCATCTCGAAGTCAACGCCGCGGCGCTCGATCTGCTGGACGAGTTCCTGCGTCGTCAGGCCGTTAATCTTGACGGCGTTCACGAGGCCCTGCTTGCTGATGGGCTTCTTCGCCTGCAAGGAGGCCGTGGCCGCGAACGCGAGCGCCGCGCACGCGCAGGCGAGCGCGACGAGGAGGGGCCTGCTGCTTCTGAAAGTCTTTGGGGTAGACATGTCGAATACCTTTCAAACTAACCCTGCACGCCGCCGTAAGCCTTGACGAGCGTGATGATCAGCTCGGACTCGTTCTTCTTCTTCGTGAGCGGGGCGAAGTTGTAGTTCCGGGAATCCTTGTCGCGCTTGACCTTGATGTGGAAGGCGCCGAGGTCGCCCTTGCCGCCCACCACGGTGCTCAGGACGCCGAGCTTGCCGCCCGCGAGGTTGTTGACCTTAATCTCCTTGACGTTTGCGTCCTCGGCCTCGAAGGTGTCGCGGCCGTCGTCGGCCTTGAAGGTGATGTTGGTCTTCGTGATGAAGAGCGTGCCCGAACACGTCGAATTGAAGAGTCCGTTGGCGTGGTCGTGGAAGACGCGGAACGAGGCCGAGCCGCCCAGCTCAATCGCGCGGCGCATATTCCTCTCGGCTTCCGTGATGTTGTTCTGAAGATAGAGCTGCGTGAAGCCGAGCAGTTGGTAAGCGCGCGGCTGCGAGGCGTCCAACTGAATCGCGCGCGTGAGCAGTTGCGTGGCGAGCGCGGCGTTGTGTGCGTCGTAGGCCGCGGTCGCTTGGTCGGTCAGGTCGTCGTAGTCGGGGCCGCGTGTCGCGGCGGGCGCGGGCCTCGTCGGGCCGGCAGTCGTGCGCGTCTTGCCGGGCGCGGCGTAGCCCGCGGCGACGGCGCCGACCAGAGAGTTCGTGCCGCCCGCGGCCTTAATCTCGCGCGCGACCTGCGCGTTCGACTGGAAGCTGACGCCGCGCGCCTCTACGAACTGCTCGACGCGCGCCGAGGGCGTGCCGGCCTGTAGCATCGTCACGACCTCGTTCTTCGAGAGCGGCGGCCCCGGCGGCACGCCGGACTTGCCGCGCGCTGACGTGTTGGCGACCGGCACGGCCGCCGCGGGGCGATAGTTCGAGCGCGCGGCCTCTATGACTTCGGGGCGCGCGCCGGCCGCTTGCAGTTCCGTCTCGGCGTCCGCAGTCATCTCGAAAGAGACGCCGCGCGACTGCACCTGCTGGATGAGCTCGGCGGTCGAGAGGCCGTTGATGCGGACGGCCCTGACGAGCCCCTCGCGCGTGATGGGCTTCTTCGCCTGCGCGCGCGTCGGGGCGGGGGAGAGAAGCAGCGCCGCCGCCGCGAAGAGCGCCGCGAGTAGTCGCGTCTGTCTCCTGCGCCCTGCTTTGAGATTCGTCGTCGCCATCTCGTCCGTGTGACCTCGGCCGGCCGGGAAAGAATGAAGGATGAAGGGAATGTTATACAACGTCACCTTCATCCTTCAACTTGCCGCCTTCAACCTTTCGCTACTGGTCGAGCGCGCGCAGCGCGGCCTCGCGGCGCTTGCGCGCGGCCTCGGCGGCCGAGTCTGCCTGACGCGGCTGCTGCTGCGCGGGCTGCTGCCTCTGCGCGGGCGGCTGCTTCGTCGCGGTGCGCGTCGTGCCCTGCGAGCCGGAAGAGCCCGACGAGCCGCCCGAAGTCGTAGGCTGCTCGACGGGGACGATGGTCGTGCCGCCCGAAGTCACGGCGCCGGGCACCTGCGCGTCGCCGCCGGACGAGCCCGAAGTACCGGAGTCCGCGGGCTGCGAAGCCTGCGCGGGCTCGGCGGTCGGGGCGGGCTGCTCGGTCGGCTGCGTCGTCGGCTTCGGCTCCTCGGCCAGCGCGGCGGGCTTCACGGGCTCGTTGTTCTTCTTCGAGCCGGAGAACATGAAGAGCGCCCCGCCCGCGACGACGACGACGAGCAGGACGACCGCCGCCACGCCAGCGCCCGCGATGTAAATCCACTTCTTGCTGCCGGACGACTGCTGCTGCGCTTGCGGCGTAGGCACGAAGCCCGGCTGCTGCGGCGGGAAGCCTTGCGGCTGCGGCTGGAAGCCCTGCTGCGCACCCGGCTGTTGCATGCCGGGCGGAGGCCCGATGCGAGTCTCTTTCGCGCCGCCCGCGGGCTGCGGCGACGGCGCGGGCGCCGTGCCGATGCGCGTCTCCTTGGACGCGGCGTCTGCGCCCGGCGGCGGCCCGATGAGGGTCTGCGCCATCGGGTCAACGGCGCCGAGGCCGGGGTTCGAGACCTGCGTCGGCGCGGTCGCGCCGGGGTTCGAAGGCGTCGGCACTCCGGGCTGCGAGGGCGTCGCGGTGCCCGGGTTGGAAGGCGCTGGCGTGCCCGGCTGCGAGGGCGCGGACATGCCGGGCTGCGAGGGCGTCGCCCCGGCCTGCGCCTGCGTGTTGAAGCCGGGCTGCATCGGCGTCGTCAAGTAGGGCGACGGCGGGAAGCTCGGCTGCGAGACGGGGCGCGTGGCGAAGGCGCCGGGGTCGCCGACGGGCAGAGGCTCGATGCGGCCGGTCGCGGCGTAGCCCGCGTTCAGGAGGAACGCGCGGAACTCGGCCGCGCTCTGGAAGCGCTGATTGGGGTCTTTCTGGATGGCCTTCCAGATGGCCTGCTCGACGACTTCGGGGATGGCCGGGTTGAGCTGTCGCGGCGGGACGGGGTACTGCTCGATCTGCGCCTTCATCAGCTCGAACTCGTTCTGGATGTCGAACGGGCACCGGCCGGTCAGCATCTCGTAGAGGAGCATGCCGAGCGAGTAGATGTCGGAGCGCGCGTCGGTCTCGAAGCCGCGCACCTGCTCGGGGCGCATGTACTCGATGGTGCCGATGATGTTGCCCTGCCGGGTCATGCGCGCCGTGCCGAGTATGCGGGCGATGCCGAAGTCCAAGACCTTCAACGTGCCCTTCTCGGTGAGCATCATGTTCGCGGGCTTGATGTCGCGGTGGATGATGCCGTCCTCGTGCGCGTGCTGGATGCCGTCGAGCACTTGGCAGAAGATGGGCACGGCCTGCTCGACCGCGATGGCGCCGCGCTGCTGGATGACGGTGTCGAGCGTGACGCCGCGGACGAACTCAAGCACCATGATGAAGCTGTCGCCCGCGCGCATGAAGCTGTAGAGCGTGGCGATGTTCGGGTGGTTGAGCTTGGCGAGCGTCTTGGCCTCGCTGCGGAAGCGCTCGACGACCTGCTGCTGGCTCGCCAGTTCGGGCCGCAGGAACTTGATGGCGACCTCGCGTTCGAGCATCATGTCCACGCCGCGGTAGACCTCGCCCATCCCGCCCTCGCCGAGCTTCTGTTCGACCTTATAATTCCCGAAAACCTGTCCGATCATATTGCCTCCAACTCGCGCGTCGCGGGCACGTCGTCGGCCTCGGCCGCCGAAGCGCCCTCGGGCATGATTGCGAGAATGCCCACGGTGATATTGTCGTGCCCGCCGCGCTCCTTGGCGAGCGCGATGAGGCGCTCGCCCGCGGCGTGGATGTCTTTCGACTCGGTGAGGACGGCCGCTATCTCCTCGTCGCGCACGAGGTCGTAGAGCCCGTCGGAGCAGAGCAGATACTTGTCGCCGACCCGCGCGGGGAACGGCTCGATCATCGAGACCTCGACCTCGGGGCTCGTGCCGAGCGCGCGCAGTATCACGTTCTTGTCCTCGTGCGTGCGCGCCTCGTCCTTCGTGATGAGCCCGAGCTTGACCATCTCGTTCACGGCCGAGTGGTCTTCCGAGAGTTGGTAGAGCTGGCCGCCGCGCAGCATGTAGAGGCGGCTGTCGCCGACGTGCGCCGCGAGCCCCTGCGCGCCGCGAAGCGCGAGCGCCGTGCAGGTCGTCCCCATGCCGTGCTTCGCAGAGTCTTCGGCGGCGGCCTCGTGAATCTGCCGGTTGGCCTCCTCGACGGCGCGGCGCAGAGCCTCCTCGGGCTCGCCCCCGGTCTCGTAGTAAACGCGGCTCACCACGTCGGCCGCCATCTGGCTGGCGACCTCGCCGGCCGAGTGGCCGCCCATGCCGTCGGCGACGATGAGAAGCGAGCCCCGCCCGGCGAGTTGCTTCGGGTCGGAGGGGCGGACGTAGCGCCCCGAGTCCTCGTTGATCTCGCGCACGCAGCCCTTGTCGGTCTGTACGCTGGCGATGACCTCGAAGGAGGCGGGCGGCTCGTTCGCCACCGTCCTCGTCTCGGCCACCCTCTTTTTACCGAACATGCGTTCTCCCCTTGAGTGAAAATTTTTAGCGCCGCGCGCGCCCGCTCACCTCTTCGAGAGCGAGTACATGTAAGCCTTCTTCTCGCCGACGACGAAGTCCACGGGCTCGTCCGTGTAGCCGTCTCGGCGCAGAGTCAGGCGGACGCGCTCGCCGAGCTTACCACGCACGGCGTAGGGCGTGGTGCCGAGCTTCTCCCCGCCGTCGTATACGTCGGCGTGGCCGTCGTTGACGGTAATCTCGACCGTGCGCTCCGAGGCGTCGCGCGTGGCGCCGGGCGCGGGGGCGGAAGAGGTCAGCCCGCGCGCCGTGTTGGAAGCGTTAGCCGCGTTCGTCGTGACGGCCGCGCCGCCGCCGAGCGCGTCGTCCTGAGTGACGTAGACGACGAGCGCGACGAGGCCGACGACCGCCACCAGCACGACGACCGCCGCGGCCCCTATCAAAAGCGGCAGGCTCTTCGACGCCCCGCCGGTCTTCGCCTCCGCGTACTCGGCCGCGGCGTCGCTCACGTCGGAGTTGACGCCGGGCTTCGAGACGGCCGCCGAGAGCTTGCGCGCGTCGGCGAGCAGTTCGCCCGCCGTGCGGTAGCGCTCGGCCGGGTTCTTCTTCAGGCAGCGCGTGATGACGGCCGCCACCTCGCGCGGCACGGCCGGGTTAACTTGCGCGGGCGGCGGATAGGAGACGCGCCCGATGCGGTCGCAGAGGTCGCCGACCGTGTTGGCGTCAAACGGCATGCGCCCCGTCGCCATCTCGTAGAGCAGGACGCCGAGCGCCCAGATGTCGCCGCCCGCGTCGGCCGTGCCGCCGCGGACGAGTTCGGGCGCGAGGTATTGGAGCGTGCCGATGACCGAGCCCGTCTGCGTGAGCTGCTGCTGCGCGTCCTGCGACTTGGCGATGCCGAAGTCGAGCAGCTTGACCTCGCCCTGCGAGCTGATCTTGATGTTGTTCGACTTGATGTCGCGGTGTATGACGCCGTGGCGGTGTATGTAGTCTATGGCCTCGCAGACCTTCTGGAAGACGTAGACCGTCTCGGAGAGCGGCAGCGCCGCGCCGTAGCCGGCGACGCGCTCGGCGATGGTCTGCCCGTCCACGTGCTCCATGATGATGCAGGGCTGGCCCTGCACCTCGCAGAAGTCGTAGAGCGTGGCGATGTTCGGGTGCGAGAGGTTGGCCTGAATGCGCGCCTCGTTGAAGAAGCGCTGGACGAAGCCTGCGCCGCGCGGCGTCCCCTGCGTCAGAACCTTGACGGCCGCCACCCGCCCGAGCTTCGAGTGGACGGCGCGGTAGACCTCGCCCATCCCGCCCGCGCCGATGAAGCTCTCGACGCGGTACTCGCCGACGGTCTGGTTGGTGTCGAAGGCGCGAGACATAAAAACGAGTAGACAGTAGTCAGTAGACAGTAGTCAGTAGAAGAACTTCGTCGCTCGAACCCGGCGGCTGTCGTCCTCAGCGGCCACGGCGCGGAGCGCTACTGTCTACCGACTACTGTCTACTGTCTACCTCCTCACCTACTTGCCCATCAGCTCCTTGCCGTAGCGGATGGGGACGGCGAAGGTGACGGCCGTGCGGCCGTCGGAGAGGCCGGCGTAGAAGATGGCGATGACGCGGCCGTGGTCGTCGAAGACGGGGCCGCCCGAGTTGCCGGAGCCCGTGGTGTTGATCTGCAACTGGTACGAGTCGCCGATGACCGAGACGGTCGTCTTCTCGGCGCCGACGGCCGCCCCGCCGCTGCCCTCGTTGTTGCGGTAGATGCGGCCGATGTTGCCGACCGTGACGGTCGGGTCGGGAATCTCGACGACCTGCGTCTCCTTGTTGATGGCGTCCTGCGACTTGACGATGCCGTAGACGGGCTGCGAGATGGCCGGGTAGCCGAGCACGATGGATGTCTCGCCCGCCTGAATCGAGTCGTAGTTGTCGTTAATCTCGACCGAGGGGACGGTGCCGGGGCTGTCCACCTTAATCAGCGCCACGTCGTGCCGCTTGCTGACCGAGGAGAGCTTCGCCGACAGCTCGCGGTCGGACTTCGGGAAGAGGACTTCGAGGTGGTCGTTGCGACCGTCGTAGGAGACACCGTCCTGCTTGGACTGCGCCGGAATCCAGTTGGCCGGCGCCTGCGGGACGACGGCGAGGATGCCGACCTTGCCGTCGGGGCCCTGACCGAGCAGGATGCCGTTGTCGGCCGAGGGCGGGAACTGGTAGGCCGACTCCCAAGCGGCGGCGACGTGCCGGTTCGTCAGGATGAAGCCGTCGCTTGATACGGCGAAGCCCGAGCCTGTGTGGCGGCCGCCGATGCCGATGTTGAGCGGGTTCGAGTTGTAGGTCAGGTAGGGCTCGATTGAGCCGTCGGCCACGCGGACGTAGCAGGCGCGCGGCTGGCCGTTGACCATCATGTACTGGTGGTAGACGAGCCCGTTGCCAGCCTGCGAGACGAGCTTCCACGATACGTCAATCTTGACGACGGCCTTGCCGTAGTTGGCGACGATGTCGGCAGCCTTCATCGGCGCGGCTGCGGCCGCCTCGGTCGCCTTCGCCGTGTCGGCCGCCTTCGCCTCGTCCAAGCCCTTCTTGAGCGTGCTGATCTCGGTCGAAGCCTGATTCTTCGTCCGCCAGATGAGGAAGCCGCCGACGCCGCCGAGCACGATGACGACGAGGACGATGACGACCGCGCCGACGGCGAGGAACGTACGGCCCTGACTCTTCTTCGCCTGCTGCACGTTCTGCGAGACGATGCGCTCGACGGTCGCCTTGCCGACGCCGCCCGACGGGGCCGAGCCCGCGGCCGCGGTCGGCGGGAAGGCCGGGTTGGTCTGGGCCGGGCCGCCGCCGGGGATGCGCGTGGGCGGCGCGGTCTGCGGCGACGAGGCGATGCGCGTGGCCTTGGTGGCTCCGGCCGGGCGCGGCTCGACGTCGAAGATGAAGGCCGGGCCGCCGGGGCCGAGCTGCACCTGATCGCCCGGGTTGACGCGGACGGTGCCCGAGATGCGCTGGTTGTTCACAAACGTCCCGTTGCGGCTGTTCAGGTCAGAGACGATGAACTGCGAAGGGTCGTTCGGGTCTTGTGTGATCTTGGCGTGCTGACGCCCGACGAGGTCGTCGCGGTCGGGGTCGTACTTCACCGTTGACGAGGGATCACGCCCGAGGATTAGTTCCTTGACGTGGGCGAGCGGGAACTCTTCCACCTGATTGGCCTTCGAGCCGCTGAGGTGCTTGAGAACGATGCGTTCCATTGATGGTCTCCTTCGAGGTCTTGCTGGACGGAAGGCCGGCCGCGCGGCGCCGCCCCGCGGGCGGCCCCGGCTTCGCTGCCCCTTACTCGTTGACTGGTTCGGTCACCTTAAGGTTGCGGGCGGCGGCGGACTTCCTGTGTCGTTTGATAACGCGTGAAACTGGCGCGGGAGGGCTCAACCCGAAAGAGCCGAGGTTTGTCCCGCGCCGGGGCGTCGCGCGAGGCGGCGGCGGCGAGCGACGTATGCGTTCTGCTTCAAGATTTTTACCGCGGGCGGGTAAATCTGATGCCTGTAAATCGGCTGTGAGCCTGCACGCTCTCAAACAGCGGAGGGCGGCGGGCGGCGTCGGGGATCGCTCGTCCTGCCTCTGGCCACGGCCGGAGATTATACATCAAAGACTTTTGACCGCAAGGGCGCGCCGCGCCCCGGCTACGGCAACTCTTCGCAAGTCCGCCGGTACTCGCCCGACATGTATCTCTGCCACTCCTCTTTCGTCATGTTACGCGTCAGACGCGAACATGCGTCCTTACTCAGATCGTTCGAGAGCGTAGGCGTCAACCGCCAGACGCGCATGGTGCCGTCGCCTTCAGCGGTCGCCAGCAGTTGCCCGCTATCGTCGGCGGGGCCGAAAGCGGCGGCCATTATGTTCCTATCGCTTAAGACGCGAATCTTACGACTTAAGCCGCCGCCGCCAAATTCCCAGACCGGCAAACCGTCCTTCGCACCCAAGCCCGCAAGGTATCTGCCGTCCGCGTTGAAGACGGGTGTGAGCGTGTCCTTGTCGAGAGTCGCGGGTTGGAAGTCCGGCCCGCCTGAAGTCCGAACCAGCACCAGGCCATGCTCGAAGACCGAGGCGGCGAGAAAAGCGTTGTCGGGACTGAGCGCAAAGTCGATGGCCCCCTCGTCATAAATCAGAGTAGTTCGCAGGCGGTCGCTCTCCCAGTCCCAGAGTTCGATGCTTTTATTGCCCGCATTTGACGTAAGCAGCAGATTCTTTGTCCTGCCGAACGGCGCGGCGGCGTTCGGGTTGGAGAAGGCGACCTTGAAGTCGCTGTGCCCCATCGCCTTACCCACCTCTGTGCCGGTTGCCGTGTCCCAGACATGGTACTTACGGTCTTTACCTATGGTCACGACATATTTGCCGTCAGGGCTGAAACTGAACGAGCCGTCTCTCGCATTGAAGCTTCCGATGCTTGTAACGTTCCCCAGCACGCGCGGCGACGACGACTGCGTGACCTTCAGCTTCCACAAAAGTATGTCGTTGTCGCGGGCGACGCCGAAGAAGTCTCCGTCGTCGCTGAAGGCCAGTTGAGTCACGATCCCCTTGAGACTACATGACAGAATCTCGCCCTGTCCCACTTCCACTACGTGGAGGTCGGCCCTCGCAGGCGCGTCGCTCTGAGTGACGTAGGCGGCATACTGACCCTTTAGCACATACCGGTATCTGTTACTCTCGGCGCTGAAGAGGCGGGCCCGCAGCTCTGTTTTGTGGCCGACATCCCACCAATTAAGGCTCACATCAAACAGTAGCGACTGCGTCTGCGTACTCTGGCCGGATGCGCCGCCCTTGTAGTCGGGAGTCGGGGCCGGATTTTCGCTCAAGCTCGACAACAACGTGCCGTCGGGGCTGAAGGCAATCTGAGTGACCCGTCCAACGTGCTGTAGAGAGTCCACTCTGACGGGAAGTTGTGGCAGGGCTTCGTTCAGGATTCCCCGCGCGGATGCCTGCGAGGCGTCGAGCTTGAGGGCTTCGACGGCGAGCAGCACCTTGAGACGCGGGTCGGACTGCGGGTCGAGCTTCGAGGCGTCGGCCGCCAGACGGGACGCGGTATCGAAGCGAGCCTGACGCGCCTTTATCGCCTGCCACCCGACGTAGCCAAAGAAGATTGCGACGACGAGGCCTGCGGCCGCTATCGCCGTCCTACGATATCTCCGCCGCCGCCGCCGCCGCTCTGCGGCCTCGATGCTCTTCTCGATGTACCCGCGCTCCAAACGGGTCAGGTCGTCCGGCCTTTCGCGCAGATAGCGGCTCGCCTCGTCCAGCTTCCGGCCGCCGAGCAGCTCGCTCGGGTCGTCGTGGGCGAATAACCAGCCGTTGAAGCTCGCCGTGAACGCCTGCCGCCACAGCAGGAACTCGCGGTTCGCTTCGACGAGCGCGCTCAGTCGTTCCCACTTCTGTAGCAACTCGTCGCTCGAAAGGCCGACGGTCGTGTACCCGCTCGTATCGGCCGCCGAGTCCGCCTTACGCTCCAACACGAGCAGGCCCGTCCCGGCGAGGCGTTGGACGACGGCCTGCTCCTGCTCCGGCAAGCGGTCGAGCACGACTTTGGTCGGGTGGACTTCGCCGCCCCCCGCCTCGGTCATGGGCGTGACGGAGACGAGGCGCAGCAACAGCCGCTCGGCCTGTGTGCGCTGCTCCGCGCTCATGCGCGTCAACTCGCGCTCCGCGTCCTCGGCGAGCTTAACGGTCGGGTCGGCCTCGACCTCGCCGCCCTCGTAGAGTCGAAGGATCTCCTTCCGCCTCGCCTCCGGCGGGGGGACGAGCCTGCTGACTTCGCCGTCGGTGAGGAAGGAGGTCAGGCGCTCGGCCGACGCGAGCATCGAGGTGATGCTGCCCGTCGTGTCGCCGAAGGCGGAGAGCACCTCCTCATAGGCGTAGTAGGTGACGTAGAGGACTGGAACCTGCTCCCAGTATTTCTCCCACGTCATGTCGCGGGGCAGGTCTTTGTCACGCGGGAAGCTGGCGAATTTCTTCTTCGCGTGCTGCGTGCGCAGGCCGAGCTTCTGCAACTCGCCGTTGTCAATGCGCGTCGGGACGGGGAAGATTTTTATGGGCGGGCCCTGCTCGCGCTGCTTCGCGACGGAATGGGCGACGCGCGCCGCCCCATCAATGCCCTGATTGTTCATCGTGAAGAGGACGACGAGCGTGTCAGGCATCATGATGGTGCAGATGCCGGACGTGTCGCTCACGCCCGTGCGGCTGTCTATGAGGATGTAATCATACTTGCGCCGCATCACCCGCTTCGCCACTTCGAGGAACTTGCCGCCGCCGAGCGGGGTGTAGAAGTCCTGCCAGTTAAAAAGGTTGAAGAGCTGCGAGTAGGAATCGTCCTGCCTGCCCGCCGGGACGAGGTCAATGCGGCCGCCGTCGCGAAAGTCCCACTTGACCGCCACCGCGTAATCCGAGATGTCGGCGTAAGGGAGGTACCAATCTTCCGCGGCGCGGCCGTCGGCGGGCGGGGTCATCGCCTTGACGCGGTAGTCGTCAACGAAGTTGATGAGCCCTTCGGAGGCCGCCAGCTCCTTGTCGGCGAGGAAGGGCGAGAAGTAGCGGTGCAGCCCCGGCGCCTCCAAGTCCCAGTCTATGGCGAGCACTCGCTTGCCGTTGCTCGCCAGAATCCACGCGACGTTGGCGAGCGCCATCGAGCGACCCGTGCCCCCCTTGTAAGAGTAGAAGGTGATGATGCGGCCGAGTTTGCCGTTCTCAGTCATTGTCCGTCGCTAGATGATGGGTAGGGTGGAGGCGTCTCCGGGCGGCTCGGGGCGGAGCCGCAGCGCGCGTTTCTTCAGGCGCTCCTGCGCCTGCTTGATGGCCGCGCGCACCTTGCTGCGTAGCTCCGCCTCGTTGTGGACTGAGACGAGAAAGCTCGTGTCGTCAACGTCCATGCTGCGCCAGAGGGTCTGCTCCAACGATTGGTAGAGTTGCTGCTGCCTGTCCCGCGTCTCCGCGTCCTGCTCGTTCCAGACGATGATGACGCCGCAGTTGACGAGGCGCGCCTCGTCATAGTCGGAGAGCACCGTCCGGTACGAAGCCGACTGGATGCTCCACGGATCTATGATGATGACGACCGGGGTGTTCTTCCTCTCGGCCTCGCGCAGGTGTTCGACGAACTGCTGGCTCAGGTAGAGCGTGTCCTGTACGAGATTATTCTTGCTGGCGACGCTGGTCGCGATGGCGCTCACGCGCGTTTCGAGCGGCGGCAGGTACGGCTTCCAGTCGCGGTAGTTATCGCCGTAAGCGTCGAGTCGTTGGCGGATGTTCTGGAAGTCGCTCGCGCGCCCCGTGACGTAGACGAACCACGTCGCCTCCAGTCCGGCGCTGTCCGGCAGCGGCACGTTGGCGGGCAGGCCGAGCGGCGCCGCCATCGGCGGCGGGGGCGGGGGCTGCGGCGTGTGGAAAGCGCTCTGGGTCTCCTGATAGGACGGGGGCGAGGCGAGCGGCGGCAGGTCGTGCGCGTTCACCTCCTGATAAAGGTGGTTGAGCAGCGCGAAGATGAACGACTCGTACTCCACCGTCATATTCAAATGGGTGATTTTTTTAAGCCCTTCGCGCGCGTACGCATCGCCGAACGCCGCGTGTGTGAACTGTAGGTGATGGACGACGGGGGGCAGCGACTCCTTAACTCTCTGCGGATTATCCCAGAGCACCGGGATGATGAGGCGCGGCCGTTGCGCCCCGGCCGGGAGCGTCTGCATATAGGCGTCTATGCGTCGGCGGAAGACTTCAAACTCTTTCCCGCAGTTCTCGCTGCCGAAATAGTTCTGCGAGTAAAGGCAGACGAGCGCCTTGCACTCTTGGAGCGCGCCGACGAGCGTGCCCGGCCACTCGTCGCCGGGACGGATGCCCTCCTTGTCAAAAAAGACTTCGCCGTGGAGAAGAGTCTGCACCTCCCCATTCAACTTCTCGTAGAAGGCTTTGAGCCAAGGGTCGTTTGAGGCGTCAAGACCGGCGTAGCTAAAGAAGACTTTGTATGCCATACGCTTTGCCTGTGTTTGAGGGGTCACGGCGGCCGACGCGCGGCGTGTCGTAGAGTCCGCCTGTGTGTCACGCGCACGCGCCCGGCGCGCGGGTCACATTCTACAACAGGTCGCTCGCATCGAGGCCGCGCGCCGCTAGGGCTCGACGGCAGGGAGCGTCAGCCTACCGGTGTGGCCCTTCGGGCGCGCGGGCTGGAGGACGATGTTGTCTATGAGGCGCGTGTTGCCGACGTGCGCGGCGAGCGCGATGAGGACGGCGCGGTCTTCGGGGATGCGTTCGAACTTCTCCATCGTCTCGGCGTCCACGACGCCGACGTACTCGATGCGCGCCAAGGGCTCCGCCTCGACCTGCGCGCGCACGACCTCGGCCAGACGGCGGGCGCTGCGCTCGCCCTCCAAGTAGACCTCGCGCCCCTGCGAGAGCGCGCGGTAGAGGACGCCTGCGGCCTTGTGCTGTTCGTCGCTGAGGTAGGCGTTGCGCGAGGAGAGCGCGAGGCCCGTCTGCTCTCTGATGGTCGGGAGCACGACGACCTCGATGTCGAAGGCGAGGTCGCGCACGAGGCGCTTGACGACTAGCACCTGCTGCGCGTCCTTCTGTCCGAAGAAGGCGAAGTCGGGGCGGACGGCGTTGAAGAGGACGGTGAGCACCGTCGCCACGCCGCGGAAGTGGCCGGGGCGCGCGAGGCCCTCCATCGGCTCCGAGAGCCCCTCGACGGTGACGTAGGTCGAGTAGTTCTTCGGGTAGACCTCTTCGACCGGCGGGGCGAAGATGTAGTCCACGTTGTAGTCGGCGAGCTTCGTCGTGTCGCCCGTCAGGTCGCGCGGGTAGCGGTTGAAGTCCTCGCTGGGGCCGAACTGCGCCGGGTTGACGAAGACCGAGACGATGACCACGTCGCACATGCGCCGCGCCTCGCGCACGAGGCTGAGGTGCCCCTCGTGCAGCGCGCCCATCGTCGGCACGAGCCCGATGGTCTTCTCCTCCTCGCGCCTGAGCTTGCGCGCGACGCTTGCCATCCGCTGTCGGCGGTTGATGATTTCCATGTGTTCGTGAGCCGCGAGCCGTAAGCCGTGAACCGTGACGAGAGGAGCGCGGCTCCCTCTCGTCACCGCTCACGGCTTACGGCTCACGAAGTCTTCTTCTCCTCTTCGCCCGCCTCGCGCTTAATGCCGAGTTCGGCGGCGGCGTCGGCGGGGAGCGGGTAGGACTCGTTCTCGGAAGGGAAGGCGGCCGAGCGCACGTCGTCGGCGTATCCTTGGATGGCCTCGTTCATCGCCGCGCGGAGGTCTGCGTACTGGCGTACGAAGCGCGGGCTGGTCTTGCTGAAGGAGAGGCCGAGCAGGTCGTGCGTGACGAGTATCTGCGCGTCGCAGTCGGGGCCCGCCCCGATGCCGATGGTCGGGACTGAGAGCGCGGCCGTCACCTCGCGCGCGATCTCGCGCGGGACGACTTCGAGGACGACGGCGAAGGCGCCGGCCTCCTCAAGCGCCTTCGCGTCCTCGACGAGCGCGCGCGCCGCGTCGGCCGTCTTCGCTTGCAGGCGGTAGCTGCCCAAGCGGTTCAAGGACTGCGGCGTCAGGCCGACGTGACCCATCACGGGAATCTCTTCTTCGACCAGCCGGCGGATCGTCTCGAAGCGGTTGCGCCCGCCTTCGAGCTTGACGGCCTCGGCGCCGCCCTCCTTGACGAGCCGGAGCGCGGCGCGCACGGCGTCGTCGGGGCCTGTGTGGTAGGTGCCGTAGGGCATGTCGGCGACGAGCAGCGCGCGCTCGACGCCGCGGCGGACGGCGCGCGTGTGGTGCAGCATCTCTTCGAGCGTGACGGGCACGGTCGAGTCGTAGCCGAGCACGACGTTACCCAGAGAGTCGCCGACGAGGATGATGTCTGTCCCGGCCTCGTCCACGATGCGCGCGGTCGGGTAGTCGTAGGCGGTCAGGCAGACGAGGCGCTCGCCGTGCTCCTTGCTGGCGCGCACGGCGGGCACGGTGACCTTCTCGGGGCGCTGCTGTTTGAGATAGACCATGTGGCGCTTGCTTCCTTTTAGGCTCGGGCGTGGGTTATTCGACGTGCGCTGAGAAGACGAGGTATTCGAGCGCCATGACCGGCTGCCGGAGCGCGGCGCGCGGGTACGCGGCGACGACGGCAGCGCGACAGCCGAACTCGCGGTCGCTGCACGCGGGGTAGCGGAGGTAGACGCGGACGGTCGCTCCGATGAAGTAAGCTAACAACCCGGCTGCCAGCAGAAATGTTCGGCGGCGCATGTTGGCGATATCTTACGCTCGCGCTGTCTGTGTCGGCAAATTTGAGAGCGCCAAATTATAGGCAGCACGGCCCGCAGGGGCAAGGGAAATCAGTTGGGCGTCCAGAGTTCGACGCGCGAATCGTCTTCGGCCGCCGTGAGGAGTTCGGCGATTGTTTTATCCAGAGTCGGGTGGCGCGCGTTCGAAGCGAGTTCGGCGAGCGGGGCGAGGGCGAAGCGGCGTCGGTGGAGGCGCGGGTGCGGGAGCGTGAGCGTCGCGGTCTCTGTTCGCACGTCGCCGTAGAGCAGTAGGTCAAGGTCGAGCGTGCGCGCGGCGAGCGGCCTCGCGCGGCGCCGGCCGAGCGCGTGTTCGACGTTGAGAAGAAGCGCGAGGAGTTCTTCGGGCGAAGGGAGCGGCGGGCCGAGTGCGGCGGCCATGTTGAGGAAGGCGGGCTGCACGTCAACGACCCCGACCGGCTCGGTCTCGTAGACCGACGACAGACGAAGGACGCTCAAGCCCGCCTTCATCATCCCGCGCACGCCGAGCAGGAGGTTCCCGGCGCGGTCGCCGAGGTTCGAGCCCATGCCGACGTAGGCGCGGGGCGCCGGCGTCATTGAAGCGCGCCCTTCGTGTACCCGCTCGTCGAGCTTTCCTGCGCCTTGTTGAAGTCTTCGGACTTGCCGCGCGCGATGCTGAGCGTCTTCCACTCCGAGGACTTGAGGTGCTTGGCGAGGAAGACGATCTGGCCCGTGTGCTGTCCGTAGTGCGAGAGCTGACGGCTGACGGCCTCGACGACCGTGTGCGGCTCGCCGCGGATGAGGACTGTGCGCTCTACGTCTTCGGGCTTCAGGGATTCGAGCGTGTCGAAGAGCGTGCGCCAGCCCGCCTCCCAACGCACCTCGACGGCCTTGCGGTCTTCGCCCTCCGTGACGAACTCGGTGTCGCGGTGGCGGTCGGGCTTCTCGCCGTCGGAGGTCAGGAAGTCAGTCCAGCGCGAGCGCATGTTGCCGGCCATGTGCTTCATGATGACGGCGATGCTGTTCGACTCCGCGTCAATGGCGCGGAAGAACTCTTCGTCCGAGACCTGCGCGATGGCGCCGTCGGCCAGCCTCTTCTGGCCGCGGAAGACGCGCAGGATGTCCTTCAGATAATGTTCGGCGAGCGAGTCGGCCATGTGCAGTAGTCCTCCTCTCAAAGTTGGCGCCGCCGATTCTAATCCATGCGCGGCGCCGGCGTCAGCACGTGCCGAGGATTCGCGCGCCCGGCCCGCGTACGACCCGTCTAGACTGACGGCCCGTGGCGGACGGCCCGGCGGAGTTTTTCTCCCGCCCGCGGGCCGGAGTTCGATGTTGTTATCCGCGGCGAAATGAATTATGTTTAGCCGCCCCTCACCGGGGGCGACCCCACGGATTTAGCTTTCTTCCGGCTCTTAATCTCATTCTAGTCGTCAGGCACTAACGCCCGGCTCACGGCGCCATGTTACAGGGAATACTCAGGCTGTCCCCGCTCCGCTGGTTCGACGCGCTCCTCTCTTACGTCACCAGACCGTTCGCGCGCGCGCGGAACATCAGGCGATACGCGACTAACGGCTATCGCCTGTTCGGCGTCGTCCTGCTCGCGGCGGCGCTCCCGCTCTGGCTGCTGTGGGGCGCCCAGCTCGGCCGGCTCGCCGTCCGGCTGCGCGGCGGGCTCGGGTTTTTGCTTGAGCCGGCCGGGCTGAGGGAAGTGCCGGAGGCGTTCGTAATGCTCGCGCTGCCCGTGCTCGCTTACGTGCTCGGCTACCTCATCAGGCCGGTGCGGCTGTACGTCGGCGAGAAGTTCGCCGACGCGTTTTTCCGGGCCGCCGGTGCCGCGCTGGACGCGGGCGACTGGTGCTTCGAAAACCGCTGGGCGTCGCTCTTCATCATCGTGCTTCTGGTGACGTTCATTACGTGGGGCACCTTCTACCTGTTTGAACAGTCCCGCCGCTCGGCACGGCCCCCGGCCGCGGTTCCCGCCGCGGACTCCGGCCCGTGAATCCCCGGACGCCCCGAGGGCCAGAAGATGAAGACGCAAGAGTACGTGTTCAACCTGCTGTGGGTTGACGACGACGTGGAGCTGTTGGAGCCGCTCCGCTGGACACTCGAATACCACGGCTTCATGGTGCGGACGGTGGCCAGCTATGCGGAGGCGCTCGTCCTGCTCGCCGGCGGGGAGAAGTTCGACGGGCTGCTCACGGACGTTATCATCCCTTACGGCCCGGACAGGGGCTCACTCGAACCCAACTTGGGCCTCTCTCTGGCGGAGTACGCCGCGGCGCGGGGCGTCGGGGCCGTCGCTTTCCTGACGGTGGTGCCGCTCTCCGAGGTGCAAGAAAAGTACGAGGCGGTGAAGGCGAAGCACCCGCTGGTGAAGCTCAACTACTACAATAAACTCTTTCTGCTGGAACCCTTCACCATCGAGTCGCTGATGGAATCTCTCAAGCCGCGACGTAGCTGACCGCCGCCCTCCCGCGCGGGGCGGGCCGACGCCGATGACCGAGCAAGTGATCTTCCTGATCGTCCTCTGTGCCGTCATCCTTCTGGCGCTGATCGCGAGGTTCGTCCAGCCCGAACTCGCCAACAGTGTCCAGAGGGCGCTGACGAAGGTGAGGATGAACAAGGTCTTCCTCGACCACGCGGAGTACCGCATCATCAGCCCCGAGGTCTTCCCGCGCCTGCTGATGAAGGAGTTCAGGCTTGAGGCCCGCAACTATGACGACGAGTCGTACGCCCTCCGGCGGGTCAACAAGATCAGGGAACTCTACCGCGTCCTGACGAGCGACCGGCCGGCCGCCAGCCTCGCGGAGGATCGCAGGCCGCGCGTCCTCATCGGCGAACTCACCCGGCTGATCGAAGGGCTCGTCAGGCACGCGCCGCCGGAAGACAGCAGCCGCCGCCGCCCCACCGTGGACGCGGCGCTCCTCTTGGGCTTCATCGGGAACCGGATTCGCGCGCAGGACGGCTTACCCCCGCTGCGTAGCGCGTCGGAGGTCGGCGACTGGCTCGCCTCCAACCCGATGACCTTCGAGCAGGTGTTGGAGGTGCTCATCGCGGCCGTCTCCGGCCTCGCCTACGCGCTGCGCGCCCCGGACGACCGACGCCCGCAACTCCCGCCGACGGGCGGAACGACCCCGCCCGTCGAGGGGTGGGAAGCGACGAAGGGGGTGTGGGACTTAGAGCCGGGCGGCGTCGTAGAATCGGGCGGCGTCGTAGAATCGGGCGGCGGTGTAAAGTCAGACGACGTGGCCGAGGAGTCGCGGCCGGAGCGCGTCGTGGAGCCGGAGGAGGATGAGGTGACGGCGGAACCGGTCGGCCCGGTGGCCGAAGCCCGTTCGGCGCCCGCCGACGCGAGCGCAGCGGCGGCCGATGCGGAAGACGAAGACTTACTTCCCGCCCCCGTCGAGGACGGCGCGGGCTCGGAAGACGATGGCGGCGGCGGCGTGGCGGCGGCGGACGTGTCGCACGACGGCACGTCTCCCATCAAAGTCTTTATCAGCTACAGCCACGAGGACTCGAAACATCTCACGCGCAGGAACTCGCTGCTGAGCTACCTGCGCGGGCTTGAACGGGAGGGCGTCGAGTTCTGGTACGACCGGGACATGCCGGCCGGGACGAAGTGGGACGAGGAGATTAAAGCGAGAATCGCCCAGTCGCACATCGCGCTCATTCTGGTCAGTCAGGAGTACCTGAACTCCCCTTACTGCCGCGACGTGGAGGTCAATCAGTTCCTCGTGGACGCGGGGCAGCGCGGGCTTTTGATGCTGCCGGTCATGCTGTCGAAGTGTGAGTGGGAACAGCACGAATGGCTGAGGACGCAGCGCTTCCTCCCCGGCGAAGGCAAGAACATCGAGAGCCATTACGCCCGGCCCGGCAAGCGGAAGGAGATTTACTACGACATCCTCAAGCATCTGCGGCGGCAGATAGAGTCCATACGCCGCGGGTACCGCCCCACGCACACTGGTTGAGCACGCCCGGTGACGTGGCCGCTCGCTCAAAGGAAGTGTCTTGATGTCACAACTCTCGGCGCTCGTCTGGTTGAAGTGGACGCTGATGCGCAACTCCCTGCGGTCGCGCAGGGCCGCGGCCGGGCGCGTGGCGTCGCTGTTGGGGACGCTCGCGGGGCTGGCGGTGTCGCTCTTCGTGGCGGCGGCCGTCGGGCTCGGGTCTTACTTCCTCACGTCGGAGGTACATGCGCGCGGCGTCGGCTTGGAGCAGGCGCGCGCGGGCTTCGTCGTGCTGCTCTTCATGTTCACCATCGCGTTCATGATGTGGGCGCTGATGCCGATCGCGCTCGGCGGCGGCGACCGCTTCGAGCCGGGACGGATGCTGCTCTACCCGGTCTCGCTCGCCAAGCTCTTCGCCTTCGACTTCCTGAGCGACCTGACGAGCCTCACCTCGGTCTTCATCATCCCTGCGCTCGTCGCCGTCGGCGTGGGCGTCGGGTTGGGGAGCGGCAGTCTCGCGGCGGGGCTCGTCGTCTCGGCGTGCGCGGTCGCTACGGGGATGTCGCTCTCGAAGCTCCTGTCGGTGGGCGTCGGCGCTTTGATGCAGTCGCGTCGGACGCGCGGCGAGATGGTGCTGGCGCTGCTCGGCGCGGCGCTCGGGCTGACGGGCGCGGTGGCCGGTCAGTTGATGCCCGTGCTGCAACGCTACTCGGCCTACATGGACTGGACGCGCTGGACGCCGCCGGGCGCGGCCGCCTACGCGCTGGCGCGCGGGGTCTTCGGCGGCGACGCGTTAGCGCTCGTCGTCTCGCTCCTCGTGCTCGCCGCCTACACCGCCGGCTGCGCGCTGCTCTCTTACAGAATCGCGCGCCGGACTGCGCTCGGCGAGAGCCGCGGCGCCTCACGTCGCGCCACTTCAAAGGCCGACGCGAACGCCGACGCGAAGGCGCGTGCGACGGCCGGGGCGTCGGCCGCGACTCAAACACAGAACACTGACGTTTACGCGGGGTGGCAGTTGCCCTTCGCGTCGCCGCAGTTCTCGGCGGTGTTCGAGAAGGAGTTGCGCTACGCACTGAGGAACGCGCAGTTGCGCGTCATCGCGTTGATGGCGGTCGGGCTGACGGTCGTCCTGCGTATGGGGCCGGCGGGCGCCGGCTCGCGCCGCACGTGGGGCATGGTCTCGCCGTACGCCGAAGGCGGAGGCGCGGTCTTCAGCGTCCTGTACATCTTCATGCTCGTCTCGCCGCTCTCGACGAACCTCTTCGGCTACGACGGCGCGGGGATGCGTACGGTCGTGCTCTCGCCCGTCAGCCGCCGTACGGTGCTCGCGGCGAAGAACGCGGCGGTGACGCTGATCGCGCTGGTGCTCGTCGCGGCGGGCGTCTTCGTCGGCGGGTTCATCCTCGGAGACCTGACGGCTCCGACGCTCCTCTTCGCCGCGCTGACGTTCTTGACGACGGCCGGGCTGTTCGCGCCCTTCGGCAACTGGCTCTCGATGCAGTTCCCGAAGCGCGTACAGTTCGGCAAGCGCATGAACCGCTCGGGCGTCGGCGGGCTGCTGCTCGTGCCCTTATTCTTCCTGCTGGCGGTGCCGCCCGCGGCGTCCGTGGCGGCGGCACACTTCGCCAAGAGCTACACGCTCAAGTATGTTATACTCGCCGCGTTCGCGCTCCTCTCGGCCTGCTTCTACGCGCTCGCGGTCACGCGGCAGGGCAGGGGGCTTGAGCGGCGCGAGCTGGAAATCCTCGAAGCCGTCACCGGCCGCGGCGGCGGAGAGGAAGGCCAAATCATAGGTTGAAATAATCCAGTGGCGCGCACGCGGCGTCCGGGCGGGTGAAGAGAGCCCCGCCAATACATAAATGGCTCGCAGAAAATTCAGACACCAGCGTCACGACCCTACCCCTGTACGCTCTTTTCAGGACTACCTGACGACGCCCGCGCCGCAGACCTCGCGCTCGGAATTGATGACGCTCGTACGCGGCGGCGAAGACACCTTCCTCGAACTCAAGGTCAAGCTCTCGAACCCCGAACGCATCGCGCAAGGGATAGTCGCCTTGGCGAACACGGGCGGCGGCGTCATCGTCTTCGGCGTCAACGACAACCTGCGCGTCGAGGGCGTTGACGACCCCGAGGCCGTCCGCGACGAACTCGTGCGCATCTGCCGTGAAGACGTTTACCCGGCGCTCTTCCCCTTCATAGACATCATCTCTTTCGACTCGGGCCTGCGCGTCGTCGCGCTCGACGTTGAGGGCAAGCGCCGGCCGTACCGCACGACCGACGGCCGCTACTTCCTGCGCGTCGGCGCCGAGAAGCGCGAGGCGACGCGCGAGGAGCTTTCGACGCTTCTCGACGAGTCGCGCCCGGTCTTTTATGAGAACGTCGTCGCGCTCGGCTCTGATGTTGAAGACATAGACGAGGCGCACCTGTGGAGCTTCGTGCGCGAGTTCGAGCCGGACGCCTACGCGCCGCAGCGCGCGGGCGCCGCGGCCGGCTACCCGACGGCCGAAGTTCTGGAGCGCGACCTCCTGCTCGCCGCGCCGGCCGCGGCCGGACTCGTCTCCGACCGCGTGGCGCCGACGGTCGCGGGGCTCCTGCTCTTCGGGCGCGACGAGCGCGTGGCGGAACTGCTGCCGCGCTCGACCGTGACGGCGGCGCGATACGCGGGCGACAACACGCAGGCGCCGAAGGTCGAGAGCATCGAGCTCGCCGGCAACCTGCACACGCTCTTCGAGTCGGCCGTGCGCTTCGTCGAGCGCTACTGCGACCTCTGGGACAAGCGCCCGCCGCGCGCCGCGCTGGCGGGCGTCGCCGCCGCCGACTCGCCCGTCGCCGCGCGCGCCAACTACCAACGCGGCGCGCTGCTCGAAGCCATCGCCAACGCGCTCGCGCACCGAGACCTCGCACTGGCGGGCGTCCCGACGCGCATCAACGTCTTCGACAACTCGATTGAGATAACCAACCCGCGCCGCACGGCAGGCTTCGCGCCCGCGATGCAGCGCGCCATACGCTACGGCATCCCGCAGCGGCTCAACCCGCAGACGGCCGCCGTCTTCACCAGCCCCGCCTACGGCCTGCGACTGCCGACGGGCGGCCTCCCCATGCTCCTGCGCGAGTCGCGCCTCTTCTCCGGCCGCAAGACTGAAGTCAACACCGTCAACGACGAGTTCCGCGTCCGTCTGTACGGGGTGTGAGGGAGAGTAGACAGTAGACAGTAGACAGTAGACAGTAGACAGTAGACAAACCAGAGGCGGCGCGCTTCGGTCATCAACCAAGACGCGCCGCCCGTTTTTTATCTACTGACTACTGTCTACTGACTACTGTCTACTTCTCACTGCGGCTTCGGCGAGTTGTAGAACTGGCGGGCTTTGACGACGTAGTCCTTGTCGTCGTACTTGCCGTCGCCGTCCACGTCCACCTTGACGACGATCTTGTGCTGCTTGCCGTCGCGGCGCTCGCCCGCGCTGTAGGCGAGGCTGTACTGGTTGCGCATCATGGCGTTGATGCTCTGCAAGGCCGAGCCGATCTCGCCCTCGAAGGTGATGGGGAAGTAGGCGCCGCCCGTCTCGTTGGCGAAGGTGCGCAGTGTGTTCTGCGCTTGCAGGAAGGTCATCCGGCCGGGCGTGGTCGCGCCCGCCAGCCCGTCCTCGGCCGAGAGCAGGTGCTCGTACTTCTTGAAGAAGAGGTTGCCGGTGCCGATGATGTAGATGGGCACGCCCGCGTTCTGCGCGATCTTGCGCGCCTGATCGTAGTTGATCTTGCTGAAGGTGTCTATGCCCGTCGTGATGAGGAAGACGGCCTTGCGCCGGCCCTGAATGTCCTGCATCCCGGCGTACTCCTGCGTACGCTTCTCGGAGTTCTCCAAGACGACCGAGTCGGCGGTGCCGCCCGCGAGCGTCAGCTTGAGCGCGTCGAAGAGGTTCGCCTCGCGGAAGGCGGGCTGGTTGCGAAGCAGGAGGCTGATGACCTGATTGAGCCGGCCGGGGTCGTTCGTGAAGTCCGTGAGCGGCGTCGGCCGCATGTCGTAGGCGATGACCGAGGCGTAGTCGTTGGGCGGCTTGATGAACTGCTGTAGGAAGTAGGCGACGGGGCGCAAGACCTCGTACTGCCCCGGCTCCTGCCCGCTCGCGCCGTAGTAGCCGAGCATCTGGCCGAGCTTGCTGTATTCCAGAACGACGGCGACGGTGATGGGCGCCTCGGGCGTCGAGAAGTTCGTCACGTCGCGCTGGAGGCCGTCCTCGAAGATGGCGAAGTTCTCCTTCTTCAGGTTCATCACGACCTGCCCCGTCTTCTTCTGGTAGACGACGGCCTCGACCTGCACGATGTTGGACGAGACCTTGACGACCTCCTGCTCCTTGAGCGAGAGCGTGTCGGGCGGGGTGGGCTCCGTCGTCGGCTGCTGCTCGCCGGTGGGCTGCGTCGTCTCGTCGGGGCGCGTGTTCTTCTTCTGCGGCTCCTGCGGCGGCGTGCGGCGCGACTGCGCCGAGGCGCCGGGGAGCGTGCCGAAGAGGCCGGCGGCGGCGACCAGCGAGGCGAGCGCGAAGGCGGCGGCGCGGCGCGTAAAACGAATGTTCATGGCTCGGTACTACCTCAAAAAATTAGGGGCGGGGTGAGCGCCAACGGGTTCGCCCCGACTATAAGTCGCGCCCGCGGGCACGGTCAAACTAAAAAGGCCGGAGACTTTTGGATGTGCGGCGCGGGCGAAAGGTTTTACGCCCGCCGCCGCCGAGTCCGAAAGTCCCGGCCTTCATCTTCAATCTTCCCGCCGGACGCGCGCCCGACGCGCGACGCGGATTAACGGCCGCCGCTCGTGACGGGCTCGACCTCGATGAGCGCGTCGTAGCTGCCGGTGTTGTCGTCGAGCTTGCCCTCGTTGACGCCGAGGAAGAGGCGGCCGTCGCGCGGCGCGTAGAACTCTCGGTTGGCGCCGATGGGGATGAAGTCGTCGTTGTCGTCGCCGATGACGGCGATGAGCGTGCCCGTCGGCTCGTTACGCATCAGCTTCTCGGTGTCCACGACCTTCGGCAGCCCCGTCGGCGTCGAGAAGCGCCCCTCGCCCAAGCTGACGCGCCCCGTCGCAGAGATGCGGAGGCGCTGCCCCTTCCTGACCATCAGCCCCGAGTCCGTCCAGCCGTTCGCCGTGGCGTCGGCGCGGACGCGCACGCGGATGGGGAAGAAGGGCGAGCCCGCCCCGCCGCCGCGCGCGGGCGTCGGCGTCGTGTCGGCGGTCGAGCCGCCGGTATTGCGGCTGCTGGAATTGACGGGGCCGTTGTCGCTGGTGAGGACGGGCGGGCGGCCAGAGTTCTGCGAAGTCTGGCGCGGCGGCTCGCTCTGACGGACTGGCTCCGACTGCCGCTGCGTCTGCGTCCGCGAGGTCTCGACCGGGGCCGTGTAGCCGCCGTCGTCGCCGCCGGTGGTCGTCTCGGCCGTGGCGGAGTCGAACTCGATGGAGTCCACGTCCTCCATGTAGAGCGTGATGCGGCTGCGGCGTCCGCCGCGGCTGCCCGAGCCGATGAGGACTGTGAACTGCTGGTCGCGGAAGCCGACGATCTGGCCGCGTATGACCTGACCGTCCTTCATCCGTATCGTGTCGGCCAAACCGACGGCGGCGAGCGCGACGACGACCGCGAGGGCGGCGAGCGGGCGCGTAAACCTGAGAACCTTCATAACTCCTCCCCGTGAGAGCGGCGGGCCTTCCTTCAAGGGCACAATGAAAACAGAGAGAGACGCGCTTTGGCAAGCGGGAGAGCCGCGGACTTCCGCTGCGATTGATGGCGCGGGCGGGGAGCGGGTTGCCCGTTAAAAAAAAGGGGGCCGCCGCGCGTGCGGAGGGCGCGGCGCGCGAGACTTTAAAGCGCGTGCGGAGGGCGCGTGCGTCAGTAGCCTTTGAGCGTCTCCTCCAACTGCGCGATCTGGTCTTGCAGCGTCAGGCGCCGCGCCTCGTAGGCGACGCGCTGGTCGCGCGCGGCGTTCAGCTCGGCGTCCGTGTGCGAAGCGTCCGTCTGCCCGGCGGCCGCCTCGCGCTCGATGCGCTCGATGCGCGCCGCGAGGTGGTACAGCTCTCCCTCGATGTCGTGCAGCTCGGCCTTCAGGCTCTGAAGGTCTTGGGTAGGCATGGCCCTTTTTTCAACCCCCTCGGAAAGAATTCGGTTCGGCGGATGGAATTTTTATAGCCGCTCGTGCGCGCGCAAGGCAAGGCGCCACGCGCCGAAGAGAAAAAGACTGGACGCGCGGCGGGAAAATGATAGTATGTGCCGCGCCCGGGCCGGCCCTCGCTTCGCAGAAGAAGGCACCGCGCGGAGCGAGCTTTCAAATCAACTTCCCATGAAGAGGTATTAAGAATGAGAACGACGAGAATTAACCTCCTGCTCGGCCTCGGGCTGCTGGTGGCCTTCGCCGTCGCCTGCAACTTCAGCGCTTCGACGGCCAACATCAGCGAGCTCAAGCTCGGCAAGGGGCAGGGCGCAACCCCCGAGGCGACGAGCTTCGCCGCCAGCGACACGGTCTACGCCGTCGCGACCGTCTCGAACGTGCCCGACAAGGTGAAGGTGAGGGGCGTCCTCTCCTTCGAGGACGTGGAGGGCGAGCAGAAGGGGCCGATCCCCGGGCTGGAGAAGACGCTCGACCTGCCGGGCAGCGGCACGGCCTCCTACACCTTCACGCCGCCGCCCTCGGGCTGGCCGAAGGGCAAGTACAAGATTGACGTGTACCTCTTGGACGACGGCGGCCAGCAGAAGGACACGAAGTCGGCCACCTTCACCGTCTCCTAAAGACGGCCGCGCCTGCGTTAAATAAGAAAGGGCACCGAGCGCTCGGTGCCCTTTCTCTATTCGCGCGCGCGCGGCGCTACAGTCCCGCGTCTACTTGGGCAGGAGGCTGCACGGGAGCGTCTGCGCGACGCTCCACGCGAAGTTTGAGCCGACGACGACAGGCTTGTCGGAAGTGACCCTGACGCTGGCGGAGATGTCGTTGACGAAGTTGGCCGTTTGCGGCATCTGCCAGCTCAGGACGTACGTGTGTGCGGGCGCGACGCTGACGCCGCTCGCGCCGGGATAATTGGCGGAAGGGTTCGTGCCGGGGATGACGTGACCGTCGAGGTTGACGCCGTCCTTGTCGAGAATCTCCACGGAGACGGTCGCGTTCGACGCGCTCCCGTTGAAGACGTTCACTTCGGCGTAAGTGTTGCTTCCGATGTTGGGGCGGAAGGCCGCGGGCGTGCAGACCCAGACGTAGGGCGGCCCGCCCGCGTCAGCACCCGCAGGCCCCGCCGGGCCGGCCGGCCCCGCGGGCCCCGCAGGCCCGGTCGCTCCCGTTGCTCCCGTCGCTCCCGTCGCTCCCGTCGCTCCCGTCGGCCCGGCAGGCCCGACCGGCCCTGCGGGGCCCGGAGGGCCTGCGGGCCCGACGATGTTCCACGAGACGCGGGTCTCGTTGTTGTGGCAGGCTTCGCTCGCGTCCACGAGGCGCATGCCGCCGTCGCCGGGGTTGACGCAGGCTTCGAGCACGCCCGGCGAGGGGTTCGACGCGAGGTGCGCGATCGGCACCGCGAGAAACACGGCGGCGAGTACCGCGAAGCAGACGATGCCTGTGCGGCGTGAAATTTTCATGTTCATGCTTGTCTCCTCTGTGGCGGGAATGCGGCCCCTCGTGCGGGGCGCTGTCGGTGGAAAGGAAAGACGAGATGGAACAGGTTGCTTAAGAAGCGGCGGGGAGATTAGTCCAGTTTCAGATTCCAGTCAAGAAAATTCCGGGCGCGGTAGTATCCTAAACTTGGGGTTGTTATGTCCTCTACGATACGGCACTCTTTAAAATCTTTCTCATCGTGGCCTGCGCGCGCCTGTGGTAGCGCTGGCTTCGGCCTTTGTTCAGGTTGCCGTAGTTCGGGGTGAGGGAGTGGCAGTTCGGGCAGAGTAGGCGAAGGTTCGTCTCCGCATTATTCAGACAGTTCCCGTCAATGTGAGCGATGGTCAGCGGCACTTTCCCGGTCAAAGGGTGTCGCTCCTGCCAGCCGCAGAGCTGGCAGCGCTCGCCGTGCTGCTCGGTCAGATAGCGGCGTATGTAGCGCGAAATACCCGCCGCCCCGGCGACGCCTGATTCAACGCCGGCCTTCCACCGTTCGATATATGCCTGATATTGGGCTTGCAGTTGGCAGGCGTTACAACAGAAGACGGCGCAGTAGTTGTTAACCGGCCTCCGGCAAGTGCGGCAGGTGCGTGGATTCTTCGGCCTCGACATGAGGGGCATTATACCGAAGACCGATTCTCACAAAGTAGAAACAGCCGCCCGGAAGCGGCTGTTTATTTATGGAGCAGAGGGGGATCGAACCCCTGACCTCGGCATTGCGAACGCCGCGCTCTCCCAGCTGAGCTACTGCCCCACGCGAGGGTAGATATTAGGAGCTGTTTTGTGGGGTGTCAAGTTTGGCTCTGCCTTAGAAACAGGCCGTTCAGAGCCTCTTCAGTTGCGGCGCGACCCGAGACCCGATTCAAGGATGTTGGTGGCACTCGCGGGCGGGTGTTATCCTTGCCCCTCCTATCGCGGCCTCATGCTGGACGGAAGGAAGTCAGTCTCTCTTGAACAAATCCAGCCGACTCAAACTGCTGCTCGCCGCGCTTATGTCAGCCGCTTCTCTCTGCCTCGGGCAGGCGAGGGAGCCCGGCGGCGTGCCCGCCCGGAAAGGCCCCGACTCGACACCCCTGTTCGTCTCCCTGCAAGGCAGGTTCAGCGTCTCACTGCCCGAGAAGGTTTCCGGCTACAGCGCCATCTCGGCCGACATGCCGGAGGGGAGAATCGAGGGCGACACTTTCAAGTGGAGAACCGCGGACGGCTCGTTCGAGGTGACTTACGTGGACTTGCCGAACGTCTTGGCGACGAAGGCCGTGTTCGACAGGAGCCGCGACAACAAACTCGTGCTGAACCGGGGGGCGAAGCTGACGGGCGAGAAGGACTTGACGCTGGAAGGCAACGCCGGGCGCGAGACGAGGTTCGAGACGGCCGACGGAACCCTGATCGTCAGGACGTACCTCGTCGGCAAACGCCTCTACGAGGCGTCCGCGTTCCTGCCCAACTCTATGAAGTCGAAAGAGGCGGCGGCGGTGCGCGTGCTGGATTCGCTCAAGCTGCTCTCGCAGGCCGAGGTCGCCGCCGCGAGGAGAAAAGAGGCGGAGACGCTGGCGCCCGCCCCGCTCCCGCACGGCAAGGCGGCGGCGAAGCTCAAGTCAGACGCCGAAGACGAGGGGCTGAAGGGCAGGGTGAAGACGGTCTTCAGGGAGAGTCAGGATTTGTCCGGCACCCGGGCCGTCGGCGCTCGAAAGCCCTCTTCGACGGACTACTATGACGGCAAGGGGCAACTCACAAAGCACGAGTTATACGACTACAAGGGCAACCTCTTTCAGGTGGCCGTCTACGGCGAGCTGGACGGCGAGAGAGTCCGAAGCGATAAGATGATAAGGCACGAGTACGACCCGCCCCCCTTGATGGTTGGCGGCAGCCCCGGCGGGCCCGAGCGAGAGACAGACCCGCGCTACACTTATAAATTTGCCTACCGTTACGACGGGAAAGGGCGTCTGGTCGAGGAGGACTTGTACGACAATAGCGGGAAGCTGTGGCTGCGTTACGTGTACAAGTATGAAGGTAACAAGAAGGAGGAGTTGGTCTACTCCGAGGACGGCTCGCTCAACCAGAAGTACGTCTCGACGCTCGACGACAAGGGCAATGAGGTCGAGGAGAGTTTCTACGACGTGAAGGACGATTCAGTCAGCGAGCGTTACTCCTACAGCTACGAGTTTGACGCGAAGGGGAACTGGGTCAAGCGAACCGCCTCCAAGTGGGCCGCGAAGGACGGCAAGGAGCAGTTCGTGCCTTACTCCATCACCTACCGCACAATCACCTATTACTAAAATCTGGAAGGACGCGGGCGGCGTCGCGTAAGCAGGGCAGCGCCCTCCTTCGAGTTGAAGAAGGGCGCTGCTGCTGTGGACGATGCTCCGGCACCTCGGGCGCCGGGGCCTTTTAAGAAGCCGGCGGTCGGCCGGCGTTCAAGACCGCGTTCGTCCGCGAAGACTCTGGCGGCCGGAGCCGCCGAAAACGTCGGCGGCCGAAGCCGCCGTTCGTGTGTCGGCCGCGGCCGTCTTTAGACGGCGGGGCGGCGGCCGGTCAGAAGGTTAATCAGGAAGACGACCAGCGCGACCACGAGCAGCAGGTGAATGAGCCCGCCGCCGACGCCGCCGATCACACCCAGCAGCCACAGAACCAAAAGGATCACCAGAATAGTCCAAAGCATCTCGACTCTCCTCCTCTTTTACAGTCACACAATTTAGAACTTCCAAGCACCTGCCCAGTGTAGATAACAACGGCCGTGCCATGCCGCGCCGGAAACTCGCGGATGCCGTCTAAATCTTTGTAAACCAATAGTTCAACCCTTGCGCCGCGTCCGCCTCGGCGGGGAAGCTTCCTTTGTGGGTTTGGAAAGCGAACGGAAACGCGTCTCTTTTACGATTACAGGTTGGCCTAAAAGTGGACGCCCTTTTCTTGCAGATTGATTGCAGCGCGGCGGCGAGAGGAGAGAGTCGCCGCCGCCTGAAGAACATCGAAAGCGCGCCCGGCAAACGTTGACAGGGAAGCCGTGCGGGATGCTTTAATAGCGTTGCGCGGCGTCCCACACGTCTTCCCGAAAGGCCGCGCGCGCCGCTTGATGCGCGAGGCCGTCTCGTTCGGCCGCCGCGCGAGGAGTCGAATGTCAAGGTTGTACAGGCCGCTCAGCTTCCTCGTCCTCATACTCTTCGCCTTCCAGCTTACAGCGCACGGCCAGGAGCCGCCGCGCGGCGAGACGGCCGTCGCCGCCGCCCCGCCCGCGTCCAAGGCAGGCGAGGAGGCAGACCGCCGCCGCGAGACTTTCGAGATCGTCTGGCGGACTGTGAAGGAGAACCACTTCGACCCGCGCTTCGGCGGCGTTGACTGGGACGCGGTGCGCACGGAGTTCGCCCCGCGCGCCGCCGCCTCGCGCACCGACCGAGAGTTGCACATGCTCTTGCAGCAGATGCTCAACCGGCTCGGCCAGTCGCACTTCAACATCATCCCGCCCGAGGCCATCCCCTCGACCGGCGACGACGAAGAAGGCGAAGGGGACGCGGACGCCGACGGCGCGCGCGGCGCCGAGAAGCCTCACCCGCACGGAAGCGTCTACATGGCCGAGCACCTGACCTACGGCATCGGCATAGACCTCAGAATCCTCGGCGGCGCGGCGCTCGTCACGCGCGTCGAGCAGGGCTCGTCGGCCGAGCGCGCGGGGCTGCGCACGGGCTACGTCCTGCGCAGCATTGACGGCCGGCCGCTGTCGGACATCCTCGCAGACATCAGGCTCGCGGCCGTCTACGAGCCTTCGGCGCGCAACCAGATTCCGGCCGAGGTCATCGTCGGCTACGTCAACGGCTCGCCGGGCACTTCCGTCAAACTCTCTTTCTTAGACGCGCGCAACCGACTGCGCCGCGCCGTCGTCCCGCGCGAGCGCCTGCGCGGCGAACTCGCGCCGACCTCGCCGACGCTGCCCGCGCAGTTCGTCGAGTTCGAGTCTCGTAGATTGCGCGGCGGCGTCGGCTACATACGCTTCAACCTCTTCGTCGCGCCGGTCTTGGACAAGTTCTGCGCGGCGCTGCGCTCGATGAAGGACGCGCCCGGCGTCGTCATAGACCTGCGCGGCAACCGCGGCGGACTGCTCGGGCTGCTCTACGGCATGGGCGGGCTGCTTGAGACGAATCAGACTTCGTTCGGGGTGATGCGCACGCGCGCGGGCTGGCACGAGATACTCGTGACGCCGCAGCGCAGCGTCTACCGCGGCCGCCTCGTCGTGCTGATTGACGCCGAGACGCAGTCGGCCGGAGAGATTTTCGCGGGCGGGTTGCAGGCTTCGGGCCGCGCGGTTCTGGTCGGGCAGCGCAGCGCGGGCGCGACGCTCCCCTCGGCGGCTAAGGAGTTGCCGACCGGCGCGATTCTGCAATACGCCTTCGCCGACTTCGTCACCGCCAACGGCAACGTCATCGAGGGCAACGGCGTCGTGCCGAACGTCTCTGTGCGCCTCGCGCGCCGACCCCTCCTCGCCGGCCGCGACCCGCAGCTCGAAGCCGCGCTCGGCGCCGTCAACAGCCGCGAGGCGGCGTCGGGCGTCAACGCGCACGCGCCGTCCCTGTCGTTTACCGCCGCGGCCGAAGAGTTGAGGGAAGATGCCGAAGGCAGGGCCGCCGTCGCCAAGACTGACGGAGGTTTTGTCGAAGCTCCGAAGGCGGCGGGCGTTGCGCCCGAGGTCGAACCGATACTGGCTAAGTACGAGGAGGCCGTCGGCGGCCGCGCCGTCTTCGACAAACTCTCGACGCGCGTCTCGAAGGGCAGAATCGAAGGCGCCTACGGCGGGATGAAGGTCAGCGGCACGGTCGAGGTGCTTGAGAAGTCGCCCGACAGGCTGCTCGAACTCGTCAACGTCGAAGGCTTGGGCGTCGTCCGCCGCGGCTTCACGGGCGCGTACGGCTACATGCAGATTCCGCTCTCGGGCTACCGAGAGATGCGCGGCGCGGAGCTTTCCGGCCTGCGGCTCGAAGCGCGCTCGGGCTGGGCCGCAGACCTGCGGCGGCTCTACTCGTCAATGACGTTGAAGGGTAAGGAGGAGGTCGGCGGCGCCGAGGCTTTCGTCGTCACGGCGACGCCCGCGGACGGCCCCGCCGTCACGCTCTACTTCGACGCGCAGACGGGCCTGCTCCTCAGGCGCGACCGAACCTACTTCGAAGACTACCGCGAAGTGGACGGCGTCAAGCTCCCCTTCCGCATACGCGACGACTTCTCCACCATCACGCTCACCGAAGTCAAACACAACCTCCCGCTCGAAGACGCGCGCTTCGCCGAAGAGAAGAACTGCTTCACGCAGTAGCACGCACGGCGGCTGCGGCGGCGTCGAGTGCTTCGGCGAGTTTGTCCGTGCGGCGCCCGCCGCCCTGCGCCATGTCGGGGCGCCCGCCGCCGCGCCCTTCGAGCGTCGCGCAGGCTTGGCGCATGAGGGCGTTCATGTCGCCGCGCGCGTCCGCCGAGCGCGCGAAGACGAGCCGCGCCGCGTCGCCTTCGACCGAGCCGAGCAGCGCGACCGCGTTCGCGTGCGAGGCGAGCGCGTGGGCCAGACGCCGCAGGCTCTCGGCGTCGCGCGCCTCGAAGGCACGCGCGATGATGACGGGCGCGCTTCCAGACTCGCTTCCGGCCGCACTTCCTGATTCACTTCCAGCTTTACTTCCAGACTCGCGCGCGGCCTCTTCGTAAAGCTCGCGGGCTTCGGCGCGCGAGGCTATCTCTTCGGCGGCGCGGAGGCGTCGCTGCAACTGCTTGTTCTCTTCCAAGAGACGCGCCGCGGCCTCGGCCGCCTCTTCGCGCCCGACGCTGAAGAGCGCGGCCACGGCGCGCGCCGTGCGGTTCGCGCGGTCGTAGTCGGCGACGGCGCGGCCGCCCGCGGCGAAGGTGACGCGCACAAGGCCCTTCGCGCGCTCCCATTGGCGCGCGACGACGCAGCCGACCTCGCCCGTCGTCCGCGCGTGCGTCCCGCCGCACGGGCTGAAGTCGAACCCTTCAATCTCAATCACGCGCAACTCGCCCTCGCGCGCCGAGTCTTTCCTGAGAGGCATCCGCGCTGCCTCGTCGGGCGTGACCTGATGGACGCGCACGGCGCGGTCGTCCCAGATAATCTCGTTGGCGCGCGCGACGGCTCGCTCCACTTTCTCGTCGGAAGGTTCGGCGAGGTCAACGTCAATCTCGCACGCGTCCTCCGTCATGCGGAAGCTGCGCGTCTGCGCGCCGTAGAGGACGATGAAAGCCTGCGAGAGGATGTGCTGGCCCGTGTGCTGCTGTATGTGGTCGAGCCTGCGCGGCCAGTCAACGCGCCCGCGCACCCGCGCGCCCGCCGACGGCAGCTCGCCTTCTAAAACGTGGAGCACTCCTTCGTCCTCCGCCTCGACGCATTCGACGACGCGCGCCGCGTCGAGCGCGCCCGTGTCGAAGGGCTGGCCGCCGCCGGTCGGGTAGAAGGCCGTGCGGTCGAGCGCGACGGCCGCGCGCCCGTCCGCGGTTTGAGAGACCGAGACGACGCGCGCGTCGAACTCGACGAGGTGCGAGTCTGAATAGTAAAGGCGTTCGGTCGTGTTCATGGCGAATGAAGTCCGTCCTGTGCTGATTCAAGCGAAAGCTAACGGACGCGCGCGCGGGCCGTCAAGCGACACTTTTGACAGGCGCCGCGGCCGGCGCCGATAATCGCGCCGCAGTCTCCCGAACATTTAAAACTTCCGGCAGCCGGTCACGGAGTCCGACTGATGAAGCACTTCTCACTTCGCGCCGCGGCGCGCGCACTCGTTCTCTTCGCGGTCTGCGCGCTCGGCGCATCGCACGCCGCGGCGCAGGACAGTTCGGCGCCCGCCTACAAAATCTCTTACCGGCTCTCGATGCCCGAGCCCGCTTCGCACCTCTTCAACGTGCAGGTTGACGTGGACGGTTTGAAGGGCGCCGACTACGTTGATTTCCAGATGCCGCGCTGGTCGCCGGGGCGCTACGCCGTCTTCGACTTCGCGAAGAACGTGCAGGAGTTTCGCGTCCGCGAACTCGCGCCGCCGACCGCGAGGTGCGCGGCGTTCAGCGGCGCGGGGCAGCTCGAACGGCTGGACACGCAGACGTGGCGCGTCTACCTGTGCGGCTCGCCGAACGTGGCCGTCGTATATAAGGTCTACGCAGACGACCTCTCGGGCACCTTCTCGCAGCTCGACAAGAGGCACGCCAACTTCAACGGCGGCTCGGTCTTCGTCTACGTCGTCGGCCACAAGCAAGACCCGACGACGCTCAAGATTGACGCGCCCGCCGGCTGGAAGATTATCAACGGCCAGTCGAAGACGACTGCGCAGAGCGAGTTCGGCTTCGCGAACTACGACCTGCTCATAGACACGCCGACTGAGGTCGCGCCCGACTTCAACGTCGAGACCTTCGAGGTCGGCGGGAAGACCTACCGCGTCGTCGTCCACTCGTTCGGCGACGAGGGCGGCCGCCGCGCGGAGCTCGCGAAGCAGGTCGAGCGCATCGTCCGCGCCGAGACGGCGATGATGCCCGCGCCAGACTACGAGCAGTACACCTTCCTCTTCCACTTCGACCCGACCTCGCGGCGCGGCGACGGCATGGAGCACCTGAACTCGACGCAGATCGTCGAGACCGCCGCACTCGCCGACCGCGGCACGTTCGACAGCGCCCTTGGCGCGGCCGCGCACGAGTTCTTCCACGTCTGGAACGTCAAGCGCCTGCGCCCGTTGGGGCTCGGCCCATGGGACTTCACGCGCCCGGTCGTCACGCGCGGGCTGTGGGTCGCCGAGGGGTTCACGAACTACTACGGCAAGCTCTCCGAGCGGCGCGCAGGTCTGTGGGACGACGCGCAGTTGTTCGACTCCTACGCGCGCACCATCGGCTACGTCGAGAGCTCGCAGGGGAGCAAACAGACGAGCGCCGTCGAGTCGAGCCTGCTCGCGCCCTTCATAGACCGCGGCAGCAGCGACCAGCAGACGAACCTGCAAAACACAGTCGTCAGTTACTACCCGAAGGGCGAGACGCTGGCCGTCGCGCTCGACCTCCTCATACGCGGCCGCTCGCGCGGACGCGCCTCGCTCGACGCCGTGATGCGCCGCGCCTACGAGGAGTTTTATTTGAAGAGCGCGAACGACAGCTATTACCTGAAGGGGCGCGGCTACACGGTCGAGGATTTCCAGCGCGTCGCCTCGGAGGTCGCGGGCTTCGACCTCTCTGACTTCTTCCGCCGGCACGTCTACGGCGTCGAGCCCCCGCCCTACGACGAGGCGCTCGCCTACGTCGGCCTCCGCCTGACGCGCACGCACGAGGGCACGCGCGCCACCTACAGCATCGAGAAGGACGACAAGGCCACGCCCGAAGCTCTCGCCCTGCGCGCGGCGTGGCTCGCGGGCAAGTGAAAGGGAACAGCGCCGGAACTTTCTTCGACGCGCCGCGTCTAACGTCGCGGCACCGGGAGAAGAGAGGTCTCCGGTAGAATGACTCGAACCATCAAGCGGCTCTTCGCCGCGTCGGCCTTCCTAACACTCTGCTCGATCTCAAGCCTGTACCTCGGCTCGCGTGCGGCGTCGGCCGCGCCCGCGCAGGCCGCCAACCCGCTCGCCCAACTGGGCGCAGACCCCGGCGACGGCTGGCTGCTCGCCGGCGGCTTCCTCATGATTCTCGCGCTCGCCGTCGCCTCCGCCGCGCTCATGCTCTGGCTGCGCGAGCGCGAAGGAGGGAGGTGAAACGCTGAACTATAAACAATGAGCGCTGAACTGAAGGCACCGGGCTTTCAGTTCAGCGCTCAGCGTTCCTACTTCAGTGTTCCGAACTACTCAAGACGGTAGTTCGGCGCTTCCTTCGTGATGATGACGTCGTGGACGTGCGACTCTTTGAGGCCGGCGGGGCTGATGCGTATGAAGCGCGTGTCTTCCTGAAACTCTTTGATGTTGCGGCAGCCGGTGTAGCCCATGCCGGCGCGCAGGCCGCCGACGAGCTGCGTCACCATGTCTGCGAGCGTGCCCTTGTAGGGGACGCGCCCCTCGATGCCTTCGGGGACGAGTTTGGACTCGACCTCGGTCGTCTCCTGCGCGTAGCGGTCGCGCGAACCCTCGCGCATCGCGCCGATGCTCCCCATCCCGCGGTAAGCCTTGAACGAGCGCCCCTGAAAGAGAATCAACTCGCCCGGTGACTCCTCCGTCCCGGCGAAGAGCGAGCCGATCATGACGACATCCGCGCCCGCCGCAATCGCCTTCGCCACGTCGCCCGAGAACTTCACGCCGCCGTCGGCGATGACGGGGACGCCCGAGCCCTTCGCCGCCTGCACGCAGTTGTAGATGGCCGTAATCTGCGGCACGCCCGCGCCCGTCACGACGCGCGTCGTGCAGATGGAGCCGGGGCCGATGCCGCACTTGACCGCGTCAACGCCCGCGCTGATGAGTTCGCGCGTGCCCTCTGCGGTGGCGACGTTGCCGGCGATGAGCTGCGTGTCGGGGTGGCGGCGCCTGATTTCGCGCACGGCCTCGACGACGCGCGAAGAGTGGCCGTGCGCGGTGTCTATGACGAGGCAGTCAACGCGCGCCTTCACCAGCTCGTCGGCGCGCTCTTGGAAATCGCCGGTCGCGCCGATGGCGGCGGCGACGCGCAGGCGCCCGAGGTCGTCCTTCGCGGCCGAAGGGTACTTGATGGCCTTCTGTATGTCCTTGACCGTGATGAGCCCCTTGAGGTGCTTGTCGGTGTCAACGACCAGAAGCTTCTCGATGCGGTTCTTTTGCAGCACGCCCTTCGCCTGTTCGAGCGTGGTGCCGACGGGGACTGTGACGAGCGGCTGCGGCGTCATCACTTCACTGACCGGGATGTCGAAGCGCGTCTCGAAGCGCAGGTCGCGGTTGGTGATGATGCCGACGAGGTGGCCGCCCTCGTCAACGACCGGCACGCCCGAAATCTTGTAGCGCTCCATCACCGACAGAGCCTCGCGGACGGGGCGGTCGGGGCGGATGGTGACGGGGTCAACGATCATGCCCGACTCCGAGCGCTTGACGCGGTCAACCTCTTCGGCCTGCCGCTCGACGGGGAAGTTTTTGTGTATGACGCCGATGCCGCCCTGCTGCGCGATGGCGATGGCGAGGCGGCTCTCGGTGACCGTGTCCATCGCGGCCGAGCAGAGCGGGATGCGCAAAGATATGCCGCGCGTGAAGCGCGTCGTGGTGTCGGTCTCGGCCGGCAAAACCTCGGAGCGCGCGGGCACGAGAAGAACGTCGTCGAAGGTCAGCCCCTCTTGAATGTCAGGTGTAATCATGGCTCGAATAACTCCGTTTCAAAAAGTTCGGTTAACGTAAGAGGCCCGCACCCCGAAACTCTCCCGCGGGGCGGGCTTCGGGGTGCGAGCCTTGTGCTTTAAGCGTCATCACTGCGCGAACTGCCGGAAGTTGTCCTTAGTAATCGTCCACGTCGTGGTGTCGGTCGGCGTCTTCAAAGCCTGACCGTTGACCGACACCTGTAGCGCGTCGGCCGAGACCTGATCGTAACGCAGGTTCAGCGCCGACGCGGGCTCGAACTCCTCCGGCGCGTCCGGCTTCAGCATGCGGCCGCGCTTCTTCTTGTCGTCGTCCTGCCAAGAGGTGAGCCAGAACATGCGCGTCGCCTTGACCTGCACGCGGAAGCCTTCGACGGTCGGCGCGGGCGTCGGCGTGGCCGCGGCCGTCTGCGCGTTCGCGTTGGCGGCCGGCGTCGCCGTCGCCGCGGGGCCGGCCGTCTGCGCGCCCGAGGTGCGGCGGTAGTAGTTCAGGCCGGCGTAGACGATGAGCGCGAGGACGCCGACGATGAGGATGCTCAGCCCGTAAGTCATCAGCGGCGAGCGCGTCGCCTCGCCCGTGTAGACGCGCGCGCGCTGCGGCGTGGTCGCGACCTCGTCGGTGTGGAGGCCGGCGGCGCGCGCCTGCCGCTCGTAGAGCTCGACGGCCCGCGCCTCATCGAAGCGGACGTAGCGCGCGTAGGACTTGACGAACGATTTGTTGAAGATGCCGCCCGGGAGGTCTTTGTAGTTGTCGGCCTCGATGGCTTCGAGGTGGCGCATGGTGATGCGCGTCTGCTCGGAGACTTCGCGCAGGGTGACGCCGCGCGCCTCTCGCGCGCGGCGCAACTGCTCGCCGAGTGAGCCGTCGGCGCGCTCGGCGCGTGCGCCGCCTTCCGCGTTCTGTTCGGATGTCTTCGGATTCACGTCGCGCGCTTGTACTGTCGGGGGGCGTCGGCGCGTCGGGCCCTGCCGCCGTAAGCTGTGTGCGCCGCGCCTTCGGGCACAATATAATGTGCCGTTCCGAGGCGTGTCAAACTTCTCGGGCAGACGAAGTTAGCGCGCGTCTTGAACTTTGCGGCGCGCGGTGCTACGGTTCTTGTTACACCCGGACGGAAGAACAGTTTTACAACACCCAACCATAGAAGCGAGGATAAGAGAATGCCTCTGGAAGCACTCGGAATGGTCGAGACCAAGGGCTTCGTGGGCGCGGTCGAGGCCGCGGACGCGATGGTCAAGGCGGCCAACGTACAGCTCATCGGCAAGGAGTACATCGGCGCCGGATACGTCACCATCTTCGTGCGCGGCGACGTGGGCGCGGTCAAGGCCGCGACCGACGCCGGGGCGGCGGCCGCGCGCCGCGTGGGCGAGCTGATTAGCGTCCACGTCATCCCGCGCCCGCACGGCGAGGTCGAGCGCGTGCTCCCGCGCAACGGCCGAACGGGCTACAGCCCCGACGAGCGCGCCATCGGCGGCGGAGGCTCGGCCAGCCAGCTCGGCGAAGGCGACCAAGGCCGCTCGCTCCCCGCCGGCCAGCGCGACAACAGCAAGGAAAGAAGCAAGTGAAGGTGCCGGGTTCCGGGCGCCAAGTGTCGGGGATTTAGTTAAGGCGGCGCCTTCTTCCCCGGCACCCGACGCCCGGCACCCGGAACCTTTTCGGAGGTGGTTATGGCGGATAAGGATTTGGTATCCGTGCAGCAGGCGCGCGACCTCGTCGAGGCCGCGCACCGGGCGCAGGGGCAGCTCGCGCGTTTCGATCAGGGGAAGATAGACCGCATCTGCGAGGCGATGGCGCGCGCGGCCCTGCGCGACGCCGCGCGGCTCGGGGCGATGGCGACCGAGGAGACCGGCTACGGCATCCCCGACGACAAGCGCGAGAAGAACCGCTTCGCCGCAGAGGACGTGTGGAACTTCTTCAAGGGCTTGCGCACGGTCGGCGTCATCAACGAATCGCCGGACGTGCTCGAAATCGCCAGCCCGCGCGGGGTCGTCGCAGGCATCATCCCCTCGACCAACCCGACCTCGACCGCCATCTTCAAAATCCTCATCGCCGTCAAGTCCAGAAACTCCATCGTGCTCTCGCCGCACCCCTCGGCCGCCAAGTGCATCAACGAGACGGCGCGCGTCATGCGCGAGGCCGGAGTCAAAGAAGGACTGCCCGCCGAGGCCGTCGGCTGCATGACGGCTACGTCGCTCGAAGGCACGGAAGCCTTGATGAAGCACAGGCAGACGGCCGTCATCCTCGCGACGGGCGGCATCGGGCTGGTGCGCGCGGCGTATTCGTCGGGCAAGCCCGCGTTCGGAGTGGGCCCGGGCAACGTGCCGGTGTTCGTCGAAAGAACTGCGGACGTGCCCATCGCGGTGCAGAACATCCTGACGGGGAAGACCTTCGACAACGGAACCATCTGCGCCTCGGAGCAGGCCGTCGTCGCAGACCTGCCCGTCGCGAAGCAGGTGCGCGACGAGTTCAAAGCGCAGGGCGCGCACTTCCTCTCGCCGGCCGAGGCAGACCAGTTGGCGAAAGTCGTCACGACCGAGAAGCGCGCTCTGAACCCGGGCATCGTCGGCCGCTCGGTCGAGGTGATTGCGAAGATGGCGGGGCTGACAGTCCCGCCGGGCACGCGCTGCCTGATTGCGGACGTGGGCGGGGTGGGGCGCGAGCACCCGCTCTCGATGGAGAAGCTGTCGCCGATTCTCGCCTTCTACGTGGAAGACGGTTTGGAGAGGGGCGCGGCGCGCTGCTTCGAGATTCTGTCCTACGGCGGCATGGGCCACACCGCGGGCATACACACGCGCTCGCGCGAGGCGGCGACCGCCTTCGGCGTCGAGATGCCCGCCTCGCGCATCATCGTCAACTCGCCGACGACGCACGGCGCCATCGGATTCTCGACCGCGCTGCCTCCGTCAATGACTCTCGGCTGCGGCTCTTGGGGCGGCAACGTCACCTCCGACAACGTCTCGCCGTGGCACCTGATGGACATCAAGCGCGTCGCCTTCGAGACGCGCGCCGTCCCGTCGAAGCGCCCCGCGCGCACGGCAGCGCAGCGGCCCGCCGCGGCCTCGCCGGTGCAACCGCTCCGCGCGCCA